>CAMEIX010000004.1 GCA_945919075.1 uncultured Lachnospiraceae bacterium
TATTGACGCAACCTTTCGGTTGCTGTTCTCGATTTCTTCGAAATCGGAACATATTGACGCAACCTTTCGGTTGCTGTTCTCGATTTCTTCGAAATCGGAACATATTATATCACATCAGTTGGCTGTTCTACAATAGAAACGCCTTGAAAATCTCTTTCAGGTAATCCCCATAGCCGGCACGTTCCACATCTTCCGCATACAGGATATGTACCTTGCCCACCGTTTCATTTCCAAGCCGGTAGGTAACCTCCCCGGCAATTTCTCCCTTTACAATGGGTGCCCGATGCTCTTCCTTATAGGTAAAGGTTTTCTCCATGCCGGTTAAATCGGCACCGGTAAGGTCAAGGTATCGGAATTCTCCCTCATATTCCACCATGGCCTCTTCTTTTACGGCACCACTGATGGAAACCGGATCTAATGGATCTTTGTTTTCATCCACATAAAGATGACTGACACTAAAGCCATAATTTAATAGTATTTTGGCATCCGAAACCCTGCTTTTCGGATCCGGTGCTCCCATAATGACAGCAATTAATTCCACGCCATCCTTCTTTGCCGTTGCCGAAAGGCAGTATTTTGCTTTACTTGTAGAACCGGTCTTTAACCCTGTTGCGTAAGGGTACTGCTTTAATAACTTATTGGTATTGGCAAGGGTAAAAGCACTGCTCCCCTGCCTGGTCACATGCGTAATGTCTTCCATCCAGATTCCGGAATAATTATAGACAGCCGGATATTTGGTAATAAGTTCTCTGGACATAATGGCAACATCTCTTGCGCTGGTAAAATGACCGTCCGAATCCGTCAGTCCACAGCAATCCTCAAACCGGGTATTCTGCATGCCAAGCTCAGCCGCTTTCTTATTCATCATCTCCACAAAATCTGTTTCACTTCCGGCAATATGCTCCGCCAGTGCCACCGCAGCATCATTTCCGGATGCCACCGTAACGCATTTGATCATGGTATCCAGGGACTGTATTTCCCCCTCTTCCAAATACACCTGGGAGCCTCCCATGGATTTTGCATGTGCGCTGGTAATTACATCATCATCCAAATGTACTTTTCCGCTTTCCAGAGCTTCAAACGTCAAAAGAAGCGTCATAATCTTGGTAACACTTGCAGGACTCCTGTGTTCATCTGCATTATTTTCATAAATGACCTGTCCGGTACTGGCCTCCATCAGAATCACGGAAGGGGCTGACACTTCTACTGCTGCACCCGCCTTTACGGGACAACCCGCCCACAAAAACAGCACCAGCAAAAGGGCCACTCCTTTTCTTATTTTTTTACATAACAAAAGCCGCACTCCCTTATCTTCTTTATACAAGATATGGGGGTACGGCTCTTTCTATGACTTTTACCTCATTAATTCCATCTTGCCATAATGGCACTGACACGTTTTTTAATCATTTCGCCTAAATCTTTATCAAAAACTTTTGCCAACTGGAAGATATAATCGATAATCACCAAAAACAGGATTCCCATGACAACTTTGGTTACAATCGCAGAATCCCATGTATCAATCAACCCGTAAAGATAGTCATTGAGGAAATAGCAGATTCCGATGCCGTAAAATCCCCACGCAATCGTACTTTCCAGGCAGATGATGCCTTTGTAATTTAGGAATTTCTCATTGTAGTCCCACCATAATTCTCCCAAAAACTTAATCATGCAGACACCTACAATATATTCAAAGGTAGTTGCCATAACGGCAGCCACAAAGTATAAAACCACAGGATTAAACTTGAACGGTGTAAGCAGCAGATTTCCTAAAACTGCACCAAATCCGTAGATAGGGCAGAATGGCCCTTTTGCAAATCCTCTGTTGGTAATCTTACGGTTGCAGAACGACATATAGATCGATTCCACAAGCCAGCCTAACATACTGTAGATCACGAAAGCGGTTATCAGATGATACACATCGGTTCCGAACAATTCTCTCGACCACATAGTTTTTCTCCTCATAAATTCTTATAAAAGAGAAGTCCCGGATCGCTTTTGACCTAGGACTTTTCAGATTAGTTATATTTACGTTTTCTTGCTGCTTCAGACTTTTTCTTACGTCTTACACTGGGTTTCTCGTAATGCTCTCTCTTACGGATTTCCTGCTGGATACCAGCCTTAGCACAACTTCTCTTGAAACGACGCAGTGCGCTGTCTAAAGTTTCGTTTTCTTTTACGATTACGTTTGACATAATTACACCTGACCTCCCTTCAGTCCCTTCAAGTTTCTCGACTGATATGGGTTAATATATGTACATGACCGCATGCACAATTAACATTATAACATAAAATCCCTTGCCGTCAACTATTTTTTACACTTTTTTCAAGGTCTGTTTTCAAGGTTCCAATAGTCCTTCCTTTTGTTTTTCTATTATATGCATTTTTAATAAACTTTTACCAGTAACAGTTCTCCTTCCCGTAAGCTTACTTTGGCGCGCCCGCCCTTTAGAACTTCATTGCTCACTCCGTACTGATACCGTCCGGTAATGTCAGCCTCTTCAAGCGGATATTTCGCTCCCGAAATTGTCACACCTTTTGCGGTTCCATTATAGGCGAGCAGTGAAAAATATGCATACTCCTCTCCGATTTCCGTCTGTTCTCCCGAAACGATTAATTCAATTTGCCCAAAATCATCCACAATCATTCCCCGGCATCCGTTCCTACGCAAATAAGAAAGGATTGCCAGATTTCCTAACGAATGATCCATCCTGCCTCCCAATACCCCGAGAAGCAGGAACTCCTTATAACCTCTTTTTTGTGCTTCCTTTACGGCATATACGGTATCCGTATCATCTTTTTCACAGGGAAGAACAATTCGTTCTGTCCTGTCCTCCACCCGGTCAATGGGATAGGAATCAAAATCCCCCACAGCAAGGGAAGGTGCAAGCCCCAGTTTTTCGCGGTGCTTTAATCCACTGTCACAGTAAATAGCATAATCATCCTTCCTTATCATATGCTTTAACCGTCCGTAATGTCCGATATCCGCTCCGCCAATAATGACACATCTTTCCATAATACTCCTATCCGGCGATAAACAGCACACCAAGCGTTCCCGGACCGCAATGACTGGATATGACTCCACCGGCTCTGGTCTCCAGTATCTCTTCAAATATATGCAGGGACGACAGATAATTTTGCACCTCATCCACAATCTCTTTCTCACAACCGGAATGGGTAATAAAGACTCTTTGCGGACAGGCATCTTGAAGTTCTTTCTCCATATCCTTCACATAATCCATCACCACATGCTCCATCTTCCCCCGGTATTTTTTGGAGGCTCCCATGGCTCCGTCTTTTACCACAATCTTTGGATGCAGTTTTAAGGTATTTCCGGCCAGTGCCGCAAGCCCCGTGCATCTTCCTCCCCGATGCAGATAAGTCAGGGTATCCACCACAAAACTGGCTCTCACCCTGGGCTTTAATTCCTCTATCTGTTCTTTAATCTGTGCTGCCGTACAACCCTGCTTTGCCAAAAGCGCAGCCTCAATTACTAAAAGCCCGATTCCGGTTGACAGATTTGCAGAATCAATCACCGTCACCTTATCATCTGCATTCAGTTCCTCAGCCGCAAGCCTCATCACATTTGCAGACGAAGACATAGACTCTGAGATAGCAAAGCAAACCACTTCCTTCCCTTCTTCGATATGCGGCTTAAGAATTTCCACTGCCCGCTCCATTGCCGGTGCAGATGTCTTCGGTGTGGTCTTATTGGCATCGGACCAGGCGTATATCTTATCCGGTGTAATACCAATTCCGTCCTCAAATTCCTGCTCTCCTAAAATAATATGCAGTGGCAGAATGGAAATATCATACTTTTGAATTAAGTCCTCCGACAGATCACAGGTACTGTCTGAAATTATTTTTACCATATTTTCTTTACCTCCTAAATATCTGTACTCTCTTTTCATAATGCTCCGGCAGAAACATCAGACGGTACACCTCATCCAACGAAGCTGTTTCATCATAACCCGTTTGTCCGTTTGTTTCATAAAACAGAATGTCGAACTCCACTCCAAAAAGATTAGAACCGATGCCGGTCTTCTTTGCTCCACAGGACAGATAAAATGAAATTCTCCGTTTTCGGGTCTCTTTATCCGCATCGTTAACGGCACAATCCACATTTTCCGACTCGATAAAAATCCCCTTAATCCCGGGAAAATGCTCACGGATATAATCTCCAAAAATCCCCATCACCTGATGTCCGATTCCGGTCCCCCTTTTATCGGAAACCACCGCAAAATAATCGAGCAGCGCCCAATGATCGGTATGAACAAAAACCCCATAGGCGGACAATGCATCCCCCTCATAGATGCCCAGCGTAAAGCCATAGCCCCTTTCCACACTTCGCAAAATATAGGCACAGGGCTTCAACTCATCATCCGGGAAATCCTTTACCATATATAAATCATAAATCTGTTCTATTTCCTCTTTTCCTAATATCTTAACAATCATTTTATCTCCCATCCAACGGCATTCCGTCTTCCCATTCGTGGCAATAGCGCAGGTATTCTGCTTCGGTGTTCAGAAAATTCTCCGCATTCTGGGGCAGTATTATAGGTTCGATGGTATTATTCCCATAATCACAGACATAAATCTTCTTTACACAATTTAGGAAAACCCAGTCAAAGCGTCTCTCCATTCTTTCCTGCCGGAACCGCATATACTCAAACAGCGCTCCCACATCAATTTCCGTCTCATCTGTGGGATGCAGAAAAAGATATAATCCATTATACCGTTTGTGCGTATAATTGGTATTCAGTTTTTCCAGTTTTCTGTCAAACCGGTACTTTGCCTTGGAAAGATAATCCTGCTTCACTGCACGGTCGGGCAGGATTGCCCAGAACCGTCCGTTATAAAAATTCAGACGATCCCCATATTTTTCAAATGCCTGCGGTGGCAGTTCTTCTTTCAGGCAACCCAGATATCGTTCAATAAAATTATCCTCCTGCCCGTCATAAGGTAAAAGTGCCTGACTGACCTCCAGCCCGAAATCCATGGTCTCGTTAATCCAATCCGGCGATTCGCTCTTGATAAAATATGGCCGGTATTCTTTCCACAGATATTTTAGCGATACCGCCGCATAGATTTCATTTAATAGTTTTTCATAAGCCAACACATACACCTGCCATTTCCTATCCCTTTATAATAGAATATCACTTATCGCGTAAAATAGGAAATACTTTCTCAATCAGCCTCCCCACTTCTAAAAATCTTGCTTTGGCAATTCTATAAAAACGGTTCTGTAGCAGACCGCCTAAAAAAAGCTGATGTTCTGCGTCATCAGCTCTTTCCCCATTTATCTCCGGAATTCATGTTATATCAAACTTCCTGTTTCCGCATTCCTGTACTCATGCTTTTCATAATATCCAATCAGTTCACTCTTTTCGTCCCGCAGTGCTACCATATATACATCTTTATTCTCTTTCTCGTTATGAAAAGTAAAAATGATATTATGATCCTGTGATTTCTGAAACCATGCCACTACTTCCTCGATTTTTTTACGGGAATGTTCATTATGGCAATCTAACAAATTTTTACCCACAAGTTTTTCCCCGCCCCATTTTTGATAATTCTTCTTTGCAGCGGGATTCATATACACAATCGTATGATTAAGGTCACACAGAACCACCGATGCTCTGTCCTGCTCTATCACACTTCTCATCATTTTTTCTATCATAGTATTTTCTCCCCGATATTGAATGTAGAATTATCGGATATCTCCATTTTTCATTGCAGCCTTATTCTGATACATCAGCTCATCTGCCCTCTTAAAAACCGATTTGAATTTTACGTCCTTGTCAGTATTATATTCTGCCATGCCGTATGCGATTGATACGTGCTCTATATCCGGCTCTTCTCCTTTATTCCGGCAATCCATGGTTCCGCCCATCTGATTAAGAATCTTATGACGATTTTCGAAATCCTCGCCGGTTAAAACGGTTACAAACTCATCTCCTCCGATACGAAAAACCGGACTATGTTTATAGCAGCTACAGATAAAATTACTGCAATTTTGAATATAGATATCTCCGAATTCATGTCCAAGCGAATCGTTCACCAGTTTCAAATTATTAATATCAAAATATACCACAGCAAATTCCGTCAATTGTCCTTCGCCAAACTTCTTTTCAAGCATGCTGACATAACGCTCATAAGCCATCCTGTTCTTAACTTTTGTAAGCGGATCCCTTTCCATCAGCTCAGACATTTTTTTGTTAAGCTCTGTAACCTGGACATTTCTCCTGTATAAAGATATGGAGGAAGCACAGCTTCGCTCAAACTTATAATACATCCTGGAAAAGAACCAGTCAATTTTATCTGTAAAAACCATATATCCACATACAAATGTTTCGAAATATATCGGAATAAATGTATAGATATGATTCTCCTTTTCATCAATAGCATCCGGAAGGAGTTTCTTCGTTTTTATTCGTTCCAATTCCATATGCTGTCCATTTACCTTACTGACAACTACATCCATCTCCTCCGCAAAAGTATATTTCGGGAAACCGGAGATATCGTTTTCGGCAATCATCGATAATTTCGGATCCAGCATGCAAAAAAAGGTATCTCCTTCAATCCCTGACTCTTCCGAAAAATTTTTCTTCAGTCTGTTTTTCAAATCGCTGTACGAATTAGCTTCAATGATGGTCGTGGTAAGACGATCTCTTCTTCCTTCTGTATGATCATCCTCTATCGCTCTTCTGGATATGGATCTTGCATACATTCTGCGGAGTTCATCTTCATGATTGCAATTTGTACAGCCACAGCTTTCCCCCGGGCGGAATTCACATATGACCGAATTATCCTTCGCTACCTCTTCCCCGTGAAGTACTCTGAAAATAATATTTGCTGTTACTTTTCCCATTACATCATAATGCTGGTTAACGCTGGCTATGGACGGATAAAACAGTTTTCCTTCTTCCGAAAAGTCAAAGCCGGTAACTATAACGTCCTCCGGCGTTTGAATTCCATTTTTAGTCAGGGAGTAGCAGACTTGTTCTGCCAGAAAATCATTGGCACAGATAAATGCATCCGGAAGTTCCTCGCCACTTTTACATAACCTGTTTACATATTCTGCAGTCTGAAGAAGCTCCCAGTCCGAATAAAATACCAAATCATCCGTAAATTGCATACCATGCTCCGAAAAGGAATCCCTGATAGCCTCTAATCTTTCATTGGAATCATCATTTTCCCGGGGGCCGGCAATGTATCTTGCGTGTTTTACTCCATGTTCCTCGATGACATGCGAACAAAGTGCCTTCATCCCTATGTAATTATCCGTACCGACGAAATAGAAATCTTCGTATTTTACCCCCACACTGATAACGGGAATGCTACTGTTCCTTGCTCTTTTCACAATCACGTCAATGGATTCCTTGAAATTCAAGCCGGGATTATAGATAATGATAGCATCAAAAAGAGAAAAATCAGGCAATTCATAAATACTGCTTACACTTTTCATAAGTACATCCGGTACGGTGTATGTTGCATGACACAAAAAGGCATAATAGTCAATTGCACTATCCGGGGTACCATTAAAAAGCCCCTGTACATACTGAAATAAATTCTCACTATTCCAACCATTTGCCAAAATTGCGACTTTTTTCTTCAAATTGATTCCCTCTTTTCAATACTATCTTTTAAATCATTAATCGTCTTCATATGGATGAATCGTTTTAACAGTCCCGTCTTCCGCTATAGATAACTTCGTGTATTTTACGCATCTTTCGTGAGTAATTCCACCGGAAAGCTCACAATCATGGTAAAACAGATACCACTCCCCATCGATTTCAAGAATAGAATGATGGGTCGTCCAGCCCAGTACCGGTTCCATGATACGACCTTTATAGGTAAACGGTCCATAAGGATTGTCACCTTCTGCATAGCAAAGATAATGGGTAGTTCCCGTAGAATAGGAAAAATAATATTTTCCATTATATTTATACGTCCAGGGATCCTCAAAATACCTTCTATCCTCGTCACCGGCCTTTAAAGGTTCGCCATTTTCATCCAGAATCTGAATATGTTTCGGCTCCGTTACAAATTGATCCATAGAATCTGCAAATTCCGCAATCATCGGTCCGATTGCGGGTTCCTCTCCCTCAGGTCTTCTCTCCTTAGGATTAAAGGCTCCTGACTGCCACATTTCAAGCTGCCCTCCCCAGAGGCCTCCATAATAGCAGTAAATCTTCCCATCATCATCTTTCAATACACATGGGTCGATACTGTAACTTCCCTGAATATAATTGTCCTGTGGATGGAACGGTCCTACCGGCGTATCTGCTTCTGCCACTCCAATACGAAAGATTCCATCTTGATCCTTGGCCGGAAACACAAGATAATATTTTCCGTTCACCTCAACAGCGTCCGGAGCCCACATCTGATTCTTCACCCAAGGGATATCATCCTGATGGAGCGCCAATCCATTATCCACGCAGGGACTGTCCAAATTGTCCATGGAAAGAACATGATAATCCTCCATGATATACTGATCACCATCATCATCATCCGGACAATCATGCTCCACATCATGGGATGGATAAATATAAATCTTACCGTTAAATATATGGGCAGATGGATCTGCTGTATAAATATGATTTACAAGTGGTTTTCTTTCATTTTTTCTCCTCATTCTTTTTCCCTCCGACTATTCATGTACATTTCAAACAATCTCTTTGCAACATCCTTTTTATTCTGCGGATGTAATTCATTGTATTGACCCAAATCATAGATTTCTGCTAAATATACGTTACTCATATTCTTTACAGCTTCATGCTGTGCTTCCCTGACTTTTGTATAAGGATCCACTATGTAGTCCGGGCCATCCCCCAGAAAATAGGGAATCTCCACCATGTAAAAAGGAAGCATTTCTCCAAACAAACTTCTCCATTCAGCTACCATGGCCTGGAGCATATCTGCATAGTATTCCGGGTATCCGCAGTTTGATTCGCCCTGATAGAACAAAACTGCTTTGAAGGAAATATCCTTTATGGACGCAATCATGGAATTAAATAGCGCTGCCGGATGCCAGATAAAGAAAGTTTCCCCCTCAAGCCTTTCGCATTCGTAGCCTTTTCTTAATTTCCAGTCTCCCTCCAAACTTATAACCTCATTGCCACATTTAATATGATATGGCATATCCGGCACTGCACCACCGATATTGCTATCCATGCAAAGTCTTATAGTGAGAGTATTCTCTCCGGCTTTTAAGATTCCTTTCCGCAGTGCATATCTTCTGGGTGGATATCTGTATTCTGTTGCTCCGACAAGTTCTCCATTCAGATAGGTCTTATCCGCATCTACAAGAGTTCCCATGGCAAGCAGTGCATCTGTTCCGGTCATACTTTTCGGAATATTCACTGTTTTCTGAAGCCATAATGTACCAAAATACTTCTCGTACTTTGTCCCCTTAAAAAAGCCCGGAAGTGAAATCACATCGTCACTCTCATCCCATTTATTAACCCAGCCTTCTTTCAAACCCGGATCTCCATTTTCCAAAGCATCATGCCACGCAGAAATCCTTTCAAGATCCTTCTTCTTTACATCCTCAACGTGCTTCGGGTTTTTATCTTCCATGAGCATTTTGTCATAGCAGAAAATACATCCCATATTTTTGTTGCCATCACATTGACATTTCAAGTCATGGGTGGTTCTGATCTTTTGGGCTGTATCCTGAATCGTATCCTCACTCATAAATGCTTCTACCGGAGCTCCCCCGACGGCCGTGTGAACCAGACCAACCGGCACCTTTCTGCTCTCCCGATACATCTTGGCAAAGAAGTAACCAATCGCACTGAAATCCTGAACCGTTTCCGGAGTCACGCTGCTCCATTCCCCACTATCAAGAATCCGTGGCTCACCTGAGAAATCAAATTCCTTGGCAACCTGAAACATTCTGATACAGGAATCCATAGCCGAATTGATTTCATCCTCATATAAATCCCGTGTGCGTCCTACCGGAAGCTCCATATTGGATTGACCACCTAAAAGGAAAAGATCCCCAAACAGGATGTCTTTTATCGTTATTTCCTCACCGGTTGAATCTTTTATTACCATCTCATATGGTCCGAAGCTGCCTTCTGAGGAGCCGGCAGGTATATCGATGGCCCATTTACCATTACTGTCCGCTTTTGTATCATAGCTTTCTTCACGAAAAACAACCGTGACGGTTGCCAAAGGTTGTGTAATACCGGATATGGTGTTTTTCTTTCCCCTTTGCAAAATCATTCTGTCACTATAAATTGATGAAATTTTCATTATTCGCCCCCTAACGCATTATATACTCTATAAATAACTCATCATATGGAATATTTCTTTTTACATCCACAATCGCCAAATATACCTCCCCGGTTAAGGATGTAATTTCCATCCGCTCTACAGCATCCGCAGAGAGCTTAATCGCCACCACTTCGTCATCTTCTGTCAGAAACAAATCTTCCTCCGCTATTCTATATGTATGAACGTAACCGCTTAAATCAGCTAAAGCATTCAACTCCGCATACTGATTCACCATAGCTCCGTCAATCAGCATATAATTAAAATCACCTGCTGCAATATTAACATATAAGCTGGAATCCATTGACTGGTAATTCTTCACATCCTCTTCGGAAAAGGCAATCCATAAATCCTCTGAGAGAATCACGCTGTCCTTCCCCTGTCTGCCACCAAGGACTTCCCGAAATCCCTCCGTAAGATAATCCCTGCCCGCATCGGATACCTGGCATCCCACAAGTGCACCTGTGTAAAGGACATTCTTTCTTGAAAAAACAGCATCATATAAAAACCAAATTATACAAACCATAACAAAAGCAGTGACAACCGTTGGAACAAGATAATAGGTCTTATAATAGGACCACTTTTGTTTCTTATCCATCGCAGCTATTTTTTCTTTTTCATCCACCAACTTCTTCTTCCAAGTAATTTCGTCATCTTCGCTGTTCTTTTTCCGATTTTTCTTTTCCTCAGCCATTCATCTCTTCCTCACAAGAAACATCCTGAATCATTTCTTCTCCTTCTCTATCCGTATCCTCCTGCGAATTCATGGAATCTTCAATTTTCTTAAATTCCTTCACACACAAAATAGTATTAAAATAGAAGGCAGAAGTGGTCCCAAATAAAAGCACAAGGGGCAGCCATCTTAAGTACCATATGGATGCCACAATCGTTCCAACCTCCAGCAAAGCAATCAGGATCAATTGGATAAAATGCAGAAAAGAAAAAATCCCCGCCGCTTTTAATGCTTCCTTAACCGTCACCTTAAATCTTGCAATAAAAGGAAAAACGGACAGACATACACAAAGAACAATAACGGAAATGACAAAAACTGCCACTACGTAAAATTGTGATATATCATTTCCTTTCCCTTTAATCCAGTACCAGTCCATGATACACACGCCGATGGCGACCATCATAATCCCCCATAGAATGGTTGCCTGCTTAAAATTCTCCTTGAACGCCTGAAAAAAAGGTACAATAACCTTCGTCTCTTCATCCCGGATAATTCTCATGGAAATGGTGTACTTTGCAGTTGTTGCCGCTCCGATTGTCACGATTGGAATACAACAGAGCACCCAGAGAATATTTAATAAAATAAAGTCTGCGACCTTCTCAATAAATTCCATAACCGAACTGTCATAACGAAACAGATTCATGATACCGTTCCCCCTTCTATAGTTAAAATCAGACTACTGCTAATACTCATTATATCACAGGCTAACCTGTATTGTCTGCCCCGGAGCAGAAATGATATAATCCCCTTTAAACCCTTCTAAAAGCAGCATCCCCTGTTGATCTGTCATGACTTCATAATTTGTCGTCCACTCCTCATGAACCATTTGTTTCAATTTCCTGTAGGCCGGTTTTTCAGTGCCGTCTTTTCGAATCAATCCGGATGGAGCACCAAGCCATGCCCCATCGGCAAAATCCCACCAGGTCACTGCCTGAACCGCAGGCGCTGCAAACAGAATACGATACATTTCTTCCATTTCTTCGCACTGTCTTGCCTCACCATCCTCTGTTGTCGGCCAGTCTTCCACCTGCCAGTCATTCAAATCCTCAATATCGTTCGGAATCAATGTGCCTGATACCATGGTATTTTCCGTAAAATGAATCGGGATGCCAAATTTTGAAAACCTCTCAATCACACCAAGAAGTTTTTCTTTTCCCCAATAGCCTTGATGCTGGTGCGACTGAATACCGATAATATCTATCTTTACACCGGCCTCCAGACACTCCTCTATGACTTTTTCATACTTATCCGATACATTAAAATCATTCAATACAAGCCTGGTGCCCGTCCCACAGGATGCGGCTTCATCAAAAACGGTCTTAATCAGAGGAATACGGCCGTACTTCTTGCAGATTCTGGTTATCCCATTATCATATTTATCAAATTCCGGCATAATGACGGTCTCATTAATGACATCCCAGGCATCAATCAAACCCTTAAAATCATTCACTTCCCTATGAATCCTGTTAATCTGCTTTTCTAAAATTGTTTCATCATCATATTGCAAAAGCCAGTCCGCACATACCGTATGCCAGCACAATGGATGCCCCTTAAGGAAGACATTATTGGCTTTTAAGAACCTGGTGGCTTTTACACAATCCTCTTTCCTGGTTTTCCCTTCCTCGGGTTCATACATTCCCCAATACATCGGGAGCGTAAAATAATTAAACACCGCAAGTTCCTTCTTGACCCTGTCTTCAAAAAAAGCTTTTTCTGTCTCTGTCTTTGAAGTAACATACTGCATCACATCAAATCCATTGATACCTACAAGAAAATCCTGTCTGGTCTGTCTTATGGTCACGGGAGTATTTTTCAACAAATTCCCTGCTTTGTCTCTGATTTCAATAATTTTCGATGATTTCCTGTGCTTTAAATCGTACATAAAAACTCCTCTGAATTTCAAAAAACCACTCCGACAAAGAATAGTCGGAGTGGAAAATTACATGAACTGAATCACATTATCCCTTTACGCCACCAATGGTAAGACCGGTTACAAAATATCTTTGTAAGAACGGATATAAACATACGATAGGCAGCATTGTAATAATGGTTGCCGCAGAACGTACACTTACGGGAGTTACAGCAGAAACATTTCCACCATTCGCAGCAGCTCCGCCGGTTGCACTACCACTTTGCTGCATTACGGAGTTTAACAGTTTCATAAGTTCATACTGAAGCGTTGTGTATTCCGGCTTCATACGGTTATAGATCATTGCATCAAACCAGGAGTTCCACTGATATACGGCAACGAACAAAGCAACGGTTGCGTAAACAGGCTTGCAAAGCGGAGAAATAACCCTGACAAAGATTGTCATATACCCCGCACCATCAAGCTGCGCAGATTCTTCAAGTTCATCCGGAAGTCCTTCCATGTATGTTCTGAGGACCATTACATTGAATGCGCTTACCATACCGGGAATTACATATACCCAGAAGGAATTGGTAAGATGAAGTGCCTTATAAAGTACCATAGTAGGAATCAGACCACCACTTACATACATCGTAATGACCCAGAAGAGTGAAAGCTCTGACCGGAACAGGAAACGCTTACGTGAAATAATATAAGCAAGTAATGCATTGGCAACAAGTGCAAACAGTGTACCCAGCACGGTTCTGGATACAGTGATAAATGCACCTCGTACAAATCCCTGAATTCCCAAAACCGTCTGATAGCTCTTCAGCGAGAATACACGCGGTATAAGATGAATACCTCCCCTTACGGCATCAAGACCATCGTTGAGTGAAATAGCCAGAGTGTTAAGCACCGGATAAAGAGTTACAACCGAAAAAAGTATCATAAAAACAGTATTGCAAACGGTAAATACTTTATCACTGGCACGTCTCTTTCTATGTGATCTTTTTATTTCAATTTTTCGTTTATTTTCGGGTGGATTTACTTTCGGTTCGATTTGTATTCCACCATCACTCTCCCCATCCGCGTTGGCATAATTCAATTCCATTTCATTTTTATCATTCATTATGCAACCTCCTTAGAACAGATGTTCTTCGCCGGACTTCTTCGCAACAGAATTGGCGATTATAATCAGAATAATTGCAACAACACTCTTGAAAATACCTGCTGCAGTACCTAATGAGTAGTCAGACTGACTGACACCCCAGTTCAATACGTAGATATCAATAGTTTCTGATACCTTTCGTACCAGGCCGTTACCTAATAAGTATTGCACTTCAAATCCCGCATTCAGGACATTACCGACATTCATAACCAGCAAAATCATAATGGTAGGACGGATGCCCGGCAGTGTAATATGTTTGATCTTAGCCCACCTTCCGGCACCATCCATCTCAGCCGCTTCATAAAGCGAAGGATCAATTGATGTAATGGCCGCAAGATAAATAATGGCGTTCCATCCGGTTTCCTTCCATACATTTGCAAATGCAACAATTGGCCAGAAGTATTTTTCATGTGCAAAGAAATTGATTGGTCCATCTATAACATGAAGATTCATGAGGATTTCATTGATAATACCTGTGTTTGACAGAGCATCATGTATGATACCTGTAACAATAATCCATGAAAGGAAATGCGGCAGGTAGGAAATCGTCTGAACCATTTTCTTTCCCGTTTTATTCCTGACTTCATTCAGCAGGATAGCAAATGCAATTGCCGTTACGAAAGTAGCAACCAGGTTAATAATACCCATTGCCAAAGTATTTCTGATAACTCTTAAAAAGGATTTATCCTGAAAAAGGAAAATAAATTTATCAAAACCGACAAACTGAGAATGAAAAAGACCATCTCTAATTTTATAGTTCTGAAATCCCATAATCCATCCGGCAAGCGGCAGATAATAAAATATAAAACCATATATTACAAAAATTATCGTAAACACCAACAAGACCGACTGGCGATGTAACTCATTCTTGTTCAATTTCTCTTTCATTGGTTTTTTCTTAATTTTGAGGTCCGCCTTCAATGTTTTAGCCTCCTTCTATATTAGTGGCAACCACAATCCTATGACTGCGGTTGCCACAACTAAATCTATTTATTGCAAATTTCTGATTAGCGTCCTGCTCTTCTGTCAAGTTCTTCCTGCATCTCTGCAATAAAATCTTCCGGCTTACATTCGGAATATGCCTTCATGTATGCATCCCACTCCTTATCAAAGTTAGATGCCATAACAACCTTAGGAAGCCATTCGTGTTTTACTTCACCCATCTTCGTCCATGCTACACCACCGGGTGTTTCGGTTGTCATGCTGTTAGAGTAAGAATACATCGGGTACCAGGGACCGGTTTCTTTTACAACAGAACCAATCATATCCGGATAACCATGTGCGCCGTATGCCTCAAAACATTTTACAAGCGGATCAGCCAGTCCTGCAAAGAATTCGGATGCCTGTTCCTGGGGCTGCATTGCGTTTTTGCCGTCATGGCTTGTTCCAAGCCACTGAGGAAGGTAAGAATAAACGCATCTGTGTTCTGCCTGATAAGCGGAATCAGCCCATTTGTCTCTCATTTCCTGTGTTCTGTAGTACATTCCATCTTCGTCAACCAGATAGTCAACACCTTCTACTCCCCAGAATCTTAAATCATGGATTTCCTGATCCAGTACATCGTTAAGGAACCGGAATGCTCTGTCCGGATCAGCACAGCTTGTAGTAACAGCAACACCGCTTGAGTTATTGAGGGTATCACCATATACATGCCACATCTGCTCTTTTCCTTCTTCAAGAGTCAGTCCAAGAGGAACATAGTTGCATCCGATATCATCCAGATTCTGCTGTACAAAGATATCGTTAACGGTATAAGCGAAATCCCACCACTGATCACACATACCAAGTACACGTCCTGTGGAAAGTTTTGCGATATACTCATCGTATGTCTGCGTAGCGAACTCTGTATCGATGATGCCCTTGTTGTACTCTTCGTTCAAAATGGAGAAGTACTCTTTTGCTTCGGGTATTGTGTTATAGTCCACAATCTTCATAGCATTCGTGTCAACGATAACAGAACCATCGTTCGGATAACCTGCTAAAAATTCAGGTGCATTTTCAATACAGAAGTATCTCCAGTCTTCGCAGAGCATGGTATAAGGAATAACCGGTGTTCCGTCTTCCATCGTGGGATTAGCGGCTGCATATCTCTCAAGAAGATCGAAGTACTGATCAAGTGTCTTGATTTCCGGATAACCTGCCCACTCAAGTACGCGGCACTGAATCCAGAAAGCTTCGTCATTATGGCCCGTTGCCATTGACTCGCCATATGTATTGCAGAATACATTTGCCCAGTAGATGTGTCCATCTTTCTGGCGGAAGCTTTCCCATTCTTCATCTGAGTAAAGTTCCTTGATATTCGGGTATTTCTCAATATATTCATCCCAGGGTACAAGTACGCCTGCATCGTAAAGCTGCATCATACCATCTCCGCCATCGATAAAGTCAGGCAAATCACCTGAAGCGAGAATAGATCCAACAGCTTCTGCTGCTGACTGACCTGTAAGCCAGGTTTCTTTCACTTTCACACCTGTCTTCTCAGCAATGATGTTCTGAATTTCATTGCCGTCATTAATTTCAGATCCGGGCATTGCGATAAACATTGTGTAATTCACAATCTCATCTTTTTCATACGTTTCGCCTGCTTCAAGGCCCTTGGGCTCACTGGAACCGCCGGTAGTCGGTTTGTCACCGCCTCCACAGCCCGCAAGTGCGGCTACGCTTAGCATGCACGCCATTGTAAGAGCTAAAAATTTTTTAAACTTCATCCTGTTTCCTCCCATTTTTGTCATTCTCATGACTTTTTTTATTGTAATTTAATTATAATTTTATTTTTTGGATTCAACAACCCGACAAACTATAATAAAAAACCCGATAAAATCAGAATAAATAAATTTATCATGATTTTACCGGGTAAAAATTAGCGGACTTTATTATCCCGTCTGTACTTGGAAGGGGTACAACCCTTTAATTCTATGAACTTACGAATGAAATAATCGCAATCGTAATACCCTACATCCTCCGCGATTTTATTGATTTTTTTATCCGTATTCAAAAGCTGGTAGGCTGCCTGACTGACCCGTACCTTTGTCAGGTAGTCCTTAAATGACATATTATGAGTCTTTCGAAACAGCTGTCCGAGATAGGAACTGTTTATATAGTACTTATCGCCCAGACTCTTAAGGGTAATATTTTCAGCATAATGTTCGTTAATTTCATTTTCTATACTAAAAATCAAACCTCGCGATACATTCTTGCGAAGGCTGAAGAGATACTCCGAATATTCATAAGCAAATCTCTTCATATGCTGGCTGCCGCCCCGTATGATGGATTCATCAAAGGAGTTCTCTGATATATAATGAATGACTTCTTCCTGATTCACGTTATCATCCTGTTTTGTCGCTATATGTATAAGTTGGAAAAGTAAATAGTTAATATTCAGGTTTTTGGCATTCTCTTTTTCATCGATTTCCCTCAATTCTTCAAACAGATGATCTATGCTGGAATCTATGGCTGCTTTATCCCCATCGTTTATAGCTGAAATGACATTATCAATGCTGTTCTTACAAAGGAGGACTATATTCTGTCCGTTTTCAACCTGCACGTCCTCTTCATATATATACAGTTTCTTTCTTTTGTGAAAGCCCGAAATACCGATTAACATACAGCATGAACTGTAGGATTTTGCAATTGCAGAAATGTCAGATACCTTTTTTCCGCAGGTCATCTTAATCTGCATGAAAAGAATGTTTTCAATCCTTTTGATTAAATCTTTAAAGAACTCCTTCTCAGAAAGATCATTTCTCGTAGCCATATTCTCACAATAGATAAAACCCACATCGTAATTCTGGTTATCATAGGATACATCAAAAATAAAATGATTCGCATTTTCCTTTAAGGATTCACAACAGGCATGATGAAGCTGGTGCTGTAGCATTCTTAAATCAAAATCATCGTTTTCCTCGTCCCTGCTCCCACCTAACACTTCGATATCCACAAATCTGATATCACCGGAAAGCTGCAGATGATTCCTGACATATTCCAGATTTTCCGAATCAAATTTTCCCTTGATAAGTGCAAGTAAATTACTGGCAAGGTACGCATCTTCCATTTTTCTCTGTTCCGCCTTGTTGACTGCTTTCTCCGTTTCACGTTCCGAAACATTTCTAAGCAGGGCCAGAATGTCTTCCTTTTGAACAGGTTTTAAAATATAATCCATACTTTCATTTCTTATGGCTCTCTGGGCATATGCAATATCATCATAGCCGGTAAGAATAGCAAATCTCGCACTCGAAATTTTTTCTGTCCTAATCTTCTCCAATAGTTCAAGTCCTGTCATCACAGGCATCTGGATATCCGAAATAATTAAGTCCACTTGATTTTCCTTCAAATATTCATATGCCTCTTTTCCATTGGACATCAGTGCAACTATTTCATAGCCTTCCGCTTTCCAGTCAATCAGTATCTGTAACCCCTGTAATATAAAAGGTTCATCATCGATTAACATCACCTTTAACATAATCCATCCTCCTTTTAACTTTGCATATCCAGCTTCTCAATGGGTATTCTGATTCCAACGCTCAGTCCAACTCCTATTTCGCTGTCAATAGAAAATTCTACCGTATCGGAAGAAATCATTTTTAATCTGAGGCAGGCATTTAATATACCTACGTGCTTTTTCCCATTTAAGGATTCTATGGAAACATTTTTGATACTTTCCTCCATCGCTTTTACTTCTTCCTCATCCATACCACCTCCGGTGTCCTCTACTTCTATGCAAAGATATTCATCCTGATGATAAGCCCTGACAAATATCCATCCCGGGGTCGATTTCGATTCAATACCATGTACGCAGGCATTTTCAACAAAGGTTACAATGGAAAGTTTGGGAATCAGATAGTTCTCACAATCCTCGTCCACCGAAATTTCAAATTTCAGTCTCTCTCCAAATCTATAGTTCTGAAGGTAAAGATATGCTTCTGTGGACTCCATTTCTTTCTTTATGGTAACAAAATCCTGTCCCCATTCCACATACTGTCTTTGCATAAGGGCCAGTTTCCCAACCATCACCGAAGTTTCCTCTTCACCCTTTAACAAGGAATGCATTCGGATGCTTTCCAGCGCATTAAAAAGAAAGTGCGGATTAATCTGGCTTTGAAGTGCCAGAAGTTCTGCGTTCTTTCTCGCAAGATCATTCTCCTGTTCTTTCAGCCTGTTCTTGTAAACCGTGATAATCAGTTTATTGGTGATATCTACCATTTCATTATATTTCTGCATGAGTGTGGCGATTTCATCCGTACCATCAATACTTTCAATCCTGTTGAAAGTATTATTCTCATCCTCACCAAAGGCTTTCTCAAGTTTCAAAATTCTCGAAATAATACTTTGGTTAACAAGCATTAACATAAAACAGGGGACTAAAATCGTAAAAACAAGAAGTACCAGAATGACAACTCTGTTTTCCCACAAAATAGAGGAAATCATATTCTTCTCATTCAGTATGACTATATCAAAAGTATTTCCTCTCAGGGTGACACTTGTTACATAGGAAGTTTTGTTCTTGGTATTGATTTCTTCTTCATATAAAATGTCATCCCCCATATTGGTAAATACTATGTAATTACCGTTTCTGATATACATGGGATATCTGTTCCCCAGACCCTTCATTGTATTCTGGAAAGTGATGGGATTATTTTCAATAACGGCAATTTTTTCACACCCATTCTTATAATAGTTCAAACGTTTTATATAATAAATCTTACGTTTTTGGATGAGGGAATTACTTACCGCACTCTCATCATAATACACATATAAGCCCTCTTTTTCACCACCTTCCAAATACATCTTATACCAGGCGGAGTCCTTACAGCCGGACATTTTTCTGAAGAAGTCGCCATCCAGTATGCCTTCATTATCCGCATATACACAGATATGATCACTGGTTAAACCCGAAAGGGAGGAAAGAAAAGAACCGTTTATCAGCATATAGTACTGATCATAATAGTCGTAAGGTGATGCAAATTCCGAATTTAAAAAAGAATTGATTCTGCTATTCATATTAATCGAATTAATGAGCATTCTATCCGATTCCATAATACTGTTGAGACTGTTCTTATATAGTGATGCTACATAATCCATATCATACTGATACTTGCTCACTTCTCTTTCATATACAGAATATATGATAATAGAATAAGTAATAATCAGTGGAATAAAAACACATGAGAGATACATTATCATAAATTTTCTGCTTAGTTTTAATCTGTTTAATCCCTTGTTTATGGAATCAAAAACGATTGCGGGTATTTTCCTCATAAACGTACCTCCCCCACTAATACTATAATGAAAAAACGGTCTCTGCGCAAGTCCAGAGACCATTTCCTCCATATTTTTCTCATTTATATTCCATTAGGAAAAAGGGTTTTCTGTTGGATAACGAACGCCTGCCGGCTGATTGTATCCTATCTCCTCCACCTTTACTCCGAGATACTTGAATACTTCGTACAGGGTCTTTCCATAATGGCCAAAAGCCACCGCACCATGGTGTGGAAAGTTCTTCTCAATCAGTACATGTCTGTAAAAACGTCCCATCTGTGGAATAGCAAATACACCAATGGAGCCAAAAGATTTTGTGGCAACCGGCAATACTTCACCATTGGCGATATAGGCACGAAGGATAT
This sequence comes from uncultured Lachnospiraceae bacterium, assembly GCA_945919075.1. Taxonomy (GTDB): domain Bacteria; phylum Bacillota; class Clostridia; order Lachnospirales; family Lachnospiraceae; genus Acetatifactor. The sequence goes on from CAMEIX010000004.1 coordinate 20,649, forward strand.
TGTCCGCGGTTGACTGAAGTCGGAAAAATGTAATATCCCCCGGCTTAATATCTCCTTCCAGTGTGCCCTGTGTCACCTCTTCCGGAAGACTTCTTGCCATGATCTTCTGATATCTCATCTCACAGAAAGAAAGTTTCTTGGTGTTGGTATTCCCGCAATGGAATCCCATAAAGGTATCCTTATGGGAATAGCCATACTTACCTTCGATTTCCTCACGATACATATCTGCCGGAACGGAATTATTGATATCAAGAAGAGTAACCACATCCTCTGATACACAATATCCGATGTATTCTGAAAGACATCCATAGATATCTACCTCACAGGATACCGGAATACCCATACCTGCCAGCCGGCTGTTTACATAGCAGGGCACAAAACCAAACTGTGTCTGGAATGCAGGCCAGCACTTACCGGCAATGGCAACATACTTCCTGTAACCCTTATGGGCTTCCACCCAGTCAATAAGTGTCAGTTCATACTGCGCAAGTTTTGGAAGAATACCGGGCTTACAATTTCCTGAGCCAAGTTCTTCCTCCATCTCCTTCACTTTGGCAGGGATACGCGGATCGTTGTCATGCTTCTTAAATGCTTCAAAAAGATCCAGTTCTGAGTTTTCCTCAATTTCAACACCAAGGTTGTAAAGCTGCTTTATCGGAGCATTGCAGGCCAGAAAGTTGAGCGGTCTTGGTCCAAAGCTGATAATCTTGAGATTAGCAAGGGCATCAACAGCACGTGCAATAGGAACAAATTCATGAATCATGTCCGCACATTCCTCGGCTGTACCCACGGGATATTCCGGTATGTATGCCCTGATATTGCGGAGTTTCAGGTTGTAACTTGCATTTAACATTCCGCAGTATGCATCGCCTCTTCCATCTAAAAGATCTGCCTGCGACTCTTCTGCTGCTGCAATAAACATCTTGGGGCCTTCAAAATGCTTTGCCAATAATGTTTCGGAAATTTCCGGTCCGAAATTACCCAGATAAACACAAAGTGCATTACATCCGGCCTTCTTAATATCCTCAAGAGCCTGCACCATGTGAATTTCACTTTCCACGATACAGACAGGGCATTCATAAATGTCCTCTTCGTTGTACTTTGTCCTGTAAGCCTCTACTAAAGCTTTTCTTCTGTTCACGGAAAGACTTTCCGGGAAACAGTCACGGGATACTGCTACTATACCAATCTTAACTTTTGGTGCGTTGTTCATTTTTTCCTCCTTCTTGCGGGATTACCGCGTTTAATTTTATAGAATCTTTCTAAAAAGTTCCTTACATGCAGGATATATTTCCTTGTATTGCGCATACCTTGCTTCATACTTCTCAACAAGCTCCGGCTCCGGCTCAACGGTATCAATAATCTTCACAATCTTCTTGGCTGCCTCCTCCACACTCTGAAACTCACCGTTAGCAACCGCTGCAAGCATAGCTCCGCCAAGTGCAGGGCCTTCCTCAGATTCGATCACATCCACTTTTACATTAAGGATATTGGCAATCATCTTTTTCCATAACGGACTCTTGGCACCGCCACCGCAAATCTTGGTTCTCTCAATCTTAATGCCAAGTGCCTTAGCCACCTCAAAAGAATCCCGAAGTGCAAACGCAACCCCTTCGAGAACCGCCTGCGTCATATCTGCTCTTGTAGAATCCATGGTAAGACCAATAAAAGTTCCCCGTGCAAGCGGATCGTTAATCGGGGAACGCTCTCCCATAAGATACGGCAGGAAGTATACATGGTTCTCACCAAGTTTTTCTATCTCTTTCTGCTCCTTTGCATAATCCTTTGTTCCGATAATCTCATCCATCCACCATTTGTTGCAGCTTGCTGCGGAAAGCATGCACCCCATCAGATGATAGTGTCCGTCTGCATGTGCAAATGCATGTAATGCGTTGAACTTATCCACTCCAAAGTTTTTGGAAGAAATAAAAATTGTCCCGCTTGTTCCGAGTGAAATGTTACAGTTCCCATCCCCTACCGTGCCTGTTCCAACAGCAGCTGCCGCATTATCACCCGCCCCGGCTACCACCTTGCAGCTTTGGGGAATGCCAAGTTCTTCCGCAATCTCGGGAAGCACGGTTCCTACCGTTTCATAACTTTCATAAACCCGGGCAAGCTGATCCACTGTTATACCACAGATTTCACACATTTCCTTTGACCAGCATCTGTTCTTTACATCAAATACAAGCATTCCCGATGCGTCCGATACATCGGTACAATGAACGCCGGAAAGCTTATAGGCTATGTAATCCTTAGGCAGCATAATTTTCTGAATCCTGGCGAAATTTTCCGGTTCATTATTCTTTACCCAGAGAATCTTCGGTGCCGTAAACCCGGTAAAGGAAATATTGGCTGTGTACATGGAAAGTTTTTCCTTACCGATTACATTATTTAAGTAATCACACTCCTTCGTTGTACGTCCATCATTCCAAAGAATTGCGGGACGAATGACCTCATCATTCTCATCCAGAATTACCAGACCGTGCATCTGTCCGCCAAAGCTGATTCCTGCGACCTGACTTTTGTCGACATCCTTGATAAGCTCTTTGATACCCGCCATAACCTGCGTATACCAATCCTCAGGCTTCTGCTCTGACCAGCCCGGATGTGGAAAGTAAAGCGGATACTCTTTTGAAACGATGTTCATAATCTTCCCATCCTGATCCATAAGCAGTAATTTTACAGCAGATGTTCCCAAATCTACACCAATATAGTACATATTGTTTTCCTCCCGATAAATATGATTTCTTACCATTTTCTGTTTGGGCATTTCGCCCTTTTGATCGCTGTCCGTATTTCCACATAACAACCACAGGATAAACAGGTTCCTGCATTCAGCCTGTCGCATTCTCTACATATTTCAAGTCTCTTCTCGGTCAGTTCATCAGGGGCTTTGTCCGCCCTGTCAAGAAACTCTATATATTGTCCGATCATCTTGTGATATTCTTCTTCGCCCATCTCCCTGATCAGGCATCTTCTGCATATTTTCTGTTCCATGGCTTATAGGGTAACCTCAATATGAAGTACACTGCAGGCCGGAAGCACATAGTTTAACTTATCGCCCTTTATACTGACTGCATCAAAAGAAACCAGTTTGACAGTTTCCTTATTTTCAAAGGTATTATGAGCATCCATTTTACCCGTTATAATCTCCCCATTAACCGCTTTTATTTCCTTTCCCAAAAGAGTACTTTCTATCTCATAATCCTCGGATACGGAAAGGTTGGCAATTGTGATATGTACCCTGCCATCCCGGTCAACTGATACGGATTCCGAAAGATTGGGAACCATATAGGAATCTTCCAAACCAATCTGCTTGGTATCAATACTGCTCTCAATAAGTTCATTATCCTGGTGTGCACTGTACATCTTAAACACATGGTAGGTCGGTGTTTTAAGCATCTCTGCCCCTTCGGTAAGAATAACTGCCTGCAGGACATTCACAAGCTGGGCAATATTGGCCATATGCACTCTTTTACAGTGCTTATTAAAGAGATTCAGATTGATACCGGCAACAAGTGCATCACGCATGGTATTCTGCTGATACAGAAAACCCGGATTGGTGCCTTCCTCCACATCATACCAGGTCCCCCATTCATCCACGATAAGTCCAATCTTATTCTCCGGATCATAGCGGTCCATGATAGCAGAATGCTTGGTAAGAAGTTCCTCCATGAACAGGGTCTTATTCAGTGTCATATACCACTCTTTTTCGTTGAATCCGGTCGCTGCCCCTTTCCTGTCCCAATCATACGGGAGGGTGTAATAATGAAGAGAAAGTCCGTTCATATATCCGTAATTCTGCGGGAATTTTCCCTGACCCATAAAGCACTTGTTAAGAAGCACTTCCGTCCAGTTATAGTCCTTATCTGATGGGCCGACTGCAATCTTCTTGATCTTTTTATCCGGATTGTAATTTCTTACAAATGTCTGATAATGCCTGAAGATATCGGCGTAATATTCGGGAAGCATGTTGCCGCCACAGCCCCAGCTCTCATTCCCAACACCAAAGTAATCAACCGTCCATGGTTTTTCATGCCCATTTTTCTTTCTGAGATCTGCCATGGGAGATACCCCATCAAAGGTCATATACTCCACCCATTCACTCATCTCCCTGACAGTACCGCTTCCCACATTTCCATTAATATATGTTTTACATCCCAGCTGTTCGCACAGTTCCATGAACTCATGTGTACCAAAACTGTTATCTTCAACAACACCGCCCCAGTTTGTATTAATCATCTTCTTTCTGGAAGCTTTTTCACCAATCCCATCCATCCAATGATACTCATCTGCAAAACATCCGCCGGGCCATCTGAGTACAGGAATTTTCATTTCCTTTAATGCCTCAACAACATCTGTTCTCATCCCATTCTTATTCGGAATGTCCGAGTTCTCCCCCACATATATTCCTTCATATATGCATCTCCCAAGATGCTCTGAAAAATGTCCCTGAATTTCAGGATTAATGTGACCCTTTTTCTTTTCGGGATTAATGATATGCCTATACATTTCAGTTCTCCTCTTTCCTTCATTTTCTTTTATCTATCTTCAAAATTCCGGTTCCTGTTTTACCCGGTCCTCCTTCTCTCTTATAATAATTACATTGACACAAATCAAAATCAACCAAAAAAATTTATCGTCTATAATTTGTAATGTATTTTTCTATAATTTGTCGGTTTATTTTATTTACAAAACATGAAAAGATAAAATAGAGATATGTAATTGGAGTGAGTGTCATGTCTGGAACAGTAAAAGAGAAAAAACAGGCCTTTAATCCCTATCTTCCATCCTGGGAATATATTCCGGATGGAGAACCATATGTTTTTGGGAACCGCGTATATGTATATGGATCACATGACTGCTTTCGTGGGCATGCTTTCTGCCTAAACGATTATGTATGCTGGTCGGCTCCTGTTGATGACCTTGGTAACTGGAGATACGAAGGTGTCATCTATTCAAGGCTTGATGATCCGGAAAACAGGCGTAACAATATGTGTCTTTATGCTCCTGACGTGGTAAAGGGTCCGGATGGAAAATATTATCTTTACTATGTTCTTGATAAGCTCTCCATTGTATCCGTTGCGGTATGTGATACGCCTGCCGGTAAATATGAATTTCTTGGATATGTTCATTATCCGGATGGAACAAGACTTGGGGAAGGGGAAACCGACGAACCCCAGTTTGATCCGGGTGTCATACTGGTTGACAATAAGGTTTATCTATATACCGGTTTCTGCGGAATCGGCGACAAATCCAGAAGCGGAGCAATGCTTACCATACTTGACAAAGATATGCTCACCGTTTTGGAAGCACCCAAAATCATTGTTCCCGGAAGTTCATACAGCCGGGGGACAGAATTTGAAAATCATGCATTCTTTGAAGCTCCTTCCATCCGTTGTTTCGATAATAAGTACTATTTCATATATTCATCAGAAGTCATGCACGAGTTGTGTTATGCTATCTCAGATTCCCCTATGGGACCATTTCGGTATGGCGGTGTTATTGTCAGCAATGCTGATTTGCATATCGATTCCTACAAACCCGCAGATAGACCCGCAGCCTATGGCGGCAACAATCACGGAAGTCTCGTGGAAATCGGTAATCAGAGGTACATCTTCTATCATCGCCAGACATTAAACATCTGGTACTCCAGACAGGGTTGTGCCGAACCGGTAAGTTTTCGGGAAGATGGCAGCATCCTCCAAAGTGAAATTACTTCCTGCGGCTTGAATCAGGGCCCGCTTAATGATCAGGATGAATATCCTGCTTATCTTGCCTGTAATATGTTCACTGAAGATAACGAAATATATGTGGGTGGTTCCCATGTTCCCTGGATTACCCAGGAAGGCAGGGATGGCGATGAAAACACCGGATACATAACCCATATTACAGATGATACAACTATCGGATTTAAGTATTTTGATTGCAAGGGTGTTAAGGAAATTGAAATAAGTACCCGTGGTTACGCTTCCGGTTATTTTGAAGTAAAAACTGCGGTAAACGGTCCGGTTTTCGCGGTACTTAAGATGGAATTTTCCACAATTTGGGAAACCTATAGAAACACCTGTCCGATTCCGGACGGAGTAAATGCTCTGTATTTCACATACAAAGGTGATGGTGTCGCAGAGTTTAAGTCCTTCCGACTTCTTCATTAAATTATATACTTTTTCATCCTCCAAAAAAGACGCTTCGAATTATTCGAAACGTCTTTTTTATTGTATGGCCTAATTGTATTTGACAGAAGTTATTTATAGAACACAAAGGACTCCAGTTCAAACAGATTTTTGTAAATGAACTGGTCTGCCATCCAGCCCTCGATGTTTAACTCAGTCTTAAAGAAAATGGCATGTCTTCCGGTAAGGGCTTTTACAGTCATGCGGTAATCACCGTCCCCAAGACCGATTTCCATATGACCGATTTCCTCTCCCTCTTCCGAATCTGCAAATACACGCAGGGTACTTCTTACACCAAGTCCACGGATTTTCAAGGCCAGGTGCATAAAACTGCTTCCAAAATCCTCCCCGAAATCAAAATATTTATATCCGATTACATTGTTTCTGGTGATATTTACAATGGGACGGGTAAACATATCCTTTTCCGTAATATAGCATCCACCCTTTAATACACAGGCAATTTCCGCCGGAATCACCTGATAAGGGTTTAAGGATTCCTCAAAGCCCAAAGAAGTCATTTCTACGGGAGGAATGGTACCATCCGGCAGGATTTCAATTTTCTCCACGCAGGCACGGCGGGACATAATACTGTTGTTGGTCATGCGATGGTAAAATACATACCATTTACCATTCACGTTCATAATGGAGCCATGGTTATTTCCTCCGGGATAGTCCACGCCATTGTCCACGATATAACCGCGATAAGCAAAAGGACCCGTGGGGCTCTTACTTGTGGCATAAGCTAAACGACTTCCTCGTCTCGGAGAGTAAATAAGATAATAGGTATCCCCTACTTTTCTGGGCGAACTGGCCTCAAAGAAACGTTGTTCCTCAGGCACTTCCTCCCTCTCATCCATCACCCTGACCTTCAGACTGCCATCTAATACTTCCACCATATTGTCCGGATTAAGCTCATTCATAAAAGATTTTTCAAATCCGTAATAGCCATACACTCTTCCATCATCATCCACCAATACACCGATATCGTTAAAGATTCCGTCATCCCCTTCATTGCCTGCGGTATACTGATAGGTACCGAGCAGTTCAAAGGGACCTTCCGGGTGGTCACTGACCGCAATACAGCCCTTGGAACCTACAATGTACATATAAAGATAATACTTGCCGTCTTTCTCCACACAGTCCGGGGCGTAAAGTTCCCTGTCCGTCCAGGGTGCCTGCGCTTTATGATTGATGGTATCCCTGGTCTGAAAACTGGTACCGTGGCAGATCCATTCACCCGGATTTGTCACCGGTGCAGACCACACCTTTAATTTGTAATCACAAAATTCGGCACACCCCGGTCTGTCGTGAGAGCCATATAAATAAATTCTGTCGCCGAACACCCTGGGTTCGCCGTCCGGGATATACTCCCATAATGGTAAAATTGGATTCATAACCTTTCCTCCTTGCTTTCCTCTTCTTTATCTTACGCCCTTCAGGGCATATAACTGTCATTCCCTCTTGCATCATAGGCCCTAATATTAATCACCTTGGTATTTGCCGGAATCATCACATAGGACCCTTCTCCGGCTGCAACGATTTCTGAGGGACTGACATATTCTCCGGCTGTCATCGGCGGAACCATAGTATTATCTCCGTCAATATTGTATCCCGGGCTGGAAAAACCAAGTAAATAAGTTCTGCCGGTATTATAATTTAGCACATTACCATTCTCATCAAAACACTCTAAATCCGTAAACCAGGCTGCGGAATCCTTATCGTTTTGGCAGACACTTCCATTTGCATACAAATATACATAATCCACGTTTCCTTCTACCGGTTTGGTTCTGAAATTTCCTAGAACCATACGGATACTGCTGTCATAACAACTTCCACTGGAATAATCCTGTAAAATCTGTATTGTCTTCCCGGGTCTTGCCTCATTATCAATTATTTCGGAGTAGAGCACGTCTTTCTCCTCCATGGCATAAATATGAATTTTACTTACGTTTCCCAGTATATCGTTAGGAATATGTACACGAAGCCGATACGTCACTTCCCCGGTGGCATCCTCTGCAAGGTTAAATGCATGAAGTTCCCGACTGCTTATACCTTCAGTAGTATAAAAACATATTGCAAGAGTAATGGTATCCAGATTGCGTTCATTATTTCGCATTGTAAAATTAACCGCAACATCCTCTCCGTCCTGTTTAATCGATTTCACCTGCGCACATACGGTCTCCTCTTTTTCATAAAAATCGCAGATTATATCCGGATACTCTACCATTACTTCTCCGTACTTGGTTTCCAAAAATACCCGATTCAAGTCAGGGTCCGACTCTTCGGGTATGTCCTCCGGTTTATTCTCTGAGGCTTTCTCATTGCTTTCGCCACTTCTTCCGTTTCCCCCACTTAATAATAAAACGAGAACCAGTACAATCAATACTACCACTAACCCACTCAGGACGAAGACCCAGGCCGGCACCTTTTTATCCGGTTCACGATAAACCACGTAGCCCGGTCCCGCCCCTTCTATCGGGCCTCCGGAGACATCCCCGATTTCTTCCATCGTTGTCTGTATCACCGTATTGGTATTGGCTATGTTAATTCCCTTGGCGGTAAAAAGCTTCTTGAATGCTTCTTCCGGATTCTTATATTTTTCCCACCAGATAGCCTGAAGACGGTTCATTCGCATTGCCATGCCATCCGGAAGGCTGACATCCTCCAGATACACCAAAAGCTGGCTCTTGTCCAAATCCCTGGCATAATTGAGTTCATCCTTACAGTTCTTGGATGCTATGTAATTTCCGCTGATAAAGGCAATGAAATAAGCACAGTTTTTAATATGTGCTGCTATGTTTTCATCCCATTCCGTACCGGGGTCGATACCGCCGTCATACCAGATATTATATCCCTCATTACGCAGGCGCCCCATAATATCCTTTACCCTTATGGAGTCCTTGTGTGCATAACTTATGAAGATATACGGTTTTGTTTCATCAAACTTTGCCATTCTTTACCCCACTCAATTCACGTTCAAGGCAAAACGGCTCCCGCGTTAAAACTGCGGAAACCGTTTTATTTCAAATGCCTTTTACTTCTTAACGGTAACAGTAATATTAGTCTTTACATTTTTGGAAATACCATCTGCACCTGTTAACATAATTTCCACGGGAATCGTGTAATTCTTACCCTTTAAGGTAGTACTTACCGCATCCCTGTCAACAAGTCTTATTGTAACATCAGCGGCCTGGTCTCCGGACTTCTTCTGAACCTTGTCAACTACAAAGTCCGCCTTACCGTCTTTATTTACATCAAGACTTCCTGTAATACTATCGATATGATAATAACCGCTACTTAGGGTGACTTCATAAACTCTGGTAACCTTTTCATTGGAAAGGTACATAATCTGTGACTTTGGAACAACCTTAACCCCGATTGTAGACTGCTTTAATTTAAGCTTATAAGGCTTGCTGCTGATGATTTCCGTTGTAACGCCGTCCTTCATCTTTAATGTAAACTTAAACTGAAGATTATACACAAAGCCGGCCTTTAATCTACCTTCCATACCCCTTTTGGGTACTAAATACCAGCCCTGACCTGCATCACTCCACCAAATTTCAAAGTACTTAGCATAGTCACCGATTACTTCTCTTCCAACCACTTCGTAGTTACTGTTTACGTTCGAGAATTTGTAATTTAATTTTATTGCGTTCTTGTAGAATTCCCAACTATCAAACATGGGATATTTTGCAAGGTCAATGCCTCCGGATGCTGACACACTTACCGTAGGGTTCTTAGCCGTTGTTTTAACCTTTAATACACATGCTTTTCCTTTTATCTCTTTGCCTGTTACAGTATTTACAAATACAGGCGTTACATCAAAGGAATACGTGGCATCTTTTGTAAACTTCTTATTCAATGCTTTCAGATTGTTTAACTTTACATCAAGATACTTCTTATCGCCTAATGTAAAGGTGAAAACATTCTCCTCAATAAGTTTCTGCGCTTCTGCATTTTTACCGGTAATGATGACATCCTTCAGTATTGCACCATTCTGAGCATTCTTCACCTTTAATACGGTGGTGTCCGTTCCGGGAAGGTTCCAGTTAAACGTCATATTAGGTTTTTCAAGAACCAGTACCGGTGACACATTATTAATCTTATGCTTAACCTCTACCTTCTCTCTCCAGTAATTGGAGCGAAGGGAAATAACCAGATTTTCAACCTTATTCTCGCCGGTATACTCATATTCTATATAATCGCTGTAATCGGAAGTAGGATATACATTTACTTCTTCAATATTACTCTTATAGGAACTGTAATAATATTTGCTTTCCTGGTCATGGTACTGAATTCTCATCTTAACATCCTTCTGGTACAGATAGAAGGATGCCTTGTTGATTCCACATTCCGTACTGATGGTTGTCTGTGCATCTACCGTTACAATATTGGGAAGCTTGTAGCAGGTTTTAATCTTAAAGTTCTCAATCTTAACCGTATCCCGATATCCTCTGAAGATAAACTCAAGAGTACCGGTCGTAGTGCCGGCTGCCGGAACCTTACCATCCATTTCGAGAGCAGAGGTATCCACATGGGAACACCATTTTTTCTTTGACTGATTATAGTAAATATATTTTCCAACTCCGAAACCGATTGCATCTTTCGAATTATCAATCCAGTTCACAGTAGGATTATAGATATAATCTCCGGTAAAGGTATATGCAATATTATCGTTCTCTCTCAACATATAGAAAGTATTAATGTTATCGGAAACAGCACTTACCTTCACAGGTTTATTCATAACCGTCACGGTTACCGGATAAGAATAAACTTCGTCACTTGCTTCTGTTTCAATGACAAGCCACATTTCATATTTACCGGCCTTCATATCCGCATCAATGGGCATTGCAAGAATATCTCTCTTGTCTCCCACACCCATTCTTTCATAGAAATTAAAATCGGTTGCCGCTAATCCTTTTTCCTTTTCTTTCTCAAAGGTCTTCTGGGTTTTCTTATAGAATTTCCAGTCCGTAATCTTATTGTCATAAGCTTCTACAATTTCTGTAAATCCATAATATTTGTATGCTATGTCGCGGCCTTCATAAATCGTGTAATCAAGAGCAGTATTAACGGATACCTTATTTCCATCCACATGGGGTGCGATATTCTTTACTTCCACAATAAAGGAATAGCTTGCACCTGCCGCATCCGTACTCTTTACGGTAATGATTGCATTTCCCTCTCCTTTAATGAGAAGTTTTGCATTCTGGGTATCGTTTTTGCTTGCCGGTGTAATCTGCGCCACGGAATTATCTGTGGATGTCCAGATTAATTTCGGTGCATTTACTTCCCTCTCATCATAATCATAGGTAAATGCCTTTAAATTAATGGTTCTCTTAATATCCTTTGTGGAATCCAGTAAAAGTCCCTCTTCCTCAATAAATTCTGCAGGATCTTCGGAGGTATTCTGCACCTTAATATTTCTTACATAGGGAGATTCGACTGCATTCAATACGATGGTACTGTCTACAATGGATTTCTGGTAAGAGTCTGACCACACATCTGCATTTAATGTATAGGAACCCGGTTTTGTGGCACTTACTTCATAAATTGCAGAAGTATCATCCCAGCTTACCAAATCCACAATACAATCTTCCGATTGTGCTTTCAGTTGTTTGCTTAAATCCTCTCTGTTAATCAGTCCCACATAGGAGAAGCTAATCTTAATCTGAATTTTATCAATACCATCTGCCGTTACATTGTAGTTGGTCTTACTTAAATCTTCTACAGCAAAGTTCTTAATCTCTGCAAGTCCTACATTGATTGTCTGGGTAATAGGATACTGATCATCCTTTGCATAGTATGCGTTAAAAGCATAAGTCTGTGTCTTTCTTAATGCAAACAATGCGACATTTTCATTTTCCCATTTCCAGCCATCTTTCAGTTCTACATCCGAAAGATATTTATCCTCATTGGTGTAAATATACATATCCGCATCATTTGTTTCAGGAAGCGTTCTTACATTTACATAAATAACCGCATCGGAATAATACTCACTGTCATACGCACTTCCCTCTTTAGGAGAAATGGTAATTTTGATGGGTGATGTGGTAACACTGTCTGTAGTTAACTTAAAGTTCCTACTGTTCACAGTAATATTACTGTTAGGGTCAGGATCCATTGTGATATTGAAATCATTGTAATCCTTGATATCAGAACCATCAATTGATTTTAAGTTAATCTGATAAGTCTGATCTACTACCAGGACGTAAGTATTTTCCGAACCTTCTACTTCCACTGCGGGATAATTCTTATTGGTTAAGGATGCAACATAAAATGCAGTTGTCTTGATATAGCTTTCGGTATTAATTCTTACTTTGTATTCACCACTGTTCAAATACAGTTTGGTTGTTCCGACAGCACCGAAGATAATCTTATTTGTCTTAAGATCATAGTCTACAACAGAATTTCGCTCTGAAGAATAACCTGTTACCTCAACCGTCGTAACCTCATCTGTTTCAGGGACTGTACCGGTCAGAATAATGACATCAGACTCTGTTCCCTTTAATCCTTTTACAACATCATCTCCAACCGGTGTCTGACTGTCAGCATAAACCGCCTCAAAACTGCCCACATACACCTTGACTGTAGCGGTAACATTTTCATCATATTTGGAGGTTGCAACAATTTCCGTTTCCCCTGTGGACACAGCGGTTACTTTGCCGTTTTCATCCACAATTGCAACGGTGGGATCCGCAGACTGCCAGATCATTTCATCGCAGGCACCCTCATTTACAATCGGCTTTAATACTATATTTCCTACATTCTCTTCTTCTGCCTGTGCCACATTCAGATAAATTTCTTCTTCATCAAATTTTACAGAAGTAGGCGCTGTTGCCACAGGTGTTTTGAAGGAATAATCGTTTTCCGAACATGTAACCCTCTTAATGCATACATATTCGCCATATTCTTTCACATAGAGCGAATACTCGGCTATGTAATAGGTGGTATCGGAGGAAAGCCCTCTGATAGAGAAGCTGTCCTTGTAATTTTCATCCCGGTATAAGCTTACATTTTTCTCATATTCATTGCTAAAGAGCATTTTCAGGTCAACCTGTCTGTCAAGCTTACTGCCCTCTAACTGCACATTTAAATACTCTCTGTTATATAAACTTCTCACGGTATCGGGAGTTACTTTAAGAGTATATTGGCAAAGATTGGTTTTAAAGGTTCCTTCTTCATACTGGAGTGGAAGGACTTGATCATCTGCTGTGGTTCTATCCCACTTGGAATTTAAGATTGCTCTGTATTCGTACTCGGTATCCTGCTTTAAATCCTTAAAGACTAAATCAAAGCTGTTACCCTGATCGTAAGAAGCATTCTTAGCCTCTACCCATTCTTCTGTTCCCTTTTCACGTACAAAAACATGGATAACACTCTGCACACCACTTAAATTATTTTCGGTATAGCTTGCCTTGATTAATGCAGTCTGATATCCTGCACTGCAAACCGTCTTTAATTCTCTGGGGTCTTCCGGAGTCTTAAAGGAACCTGTAATCTTATGGCCTTCCTTCGTAATCAAATCAGGATCATTAATATTCCAGTCATCCCCAATGGCAAGAACATACTCATATTCGGTAAGAGGATCCAGTTCATTCATTCTAAACTCTCTGGAAAATGCCTCTTTTCTATCATTTTGCTTCTGATTTCTCCATTCCGTTTCCCCTTTCTTACGAAGGAAAAGATAACTCTTGGTATCTACATCATCCCTTCCCCCACTTACTGCGATATTGAAGGATGCATAGCAGTACTGAATATCCTCAGAAGTCAGTTTCAGGGTTCTGGTATCCTTTATGGTTTTAAAATTAAAACTGTATAAATAGGGCTGGAACTGATCCCTGATTCCGGCAAAATAAACGGTATATTCGGTATCTTCTTTTAACCCGGTCATTACCAGGTTATCCTTAAGTAAGTCAATGCCATCACCGCCGACATTGGCTTTTACAGGTTCACCACCCTTTTCCCGGATATAAGGATATACTTTTAATTGATTGATCCCGGCTTCCGCTAATTTCTCTTTATCTGCCACATTTAACTGATACTCTGCGGAAAACCAGGTTACCAGTTTCTCCTCATGTGTGACGGAAACAGCCTTCGTGGTAAAGGATGTTACTGCTTCGCCAATGATTGTATTATCATGTCGAAGTGCAATTTTAAGATCATACTGAACACCGGGAGTTAGTGACTGCCAATTATATTGAATACCTGATACAACGACCTGATTATTTGAATCAAGTCCTTCATACCATTTAAACTGCTGATACTTACTATCCTCCATAACAGAAGGCTTAATATAAACATCCACATTATTACTTCCATCCGGCGCATTTTCTCCGATTTTTTCCAGAGTAAATGTCATATCGGCTGTGATATAGGACGCATTAAAATCGGCTGTGTACGTAAAGGCATTATTTGTCGCCACAGCTGATGCCGTAATCCCTGTTGTTGAAGTATCCACGCTCTGTGTTGCGTCTTCCACCGGTTCCGACTCCATTTGGGGAGCATCCGACTCTTCCTCAAGTCCTTCCGCTTCCGTAACTGCAACCCACTCCTCGCCGGATGTGTTCGATTCCGCAGCCTTTACTGCGAAAGAATCCAGTCCTACTGATGTGACAATCATCATAACGGACAGAATCCATGAAATCGCCCTGAGTTTCCACTTGTTTCTCATAAAAAAGTTCCTCCTTATTCCTATAAATCACGGCTTACAGCCATTCATTTATCGAAAGTTCTTTCACGCTATACTATTATAGCATTATATGGAAGATAATACCAACTATTTTTCTGTTGTATTTATTAAAAGTCAGCCACTCGCTTGTATTATTTTTCAATTTCTCTATAATGTTATTTGATACAATTTGTAAATTTACCTGGGAAAAGGGATGGATTATGAACTTAAAAAGAACCAGTTTGGAAATTGCTAAAATAGATAAAAAGGGAATTGATGCTTTCTTAGAAGATATTACCCAAAAAGGCATTGAGCTTCATGACTTATACCTGCTACGTGGAGAATATGTATGTTATGAAGCCAGTTTCATGCCCTATAAAAATACGGATTTGCACATGCTCTACTCACTGAGTAAGGCTTTTACCGCCATCGGTATCGGCTTTGCACTAAGCGAAGGACTGCTTCATTTAGAGGATACTCTTTATTCTTATTTCAAAGAAGATTTGGCTACATACTTTGATAAGAAGATGCTAACCGATAATTTTAGCAATCCCATAGGTGAGAAGGCAAAAAGAATTACTATTGAGCATATGCTTACCATGAATACCGGTCAGGAAGCGGAACCTCCCATATTAAATTATGAGTTTGAGGGAAACTGGATTGCAAAATTTTTGCAGATTGAACCTGTCCATGAGCCGGGCAGCTTCTTCTTTTATGATACCACTGCTACATATTGCTTGTCCGCTCTTATCACCAAAATTACAGGACAAACCTTAGCTGACTATTTATATCCCCGCTTTTTTGCTCCTTTAGGCATAGAGGATTATGCCTGGGACAAATCCCCTGCGGGATGTAGTCTGGGCGGCATCGGCTTAAACCTTTCCATCGAAAGTATTGCAAAGCTGGGTGTATTTCTTTTACAGGAAGGTAAATTTAACGGTAAACAGCTTTTAGACGCCGCTTATCTAAAACGTATGACTTCAAATCTGGTGGCTTCCATTGGTGGTGATGTCTATGATAACGGAAATAACTGGGGTGTGGGCTATGGCTATCAGATTTGGCAATGTATTCCTGACGGTTACTATCGAGGCGATGGCGCTTACGGTCAGTTTGCCATTGTTTCCCCAAAAGACAATCTGGTCATTGCTACCCTCTCTGGTACCGAAGACATGGGAGGGCTAATGGATTCCATGTGGAAATATCTTCTTCCCGCATGTGCCCCTATTGATGTAGCTACTCTTACGGAAGCAGCTTCCACGAAGGAAACTTTTACTGTTCCTGTATTAGAAGGCAGTGATATTTTACCGGTTTCACTTCCTGCTATTTTTACAGTAGTTCCAAATGAAGAAAATATAGCATCTCTACGTTTTAGCATGGACGAAAAAAAGGTCCTTTCCATCACCTGCTATTTTCAGGACGGAAAAGACCATACATTAAATTTTGGTTATAAAGCTTTCGAGGATAACCGCATACCGGGCCAAAAGTATGCAAATTACTATACCTGCGGTGATATCACCACTTCCAACACTGCCGGCTGTTATGCCTTTTTTGATAATGCTTTATACCTAAAGCTTTGTCACTTAAACGGTCCTTTAGGCATTTTAGCTATTTGCAGGTTTACTGATGACGGGCTTACTATAGATGTTTCCAAAGCCCGCAGTATGTCACCTAAAACGTCTTATCACTTTGAGGCAGAACGCAAACCATCGGCTTAGCCGGTGGTTTGTTTTAATCCCTCATTATGGCATTCCATTTTGCATTGGTCTCTTCCATTTCCTTCTTTTTCATGATGCGCTCACGGTCACTCAAAATAGCAAGCATCTCATCCACGATTTCCGCTTCCGGAAGATTTACATAATGAGAAAGATAGCCTAACATTCTACCGGCTGTAAAATCCGTATTTAAGTTTTTGGTAATCAGGTCACTAAATTCTTCGGAGTAACCCTTGTCTATCAGAACTTCATAGAGTTCCAGGCTCATGGGCGATTTGGGTTTCATGTCATTTTTTCCCTTTTCCTTTTCTTTAAATATTCAGCCTTAAGTTTATCCATCTCTTTAAGTATTTCATTTTCTCTTTTTAAATACTCTAACTTAAAACCTTCCCTGATGTCAATATTGTCTATTCCCCCATTATCTCCATTATCTCCAACACAGGCCACGTATAAATCTGATTCATAAAACTCAAAAGGATTATAATTATTATCTCCCTCTCGGCAAATACAATCAAAAAGGAATCAGATAAGACGTATTCTCCTATCTGATTCCCATGATACATTATTTACTGTCCCAAAACGTACTAATTAAAACCTTCACTGGCTGATTGCTAAACTACCATCTTCTTTGACAACTATCTCTCCTGTTTTTTTAGCGTATTTAATTCCTCTCTCAACAACATCGATTAATGCCGCTCCACTTCTCGCATATCCCATTGTTCGAATCGTTTCCTTTATGAGTTCTTCCTTCTTTACACTATCGAGTCTTTTTAGTGTAAAACAAATTGCATTTTTAATTTCTTGAATGCATATATCTTCAAGAGCCCGTCTATCTACTACATCTGCATCTTTTCTAAAGGTGTAATACTCTTCCGGAATCTGCACATTACTCCAATAGAATTTTACACCATTTAGTTTTGTAGATTTTGCATTAGCCTTCTTAAGGGCTTTATCGGTTGCTTCAGATGTTTGTACACTAGCTCTTGAAATATCAAAGCTACGTAATATTTTTTTTACCAATCTTTCATATGATATGGGAGCTTCTATATCTATTATTGCCTGTGCATGCTCAAGGATAAGATTTAAAGAAGACTTCAAAACATAATCGGACGTAGACATCTTGGTTACTGGAATGGATGCGGATATATAATCCTCGCATGAGTAAATTTTTTCAGTTTTTTCCGATATCATGGTATCTTGAATACTTATTGCATCAGCATACCTTGCTACTTTAGGAGTTACTACTACCGAATCTGAAACTAAACACATAGATATTTCCTGAGCATATCCCGCATCATCATTGTTCTCTTCTTTTTCATGCTCACCGTTAGAACTTTCTTTGTTTTCATTTTCAGAAAAATCCACCTCTTCAGAAGTTGTCTCTGAAACTACTATTGTTTCTGGTTCATCCTCAGAATCAGCACTATCGTTGGTCACTACATTTCTGTCGTTTGGTGTAAGCTTTGCTTTTTGCTCTTCTAACTTATTTAGAAGTTTCTGTAGCTCCTTTTCTTTATTATCCCACCAGTCCATAGTCCAAATTCTATGAAGTGTCCAACCTAATCCATTGAGAGCATTAATCTGTGCCACTTCCCTATCCTTTGTATTGGAAGACTGCCGATATGAATCACCATCAAGCAAGATTCCCAATAGATATTCATCTTCGTTGTAAGGATTAATTACTGCTATATCCACCTTAAACTTTGAATGACCGACGGCTATCTGGTAGTTGTATCCGGCATCAGCAATTGCTTTACAAATAGTATCCAGCATTCCTTTCTGTTTCCTACCGGTCATGTCGCTGTATGACATTTGAAGATTCCCTTTTTCAGCGTATTCCAGGAAATTCTTCAGCGATTCAACACCTTTTGATTTTGTTCTCTTCAGATCGATCATATCCGATGTCATTGTTGAATATACTATCATCTCGCTTCTGGCACGAGACACAGCAACATTCAGTCTCTTCCAGCCTCCCTCTTTATTTAATGGTCCAAAGTTAAGTAATAGTTTACCTTCTTCATCTGGGCCAAAAGCAACAGAGAACAAAATTACATCCCTCTCATCTCCCTGAACGTTTTCAAGGTTCTTGACAAATAATGATTCGTCTCCTGACGATGCCCATTTATCAAACTCGGCATCCTTCAGAAATGCTTCTTGAAGCTTATCTTCAATAAGTGTCTGCTGTGTAATATTAAAGGTAACTACGCCAATGCTCTCATTTCTAAGCACATCATTTTTATATCTTCTTTTTATCTCAGCAACAATTGCATTAGCTTCTGCCTCATTTATACGTCCCCTCTTCCTGTCGAAGAATCCTTCAACCTTAACCATACTTACTCGTTTTTCTCTGTCGTTTACAGATGGAAATGTTAACATTGAATTCTCATAAAATTCATTATTACTAAAAGCAATCAGGCTCTCATGCCTACTTCTGTAATGCCACTGTAAATGTGCAGAAGGCATTCCCAGTGCCAGACAATCATCTAAGATACTGTCAAGATCTTCAATATCCAAATTATCCTCATCAACTGTATTACCAGCGAAAAAGCTTGTCGGGGGCATCTGATTAGGGTCACCTACAATTACAGCATTCTTCCCTCTCGCCAACACACCCACAGCTTTACATGTCGGTAATTGAGACGCTTCATCAAAAATGACTATGTCATATGTCTCGTTATCGGCAGACAAATACTGTGCAACTGATATTGGACTCATTAACATACATGGACATAATTTCACAAGTATATTAGGTATCTGATCAAAAAGTGATCTTATAGATACCCCTCTGCCATTGCTACTTATTGCCCTCCTTAATATGTTGAGTTCTTTGCTAATTTCAACATTCTCATATCCGGACGGAAGATTATGAGTCAACTTATAATACATTTCATCCTTTGTAAGTTCCATAAACTCTTCATCAAGTTTTTTAAACTGTACAATCTTTTCATTAAATCCATTACCCGTGAAACTGTTCAGTGCCGGTTCTGTTTCAATAACCGATAAAATAATAGCTTTATATATCGAGCGTAAATATACATTTATCACATGTTCATGGGATAACCCCTTTGCATATGCATCACAAACAATTCCCAAACCGGATTTCCGACATAAATCATCAAACTGCTTAAATATAATCCAGTCTTTAATAATTGAAGAATTAGAAATTAACCTTTCACAAAGCGCCTCTTTGTTTGCTAACCAATCTCCATCCTCATTTTCAAAAGAAAGATTCAGAAGTTTTATTACGCTTTTCTCATTTATATCTAATGTATTATGTGCCTCCTTCAATTTACGTGCATTCCCTATACAGTCATTAAGCTGTCCTACTTGTTCAAGCCTTCTAATCTGCTCTGAAAACTGTCCGATAACTGCAAGCTGTCTCTTAACATCATCTTTATAAGCCTTTAAAGAATTGGTATCCTTACAGATTTCTAATATCTGTTTCCATTCATAAGCTAAAGATAACTTCTTTTCTTCAAGCTGCTTCTCCTGTTTTTGGAATAATTCAATAGCAGCTAATATTGCCGGAATCTGTTCTACTGTCACAGAACGCCTTGCAAAAGACTGTATTTCTGAAACCAGATTAGAAATCGCTTTACTCTTCCCAAAGCCTAAAAATTTATTATTCGCCTCATCATATTTCTTGTGAAATACACCCATATCCATATATAAGAATGCTTCTTGCCAATTTTGAAGTAATGCAGACTTCTTAGCAGTTAAAACATCTCGCTCCATTGCATATGTCAATGGCAAATCAAAATCCGCATCCAAATTTGTTGCATTCAAAAGTATTGAAGGTATTGATTTTGCCGAGATTACACTTTCTGCATACGCAAAAATATTTTTCCATTCCTCCTCTGATACAGGCATCTCAATGTTCATCTGAGAAACAAAAGTGACAGTTGATTCTTTTAACTCCTCAAGGGATTTCCTGTAATAGGCAACAGCCTCTTCCAAATCCATTCTAAGAGTCTGGGTATATACCGTCTGTCCAACCGATGACAAAGGATGTCCACACGGATGACCAACACCTCGACCGGCAGCAACTAACTGCTCAAGTAGTCTTTTCTGATTATCTAGTTCTCTTTGGGTCAATGTTCCTGCATATGATGTATCAAAACGCAACTCTGTCCCATAGTCAGGAATTATCTCATAGATATCGATTAATTCTTTAAGACTCTTTCCAAATTTTCTACAAACATGAAGCTTTTCGACATAGGCATCAAGTTCTTTTCTCATCCTGCGTATATCGTTAATTTTGTCGTCATATTCTGTTTTAGAACCACCTTCTCCTATCTCAAGTGTTCTTCTTAATTGATCTAAAACAGCCTTTTTAGTTGCCTTATTAGAATGCAACTCAAGGCAAAAATCACCTATACCGAGAGCTGCTAATCTCTTTTGAACAACTTCAAGGGCTGCCATCTTTTCAGCAACAAATAGAATGGTCTTACCCTTTGTAAGTGCATTAGCAATCATAGCTGTAATAGTTTGAGATTTTCCCGTTCCCGGAGGTCCATGCAACACAAAACTCACATCGTTTGCAGCCATATTTATAGCCCTTAACTGTGAATTGTCAGCTGTTATTGGAAGATATGCTTCATCTGTATCAACAGACTCCGGTATGGTACAATCCCAATCGACAGCTCCCTTCATAAGACTTCTTACAATATTATTTCTCTCCAAGATATCACTTCTGCTATGTATGTCATTCCACATAACAAACTGAGAAAATGAGAAATTACCGATGAATCCTGCTTCAAGAACATCCCACATTCCAAGATTCATTACACTTCTTCTGATGATCGCAAAAATTTTGTCCAAATCAAGGCCATGTTCATCCGTTGGTAATGGGCTTAAGCCTGTAATCTGAATTCCATAATTCTGCTTTAGGAATTCAAGTAAAGTAATGTTTATCTGTGCATCCTCATCACGCATACGCATAGTATAGCCTTTACTTGCTGACTTCCTTGTAATGTCAATCGGAATCATCACAACCGGTGCATATCTGACAGTCTGTGTTGTATTCTTCCCTTCTACCCATCTTAGCAATCCTAAAGCTAAATAGAGTGTACTTGCGCCATTCTCCTCAAGCGAAGTTTTTGCTGAACGATACATTTTTGTCAGACAAGAATTTAAGTCTTTTTCTGGATAGAACGAATGTAATCTCTTATGCTTGCTTTCTAATTCTATGAAATCCTTAAATGGTCCCATATCGGTGAGGGCTTCAACCGGAATACCATCCCCTTTAATCGTCATATTGTCGGGGCGTGGTAACACCTGGAATTCTTCACCGTCATTTAGTGCATCTTCAAGAACTGCAATATTGCTACACAAAAGAGGCACTACGGCCTTTGTGAAACGCATATTAATAAGCATGTTGCGCATACTTAAATCGAGCAGTTTTCGCTCCCATTGAGTAAGCTTAGTTACCTCCTCTTTTTGGGGCAGTCCACTTAAATCAAAAGTCTTCCCTACCTCTTTAGGTGCACTTGTAACCTCTTTATCATTTCTTTCCTTATGCTCAACAACAAATCCGGAATCTGTTAATAAACGAACAGGTAACGGTCTGATACCCATACTTCTGGCGCGAGTAACATCTATTACAAATTCAAATCTACCATAATTTGATACGCTCTCCTCTGCTCTCTTTACAGCAGTATCAAAATCCTGCGTCTTTCCCGCGCACATGCATGTACATTCAACAACAACCATCTCATGAATACCATTTGCCATTCTCTTTTCAAGATGAGATGGATCATCCATAATCGTGTCAGAAAATGATTCTTCAATTAACCATACACCAGCAAAAATATGCCCATGCATCAAAATCAATACCGGATTTAACCCCATAGCTTCGAGGCATGCCACATATAATAGAGTCATGTCCATACAAGTGCCAAGATGCTGGTCCATTACAGCATCAGCCAATCTTATTCTCTGTCCAAAGATTTCAAAACTGGAAGGTGGATTTGCATATATTATATTCTTCTGCTGAATAGCAGCATATGCCGCTGCAGCCATTTGCTTTACCCTGTTAGGGTCACCATATTGATATCCTGCCAATGATGGGTCACCCGTCCAGTTTTCTAAATAGTTTGATGCAAGCTGAATAAGACTCACGACAACTGGGTGATTTGGTAATGAAAAAGCTGCCAAAAGTTCCGGTGTATATTTAAGACCAGGCCACTCATCAAAAGCCAATGCAACAATTTCTTTTTTCTGACTTGTTATCTCTTCACCGACAAAACTTATACTAACTTTCAGATTGCAAGTAACTCGTTCAGTCAATGATGCAAGATAATCAGAATTAATATGTAATCTAATATCCTTAAAATGGAGTTCTGAAAATGCATCTATCTTATCTATTCCCAGTGAGAATACGTCAACGAGAGCATTATCGGATTCTATTTTCAAAAGAAGATTTTCATAGATTTCTTCAGAAGTATTCTTCACACATATATCTCTGATTATCTTTGCCCCTTGTTGATACACCGCATATGTTAGTACATCATCAATTTCACTGCTTAACTCGATTTTTCCTTTCAAATTTATTGCATCAGCAGTGTCCTTTTCCATTGTAAATCCCCCATTCTTCAAATAACGTATTTCTGCATTTTAATCAATTGCGTCTCCACAACTGGTACATTTTCTATACTATAGGTGGAATAGGTGGCATAACATTTGCAAATACTGTTTTTAACTCATCAACTGTATATCGCATTCTAAATAGTCACAAATTCGTAATAATACAGACAATGCCACTTCTTCATTTCTACGTAGTTTTGTCATTTTTCCTGTAGCAATACTTAAATCTTTTCTGAATTGCTCCTGTGAAATTTCTTTTTCAATAAGCAATATTCAGAGTTTTTATAACTGATGCTCATTCAATACACTTCTTATCTATTAACATTATATTACTATCGAGTCATGAAATCAAATGAAATATACATTTTCAAATCACTATATCGCATGATGTTGCGACTTTCAGTTTCAATATTGCCATTTTTAACCCATAATGTGAAATTTTAAATTTTTGTAAACATATTTTTATAAACTGAATAATAAAATCAGCACTTTTTAGAAGAAAATCTCCAGCAATCATATATTATTCCAACGAATGTTTGTTAATAAAATGCTATCAACCTATTTGGGCTTATTCTTTTTCAACGTGTGATAAGTAATAATGACTTCTGCATCTAACCTGTACTTATCGTAAGAGTCGAATTTCTTCTCTCCATTTATGGTCACCGACTTTACTTCTCTATCATCGGTGAGCCAACCCGTTATAATGTCATATTCAACGATTGTGGAAATATTTGTGAACCCAGCATTTTCAAATTCTTCTAATACATCAAGGTAATTCATGCCTTTTGCTTCTTTCGATGTCAACGGAGGAGCATATAATTCTACGGTATGATATACAACCGTAATCCATAAATTTGATGGATATTTTGTATCTTCATCAAAAGAATCACTGAACATAAGCTTCACTTCTGTGACAAGATTTTCCTCATCATCTCTGGATATAGTTAAATCCGATATTTCTTTCTTATGAACATTTGAGAAACCAGATTCCTTTAGCCTTTGAATCGTCTCCGTATACTTAAGTCCTTCTAAAGATTCACTTGAATATCCAATCGGAATCAATTTTTGGACTTCATAATATCCTATCAGTGAAAGCACAACGATAACAGAAATTAAGATTGTGATGGCAATACCTTTTCTATGTTTCCTTCTCCAAGCACGTCTTTTTTTGCTGTTAATGCGAGCCTTTTCTCTTCGCTCTGCCTCACGCTTTGCTTCTTTTTCTCGTTCTTCAGCCGCGACTTTTGCGCTAGCGGCCATCAATCCAACTAATCCTGCACCAATTATAGTACCGATTGCTTCTCCTAAACTACTACCGTTAGGATCATGCTCTTCAGAGTCTTCATCTGCATTATATGAAATTCTACTCCCCGATGAATCTGTAAAATACCCACTTCCATCGGAATATTTGTACCCATCACTGCCATCACCGCCACGATAATATCCACTTCCATCAGAGTACTTATAAGCATCTGTTCCATCAGCACCGCGATAATATGCACTTCCATCAGAATAAATATATCCATCACTTCCGTCAGCACCATGATAATATCCGCTTCCATCGGAATAAATATATCCTTCACTGCCATCAGCACCGTGATAATATCCGCTTCCATCAGAATATCGATAAGATTCTCCGCCCTCATCATCACCATTTATAAATCCGCAGTCGTCAGAAAACAGAAAATCTTTTCCTTTACTCTTTTTTGCCATGTTCTCACCTCGATTTCAGTGTTATTATCTATCCAATTTTACATTGTCAAAATTACCGTTGTACCTGCAGTAATTTCAAAAAAGAACTGTTGTATTTGAGCATACTCTTTCGCTCAACTTTCATTACCTCCACAGATTCTTCTGCCTTTTTTATAGTTTCTGTTATGGCTTTTTTCTCATACTTATCTTTACACTTCACAGTATATTCAAGTGTCGGAAAGCTAATTTTCCAACTCTACAACTTTGCGAACTTTATTTATCACTTAATTCGTTCTCTATCTCTGCAATAGTTGGCATAGAACTCTTGAAATGCTCTACAACAAAACTATTAATATCGTATTCAGAAATACCAATAGGAACATTCATCGTATTTACTGCATATTTGGCGAGCACATTATCTTTCGTCTTGCATATAAGCAATCCAACTGTAGGGTCTTCATTTTCTCTTTTTAAGATTCCATCCACTGCAGCCACATACGTTCCCAACTGTCCCATATCGCCAGGCTCATAATTTCTTGTCTTAATTTCCACTACCACATAACATTGATTTTGAATATTATAGAAAAGCATATCTAAAAACTTTTCTGTCTGTCCCACTTCAAGCCGATACTCTCTTCCAACAAACGAAAATCCTGTTCCTAACTCCAGAAGGAAATTCTGAACATCTGCCATTAAGGCATCCTTAAGTTCCTTTTCATCATAGTCCTCTCGTAGAGCTAAAAAATCAAAATTATAAGGATCCTTTGTCATCTGTTGTGCGAGATCACTTTTACATCAGGTAAAACTTTTGAAAAATTAGTAATAGCTTTTCCCTGACGCTCATATAAATCTGTATCTAGGAAGTTTAATAAAACGGCTCTCGACCAATTATTTTCTAAAGTTTTATGCACATAAAATAGAGCCTTGTTAACATCTTTTCTACACTTACCAATTATTTGAATATGATGTTTCCATGGAATTTTAAAAATAGCTTCATCTATGCAATCCACAACAAGCTGTTGTGGATTTGAATTATGCGGGTCATGACCCGCATAATAAAAAGCATTACTTCTCGGTTACAGCCCGAACCAGTAATGCTTATTTTTTGCAACTGGCTGACATTTTACAGTCCCTATAGCTTTGCGTCATATGCTTTCACATATTTTGCCCCAACATTATATTGGAATAATTATACTCTTTTGCAAGATGAATGGCAACCTTTTTTCCGCATACTTCATGTTATTTTCAGCAATTTTTAACCATCTAAATCAAGAATCACTTTGACCACTCCTCGCTTTTTGAAACACTATTTAATATCTGGTTAATTAGATTCTTTGATTTCATAATATTTAACATTCATTTGTGGAAATTTTGAACTATAGAAATCGTATAATCCATCCAATTCACCATAGCAAATAATAATATCGCCTTCCAATATGCGAGACTTTTCTATTTGGCTATCATCTATAAAAATATAAAACGGATCCTCAATATAACAACCGTAAGTACTCCGAGTATAAATCATATACATAGATTTTCCGTCCTTATTTTCTTCTACGATATAAGAAACCTCCCCCTTAATTACGGCATTCTTACCTTTATAGTCATCCGGAGTACGGGCAATAGACTTATAAGATATGGATTCACAAGCCCCCTTATACCATTTCATTTTTTCCTCATCATATAATTCATAATCCTCATTTTCTACTTCCTCGCCACAAACTATACATAATTTTGCTTTTTTACCGCCTTCATAGAAAGTAGCTTCTTTTACGACCTCCCATTCTCCAGGTTCATGCCCTAAAGCCGGAATTTCAGATTTTACTGTTTCTCCGCAGACTGTACACTTTCCTTCACCGGTACCCTGCTTTGTACAGGTGGGTTCGACGCTTGTTACAATCTCGTCTATTTTATGTCCTAAAGGTTCACCTTCTTTATCTTTACAAACAGAACATATTTTAGGTTCGGTACAGGTTGCAACCTCCCACTGGTGTCCTAATGCTTCCCCTTCAATCTGTCCACAAACAGAACATGTCTTGGGTTCGGTACAGGTTGCCGGTGTCCATTTATGTCCTATTGGATCCCCTTCAGTTTCCCCGCACACAGAACAGGACTTAGGCTTTATACAGTCAGCATTCTCCCACTGATGGTCTGCAATACCCCCTTCTGTCTCTCCACATAATTTGCATGTTGCCGGTTTCTGGCATGTCGCTGCCTCAAATTCATGTTTACAACCACATCCTGCCAGAACACCCATTAAAACTGATACTCCTAATATCAGCTGTACTAATTTCTTAACCATAGTTTTTCCTCCTTATGTATACTAATATTATTGTTAATCCCTTGTTTCCTGCATTGCTTACATATTTTATACGGGATTAATCTTTTCTTTATTTTCTGAAACCCAAAAATCACAATGATTTCATCAATATCTCTTGCTTCAATACCACATATGCCACATTTAATCATCACTTCGTTCATTTTCATTTTCTCCTTCCTCAACATCTGTTCCACAACCCAAACTTAACACTCCTCCTCCCCCGGTCTTAAAACTTTATATCCATAGGATTCCAAAATAGTAATTACTTCCGATGTAATATTTACATTTGGATTTTTATCCTCTCGGTTCTTGCTACCAATAATCCGGTACATCTCATCCACTGATACATTTATAACCGTGGAGAGCCTTTTTAGATTATCCCTGTCCGGAATTCCGCCATCGGTCTCCCACTTGGCCACTGCAGATTTCGAAACATATATTTTATCTGCCAACTCCTCCTGTGTCATATGCAGCATTCTCCGTCTGCCGGATATAAATCGGCCTAAAGTTATTTGTTCTCCCATTCCTCTAATCACCCCTTTCACATTGTAAAATTCCCAGTCTTAACACTCAAATTACTTTATCCTTACGCTGCGTAAACCTTTATTGAATACAAGTTCAGAATAACATTTTACACAAAAAAATATCCCCACCAAAAAGGTGAGGATTGTATATGTTTTATTATTTAATATCTTTGGACAACTTTAGAAGCCCTTGTTTTTCCAGTATATCATCAATCTCAAAGAGCTCATATATTCTGTTGTGAATGGCAACTATAATACAGGCATCTCGTTTGTCCTTGGCATATAAGGGATGCATTCCGTATAATTTAAGCGCTTTATTGGTTTCATCTACTGATAAATGTCCTACTATGCACATTCGAAGTATCAGATTCCTATCCGACGTGTGCTTTTCCATCCTAAGAATTTTTTCACCATACGACTCTGACTCTCCGATTCCAATATAAATGTCCTTTAGTCTGATATTCTTTGCTTCTATAATATCTTTCATGTAATAGTAAAATGCCTTCTTCGCATTGACCATACTCGAATTATTTTCTTTATAAAAATTTTCCAGTTGATTCGGCTTCATATCATTTAGCAGCTTTTCAACCTCGCCTGTATTTTTTTCTTCCACAACCATTCTCATATCCTTTCCAGCGCAACAATCAATTCCTCCGCGGTGTACCGCATCTTAGGTTCTAAACTAATACATTTTTCAATAATGTCCCAGACAGGTCCGGCTGCTTTTTCTTCCTTTGGCATCTTTCCTGTAATCATAACATTAAGAATCATACCCACAGCATATATGTCCGATTTTTCAGAGGATGCTGAAAAACCATAACCAAACTGTTCCGGTGCTGCATAGTATAATGTGCCATAAAGTTTCGTATCTTCTGTCTCTTCAGGTTTGTACCATTTTGCAACATTGATGTCCAACAAGTACACAGTTTCTTCATTGGAAATGATAATGTTTGACGGTTTTATATCTCTATGTATAATCGCCTTTTCTCCACCATGAAGCTCTTTCAAAATTTTACAAATGGATATTGCAATCTCTATCGCCTTATCTTGCGCCAAATATCCATCCTTTAACACTTCAGAAAGTGTTTTTCCTTCCACATATTCTTCAATCACCACCAGGTTATTGCTTCCCTCATAGATGGCAATCAAACGTGGCATATAGGCAATGCGATTCTCCTTAAGATACTGATACACGCTAAGGTCATATTCCTTAAGGTATTTTTTTACGTAAAACTGTCCATTCTCCAGGCTTTTCACCATCATAATATCACTTCGACCGTTAATAAAGCCAACTTCCTCGTAATCAGAAAGTGCTAATACTTCAGCATCGGACAAGCCCTTATAGGGATTCTGTAAACTTGTCTGATATTCATCCTCGGATAAATACATTTCGGATTCGTCTATCCTATTAATAAAACCACATTCTGTACATTTCCAGTTACCGCAGTTTTCTGCAAAGCCATCCTGCATATTCAGCATGTTACCACAACCATCACAGATCCACGCAATGTCCTCCTTAGCATCCACTTTCGGGTTAATTAACATCTCTCCGCAACCCTTACAATTCCAGAATGGCAGACTGTTGCTATACCCTTTTTGAAGAGTTAGATTTGCCTCACACCTGGGGCAAAATTCATACGCAGGTTCCCATGCCCCCTCATCCTGATTTCGATATTCCATTTTCTTTATCAATGTATCAAATAGTCCCATTCCATGCTATCTCCTTATATTTATTATGCAAAATAATAAAGTAAATAGCAATAAATATCTTTTCTATGGGGCTGTTTTCCGCGGGGCATATTTTCTTTCTCGCGGGGCATATTTCCTCCTTCACGGGGTTTAAACCCCGCCTTTCGTCTCTCCTGCCCCGCTGGACATGTTTTTTTCCCCTCGCGGGGCTTATTTCCTCCTTCGCAGGGTTTAAACCCCGCCTTTCGTCTCTCCTGCCCCGCTAAGAGGAATATTTGCCCAGCGAAGAGGAATATATGCACCAGTGGCTTGCATTTTCCCCCTCGCGGGGCCAATATGCCTCTCTACATTAAAATCCCAATAACCGCAACAGCTTTTATTTGCCGGACATTTTCATTGACTGAGTGAATGAACCGATTATAATAGATATAAATCAGTATGTTTAGGGGATTTTGCAAATATATCCCAAACCCTAAAAGAATCCCTCCGGGGTATCATGCAGAATCACAGTAGCTAAATCATTTTATTGCAGACTTATATTCTATAGGAGAACCATATGTTAAATATTTCAGAACCTTTTACCCTGAAAAGAAAGTATTTTTCCGTAATATGTGATATAGAGTGTCGCGAAAACTGTGAAAAAATGGCAACTATTCTGGAGCAGGAAATGCAGCGAATCATGGATTTCTTCGGACTGAAAGAACTGTCACGAAATCTGATGATTTATATGACTTCCGACAGAGAAGTATATAAAGCACATATGGAAAAGATAGCCGGACAAAATGAGGCAATTCAGTACTTTGACTGGATGATTGCCGATACCTATGACGATGATATTAATCTTTTGTCTTTGGAAGCCTGCCATGAGATTGAAATGCATAAAGAATTTGACGAAGAGGAATACAGAAAGCTCATTGTGCACGAATTTGTTCACATCTGCCACCGCCACTGTTTTTGCAGGACAGTGACCTGGGACAAATTCTGTGTCTGGTTCTGGGAGGCTCTGGCAACCATTCTGTCCGGTCAGAATTACCCGGATATTCAAATTGAATGCACGCCCGAACAGCTCCTGACGCAGTTTCCCGATATTCCCGATTCCTACACGATAGCCAACAACATCGGAAAATATATGCTGAAAACAATGTCCCATGAGAAGATACTGCATTACATATACCAACCGGAAGATCTGGCAAATGACCTTGCGGAAATTCTGGAACAGATGAAAAAAGTACCCGTCACCATGTAGGTTTCGGGTACTCTTCTTATGATTCTATAACTGACTTTCCAGGACCTTGGCTGCTTCTTCAATTGCTGCCGGAATACCTGCAGGATTTTTGCCTCCTGCCTGTGCCATATTGGGTCTTCCGCCGCCACCGCCGCCAACATGTGCCGCAATGCCTTTAATAAGGTTTCCTGCGTGGGCTCCTTTTGCCACTGCACCATCGGTAGCCATGGCAACCATATTGACCTTGCCATCGGAATCGGAAAGAAGTACGACTACGCCTTCTCCGATTTTTGCTTTCAGGGAATCACCTAAGTCACGCAGTCCGTTCATATCCACGCCGCTTACGCTGCTGGCAAGAAGTTTCACACCTTTCACTTCTTTCACCTGGTTCATAACATCACCAAGCGCATCCTTTGCTGCCTTTGCCTTTAAGGATTCATTCTCACTTTGCAGACTCTTGATATCAGCCATCACATGTTCACATTTTTCAACCAGATTATCGGGAGTGGTCTTTAACACCTTTGCTGCTGCGTAAAGTTTCTCCTCCATCTCTTTATAGTATGCTAAAACATTATCGCCGGTAATGGCTTCAATACGGCGGACACCTGCTGCGACGCCGTTTTCGGAAAGGATTTTGAAAGAACCGATTGTACCGGTATTCTTCACATGGGTACCGCCACAAAGTTCCTTAGAGAAATCTCCCATGGAAACTACGCGGACACTCTCCCCATATTTCTCACCGAAAAGTGCCATTGCACCGCTCTTCTTTGCGTCCTCAATGCTCATGATATCGGTTACCACGTCGATACCTTCGCCAATCTTTTCATTTACCAGTTCTTCCACTCTGGCAATTTCTTCTGTAGTCATTGCCTGGGAATGGCTGAAGTCAAAACGGGTCCTTCCTGCATCCTGGTAGGAACCCTGCTGTTCTACATGGTCTCCGAGCACCACCTGAAGTGCCTTCTGAAGCAGATGGGTTGCAGAGTGGTTCTTGCAGGTATTGCTACGGGTGGTAGCATCCACCTTAAGAGTAGCCACATCACCGACTTTCATAGTACCGGAAACCACCTTGCCGATGTGTCCGATTCTGCCGCCGGATAATTTGACGGTATCGGTTACCTCAAAAGTACCTTCTTTCGTGCTAATGCTGCCGATATCCCCCTTCTGACCACCCATGGTAGCATAGAAAGGTGTTTTTGCGACTACGATAGTTCCTGCCTCACCGGCATTTAAAACATCTTTTCTATCGCTTTCATCTGCAAGGGCAAGAATCTTTTCTTCGCCGGTCAGGGTATCATAACCGGTAAATTCGCTGACAATTTCATCGGAAAGGTCATCAAACAGACCTGCACCAACATTCAGTTTTGCAGAGAAGTTCTGGTTTTCACGTGCCTTCTGCTTCTGCTCTTCCATAGCAGCCGCAAATCCTGCTTCGTCAACCTTTAAGCCTTCTTCCTGTGCAAGTTCTATGGTAAGTTCAATCGGGAATCCAAAGGTATCATAAAGATAGAATGCGGATTTTCCATCGATTTCGCTTACCTTTTCTTCTCTCTTGGTATCCAAAATTTTCTTGAATTCCTTCATACCGTTTTCCAGTGTGCTTTCAAAACGGTCGATTTCCTTCTTCAGTTCGCTTAAGATAAATTCACGATTCTTTACTAAAAGCGGATAGCTCTCAGCATAAATGTTATCGATAAACATGGACGCAATCTTTAAGATATTGTCCTTTGTCAGGTTCAGAGCACGCGCATGTCTGACCGCACGGCGGATAAGACGGCGAAGTACATAGCCTGCTCCCGCATTGGACGGAAGGAGTTTGGCTTCGTCCCCGATTAACATCACGCTGGTACGGGTATGGTCTGCCAGAATTCTCATGGATCTGGTCAGCTTTTCATCCTGCTCATATTTCACGCCGGAAGCCTCTTCAATATAGGCAATAACCGGTGCAAAGAGGTCTACACGGTAAACATCCTTCGTACCATTTAAGAATGCCAGAATACGTTCAAGACCCCAGCCGGTATCCACATTCTTCTTTTGCAAAGGCGTCAGATGGCCGTCCTGATGCTTTTCATACTGCATAAAAACATCATTACCAAGTTCGGTATACTTACCACAATGACATCCGGGACCGCAATCCGGACCGCAATCCGGTCTGTCTGCGATATAGAACATTTCACTGTCGGGACCGCAGGGACCATATTCCAGTCCCCACCAGTTATCTTCTGCGGGAAGATAATAGATATTCTCCTTCTTAAATCCGGAGGCAATTCGGTACTGTGCACCTTCCTCATCCCTGGGAGCATTTTCGTCACCTGCAAATACGGTTGCTGCAAGGTGATCTGCATCAAAACCAAATACCTCAGTCAAAAGTTCAAAACTCCACTGGCAGCGTTCCTTCTTGAAATAATCGCCAAGGCTCCAGCTACCCATCATTTCAAAGAAAGTAACATGGCTCTTATCGCCCACGGAATCAATATCATTGGTACGTACACAGCCCTGTACATTACAGAGTCTGGTTCCCAAAGGATGCTTCTGTCCCAAAAGATAAGGCATAAGGGGCTGCATACCTGCCACATTAAACATAACACCGGTAGAACCGTCGGAAACTAAGGATACGGCTCCTACGTCTACATGTCCGCGGTCTATATAAAACTGTTTCCAGGTCTTTCTTAATTCATCAGATGTGAATTGTCTCATTATCGTTCTCCTTTACTTGTTCCGATTCGTAGAATCGTGAACTTATGCACTCATCAGTGCGCTTCCTCTTCATTTTAGAAAGTAAATTTATCTGCGAAGTAAGCGTCCAGATCCGCAATTGCTACTCTTTCCTGCTCCATGGAGTCACGGAAACGAACGGTTACACAGCCATCGGTCTCGGAATCGAAATCATATGTAATACAGAAGGGTGTTCCGATTTCATCCTGACGACGATATCTCTTACCGATTGCTCCTCTGTCATCAAATTCACAGTTGTACTTTTTGGAAAGCTGGGTAAATACCTTTTCTGCGCCCTCATTTAATTTCTTGGAAAGCGGAAGCACACCAATCTTAACCGGTGCCAGTGCAGGATGGAAATGAAGCACGGTACGTACATCGCCGCCTTCTAATTCTTCCTCGTCATATGCGGCACAAAGGAATGCCAGAACAACACGGTCTGCACCCAGAGAAGGCTCTACTACATAAGGAATGTATCTTTCATTCTTGGTATCATCAAAGTAGGACATGTCTTCACCGGATGTGTTAGCATGCTGGGTTAAATCGTAGTCGGTTCTGTCTGCAATACCCCAGAGTTCGCCCCAGCCGAAGGGGAATAAGAACTCGATATCCGTGGTTCCCTTACTGTAGAAGCAAAGTTCCTCCGGAGAATGGTCACGAAGACGGATTTCATCCTCTTTCATACCGAGGGAGAACAGCCAGTCACGGCAGAATCCTCTCCAATACTGGAACCATTCCATATCGGTACCGGGTTCACAGAAGAATTCCAGTTCCATCTGTTCGAATTCTCTGGTACGGAAGGTAAAGTTTCCGGGTGTAATCTCGTTACGGAAGGACTTACCAATCTGACCAATACCG
This sequence comes from uncultured Lachnospiraceae bacterium, assembly GCA_945919075.1. Classification (GTDB taxonomy): domain Bacteria; phylum Bacillota; class Clostridia; order Lachnospirales; family Lachnospiraceae; genus Acetatifactor. The sequence goes on from CAMEIX010000004.1 coordinate 54,816, forward strand.
AAAGGAATCTTCTTACGGCTTGTTCTCTGCACATTTTTGAAGTTTACAAAAATACCCTGTGCGGTTTCGGGACGTAAATATACGGTATTCTTTGCATCTTCCGTAACACCCTGGAAGGTTTTGAACATTAAGTTAAACTGTCTGATATCCGTGAAATTGTGCTTTCCGCAGGAAGGACAGGGAATATTATTCTCTTCCACAAAGTTCTTCATCTTTTCCTGACTCCATGCGTCAACGCTTTCTTCCAGTTTGATTCCTTTTTCTTCACAGAAATCCTCAATTAATTTATCTGCACGGAAACGTTCATGACATTCCTTACAATCCATTAACGGATCGGAGAATCCGCCTAAGTGACCGCTTGCCACCCATGTCTGGGGATTCATGAGAATGGCACAGTCAACACCTACGTTGTAGGGATTTTCCATAACAAATTTCTGCCACCATGCCTTTTTTACATTGTTCTTTAATTCCACGCCCAGGTTACCGTAGTCCCAGGTATTGGCAAGTCCTCCGTAAATCTCAGAACCGGGATACACAAATCCCCTTGCCTTTGCCAGTGCTACGATTTTCTCCATTGTCTTTTCCATGATAATTCCTCCTATTTCATGATCACATAGGTGAACTCTTCACTATGTGTTATAATGCTGTTATTTTTTAATTCCGCTCCTGCCGTCATGTACTGCATTTTGCCGGGGATACTTACTGTCATGTCCTCTTCCACTATGAGAACCTTAAAGTCCTTCATCTGTGTAAGATCCGTAAGTCCAAGCTCCTTTTTCTCTCCCTTGGCATTTACAAACTCTCCGTCAAAAGCAAATCCCGAGTTTCTGGCTTCCTCAACGGTACCGTAGAAACAGGTTTTCCCATTAAACTTGCGGTAATCTTCTCCTGTGGCATATTCTATCACAACGCACACGCTCTTCACGGATTGTCCTTCGTTTTCCACCGTAATCTCTTCTGCCGTTTCCAAGGTGATTGCTCCGGCGTTTTCATAGGAAGCAATTTCTTCCTCAATCTGAGTCTTCAGTCCGTCCACCGTATAATAGTCCTTATCAAAAGGCTCTACAATGGTTGCCGTAATTTTGCCATCCTTGCTTACCGCAAGGCCGGTAACCTCCTGTGCAGAGGACCTGCCTGTGCACCCGGTCAGTACAAAGACCTGGCAAAACAGAATGAGACATGCAAGAAAAACGCCTGATTTTCTTGTTTTACGCATATTCTTTTCTCCTCGTTTCATTCGGTATCTAAAAAATACCAGCCTCTATTATACCCAACTTGTTTTGGTTTTTCAACAAAGAGTTTCTATTATTTGCAGACTTTTAAATGGTTTGTCCATAAATCGCTTTCGATACTTTTCTGCCACTTTTATAAGTTCTGCCAAAACCGCCTCGCTTACCGTAAAGGTATATAGTTTTTCCACCGCACTTTCTGCAATGAAATTCAGTGCATAAACAGCACCATCCGTCAGGGTTTCGTCAGCCGGCACTCCCGGGTATTCTCCATTCACACAAATTGCCTTGATTTCATAAACAGCCTTTATCAGGCGGTTATCCAGGCCTTTGTGCTCCAATGCCCGCATACTCTGGTACAAAAGTTTGAGCATCTCTTTCTCATCGTTGTTTTCCCGGGTATAATAATCTGCAATTTCCAAGAAATACATGCCAAAATAGGCACCTTCAAAATCTTCCCGGAGTTCTTCAAAAAATTTGCTGATATTCACATCCAGTAAGCGGTATGAATTTTTCCCCTGATATAATTTAAATTCACCAAAAGAAAAAGGGCTGGTTGCTGCCATAAACCGACTTCCCGGTCTTCTCGCTCCTTGTGCAAAGGCAGTAATCTTCCCTTTTTCCTTTGTTAAAATGCTGATTCTTCTGTCATATTCACCGACAGGCATCTGGCTTATCACCATCCCTGTCACCATACAAAAATCCTGCATGCGCAGACTCTCCACAACCTGTATCTTTTGTTTCTTTTTCCTTTTTTTGCTCGGCGTAGGCCAGATAGTCCTCAATCCGGCCACTCGCCATAAAATGATTCCAGTAATTTATTTCGTTCATCTCCTGCGCCCCCTTTTACTTCCCTATTAGGGTTTGCAAAAAATGCTTTTCTATGCGTTACTCTTTGGTATCTTTTTCATTATACCCAAAGTTCTTTAAGAGAAAATCACTGTCCCTCCAGTCCTTTTTCACCTTCACCCAGAGCTTTAAGTTAACCTGCATTTCCAGCATATCCTCAATATCCTGTCTTGCATAAGTACCAATCTTTTTTAACATAGCCCCGCCCTTTCCGATAATAATTCCCTTGTGGGAATCTCTCTCACAGACGATGGTTGCCTCAATATCCACAATGGTCTTCTTAAACTTCATGCTCTCCACACTGACCGCTACACCATGGGGGATTTCATCCTCCAGAAGACGGAGTGTCTTTTCACGGATAAGTTCTGCCACAATCTGTCTCGTGGGCTGATCCGTAACGGTATCTTCATCATAAAATGCCGGTCCGTAAGGCAGATATTTCATAATACATTTAATCAGTTCTTCGGTATTATCCTCTTTCAGTGCGGAGACCGGAACGATCTCCGCAAAGTTATATTCTTTTCTGTAGGTATCAATGCATTCTAAAAGCTGCTCCTTTTTCACCGTATCAATCTTATTGATTACCAGAATCACCGGGGTGTTGGTCTTTTTAAGCTGTTCTATGATATGGCGTTCTCCGGCTCCGATAAAGTTGGTGGGTTCCACCAACCACAGAATGACATCCACTTCCGACATGGTCTTCTGCGCTACATTCACCATGTAATCGCCCAGCTTATTCTTTGCCTTGTGAATTCCCGGCGTATCCAGGAAAACAATCTGCCCCTCCTTTGATGTGTAAACGGTCTGAATCCGGTTACGGGTGGTCTGCGGCTTGTTGGAGGTGATGGCAATCTTTTGTCCGATGACACAGTTCATTAATGTAGATTTTCCAACATTCGGTCTTCCGATCAGAGACACAAATCCGGACTTAAAAGAAGCATTTTCACTCATTATTTCTTAACCTCTTCCTCTTTTGCTAATTTCTCCATCTTTCTTTTCTGTCTTTTCAGACTCTGTTTCACAATCAAAACAAGAATCAGAATGAAAAGTCCGAGAATAATGGCTGCAAGAACAATATAAGGTAATACTACCACAAACAGGATGAAGAATTCTACCAGACCATCCCAAATATTTTCAAGACTGTCTACAAACCCTTTGCTGATTCTCTCCCAGGTGCTCTCTTCTTCCACATCCACAGGGGTAAGTTCCACAACTTCGTTAACATTTAAGGTGATGGTGCTGTATTCGATCTGGCTGTCATATGACCGAATAGATCTCTCAATACTTTCCAACTGGTACCGGATATCGGATAGTCTGCTCTCAATCGTTAACATATCCTCCAAATCCTGCGCTTCCTCCAAAAGCGCCATCAGACGTTCCTGCTCAATTTTGAGAGTTGCCTTGTGACTTTCCAAATCCACATATTCGGTTGTAACATCGGTTTCCTGTTCATTGCGGCTTACAACATTTCCTTTATCCGCAATTTCTCCCAAAAACTCATCCACTCTTGTTTTGGGAATCCGAAATACAATATAGGCATTCCGGTTCTTACGATATGCGGAGGTGCCAGAATAATAGGTACTGTTATAATTGCTTCCGTTATTTACGTTATAGGTTTCCGCGTAACCGCCAAGACTGTCGGCTTTCGTCTTAAGATTATCCAGAAGTTCATCAAACTCCAGTGTTTCTACGGTCAGATTTGCGGTCCGAATCAGTTTCCGGCCGCTGCGGACACTTTCCGTTCCATCCACGGTACTGTTTAAAGCGGTATCATAGCTGTTTCCCGCAACAGCTTCGGTATAGATACCATCCGTCTGAACCTCTTCCATCGCCATGTCTGCGTTATCATATCTTATGGCCATGGCCTCACTTTTGCTCGAACCGCTATCTCCACATCCTGACAGGCACAAAATTGCCGACAACAATAAAATCCCAATACCCTTCTTTTTCATACTGCTCCTCCTTAACATGCTTAAATCAGATTTTCCACCTTATCAAACAGTTCTTTGGATTCGGAAATCTTTTCTGCATTTCCTACAACGCAAAGGCATTCATCCCCCATAAATGCCCGAATCTGCTCGGAAGTTCTCTTTAAATCCTGTGCAGTGGTTCCAAGCACTTCGTCCCTTTCCTTCTGCAAATCCTCATCCGTAAGATCGGTCATAAAACCGGAAAGAGAAAACAATCCTTTCCCTGCGGCGCTCATGGGCACATCCAGGTCACTGATTGCTCCGATAATAAACTGTGTCAGTTCCCGCTCATCGGGTTCAAAGCCGGCAATATAATCCGCCGCATTTTCATAGACCTGAATGGTGTTTTTCAGATTCGGATCACGATAAGAAACAAAATAACAGTCCCCTGACTGGGCAAATCCACACATACATCCGTATGCTCCGCCTTTGACGCGAACCTGGTTCCATAAATAATCATATCCCATCATAACCTTCAGCACACGAAGTACTCCGGTATAAGGAATGCCTTTTTTACGGAAGTTTCCTGCGCGGCATACATATTGTACCTGCCCGGGAGTCTTAAATCCCTCACGTTTAATCTTAAGATTCGGCTCATAAAGTCCTGTCTGAACCGGTGTTTTATTAAGTTCTTCTTTTAAGATACGAACCTGTTCTTCTATTTTTATGGAAATTTTTTCATTTCCGGTAAAATCTACCATGAGATTTTCTGGACGGAAAATGATATTTACCAGTTCCTTAAGGCAATGAATCAATTCGTCTGCTTTTTCCTCAAAATTTGCGGTCAGACTATCGAGGAACCGATAATAAGCAATCCCGGACATCATTTCATTGGTGGCTGCCGTTTTGGAAATGCCGGACAGGGCTCTTGTGACAGCTACGGAATGTGCTCCGGCCATCATATTTCCACGCATTTTGGATTTATTTTCCAACAAAATCTCTTTCAGGCGTTTTTTATCCTCAAACTTTGTGTTTAAGAGCATTTCCTTCATCAGGGCGAAAGCATCCTCCACACCGGTCTCTAACACCTTCACTTTACATTCCAGGGTCTTGGTACATTTTTCAAGGTCCAGTTTACTGCCGTAAAGATTGCTTACGGTACTCATGCCGCCGGTTTTAATCAGAATCTCGTTAAAGAGTTCAGAATACGCATAGTGTTTGGTATCCATAAGTCCCAGAATATCCTTGAGAACACCCACATAGCAAATCAGTTCTTCCGGCACATTTTTCATATCAAAAATCAGCCGGATATAGGCAATGCCGTTACTGTATATATTGTGGTACAGGAATCTGGTGTCCCCGATCATACGTAAGTCATTGATGAAATGCGCCGCTTCCTTCTTCATATCGCTTCTCTTAAGAAGGGGGATTTTTTCCAGATCTTCTTCTTTGTCGGGAGCATCCTGATACTCTTTCAGTTCCTTACTGAAGGCCACAATTTTCTCCAGTTCCTCTTTGGAAAGAGTCTCCTTATAGGCCTCTAATTTTTCCATGGATTCCTTTTCCTTCTGTTCGGTAAGGCCGGCTTTCGGAACTAGAATTACAATGGATTTGTGTGTATTATCAATCAGATACTCCTGAATCAGTTTTTCAAAATAATCTCCCCCCGCCTTCTCTCTGAGAGCGGTATAGGTCTCATTTGCCTCCACATGTAAGAAAGGCTTGCTGTCATCATATAACCAGCTGTCAAACATCTGCAGACCATACATAAGTCCTTTTGGGGTGGAGCCGAAATCGGCTTCCCGATATTTGAATTCATAGAAATTAAGTCCTGCAAGAAGTGCTTTTTTATCCAGTCCCTTTTTGCATACATCGGAGAGAACCTCTGAAATAATGGACAAAAATCTTTCTTCCATATCTGCTTCGGCATTCTTTGCCACAATGCTGAAATAAGGCTGTTTGGAACCGTTGTCGTAGACACTGTAAACATCCGTTCCGATTCCCGCATCGGTAAGTGCCCTCTTTAAGACGGCTCCGGGTGCGGTACACAGTGCATAATCCAGAATCTGGAACGCAATATAAAGTTCCTTATCCATGGTATCCCCGACTGAAATATTTAAGGACAGATAGGTGTTTTCCTTTTCTTCCTCCGTCTCATTTACCGGGTACTCCTTTACTACACGATTCACTTTGGTGAATGCTTTCTGCGTGTCAATCTCAGAATCAACCTTTTTCTCTTCATAAAGGGACAGATATTCCTTATCCAGATAATCAAGCCTCTCCGCCATATCCATATCTCCGTAAAGGTAGATATAACTGTTGGACGGATGATAATACCGGGAATGAAAATCCAGAAATTCTTCATAACTCAGTTCGGGAATCACATCCGGGTCTCCGCCGGATTCAAAGCCGTAAGTGGTGTCCGGGTAAAGGGAATTAAATACCTCTCTGGAAAATACTTCATCCGGGGAAGAAAAGGCCCCTTTCATTTCGTTATAAACAACACCATTGATGGTAAGCGGTGCATCCACATCTTCCATCTCATAATGCCAGCCTTCCTGACGGAAGATTTTTTCTTCCTTGTAGATATTCGGATGAAAAACCGCATCCAGATATACATCCATAAGATTCTTAAAATCCGTATCGTTGCAGCTTGCCACGGGATAAACGGTCTTGTCCGGGTAAGTCATGGCATTTAAGAACGTGTTTAGAGATCCTTTGACCAGTTCCACAAAGGGGTCCTTTACGGGATATTTGTCCGAACCGCAAAGTACGGTGTGTTCTACAATATGCGCTACTCCGGTACTGTCCTTGGGTGGTGTCCGAAATCCAATGCAGAATACCTTGTTTTCATCATCATTCTTTAATAAGGCCACTTTTGCGCCGGTCTTTTTATGTCTTAAGTATACACCTTCGGAATGGATATCTTCCATTTCCCTTCTCTCCATAATCTCGTATGCTGCTAAATCTTCCAGTCTCATTTATGCTGCTCCTTATTTATAATGTCATTAATGCTAATTTGGAAAAAATAATTTCCTGAATCATAACTCCCTGTTTCTCTTTATCCGCAGGATCTATTTTTACAAAATCCTGCAATTTCATGGTGGTGGTAGTATATTTCCCATTTTTTAAGATACTGATTCTCACTCTCGCTTTTAACTGCAGAAAAGTCTGATAGGCAAAGCCCGAGCCTTTCATGTAATACAAATGGCTTTCTAAGGACGGGTCGTCGTCCTCCAGTTCCGGTTTAATGTACTGATTAATCATCTTTTTAATCTTAAAAGGAATCTCTTCCTCGTCAATCAGTTTCCCGTAGGTAAATCTGGCACCGATATAAACATTGGAAAGATCCTGCATAAAATGCTTATAATCCCTATTCTCCGGTTGTGTCATTTCCGTTATCCTCTGCGCCCTCAGGCATCTCTTCCCCTTTTTGTTTTGCGTTTTCTTCTATGTAGGTTTCCATGGCATCCATCATCATGCTGCCAATCATACCATCCGCTTCTTCCGGGCTTTCCAATGCACCCAGCATAGTGACCCCTATGGCGACCGCTACATTTCCCTCGCCAATCAGATCCTCCAAAAGGGCTCCCTGGCCCACATACAGTTTCGCCATATCCACAACCTGCGGCAGGTACATATTACAAAGTTTCTCCTGTGCCATCGTGTCCCCGGCCATTGCCGACATGGTGGCAGCACGTTTTTCCCCGTCAGTAAAACTCGGCAATGCCTTCAGTTCATCCAGATAAATCTGGAGATACTGTTTTTCTTCACCGGACATATAATCTTCCGGGGCCACCGCTTCTCCAACGCCGATCTTATGCTGCTTTAAATAATCGTAAACCATCTGAAACTGCTCTTCAGCAAGTTCAAACTCCGCAAAGGTTTCTTCCACCTGCTCCCCGGTCACAATCCCGCCCTGGGCTTTAGCTGTGTCTTTCAGTTCCTGCAGTTTGTCCACAAACAAAAGTTCTTTTTCCATTCCCAATTCCTTTCAGGTAATCATTATAAAATGTGCTGATGGGTAAACAGATGGTCCTGACAGTACTCATAGTTCCCATTACACTTCGAGCAGAAACGGAACTCCAGTTCCGGGTTGCTCTCCTCGGTTCTTCCGCAGATGGCGCATTTATGCCGTGTTATATTGCGGGTTGGACGTTCCACCTGTCTCTTAAATTCCTGCCGGCGTCTGATCTGCTTGGGATTTAAGCCAATCCGCTTTCTGGAGGTGAGCCAGAACACTATAAAATTCATAACCGAGAATATGATGCTGCATCGTACAAAGATTGCAAAGTCAATATACTGGAGTTGTCCGGCGGTGGTGGCAAAAGGAACTTTTCTGCTTTGTAATACCTCCAGAAACATAACCACACCATAGAAATACCCCAGCCATTTTACCTTGATCGGAATGATGAACATCAGCATAACAACGGCATCCGGGAAGGTTGCTGCAAACGCAAGGAAAATAGATAGTGTCACGTAATACGTATTGAAAAACGTACTGCCCGCTTTGAATATAATCTCCATGTTTTCGGGATTTGCCAATCCCCACTCTTCAAAAAACAGAAGTTTCACCCCGAAATAGGCCACAAAACTTCCTACCACGGTAAAAAGAAAGCCCATAAACATATAGACATTGTAGCGATAATCCCCCCAAACCCTTTCCAGAGTTTTGCCGATGGTCCAGTAGAAATAAATCATAATCACCGTTGTAAAGATTCCACCATAGGCAGGCGGCATCAGCACCCAGGTAAAGAGCCGCCACACCTGCCCTTGTAGGATTTTGTACGGATTTAAGGTAAGATAATCCAGAATCGGGGTTCCCGTATAGTACAGAATATAACCGATTAAGTACAGAATAACAATTACGGTGGTCAGATTCGGTATCGCATATTTTCCATATTTTCTTTCAAATTGATTTGTTGATTTCATATTATTTCCCATACTTTCATAGTCATTATTACAGATAATCTATTCTATCATCTCGAAATTATAAAGTAAACCGATACCCAAAGTTTTTATAAACTTTTCATTCTTTACCACTTTTTTCCTTCTCTTTTTTGCGTTGCTTTTTGTCTAATTTTGTCGTATAATCTCATATGTATGCGCACCAAGCTGACATACATTACAGGGAATTATCGGAATTCTGTAAGAAAAGGATCTGAACATATGAAACATACATTAGGAATAGATATTGGCTCCACAACTGTCAAAATCGCAGTTTTGGACGAACAACATAACATTTTGTTTTCCGACTATGAGAGACATTTTGCAAACATCCGGGAAACACTCTCCAATCTTTTGCAAAAGGCCTACCAGAAGCTTGGCAATCTGACCGTACATCCCATGATTACGGGTTCCGGCGGTCTTACACTGGCAAATCATCTGAAAGTGCCCTTTACCCAGGAAGTGATTGCGGTGGCAACCTCCCTTAAGGAGCTGGCGCCCAAGACCGACGTTGCCATCGAACTTGGCGGTGAAGATGCCAAGATTATCTACTTTGAGGGTGGAAATGTGGAACAGCGAATGAACGGTATCTGCGCAGGCGGAACCGGTTCCTTTATTGACCAGATGGCATCCTTAATCCAGACCGATGCATCCGGCTTAAATGAGTATGCGAAAAACTACTCCTCTTTATACACCATTGCTGCACGCTGCGGTGTATTTGCCAAAACGGACATCCAGCCTTTAATTAATGAAGGTGCAACCAAAGAAGACTTATCCGCTTCCATTTTCCAGGCCGTGGTTAATCAGACCATCTCCGGACTTGCCTGCGGTAAACCGATTCGCGGACACGTTGCTTTCCTTGGCGGTCCTCTTCACTTTTTGTCCGAATTAAAAGCCGCCTTCATCCGTACCCTGAAATTAGATGATGAGCATATTATCGATTTGGATAATTCCCATCTTTTTGCGGCAATCGGCTCTGCGCTGAATGCCAAAGAAGAGGTGTCCTACACCATGGAAGAAATGGTGGATAAGCTTTCCGGCGAAATCAAGATGGAATTTGAAGTGGAACGTATGGAGCCATTGTTCGATTCCACAGATGCCTATGAGGCATTTAAGGAGCGCCACGGCAAAAACCACGTGGGCACTAAGGACCTTGCATCTTACAAAGGAAATGCCTTTTTAGGTATTGATGCCGGTTCCACCACCACCAAAATTGCACTGGTAGCCGAGGATGGTTCCCTCCTCTACTCCTTCTACTCAAGCAATGACGGCAGTCCGTTAAGCACGGCAATCCGTTCTATTAAAGAAATTTATTCCCTGCTTCCCGAAGATGTAAAAATCGTTCGCTCCTGTTCCACAGGATATGGGGAAGCACTGATGAAAGCCGCATTCCTGTTAGATGACGGCGAAGTGGAAACCGTTGCCCACTACTATGCTGCCGCATTCTTTAACCCTGCCGTTGACTGCATCCTTGATATCGGCGGTCAGGATATGAAATGCATCAAAATCAAGAACCATACCGTTGACAGTGTACAGCTTAATGAAGCCTGTTCCTCCGGATGCGGTTCCTTTATTGAAACCTTTGCCAAGTCCCTTAATTATTCTGTTCAGGATTTTGCAAAAGCCGCACTTTTTGCAGAACATCCCATTGATCTTGGCACCCGTTGTACCGTATTTATGAATTCCAAGGTAAAGCAGGCCCAAAAGGAAGGCGCATCCGTTGCCGATATTTCTGCAGGTCTTGCTTATTCTGTTATAAAAAATGCACTCTTCAAGGTAATTAAGGTATCCGACGCCACGGAACTGGGCCACAATATAGTTGTACAGGGTGGTACCTTCTACAATGATGCGGTGTTACGCAGTTTTGAGAAAATTGCCGGATGCGAAGCCATCCGCCCCGACATTGCCGGCATCATGGGTGCTTTCGGTGCTGCCCTGATTGCCAGAGAGCGTTATGAAGAGGGTTATGAATCCTCCATGCTCTCCTTTGACAAAATATGTGCCCTACAGTTTGAAACCAGCATGGCAAAATGTAAGGGATGCACCAATAACTGTCGTCTGACCATCAATAAATTCTCCGGTGGCCGTCAGTACATATCCGGTAACCGCTGCGAACGCGGTCTCGGAAAAACCAAAAATGAAAATCATGTTCCCAATTTGTTTGATTATAAATTGAAGCGGCTGTTTTCCTATGAGCCTCTTTCTCCCGAAAAGGCAACCAGAGGAAAAGTGGGTATTCCCCGCGTTCTTAATATGTACGAAAACTATCCCTTCTGGTTCACTTTCTTCACCGAACTGGGATATCAGGTGGTACTTTCCCCTGCGTCAAACCGCCAGATTTATGAACTTGGTATCGAATCCATTCCCAGCGAATCGGAGTGCTACCCTGCCAAGCTGGCACACGGTCATGTAACCTGGTTGATTAAGCAGAATGTGCCCTTTATTTTCTATCCGGCACTTTTCTATGAACGGGATGAAGTAGAAGGAACCAACAATCACTACAACTGTCCGATTGTAACTTCTTATTCCGAAAATATCAAAAACAATGTGGAAGAAATCGGCCGTGGTGAAGTGGATTTCCGTAATCCCTTCATGTCCTTTAAGAGCGTGGACACCATTTCCTCTTCCCTAATAAAAGCATTCCCGGAAATTCCTGCAAAGGAAATCCGTAATGCCATTAAGAAGGCATGGGATGAACAGGCTGCGGCGCGCCTCGATATCCAGAAAAAAGGAGAAGAAACACTTGCCTGGATGCGGGCCAACAAGAAACGCGGCATCGTGCTTGCCGGTCGTCCTTATCATGTGGACCAGGAAATCAACCATGGTATTCCCGAACTCATTACAAGCTATGACATTGCGGTTCTGACGGAGGATTCCATCTCCCATTTAGGTGTACCGGAGCGCCCGTTGATTGTTTCTGACCAGTGGATGTATCATTCCCGCCTTTATGCAGCGGCAAGTTATGTCAAAACTGTGGATGATCTGGATTTGATCCAGCTTAACTCATTCGGCTGCGGTCTGGATGCCGTGACTACCGATCAGGTCAATGACATCCTCTCCGGCTCCGATAAGATTTACACCTGCTTAAAAATTGATGAAGTAAATAACCTGGGTGCAGCCCGTATTCGTATCCGTTCCTTACTTTCCGCAATCCGTGTCAGAGAAAAGGAAAATAAGAAACGTACCGTAAATTCTTCCGCCATTTATAAGGTTCCTTTTACGGAGGAAATGCGCAAAAATTACACCATACTCTGTCCCCAGATGTCTCCGATTCACTTTGACATCCTGCAGCCTGCATTTAATGCCTGCGGCTACAATTTTGAAGTCCTGAACAACGATAACAAACATTCCGTTGACGTTGGTCTTAAATATGTTAATAACGATGCCTGCTATCCTTCTCTTCTGGTAGTTGGACAGATTATGGAAGCACTGCTTTCCGGCAAGTATGATTTGGATAAGACTGCCATCATCATGAGCCAGACCGGTGGCGGCTGTCGTGCTACCAACTATGTAGGATTTATCCGCCGTGCCCTCCGCAAGGCCGGCATGGAGCAGATTCCTGTTATTTCCTTAAATCTTGGCGGTATCGAGAGCAATCCCGGTTTCCACTTAAATGCCGATTTGCTTATGCGTGCTGCATACGGTGCAACCTTCGGTGATATCTTTATGCGATGTGTTTATCGAATGCGTCCTTATGAGATTGAGCCGGGCAGTGTGGAAAAGGTACATCAGAAATGGCTGAAAGAAGTACAGGATTTTGTTTCCTCAAAACATATGAGTTTCGGAAAGTTTAATAAGATGTGCCGTCAGATTGTAAAAGATTTTGACGCGGTTCCCATTCATGAAGATATGAAAAAGCCACGCGTGGGTATTGTAGGTGAAATTCTGGTTAAGTTTTCTCCTGCCGGGAATAACCATCTGGTTGAACTTCTGGAATCTGAAGGTGCGGAAGCGGTCATGCCCGATTTAATCGACTTTATGCTTTACTGCTTCTACAACCAGATTTATAAGGCAGAAGAACTTGGAATGAGTAAAAAAACAGCCCGTATTTCTTCCCTCGGTATCTGGGCACTTGAGAAACTGCGCAGTGCGGCTGCAAAGGAACTTTCCAACAGCAAACACTTTACACCACCCGCTCATATCCGTGATCTGGTGGAATACGCCAAACCCATCGTTTCCATTGGTAACCAGACCGGTGAAGGCTGGTTCCTTACCGGAGAAATGATTGAACTGATTCACTCCGGCGTACCCAATATCGTATGTTGCCAGCCCTTTGGATGTCTGCCCAACCATGTAGTAGGAAAAGGCGTAATCAAAGAACTTCGTAAGCAGTTCCCCTCATCCAATATCGTGGCCATCGACTATGACCCCGGTGCCAGCGAAGTAAACCAGTTAAACCGTATTAAACTAATGCTTTCCACTGCGGTAAAGAATTTGGATTAAATAAACCCAGGCTCTGACTCTCGTCAGATGCCTGGGTTTATTTAATCCAGCCCCAGTAAGTACACACATAGGTCAGCATCATATACAGGCTTCTAAGCCAAAGTATCACAGCCAGACCGAATACATACCCTTCCATTCGCTTTTCTCGGGCAATAATGTCTTTCAGGTAAGAAATGATAAATGCAAGTAAGAAGAGTACCGTTCCGAAATAGGCTCTGTCAATAATAACCGGGGATAAAACCAATGCTCCCCAGGTAAGCAATGCTCCAAACAGCAAAAGTCCACGTTCCTTACCGATTTTGATACGGTAAAAGCCCCTGCCAAATGCAAACACGCATGCCACAATAATAAGAAGTGGAAATAAACTTTCAAAAAGCCCTCTGCACTCCGCATAGCAACGTAGGAAAATCCGCCATACAATGCCATAACCCTGCTCTGCATAAGCACCTCGCACAGAATTCCCGGGAGCAATCAGCAAAAGAACACTTCCTGCCAGACAGGCAATATTACTAATTAAAATCCAGATATCCACTTTCTTTGTTTCCGCATGATGAATGAGAATAATCATGACGGCTAAAATAAAGACTGTGGGCCCCACATTCTCATTGCTCCAACCGGCAATAAGACCAAGCGGAATACTTAGCATCTTCAGCCAAAGAGACAGTTTCTCTCCCCGTAGATACCGGAAAAGCAGATACAAATACAGAAATACAAAAACCGATATGTAAAGATAATTTGCAGTTCCCGACTGCCAGAACAACGCTGCCTCCCACCCCGGAATCAGTGCCGGGAATGCAGATAGTCCAAGGAACATCATAAGCAGCCCCTTGCCCCCTGCCAATTTACAGATGATAAAAGCAAGCAGGAAGGTAACCATTACATTCCATATATCTGCTATTGTTTCTCCGGACCAGAGTGTCAACTGTAATATACTATGGCTGATACTTCTGCCGCCCCAGTTAAAATAATGCCAGATCTGACTTTCTACAATATCTCCAACCGATGATACGGCTTTCGTCGTCACCAGATTGGTACTGTACCACAAATCATCTGCAATAAAGGGATATAAGTGATGTGTCAAAAAGGAAACCCCGGCATAAGCTGCCATCATTCCAATCAGGACCACTCCCATAATCTTCTGTTTCTTTTCCATTTTATCTTTTGTTCCTATCATCCATCAACGGGGTATTTCTTACAAATCGTAAGGTGTAACCTGGTACACATAGTAGTTCAGCCAGTTGGAATATAAATTATTACTGTGGGAACGCCATTGAAGCAAAGGCTTCTTTGACGGGTCATCATCCGGATAATAATTATACGGAATATGAATGGGCAATCCCTTATTCAAATCCCTCTGATACTCATTGTGAAGGGTATACCGGTCATATTCGGGATGCCCGTTTACAAAAATCTGTTTTCCATCATTTGCTATCGCCAGAAATACTCCCGCTTCATCCGATTCCGCCAGAACCGTAATCTCCTTGCAGGCATGAATGGCCTCCGCAGGGGTTTCGGTGTGTCTGGAGTGGGGCGCATAGAAAATATCATCAAAACCTCGTACCAGGGGAACTTTCCTATTGGCTACCCTGTGCGGGTATACACCGAAAAGTTTTTCGGACAGATGCCGTTTTTGAATTCCATAGTAATGATAAAATGCCGCCTGCGCTCCCCAGCAGATATGTAACGTCGAAGTCACATTGGTCTTGGACCATTCCATAATTTCCACTACTTCGTCCCAATAATCCACCTCTTCAAACGTAATATCCTCTACCGGTGCTCCCGTAATAATCAGGCCATCAAATTTCCTGTCCCTGACCTCATCCAAAGAAGTGTAAAACTTGTTTAAATGATTCGCCGAAGTGTTCAGGGAAATATGGCTTTTCACGTTTAAAAAAGTAACGTCCACCTGTAAAGGTGTGTTGGAAAATGCTCTCAGAAGCTGTAATTCCGTATCCTGCTTTACCGGCATCAGGTTTAATATACAAACCTGCAAAGGCCGGATATCCTGATGCATAGCACGATACTCGTCCATCACAAATATATTTTCATTCTCCAAAATCTCCTTTGCAGGAAGATCACTCTGAATCTTAATAGGCATAATAATTCTCCTTTTGTTGCGACTGCATAAAAATCTATTGCATATATTTTGCGAGGAAATCATCCTCTGACAGAATGGGAACCCCCAATTCCTTTGCTTTCTTATTTTTTGAGGAGGAAGAGGTGATATCATTATTGATGAGGCATTCCGTCTTACCCGTAACACTGCCGGTCACCTTTCCACCCTTGGCTTCTATCTCTTCTTTTAACTCATTGCGGCTATTATAATGATTCAAGGTGCCTGTTACCACAAAGGAAAGCCCTGCAAGACTTTGTGTCCCTTCTTCCACTTTGGGAATGACAATGGTAAGCTCCTTCATCAGACGCAATATCTGCGCACGATTCTCTTCCTTGCTCATATATTCTGCAAAAGCACCTGCTATGACTTCCCCAACGCCTTCCACGGCACTCAGTTCCTCCACCGTTGCCTCCATCATGGCTTCCATGCTGTAATCAAAATGACGGCTTAAGAGTTTTGCATTCACCACACCAATATTAGCAATTCCCAGACCATAAATCAACCTTGGCAGCGTAGTTTCTTTTGCTTTTTCTATGCTGTAGGTCAAATTATGATAGGATTTTTCTCCAAATCCTTCCATTTCCACAATCTGTTCTTTATAATCGGACAGATGGAACAGGTCTGCAAATTCATGGATAAAGCCCATACTGATAAATTTTTCTAAAGTTGCCTCGGAAAGTCCGTCCATATTTAAGGCATCACGACTTACGAACAGCGTAAAGGCTTTAATCTTCTTTGCCGCACATTCGGGGTTAATACAATATAGTGTTTTGGTCTCATTGACATTTCTGATTTCCGTTTTTCCGCCGCATACCGGACAAGTGCCGGGAATCATCAAATTGCCGCTTCTTGTCAGATTTTCCGCAATCTGCGGAATAATCATATTTGCCTTGTAAACCGTAATTCTGTCCCCGATTCCAAGCCCTAATTCCTCCACGATACTGATATTATGAACGGAAGCACGACTGACCGTGGTTCCCTCCAGCTCCACCGGTTCAAAAATAGCAACCGGATTGATAAGTCCGGTACGGCTGGCACTCCACTCCACCTCTTTTAAGGTCGTCTCCCGAATATCATCCGCCCATTTAAAAGCAATGGCGTTTCGCGGAAATTTAGCTGTTCTTCCCAAAGATTCTCCATAGGCAATATCCTCGAAGGTAAGAACCAGACCATCTGAAGGAATGTCATAGGTTTGAATCTTTTCTGCAAAATAATCGATGGTCTCCAGAATATTTTCCGGATTCACCATCTTTCTTTCCACTACTTCAAAGCCCTGTTTTTCCAGGAACTTAAACTGTTCATCCCGGGAATTTTTAAAATCTACGCCCTCTGCCTTCACTAAGGAGAACGCATAAAATCTTACATTTCTCTTCGCTGTGATTTCATTATTGAGCTGGCGCACGGAACCACTGCAAAGATTGCGGGGATTTTTATATTTCGCATCCGCTTCCGGAATCTGTTCGTTAATCTTTTCAAAATCAGTATAGGTGATAACTGCTTCCCCACGAAGAACCAGCTCACCATCGTAAGCAATGGACAGTGGTAAATTCTTAAAGGTCCTGGCATTGTTTGTAATCACTTCTCCAATCTCGCCGTTTCCTCTGGTTACAGCCTTTTCCAGTTTGCCGCCACGATAAGTCAGAACTACGGTAAGCCCATCCAGTTTCCAGCTAAGTAAGGCATCCCTCCCCAGAAGCCAGTCCTTTAATTCTTCCCGGCTCTTAGTTTTCCCTAAGGAAAGCATGGGCGATTCATGGCGTTCCTTGGGAAGCTCATCCACCGATTCGTAACCCACATTTACGGTCGGACTGTCAGAAAGAACAATCCCTGTTTCCCGCTCCAGCTGCTCCAACTCGTCATATAGTTTATCATATTCAAAATTACTCATGATCTCACGGTCTTCTGCATAATAAGCCTTGGATGCTTCTTTTAGAATTCCGATAAGTTCCTGCATTCTCTGCTTTTTGTCTGTCATAAAATCACCCTCTCCTAAGGCCGCACGCCTGATAGAGTTTATCCGTTTCCTTTTGGTTTAGTTCACGATATTCTCCCTGCCTTAATCCTGCCAGAGTCACACTCATCACACGCACTCTCTTCAGTGCCCTTACATGATAATCATATGCGCGGCACATACGCCGGATCTGACGGTTAAACCCCTGGGTCAGAATAATGCGGAATTTTCGCTCTCCCATCTGTTCTACTTTACAGGGCTTCGTGGTCACGTTCAGTTCTTCCAGAAAGACACCGTTCCTCATTTTTTCCAGAAATTCATCTGTCAGTTTCTCATAAACGGACACTACATATTCCTTCTCATGATTGTTAGAACCCTTCATCATGGCCTGTATCAAGTCCCCGTCATTGCTTAAAAGCAAAAGTCCCTCGGAATCCCGGTCAAGTCTCCCCGCATAAGTGACCCGGATTGGATAATCAATCATATCCTTCACCAGTTTCTCAGCATGCTCGTCCTTTTCACTGCAGGTAACACCGATGGGTTTATAATATGCAAGAACCACCTTTTTTTCCTGTCCGGTCACCCTTTTTCCATCCACACAGACCACATCTGCCTCACAGACAACCTGCCCCATCCGTGCCGCTTTCCCATTTATACTGACTTTCCCTTCGTCAATCAGTCTGTCTGCTTCTCTTCTGGAACAAACGCCACACATCGCCAAATATTTATTTAATCGAATTGTCTCATTTTCCTGTTTGCTCATAATGCTGATTATACCAAAAAAGATGTCTGATGGCAAATAGCATCATTCGCTTTCTTTTTCAAAGAGCCCGGCACACTATGCAAAAGTTTTTCCAGGCTGCCTTGATTTAATAACCACTCCTCCACTTCTTCCTCCCTGAAAATCAGAGGCATTCTGTCATGAACCTCCTTCACGGATGGATTGGCTTTTGTGGTGATTATCACAAAACGGTCTTCTCCCTCAAAGCGTGCGTAGAATCCTGCCAGATACAGAGTGAATGATTTTCCTCCTGTATCATCTGCCTTGAATGTAAACTTTTCCTTCTCATGATTCCACTCATAAAATCCGGAAGCCGGAATCACCAGTCTGCGGTTTCGTACACTTTCTCCAAACATCCTTTTTTCCAAGACAGTTTCCGCTCTCGCATTAATAATAAGTCCGCTGTTCTTAAAACCCGGAAAGCCCCACCGTTTTTCCGTGAGAATAAGTCCTTTATTTCCGGCAACCATTACTGCCGCATTTTCTGACGGATAAAAATCACCCGTTCTTTTTGTAAATGCCACTTTTTCATCCATTTGTCGAACAATCTTCTGAATCTCTTTTGCCGTATCATCATCCACATAAAATCTTCCACACATTTTACAGCCCTTTTCCTAAATGATTCGAGTTTTTTCACCTTCCACATCGATTCCCAATGTAACGCCGCTTCGCCTCTCCCGGTCCAGCCCGCCGCTCATATGGGAAACATCTCCCTGTAAGAAACCTGCTCTCAGGACAGCATCCTCTCCAAATTTCTGCCGAATAGAATCCACGGTACGGTTCAGTGCTTCCAAACGGTCAAATCTTTGTCCCTCAAACAAATTATATTGTCTGCCCACATCCGTCTGCACTTTGGCTGTATGCACACCAATTTGCCGAATGGGTGTCTTCCTGTCCCACAAAAGCCTGAAGACTCTGCATGCATTTTCATAGAGTTCTTCCGTAACATCCGTGGCAGCGGACAACTGCATCTGCCTGTTGGCATGGCAAAAGTCATATGTTGTGATATGAACCGCAATCACACTGATTTTCACCCCGTCTGCCCGCAGCCTTGCCCCCACCGTTTCACACAGAGACAAAAGTAAATGCCTTGCATATTCCTCGGTTACAATATCCCTTGGCGCGGTCATACTGTTTCCATAGCCTTTATTTGCCTCATGTTCAAACATATACGGTGCCAGATCCTCTCCCCTGGCATATCCCTGAATAATGGCACCCGGTGTCTTCAAATGCGCCTTAATCATCTGCTCGTCAGCCTTCGCCAGTTCCCCAATGGTCCTGATACCAAGAGAAAACAGTTTTTGCGTCGTCGCCCTTCCCACAAAAAACAGTTCCGAAACAGGAAGCACCCACATCTTCCGTTCCATTTCCTCCGGAAATAGTGTATGCACTTTATCCGGTTTTGAAAAATCACCGGCCATTTTGGAAAGAAGGAAATTTGTGGAAATACCAATATTTACGGTAAATCCCAGTTCTGCCTTGATTTCCTCCTTCAGTTCATGAGCAAGCCGGACCATCTGTCCTCTCCCATACAGCCCCTCAAAACCTTCCAAAACAACCCATGCTTCATCAATACTGTACTGTATAACATGATCAGAATATTGCTTTAACTTTCGTATAAATGCCCCGGAAGCCCGTACATAAAGACCATAATCCGGTGGAATAACCACCAGATTGGGACACTTTTGAATTGCTGTAACGATTGCCTCCCCTGTCTGAATTCCATATTTCTTTGCCGGCATACTTTTAGCCAGTACAATACCGTGACGTTTCTCCTGGTCACCGCCTACGATACTCGGAATAAGGCGCAAATCCTCCGCTTCCCCCAAAACACTGACCTTATAGGCTGCACTCCAGCTTAAGAATGCACTGTTAACATCCACATGAAATACAAATCTGTCCTTCATCACGTCAAAAATTGAAAGATGCGCCACCTCTGATTGTCTACATGGTATCGGATTTCCATAATTTTGCGGATACCGTCAATAACTGCGGAACAGATGAAACGCTTCTCGCGAATGCCCATGTATCCACACTCGTCTCTGGAAATGGTCTTCTCTATAACCACTTTTTCAACTGCATGGTCCTCTGTTTCAAACCGAAACCATAAAGGCGTCACCTTCCCGTCCCTGTCTGTAACCGCCATCATCTGCACCGGTATGTTAACCGGACATAACTCTCCCAGTTTTGCAGCTTCCTCCACACATTTCACCTCCAATAAGAACATTTGTTCGACTCCATATTAACAGAAAATATTCTCCCTGTAAAGAGGTAAAATTAACCTGTTCCTATTTTGCCAGTGCCCTGATATCTTTTACAAAAACAGTAAAAACCGAGACTGCAATCAGGGCAATTCCTGCCCCCATCACCAACATTGCTGCCCCTCGCCCGACACTGATACCGGCATTCTTTGCGATGATATCCGCAAGAAAACCACTAAGTCCATAGGCAATGACATAACCAATCTGGGACAAAAAACCGATAAAGCCCCAAACGCGTCCCTGCAGTTCTTCCGCTATATTGGTCCTCACCAGGTAATCCAGGCAGTTATTTGCAAAGGGAAGCATCATAAAAAATCCAAAGCCAAATAACGACATTGTTATGATGTTTTCCCAAATTCCAAACCCCAGAATAAACCCTCCTGCAATAGCCAGAGAACCCCCAAGTATACGGACATAATTTCTTTTAAGTCCCCGGATTCCCAGATACAATCCGGAAACCAGCATTCCCCCGGCGCATATTGTCTCTGCCACCCCAAGGGTCCCCGGATCTGCAAAGGATAAAATCATGGGCTCTGCCAGAATCTGAAACACCCCCACAAAGAGAGTCAGCAGTGAGGATACCATAATTAGTAAGAATACCCCTCTGTTGGAATAGATTGCATTCCATCCCTCAAACATACTTTTCACCAGAGATTCGCTATGCTCTGCTTTTTTTGTTCCGATTCCTTTTTTCACCGCAAATGTTGTGGCTACCGTTAAAAAGAAAGTGCAGATATCGATGATAAGCAATAGTTTAATATCACTTATGGATAAAAGTAATCCTGCAAGAATCGGAGAAATCAGATATCTTGCGCTTCCGGCTAAAGACACCAGTCCACCTGCCTTGGAAAACTCTTCCTTTGTCAAAAGATCTGAAACAGTCGCCCTGTAAGAGGGTTCTAACAATGACGAAAAGGAAGCAGAAATCAATGTACCTATACAAATCTGCATAAAATCTGCTCCACCTCTTATCATACAGAACAGTATGTAAATGATTCCCATTGCGGAACAGCCATCCCCAAGCATCATCAACATTCTCCTGTCATATCTGTCCGCCAGAACTCCTGCCGGCACACTTAATAACAAGGTAGGCAAAAATCCAATCAGGGTGATAACTGCCATCTTCCCCGCACTTCCCGTCATCTGAAAAACATACACGCCCAGACCAAAGCTTGTTAATCCGCCTCCTATCGCAGATATAAATTCTCCAAACCACAGCAGTAAAAACTTTCTAAAATTTGATTCCTTCATAGCTTCCTCCTTGCTACCGACAGATTGTCGGTTATTGTATAAAAAACAGATGAGAAATTCATCGGGTAATCTCTCATCCTTTTTTAACTTATTTAACTGTATCCCTATAAAACATTGGCACCATTGTCTTTAAAAGACTGCCATTTTCCATATGAAGCATAGTCTCCACATTATAGATAAATCCCAGGACCTTTTTCTGCTTCTCTTCTTCCGTGTAATCAATAGCATCATCAAAAACGGAATTCGAATATAGCAAGGTCATCTCTATGGTCTCCTCCGGATAATCTGTCCGCATAATCCCCTGATTGATACCATCCTTAATGATCTTTATGAAGTAGGGCTTCAAGCTATTTAGCAGTTTTTCCTGCATCTTCTGGTGCAACAAAGCATTCTGCGGCTTATGGACCTGCTCCAGAATCATATTACCGGTATCCGTATCCACATTAGCTGCCAGAACTGTTTTAGTCAGTCTTTCTAACACCGGCACAGATTCATCCATAGCAATCCTGCTTGTTTTCCAAATGATATCATCTATAATCCTGTCTATTATGGCATCCAGGATTTCTTCCTTCGATTGAAAATGATAATACAGGGTCCCTCTGGCAATTCCAATCTCTGCAAGTATATCATTCGTGCTGGTATTATCATATCCTCTCGTGCAGAACAAACGCTCTGCCACATCCAGAATTTCCTTTCTTCGCTCTTTTGCTTCCTTTACGATTCTCATTAAAATCTCCTCAACCGACAGTTTGTCGGTAAAGTCATATTAACGCAAATAAAGTTATTTGTAAAGTGTTTTCCTGTCAATTTTCCCCATCACACGATACTACGTTTATGAAATGGTTGCGCCAAAGGGCATCAGTGCCAGTTTTGCAATCTTAAAGTGCTGCAGGCCGAAGGGAATGCCAATGATGGTGATACAGAAAATGACACCGCAGATGGCATGCTCGATTGCCATCGGAATTCCCGTAAAAATCAACCAAAAAATATTTGCCACTAAAGATACTGCTCCTCCTCCGTACACTACGTCCTTTCCGAACGGAAAAAGCACAAGTCCCGCAAATTTGAAACACTGCATACCAATAGGAATACCAATAATGGTTATGCACCACAGGCATCCCAACAGTGCCCAACACAAACTGCTAAAAAAACCGCCAAACAGGAACCATATAATATTACCTAAACATCCCATAATGCATCCTCCTCTCATTCTTTATCTGCATTATATAACAAAATAACGTGCGCAACAATCGAACTTTCCGCACGTTATCCGGCCTTAATGTGTAAAATTGCCTTTTTTGTTTCATCAAAGTGTTTCATTTCTATAATCAGCATATGCTGATTATCTGCTGAAAGACTCTTGAAATTTCCATTGGAGGTGCTATAATATTGTGTATGCAGATATGGTTCATCGGTAGAACGCTAGCTTCCCAAGCTGGAAAGGCGGGTTCGACTCCCGTTATCTGCTTTTTGTTTTGCATATATACACTGACATATCTCGACATTTCAGTAAAAAAGCACCTACCATGTTTTTATGGTAAGTGCTGAATTATCTCTGTCCCAATATTCTTGATATCAAACTCATTTTATATGATTCGTTTTGTGGATAAAGCCCCATTGCCAAGATTTCTTCATCTGAAAAATCTCTCAGTATTTTTCTTCTCTTTTTCGGATGTCTAATCTCAGTAGTTCTTCCCATAAACTCACTATAATTAAACCCACATTTAGGGCAAATATTCACATCATTATTTAGTTTTTCCGAACACGCTAAACAAAACTTCATATAATCACCCCTCTGTATACGCGACCATGTTGCAATTATAGTATGGTCGTATTTCCAAGGAATGTCAAGTTTACTGAAATACTAAATTAAGGATTGCGACCGTTCTCAGATACTGTTATAATATTCGCATAGGAAACCAGAGAGCCGGGAGGCTTACCCTCCTACTTCGGAGGGGCTAACCCTCCAGTCGAAAGAAAGGAGGGCTTGCCAATGATTACATATGCGGATTTAATCCAATTTTGTATATTCATTGTTGCCCTTGTCAGTCTTTGTTATAAGATTTTCAAGGACAAAAGAAAATAGCCGCCAACTATTCGCAGTAGTTGACGGCCTAAGCAATTAGGTAAATCACTATTGGGGGTAAGCCGCTTCTCTGGCTTTCCCTTTTCTATGTTCAATATAGCACATCTCACAAAGTCCGTCAAATCAATTTTAGAACCGAGCAGTTCACCACTATTGCATGCAAACTCAGTGAATGTCTGTCTGCAAAAGAACTGGCTGCACTGTCTGCGGATCTGGTTACTCTAAGTAACATGCTTGCGAATATTCTTGCGCATCAGGATTTATGCGATGATGACAGTCCATGATTATCTCCATCTATATTAGGAATATATCGCTTACATATAGTCTCAATTTCTTTAATCGGATCTTTTTCTTTCCTCTTTGTTTTTGACTCTTTTTTCTTGTCATCAGGAAATATATCTTCTTCAATTTTCGAATCATCCGAAATCTCAGGCTCATCAACTTCTTGTTCTACTGATGTATTGGTTTCCAAATCCTTTTCTTCATCAGTCACTACTGATTCTTTTAGTAATTCAAGAGTTTCCTCATTTTCTTCACTTCTCTCTTCAGCTCTATCAATTGCTTCTTCAGCCTCTGTGGGAAGTTTTGCATATTCACCTGACTCTATAAAATGAAACTCTGCTTTTTGGACATTTCTTACTTTTCCTATTATTTCTATTGCTTTGGCAGATTTTGCTTCTGCAGGCGCTGCCTTTAGTTCTGCCAGATATGCATTCATAGTATTAGTCTTTAATCTTTGAACTTCATCCTTTGTCCTGCACTTCTGCAGCTTTTCCTCATAGGCCTTCCGTTCTGCTTTCATACGCCTGTAATTACTAAGCTGCCCCGGATTATTCTGTGCAAGATACTGTTCTTCCTCTCTGGTCAAATCTTCGCCATTCATTATCTTATTGGCAATATCAGTATTCTTGCTATGTTCTCTGTTTTTTGCCATCTCTTCCTTGAATTGTTCGAGCATCCTTTGCTCAGGAGACATATTTGCACGCTCGTTTCTCTCCCGCTTTGTAAGAATATTATTAGAATTCTTCTTTTGCTCCCAGTTCTTGGTAAGCATGTCCAGTTTTACTGCATTTTTTATCGTACCGGCTATCATCTGCATCCTATCACTCACCTCTGAATAATTTATCCCTTAAAATCAAAATTTTGTTGGCTTCTGCTTTCTTAGCTGCATTATATCTTTTTTATCGGTAGCACCCATAAGAATTGTTAGTCTTTTTATACTACTATTATCCTTACTTCTATAAGTTTTATAAGTATGTATTATAAGATACTTGAATGGATTTTTTAAGATGTCTATCAACACATAAAGAAAAGCCCCGGAAATTCAACATTTCCAGGACTTCTCCATATTATTTATTCACTTTTCTTCTTCCAAGGCATCTCGAAAACAAATGCTCACTGCGTTCGCGCTTGTTTTCGTTCCTCGCTACACAATACCCTGAGCCTTCATAGCATCTGCTACTTTAAGGAATCCTGCAATGTTAGCACCTGCAACGTAGTTGCCTTCCATGCCGTATTTCTTTGCAGCATCATCAAGGTTGTGGAAGATGTTAACCATGATGTTCTTTAACTTAGCATCTACTTCTTCAAATGTCCAGGAAAGTCTTTCGGAGTTCTGGCTCATTTCCAGAGCGGAGGTTGCTACACCACCTGCATTTGCTGCCTTACCGGGGCAGAACAGAACGCCGTTTTTCTGAAGGTACTCGGTTGCTTCCAGAGTAGTAGGCATGTTTGCACCTTCTGCAACTGCAATTACACCGTTTGCTACAAGTGCCTTAGCATCCTCTAAGTTCAGTTCGTTCTGGGTTGCACAAGGAAGAGCGATATCAACCTTGATAATCCACTGGTTGTTGCCTTCGGTTGCCTTGTCATGATACTCAGCAGAAGGTCTTGCAGCAGCATACTCGGTCAGACGTGCACGCTTAACTTCCTTAACTTCTTTCAGTAATGCAACATCGATTCCTTCCGGATCATAAATCCAGCCGGTAGAATCGGAACAGGTTACAGGCTTAGCGCCTAACTGCTGTGCTTTCTGAATTGCATAGATTGCAACGTTACCGGAACCGGAAACAGCTACAGTCTTGCCTGCAATATCAATGCCGTTGCATTTTAACATTTCTTCGGTTAAGTAAAGAAGGCCGTAACCGGTAGCTTCGGTTCTTGCTAAAGATCCGCCATAGGAAAGGCCTTTACCGGTAAGAACGCCTTCATATAAGCCGGTCAGTCTCTTGTACTGGCCATACATAAAGCCGATTTCTCTTGCACCGGTACCGATATCACCGGCAGGAACGTCGGTATCTGCACCGATGTATTTGTGAAGTTCGGTCATAAAGCTCTGGCAGAATGCCATTACTTCTCTATCCGATTTACCCTTAGGATCGAAGTCGGAACCACCTTTACCGCCACCGATAGGAAGACCGGTAAGGGAGTTTTTGAAAATCTGCTCGAAACCTAAGAATTTGATGATACCCAGGTTTACGGAAGGGTGTAATCTGAGACCTCCCTTGTAAGGTCCGATTGCACTGTTGAACTGTACACGGAAAGCGTTGTTAACCTGAACCTGTCCCTTATCATCTACCCAGGGAACACGGAACAGTAACTGTCTTTCGGGAGTAACGATTCTCTCCAAAAGAGCGTCTCTTCTGTACTCTTCTTCATTTGCTTCGATTACTACACGTAAGGACTCAAGTACTTCCTTAACTGCCTGATGGAATTCAGGCTGTGCAGGGTTTTTTGCGACTACGAGATCAAATACCTCATCAACGTATGACATTTATATATCCTCCTTAAAATAAAAAAAGTAACTACAAAAAGCACAGAGTGAAGCCCTGTGCTGGTGACATCTTTGTCCCACAACCATTATAGTCTATGACTTTTGATTTGTAAAACACTTTATTTCTCTAATACGACAAAGTTTTAACGTGTGTTTTGTGCAATTTCAACAAATTCAGAGATATTTTTTCATAATGGCAATGTTTTTTTCTTCGAAGTCCACAAGTTCTTTTGCTAATTCTGTGGCATAAGAATTCTCTATTTTGTTGCGGTTTAACTGTTTGCAAATTTGGGTGATATTACGATTACTGCCCTCAATGACCAGTTCTGCCAGATGACTGGTACTGGTATTGAGTAACGTGTTTGCGTGGATAACTCCCGCCCTGATCATATCCTGCACCTTGTTTTCATGAACAGGCTCCGCCTTGGCAGACAGTAAATAAGCCATTGCACGATTACGGATATCTCCGTATTTCAGGGATTGCCTGGTTATCTGCATGGAAAAATCATCCTCGTAACTTTTATCCCCGATCGTGTCAATGGCTTTTATACTTTCTTCGGCATTCTTTTGAATTGCGCGATATAATTTTATTTCTTCCGGTTTCATGTCATACTCCTTTTTTTATAGTATGACAGTTTTTCCGTTCTTCTATTCTGTTTTCACTTACAGACAAGCAAAATCTTCCGACGCAAATTATTTTATTTGACAAATTCTGCTTTCACGTACCCAATCTGACCATTATATACAACCTTGCACCAGTCGCCTTCTCTGGCAACCAGATCCAGTGTCTCCCCACCGACTACAATGCCTAATTTGGTGCCGGTTTCGCTTGCGGTAGCACGTACATTTACGTTAGTATCTGCTGTTACGGTACCGATTGTCTCCACATTTGCGGCACTTTCTGCCACATCCAGAAACTCCGATTTAATAAATCCGTCCTTGCCTTCGTAATCAATCTTACTCCAGCCGTTTACCCGCTGTTCCTTCACTTCTACTTTGGTTCCACCCGCAATTTTCCCGAGTTTATCCGCGGTTTTGCTGTCAGAGCTACGCACATTTACTGTGGTATTGGCAGTTGCATAAACAGGTCCTGTGGGCTCGGTATTTGCCGGAACACTGGTAACATCCGGATTCGCTGCGTCACCGTCACTTACGTTTCCGGCAACTTCCTGTGCCAGAATCACTCCCGCAGATTCCTGAACCTGCTGTTCAATCATGTTTAAATACTGCAAAAATTCCGGTTTTTCCAAACAAACTTCGTTATACTCTACCGTAATCTTATTAGTAAGTTCTACCACATCATCCCCCAGACAAACCTGACGGATATAATCGGAAACCTTCTCATCCACAATGCCTTTGTTGATATAAAGTTCCCCGTTTTCATCGGTACAAATATAGAATGTCTCATAACCGGGCAGATAATCATCCGGATAATAAGAAATTACAACGTGTGTATAAGCAATTGCAATATAGGACCCTTCTTCGGGACCGGGCTTGGTGTAAACATCCACCAATGGGTAATTTACAATATATTTTGCGAATTCCGGGATTTTGATACGTTCCATATCCTCCGTATAATTCTGAATGGATTCGATGGTTTCCACATCACCTTCCGCTTTCGCGGTGTAATACTGATTCAAAATTGCATTTACTTCGGGAATTGCATTTAATTTTAACAATTCCTCCGTTACCACCAGTTCTTCTGTCATATCCCCTCCGGATACCTCAGAACCGGTTTCCTCTGTTACCGTATCACTGCCTTTCTTTCCTGCATGAAGTGCAATCGTTACCGTAACAGCTACCGCTATAATTAGTAAGATAGGGAATATATATTTGCCGCGTGCCAGTATAAAGTCACGCACTTGCAAAAGTTTCCCTTTGAATGTCCCTTTCATGCTGTCACCTAACCTTCTATTCTGACTATCAAGGTGATGTAAAATGCAACCGACAGGAATCGAACCTGCATTAAAGGCGTCGGAGGCCTCCGTTCTATCCATTAGACTACGGTTGCAAATATTACAAAATTGTTACATCACCTTGCTAATCATATCATAAAAGGTTTCTTCTGTCTACCCTAAAATCATTAAGTATTTATAAAAAACAGGAATCCACCTTTTTTAATTTTGCATCATAGTAGTAGACATTGTCAGACAATCGTTCCTCATCCATGACACAGCCTGCATTTACCTCTTCCACCATGCATTTTAATTCATCCTTTTGATGGATTCCCCGGTCCGGAATCAGAATTAATTCATGGATGGAACTGGGAAGAATGTAGAAACTTCCATGACAGTCCTTGGAAAATTTTTCCATTATTCTGTCATCGCACATGCTCACAGCTCCGAAATATCCGTTTTTATGCGTAAGCACATACATGGAATCCGCATATTCCGGGTCCCGGAATGCTTCTTCCATTTCCCGGTATTCCCGTGTGTCTCTTCCACCCTGTTTGGCCATCATTCCCAGAATAATCTCTTTCATACTGAGAATTTCCGGTTTCATCTTATTCTCCATATTGTGCCTTGCATCCGTAAAGAGTGTCTCTTCCGGAATGCCCCAGTCATCCAGTTGTCCTGTCCGCACCAGAATGCTCCCCTCGCCCATGAAATCATTCATATAATGAATATAACAGACCATTGCCAGATCCAAAAAGCGTTTGTGCGGCACATCCGACAGCATTTCCCTGTTATTTTCATAATGAATCAGTTTGCAGAAAATCTGTTTCCTGACCTGTCCGTAATCTAACAGAAAATCCAGATTCATCTGACCGGTAAATTTGTATTTCTCATAAAACTCAAAGATATTCATTACAATATCCCGGATTTCGGTCCCTTCACAATAAGTCTTGTAATAGGGCTCCAGATATATGGTGGGAGACATACAGCTATCCTTGTGTAATGCCGTCAGACCATGTAAAATCACACCGTTATTCTTAGGAAAGTCTCTTACCGAAACGTTATAATCTTCTCCGAAAAAAGCCTGTACTTTTTCCTTAATCTCTACCTTAAATTCTTCAAATGTAAACATAATTTTATCCTCTCTTACTTTTGTTGAGCAGATAAAATCAGAATATGGTCCGTATTGAAGGCAAAAAAAGACAATAGACCGCAATCTATTGTCTTAAAGGCTTTGCTCAAAAAGAAAATTTATACTCTGGAAAGATATTCGCCGGTTCTGGTATCGATCTTAATCTTGTCACCCTGGTTTACAAACAGAGGAACGCTGACCTGCGCACCGGTTTCTACAATAGCGGGCTTGGAAGCACCTGTTGCGGTGTCACCCTTGAAGCCGGGTTCTGTTTCGGTAATCTCTAATTCAACGAACAAAGGAGGTTCTACTGCAAATACATTGCCGTTGTGAGAACATACTTTACACATTTCGTTTTCTTTTACGAACTTAAGTGCATCGCCGATAGCGTCTGCGTTAAGTGCGATCTGCTCATATGTTTCCACATCCATGAAGTTGAATAAATCACCATCCGAATATAAATACTGCATATCTTTTCTATCAATACGTGCCTGAGGGCATTTTTCAGTAGGTCTGAAAGTCTTTTCAACCACACCGCCACTCTTAATATTTTTCAGTTTGGTTCTAACAAATGCTGCACCTTTACCGGGTTTCACATGCTGGAATTCAATAATCTGAAAAATATTGCTGTCTAATTCAATAGTCATACCATTTCTGAAATCACCTGCAGAAATCATAAAAAAATTCCTCCTAAAATTGTCACGTTTTAATTCATTCTATAGTGTATAACAAGATAGTCGATTTTTCAACTGTTTTTTTCAATACTTTCGTTATTCTTTCCTTATTTGCCGATTTTTTTCACTACTTCGTCAATCGCAATCAGGTAACCCTCAAGTCCTTTCCCGTAAATTTGTCCGTCACATGCGGGAGCGGTTACGGAAATCTTCCTGAAATCTTCTCTCTCCATAATATTCGAAATATGAATCTCTATTTTGGGCATGGTCACACTCTGAAGGGCATCGTGGATGGCGTAACTGTAGTGGGTATATGCTCCGGGATTAATGACAATCCCTTCCGTCCCGTCAAAGTATGCATCCTGGATGCGGTCAATGATGGCCCCTTCATGATTGCTCTGAAAGACTTCGATGGCAGCCCCAATCTCCTCTCCCTTCTTCGCAATCATCTCCAGTAAGTAATCATAATTCATGGTGCCGTATACAGCCTTCTCCCGAATTCCGAGGAAATTTAAATTGGGTCCGTTGATAATCAGTAATTTCATTCGTCCGTCTTCTCCTTATATTACATCTTTTTCTTTCAGTATAGTAAGCATTTCGTCCAAAACCTCTTCCACCGTTTTTCCGTCCACCAAAATCACGGTATCCGCACAGGCTTCATAAAGAGGTTCTCTCTTGTCCAGAAGTTCACAGATTCTTCCATAGGGGTCTTCGCACTGCAAAAGCGGTCTCTCAGTATCTTCCTTCAGTCTGTCATAGGCCTCTCCCGGAGAAATCTTCAGATAGACCACATGCCCCAGCTTTTTTAAGGGCCCCCAGTTTTCTTCCCGTACCGGCAGTCCACCTCCCGTGGAAATAATGCGAACCGTAGGATCTTCTGCCATTTTTTTGATGCATGCAGTCTCGATTCTGCGGAATGCTTCCTCGCCTTTCGTGGCAAAAATTTCCCTGATGGTACATCCTTCATTTCTTTCAATCCATTTATCCGTATCTTCCATAATGCGATGCAGCTTATAGGACAGCTTAATTCCCATAGTGGTTTTGCCGCATCCCATAAATCCGATAAGTACAATATTTCTCATATGCTTTCCTTTAATCTGTCATATATTTTTCCGGCAACGGTTTCGGATACCTTACTGCCAGTCCAAAGTTCAAATGCAATGATGCCCTGATACAGAAGCATTTTCAATCCGTTATAGGCCTCTCCTCCCGCCATCTTCACCTTTTTCATAAAAAGTGTCTCTGCAGGATTATAAATCAAATCATATCCGGCTTTGACCATTTCATAAAATGCATCTTCCTCAATCGGTGTCCTGTCGCAGTTCGGATGCATTCCCACATTGGTTGCCTGGATCACCAGATACTTACTGCCGGCAAGTTTTTTATAATCTGTAAGTTCCATAGCCGTCGCCACTTTCCTGTCGCAGTAGGAATTAACCTCTAAAGCTATCTTCTCTGCCTTTTCCAGGGTTCTGTTCAAAATATAAATCTGCTCCGCCTTGTCTGCCAGCATGACCGCTACCGCTCTTGCCACACCGCCGGCACCCAGAATGATCACTTTTTCACCGTCTGCCTTTATACCATCACTTAACATGGCACGGTAAAGCCCGGGCATGTCGGTATTGTAGCCCTTGTAACCGTCCGTTGTGCGCACCAGAGTATTCACTGCGCCAATCTTTTTTGCCAGGCCGTCCATATCTTTCAAATAGGGAATAACCCTCTCCTTATGGGGCACGGTCACATTTAATCCCAAAATACCGAGTGCATAAGCACCTTTCACTGCATCTCCCACATTTTCTTCTGTTACCGGAAAGGCTTCGTAACAGAGATTTACGGAAAGTTCTTTTGCCAATCCGTTATGTATAAGCGGCGATCTGGTGTGTGCCACCGGATTACCGATCAGTCCGCAGACCGCTGTATGTCCGTCTATTACCATATCCGTTCCTCCAAATCATAAATATTGTAACCAAAAACCCCTTACTTTTCCAGTGCCTTCTCCAATTCCCCAATAATAATTTTCAGTGCTTTAATTCTTGCATATTTTTTATCATTGGATTCGATAATGTGCCAGGGAGCGAATTTGGTATTGGTTTTTTCAATCATCTCATTTATGGCTACCTCATACTGGTCCCATTTTTCGCGGTTACGCCAGTCTTCGTCCGTGATTTTCCACTGTTTTTCCGGCGTATTCTGCCTTTCCGTAAAACGGGCAAGCTGGGTATCCTTGTCAATCTGAATCCAGAATTTAATTACCACAGTCCCGGCATCCGCGAGGTCCCGTTCGAACTCATTGATTTCATTATACGCACGCTGCCAGTCATTTTCACTGCAGAAACCTTCCAGGCGTTCTACCATGACACGCCCGTACCAGGTCCTGTCAAAAATAGCAATATGTCCGGACAGCGGCAGACGGTTATAAAAACGCCACAGGAAATGACGGTTCTTTTCCTCCGAAGTAGGACTTGCTATGGGAAACACCTCATATCCTCTTGCATCAAGTGCCGAGGCAACCCGTTTGATATTGCCACCCTTTCCTGCTGCATCCCAGCCTTCGTATGCAATCACAACCGGAATTTTTTTGCGATAGAGCTTATAGTGTAGTTTAGAGAGTTTTTTCTGTAAGTTTTTTAACTCTTTATCATACTCTTCTTTTGGGATTTCCTTGCCTTCAAAAGTAATCTCACAAAGGGGAGTTGCCTTTTCCATAGGAAACGGATTCTTAATAATGGGATGCACATTACCATAACGTGCCCTTGCCGCAATAGCATTATCAATGGAATCCGTGATGATGGTCAGAATATCCCCTTCAATGTTCTTTTTGTTGTCATCGGATAAGAGGTGCCAGGGACAAGCCACGGTTCCGGTTTCCTTACGGATGTATTCAAATTCTCTGGCAAATTCTTCGTACGCATCATTCTGCCAGAGGTCCTCATCCGTCACACGCCATGCGGTATTCTTGGAGGATTGAAGATCCTTAAGGCGCTTTTGCTGCGTTTTCTTATCGATATCAATGAATATTTTGATAATCAGATATCCGTTATCGGTCATACTTCTCTCATAATCCCGGATACTGGTGATGCGTTTCTCATATTCCTTCTTATCAATCAGGCCGCTTAAGTAGTCCTTGGTCAGTTCATCCATATAACCGCCGTCATAGAAGGTAACCTGCCCTTTTACAGGCATTTTCACGGCATAACGGTAAAGGAAGGGCCTTCTCCATTCATCCTCCGTTACCTTATCCATATTATAGGCTTTGAAAAAGCGGGGATCCATGAAACGAATGGTGGAGGATAATGCACTCCCCTTTCCGGCACTGCTAAAGCCTTCTATCATCACAATAACCGGCAGATTATTTTCCTTGATAAGCTGCTGTTTGGCTGCAAGATTCTCCCGAAGCTGGTTTCTTTTTTCTTTGGTGTATCGGTCGTTTTCATGTTTTCTCATAGTAGGCCCTCCTTGGTTTTATAGTTTAATTATTGCCGTTTTCACACTGTTTGTAAAGTTTTTTGAGAAAACTTTCAGCAAAAAAACACCTTTTTTCTACAAATTTTAAATTGAATGAGAATATATGATATGTTATAATTATTCTGCTGTTTTTATCGTAATTGTATGTACCCGGAGGTAATTTTTCATGAGCAGGAAAACCATTTGTTTCATTACCGCTTTTCCCGAATCCATCTATGCACAGCGCTATCTGTCGGGTATTATCACGCAGTGCAAAAAATATGCATACGACATAGCCGTCTTTGCACCGCTTACTAACCTTTCCCTTCAGCACCAGAATTTTTTGGACGGCGAACTCAACATCTACAATCTGATTAATTTTGATAGATTTGACGGCGTTCTGGTTGACGCTTCTTCCCTTCTCAATACGGACTCTGACAAATATCTGAACCTTATAACCGATATGCTTAAAGAAAAATGCAACAAACCTGTTATCATCATCGGTAATCAGAGTGAGGATTTCCCCTCCTTTGTCACCAGTGACCGTCCCCTCTTTAGGGAAATAACAAGACATGTCATGGAAGAACATCATTGCAGGGACGTATACTTTCTTACCGGGCATGAAGGGCATCCCACTTCTTTGGACCGATTAGGCGGATTTCTTGATGTCCTGTCAGAATATAATTTAAAACCGGAGGGGGAATATATCTTCTACGGAGATTTCTGGTATTCCGGCGGTTCTGCACTTGCAGACCGTATCATATCCGGTGATTTACCCAAACCGGATGCCATTATCTGTGCAAGCGATCACATGGCAATCGGTCTTGCCAACCGTCTTGCCGACAACGGATTCCGTATCCCGGAAGATATCGTGATTACCGGCTTTGATGCCACACAGGAAGCTGCTATCAATGATATTTCCATTACTTCCTTCGTTTCGGAATCAGCAAAAACAGCCGCCGATGCAGTAGACGAACTTCGTCATATGATGGAGCCGGGAAGTTCCATCGAGCATTATCAATCCGATACTGCTTATCTGATTCGTACCGGTATGAGCTGTGGATGCAAACATAATTTCCAACACACCATTAAATTATTCCGTGATGCCATGTATCAAATGCATAGAGACTACACAAATGAAAGCTTTGTGGTGGATATTGGCCGTTTGATTGAAAGTAACATGGTGGAATATCTCTCTGATACCACAAGTCTCGAAGAGTGTATTCATCTGATTTATAATTTCACCTATTTACTTGTTCCCTACGATGAATTCTTTTTATGTCTGGAAGACCATTGGATGGAGCATAACGCCAATATTGGAAGTGGATACTCCGCGCAGATTCGGGAAGTCATCCACTGTACTCCCACACCCGATTCCGGTCACTATCTGAATGGTCCCGTATTTGACACTTCCGAGATGCTTCCGGAAATGTTTTCCATCGACCACGAGCCGTCCGTTTACTATTTCTTTCCGGTTCATTTTTTGGAAAAAACATTGGGGTATGCGGTCATTCGAAACAACCTTACCACTGAGCATAATATTAGCTGTGTAACCAGAAACTGGATACGGAATGTCAATAATGCGTTGGAAATCATCCGTACCGAGAACCGGCTTACTTCCCTATCCATACAGGACAGCATGACCGGTGCCTACAACCGTATGGGCATGGAACTTCTTTTGGATAAAATGACCCGGAATGCCCCGGATAATGCGAATGTACTTGCATTCGTCATTGATATTGATCGTCTGAAATATGTGAACGATACCTTCGGGCATGAAGAAGGCGACTTTACCATCTGTACAGTAGGTAATGTCGCCCAAAAGATTACTTTTGGAAATGAACTTTGTGTAAGGGCCGGCGGTGATGAATTCTATATCATCGGTATCGGGGACTACACCTCCGAAGAAGCGGCGAAACGTATTGCAAAGTTTAATGCAGAATTAAATATTCTGGCAGAAAACCATATTAAACCCTACCCTATTATGGCAAGTATCGGTGCCGCTTGCATTCCCTTAAACAGCGGTCTCAACATCACCGGTATCATCCGCATAGCGGACGCAAAAATGTACGAAAACAAAGTCCAGAGAAAGATTCAGAGAAATGACTAGTGTTTCTTTCTGTGATAAAAGAACAAAACAATTTTTTCCAAAAACCGTTTTAAGACAATCTGGATTTCTTCCTTTGGATGAATCGGTTTAACAAGGTAGTTAGTGATACCTGCCTTTTTTGCACCCCATATATCCGTAAAAAGCTGGTCTCCTACAAACAGCGTAGTTTCCCTGTCCGTCCCCATTTCCCTCATGGCACGGTCATAACCTGCCTTTCCCGGCTTCCCCGCCTTAAAAATATAAGGGGATTCTACCGCGTCTGCAAACATCTTAACTCTGGGTTCCTTATTATTGGAGAGTAACATGGTTTTATAACCGATGGAACGAAGCCTCTGAAACAGAAGAACTGCCCTTTCATCCGCCGGTGCTCCGTGGGGAACCAGGGTATTATCTATATCAAAGATGATACCCCTCTTTCCGTCCTCATACCATTTTTCAAAAGGAACCTCCGTTACCACATCTTTCTCATAGTCCGGGTAAAATGTCTGAAACATACTTTTCTCCTTAACCAAAAAGCAGCATGTTTTGTTACATGCTGCCTGTCATAAACTAAAATTTCATAATTACAAGTCCGTCACGGTTATCCTGATTTGTCAGTCTGTCATTTCTTCCGACAAAGTACTGATACTGCTGCAACACCTGATCTTTCTTCATATCGGAAATGGCTTTTTCCATATCCAGATCTTCAATGGAACTGTCCTTCCCTATATATCCGAAATCCTCTTTTTGATTGAAAGTAAGGGAAACATCCCCCACTGCAATGTCAGCCTGTTTTCTGTTCTCCTGTACCGCAGGAACACTGTAATCCGGTTCTGACACGGGGTTATTTACACGGTCTGCCTGCAAGCCCTGCTTCTGTAATTCATCCACGGAAACGGATGGAATTTGCTGCAGTTTATAATTTGCAAATGCACTGCTGTAATCATTCATTCTGCTGATGCCCATGTCTTCACCTTCTTTCTTCTAAACATCCAATGCATTTATCGGCAGATATCACCCGAAAGATAATACCTGCATTATTTTTCTTTCAATACACTCTTTAATTCATCCATAAAGGTGTTGATATCCTTAAATTCACGATATACGGAAGCAAAACGGACATAGGCAACCGCATCCAGTTCCTTTAACTTGTTCATCACAAGTTCTCCGATTACTTCACTGGAAATTTCCTTTTCCTCCATATTGAATACTTCCGTTTCCACTTCGTCCACAAGCTGCGTAATCTGCGCTGCACTTACAGGACGTTTATGGCAGGCACGAAGCACACCGGCTTCAATCTTGGCTCTGTCATAGGTCTCCCGGTTATTATCCTTTTTGATGATAATAAGGGGAATGGTTTCAACCTTTTCATAGGTGGTAAAACGCTTATCACATTCATCGCAGACACGTCTTCTGCGGATGGAATTATTATCTTCCGCAGGTCTGGAGTCGATTACTCTGGTATTTTCATGGCCACAAAACGGACACTTCATGATTTTTCCTCCTGTAAATAGGCTTTACCCTATAATATACATTATTATAGGGTATTTTGACGAGTCTGTCAACTTTTGCCGGTTTGCGGTCAGATGTCCACCAAAATAACATCCGGTCCAATCTGCTTTATGTCACGATAGGGAATGCAGTAATCATCGCGGCATTTGAACAGATTCTCCCATTTATTTCCCCTCGGGACATACAATTTATGTATGCACCCCGTCCTTTCATCAAACTCCAGATCCGAAACCTTCCCCAGCACCTTACAATCCTTCAAATTAATGACATTCTTACATTTTAATTCTGAAAACAGCATGGCATTTCCGTTTTTTATTAATGTATGCCGTATTTCTCCGGTGTTACCAGTTTTTTCCGCAAAGAATATTTTTCTTCTATCCGGTCATACTACAAAAGACAAACTTATTCGGAGGCTTAACATGGTACAGGGAAAAGTTGAAATCTGCGGTGTAAATACTTCTAAACTCCCGCTCCTTAATACGACCGAAAAAGAACTGCTTTTTGCAAAAATAAAGGAAGGAGATCATGCGGCCAGAGAACAATATATCGAAGGAAATCTCCGTCTTGTGCTGAGTGTGATCAAACGATTTTCCGGAAGCAATGAAAATGTGGACGATCTTTTTCAGATAGGCTGCATCGGGCTCATTAAAGCCATCGACAATTTTGATACCA
Organism: uncultured Lachnospiraceae bacterium; assembly: GCA_945919075.1. Classification (GTDB taxonomy): domain Bacteria; phylum Bacillota; class Clostridia; order Lachnospirales; family Lachnospiraceae; genus Acetatifactor. The sequence goes on from CAMEIX010000004.1 coordinate 92,831, forward strand.
CCCTGAACGTAAAGTTCTCCACCTATGCGGTTCCCATGATTATCGGGGAGATCAAACGCTTCTTAAGAGACAGTGGAAGCATCCGTGTCTCCCGCTCCCTAAAGGACACTGCCTATAAGGCAATTTATGCCAAGGAAATGCTTACAAAAAAGAATTTGAAGGAGCCCACCATCGAAGAAATATCGGCAGAGGTAGGCATATCCAAGGAAGACATTACCTATGCCCTGGATGCCATCCAATGTCCCATGAGCCTCTATGAGCCGATTTATACGGACGGTGGGGATACGCTGTATGTAATGGACCAGATCAGCGACAAAAAAAATAAAGAAGACAGGTGGGTGGAACACCTGTCCTTATCGGATGCCATGAAAAAACTGAATGCACGGGAACATGAAATCATCTCTCTTCGCTTCTTTTCCGGCAAAACCCAGATGGAAGTGGCGGAGCTGATTGGCATTTCCCAGGCCCAGGTATCCCGGCTTGAGAAAAATGCCTTAAAAATCATGCGTTCCTATCTGACCGCCTGAAATTCAAACAGTCGGTCATTCATCCAGGCAATGGCATCGGTGATGCCATCGTCGGAAAAATCAAAGGTTTCGTGCTGTTTTAGTTCTTCCGGAGTCCTGAGATAATTAAACGGCTCCGGCCAGACTGAAACATATAATTTCTTACCTTCTTCTGCGGATATGGATTCCAGACGGTACCGCATCCCTTCATGGCTTCCGGTATATTCCGTCTTCTTTAAATATTCCAGGGGCAACAAATTCTCTTTCACAATCATGGCTATTCCTCCATATCCGATATGTCCCATTATAGCACACACCCTATTGCCATTCAATTTCTCTTTTTAATTGCTTCATAATCTTTTTTTCCAATCTGGATATGTAAGACTGTGAAATTCCCAAAAGCGTTGCCACCTCCTTCTGGGTCAGTTCCTTTCCGTCCGGAGAGGTAAGACCAAATCTTAAGTTCACAATGGTTTTCTCCCGGTCCGACAGTTTCTCAATCGCCTTCATTAAAAGCTTCCGTTCTACCTCATTCTCAAGGTCTCTGTAAATTACGTCTTCATCCGTTCCCAGAATATCGGATAAAAGAAGTTCATTTCCGTCCCAGTCCACATTTAACGGTTCATCTATGGAAACCTCCAGTCTGGTCTTGTTATTTCTTCTTAAGTACATTAAGATTTCATTCTCAATACACCTTGAGGCATAGGTTGCCAGCTTGATATTCTTTTCCGGATTAAATGTATTAATGGATTTTATTAACCCGATTGTTCCGATGGAAATCAAGTCTTCCACTCCTACACCGGTGTTATCAAACTTCTTGGCAATATAGACCACCAGCCTGAGATTATGCTCAATCAGTACACTTTTTGCCTCTTTTTCGGCAGGCGTTCCTAAATCATTAATCATTTCATTTTCACGCTCTGCTTCTAACGGAGGGGGTAGTACCTCTGCTCCCCCGATGTAAAATAATTCATTGTTTTGTAAGAGCCTTTCTTCTCTTTTCAATCCCCCTCTTCGATGAAATATACTAAAGGGAATTCTTTTTACAAATATTTTCTCTAAAACTTCTGCATCTGCCATTTTCCCGCTCCTTTTCTCTTAAGAGGTCCGGATGAATAATTATCCGGCAGCCCTTTCCTGATAGAATATTTTCTTCATCGACTCCCACATAAACCTTCTTTAAGGTTATGCTCTCCTCCTTTGTATGAATGATCATCTTATCGAGCAGATAGCCTTTCATAATACCGCTTTTGCAGCCCATACTGCGAAAGGGTATGGCCCGGTAAGGCACTTTACTGTCAAATAATTTTTCAAAACAAACTTTATCCATCACACTGACCGGCTTGCCGCTTATCGGTTCATACAGTCCATTCCCGGTGTCTAAAAATCCGGTTACGGTCATCTTTTCCCGTCCTTCATTTTGAAGAAGAATTTCATAGGTAATGTCCTCCCTTTCTTTGCTCTGTCTGAACAGATTGCGGCCCAAAATAGTTAACCCGAATCCTACCAGCAGAATAAAGAATAAGGACGTTTTGATCATGCCTCCCATCGGAGTATGATAAAGGATATAATAAAGCAAACCTCCGAACAGAAAATTCAGAATCAACATCTGCTTTGCCAGTTTCATAAACAGTTCCTTGGAAGGTGGGTGAAAAGTCAGCCAAAGTTCCAAAACAGATACCAGGATCACGGTTATTCCCCTGATTGTGAGAAATGGCTGTAAGAAGGTGAGGCAATAACCGGCCCCTCCGACTCCTGCTCCAAGGAGCAGTCTTTTCCATCCGGCAGTATGGTTCAGACCATTGTTCAGAATAAACAGGGAATAAAGGTTTAGCAGAAAACCAAGGAAAAATACACTGTCTATATAGATTTCATATTGCAACCACTTCCCTCCCTTCATGTTTATTATAAAGGGAAAGGAATGCATATTTTGTCAATTTCGTTCCCGGTATATCCTTTTTTTAGTGGTTTCTTTCGACACTTTCTATGCAAGCATGATGGCCGCCTGCCTCGTCGCCATAACAGAGACGGAATATTCGTCGCCACAAAAATAAAGCCCTTGAAAAATCAAGGGCTTTCAATACTGTTAATTATATGCCTTATGCAATTTATTTGTTACGCTGTAAGAAATCCGGAATCTTTAAGGAATTGTTCTTTACATTGGAGCGTAAGTCCGCAGGTTTGTTAATGCCTGCTACCGGCTTAACTACGGGAATGGGTGCGGTTCCCATATCGGGATTCACCTTTTGTTTCGCTGCCGCATCTCCCATTGCCTGCTGGTAAGAAGTCGGCTGCATGAAACGGCCGCTGCCGTAAGGAGCGCCAAATGCAGGCTTTGCACCACCTAACTTGTTTGCCGGAGTACCGATACCGGTAGCGATAACCGTAATGGTACAGGTATCGGGCTGAGATTCATCATACATTGCACCGAAGATTACATTTACATCATCACCGGTCAACTGTCTTACATAATCACTTGCATCACTTGCATCTGTCAGAGTGATGTCACCGGATACATTGATAATGACATCCGTAGCGCCATTGATTGTGGTTTCAAGCAGAGGACTTTCCACTGCCATCTTAACAGCTTCAAGTGCTTTATCATCACCCTTACCTACACCAATACCGATGTGGGCAACACCCTTATCCTTCATAACGGTCTGTACATCCGCGAAGTCGAGGTTGATTACCGCAGGAACATTAATCAGGTCCGTAATACCCTGAACAGCCTGCTGTAACACTTCATCTGCTTTCTTAAGTGCTTCCGGCATCGTGGTACGCTTGTCCACAATTTCAAGTAATTTATCATTAGGGATTACAATCAGAGTATCTACATGCTCTTTGATCTTATCAATACCTAAAAGGGCATTGTTCATACGGGTCTTTGCTTCGAAACGGAAGGGTTTGGTAACCACACCGACGGTAAGAATCCCCATATCCTTTGCAATCTTTGCGACAATCGGAGCTGCACCGGTTCCGGTACCGCCACCCATACCACAGGTAACAAATACCATATCTGCGCCTTCAATTGCTGCTGCAATTTCTTCTGTGCTTTCTTCTGCTGCTTTCTCTCCAACCTCAGGCTTAGCACCTGCGCCAAGACCTTTGGTAAGTTTCTCGCCAATCTGTAAAAGCTTCGGTGCTTTACAAAGCTGTAATGCCTGTTTATCAGTATTCACCCCGATAAACTTCACACCGTCAATCTGTTCCTCAACCATTCTATTTACAGCATTATTTCCTGCGCCGCCGACACCTACTACGATAATCTTAGCAGCTGCTTCTGCTTCGTTTGTCTTAATCTCTAACAAAGGTTTATCCTCCTTAGCCCCTAATTAAACTATATTAACACTATCATATAATCATTTATCCAAATCTGCAACAATTTTTTTTGAAAATGTCAGATTTTTCGCATAAAAATTCACTCATCCGGTGTGAATATTGCGGTAAAATTTTTGCTCCCGTCATCATTTTGTAAATCGATGCTGCCTTTTTTTCCGGAAAGCTCTTCTTTTTTCAAAATTCCCGCCATATCTTCAAACTTTTCGTTCAGGTAGGTCTCTTCTCCGATCAGAAACCGCAGATTTTCTACCTTGACCGTGATATTACGGTTTTCGTCAAATTCAATCTTCTGCGCATTAATTCCATATTTTTCAAGTGTCTTTGTAATTTCCAGAATCAATTCAAAAATGGAAGGGTCCTCCACCGGAAGGGGTTCCCCCATCATCACTTCTTCTGCTAAAATACCGGATATTTCCGGAATTCCGGCAGTGTAGGTATTGGTAATCTCCATCACCACGCCGGCATCATCAAAATAGACATTTTCTCCTAAAAAGACAATATATCCCGCCAGTTTTTTCTCATGCACCTCGATGCGGATGGAATCCGGTGCAGTTACCTTAACCGTCATGGATGCAATAAAGGGTACATCTTTAATAGGCTTGTCCTTGTATACCCAGGAAAGGTAAAGGGAATTTCTGCTTTTGGCATCCACCATTACCATTTCCTTGATCTCTTCTGCCGTATAATGTACATTTCCGGTTACGACAACATTCTCATCCTTAATCGTATGCAAATCCACATAATACCAGCCGGCGCCGGCAATCATGGCAATCAGAATAAGGAAGAATAATCGTCTTAACCAAGGATGTTCAATTCTTACATCTGCTTTAATTCTTTTAGACACCGTATATTCGTACTCCTAACTCCCGCAGATCCCTGCAGATATTTTCGTATCCCCGTTCAATATATTTACAGCCTTCCACTATGGTAATATCCTTTGCGGCAATTCCTGCCACAATCAGTGCTGCCCCGCCGCGAAGTTCCTTGGCTTCCACCAGATTCCCCTGCAGCGTATCCACACCTTTTACCCGGACTTTGTTTGTATCTATTATTTCTATTTCCGCTCCCATCTTTTCCAGATAAGGCAGAATATGAAACCGGTTTTCAAAGATAGTCTCTTCCATCAGGCACTCGCCCTTAGCCACTGCGGCTACCGCCAGAAACAGGGATTGCATATCTGTTGGAAATCCGGGATACGGTTCTGTCCGGATATAGGGAACCGCACATGGTCTTTCGCTCATCTGCACATACAGACCATCCTTTTCTGTCTGCCATCTGGCTCCCATCTGTTCCGCACAGTAAAGCTGCCTTGCCATCTGCTCTGTGGGGGCCTCTCTTAAAAAGACCTCGCCCCCCGCAGCAAGACAGGCACACATATAAGTTCCTGCCACAATGCGGTCTCCCGGAACGGCATATTCCGTACCATGCAGTGGTAAGCCGCCCTCTATCTCAATCCGTTCCGTTCCGTCACCGTAAATCTTTGCTCCGGCCAGTCTTAAGAATTCACATAAGGAAACGATTTCCGGCTCCCTTGCCGCTCCTTCAATCACAGTTTTCCCGCGAGCGCTGACCCCTGTCAACACAATATTTTCCGTTGCACCGACGCTTGGGAAGGGAAGTTTTACATTTGTCCCGGTAAGTCCTTTGGTAAATGCATGGATTCCACCTGCATCTTCTTCAAAGGTCACCCCGAATTTCTCTAATGCCATAAGATGGATATCAATCGGTCTTTCTCCGATCACACACCCACCGGGATACTCCAGATAGGCTTCCCCAAATCTGCCTAACAATGCCCCCAAAAGTGTGATGGAAGATCTCATGCTGCATACTGCCTCACCCTTCAATCTTCCGGAAACCCGAAGCAGATCCACATCCGTGGCATCCACCTTCAGGTCCGTCCCATGAAAATGAATCCGGCATCCTATGTTCTTAAGCAATGTCTGCATACAAAATACATCTGTTAACTTTGGACAGTTCCGAATGGTATTTTTGCCTTTTGTCAGAATGGTTGCTGCAAGCACCGGCAACACCGCATTCTTGGAGCCTTGAATTCTGACCTGGCCCTGCAGTCTGATCCCGCCGTGGATATAGATGGATTCCAAAGAATTTCCCCTTGATAAAACCTGTTACCTTTATTGTATTCATCAAGGCAATTTTGGTGTCTATGCCTCTTTTAACGGAATCTTTCTTGCCACATTCAGTACCAGACCGATTTCCGCAAGCTGGAAAAGCACCGCCGTACCACCATAACTGATAAATGGCAGGGATATACCGGTATTGGGGATAGTTGCGGTTACTACCGCAATGTTTAAGATAACCTGTAATGCCATATGCGCCATAACACCCACAACCAGAAGAGCTCCGAAAAGGTCGGGCGCATTATTGGCAATGACCATCAGACGCCAGATTAACATGACAAAAAGTGCAATGATGGCTATAGCGCCAAACAGTCCCAGTTCTTCACAAATAATGGAAAAAATCATATCATTCTGTGCTTCCGGAATGAATCCAAGCTTCTGCATACTCTGCCCAAGTCCCTTGCCCCAGACACCGCCGGAACCGATTGCATAAAGCGCCTGCAGGGTCTGATAACCGGTATCACTCACATAATCTTCCGGATGAAGCCATGCAAGCACGCGCTTAAACCGGTAGTGCATCCCCTCATTGGAAGCCATGCCCGCTATGGCAACTACAATTGCCGCCACACCGGCCAGACCACCCACTGTTATGACTACAAATTTCTTATAATCCGGACTTGCCACAAAAACCATGATAAATACGATACCCATGATAATGATAGCCGAGCTTAGATTGGAAGTAATCTTCCATACCATCAAAACAATGGGAAGCGGCATTGCCATTAACAAGAGAAATCCTTTGAAATCCCTGACTTTCTTACCCATTTTACAAATCATGACCGCACAGAATAAAATCATACAGATCTTTGCAATTTCCGCAGGCTGGATAGAAAGGCCCCCGATTCTAAACCAGCGCTTTGCACCACCGGATTTATAACCGAAGGGAATAATCAAAAGTAACAAAACAGCTGAAACGATATAACCAAGCCCGTAAAACTTTTCCCAGAAATGATAGGGAATATGCGCTATGATAAACATACCGACCAATCCGAGCACGGTAGCCTTAATCTGTTTTACCAGATAAAAGGTGGAACTGCCATACTTCTGTGCCGCTTCATAGGAACTGGTGGAATAAAGCATTACCAGGCCAAATACCAAAAGAAACAACACAATGAACAAAAGGCTGTAATCAAAAAAGTATTCAGATTGTCCTTTTTTCTTATTCTTTCCCACTCTGTCACTCCTCTAGTTCACGAACATATTCCTTAAAGATTCTGCCCCGTTCCTCGTAGTTCGGAAACATTCCCCAGCTTGCGCATGCCGGGCTTAGCAGTACTGCATCCCCGCTTACAGCTTCCGCCACACAAATATCAAACGCTTCTTTGAAGGTATCTGCCTTTTTGATTGCGGTAAAGCCGTGCTTTAATGCACATTCTTCAATCAAATCTCTGGTCTGTCCAATCAGGACCAGACATTTTACTTTATCCCCGAAGGCTTCTATCCATTCATCATAGGTGCTGCCTTTATCATAGCCGCCACCAATCAGAATGGTAGGACGGTCCATGGCCAGAATGCCCTGAATGGCAGCATCCGGATTGGTTCCCTTGGAATCGTTGTAATACATAACACCCTTCTTGGTTGCCACATACTCAATGCGGTGTTCCACCGCCTTAAATTCTTGAATCACTTTCAAAGTGATTTCTTCGGGAATATTCATTCCATCCGCTATGGCAAATGCTGCCATAACGTTTTCTACGTTACAACGTCCCACCAGATTCATATCCGTATGAATATTCAATAATCTTTTGTGTACGCCGTCTTTTGCCCTTACAATGTATTCTCCGTCCTGATAGTAGCCTTCGTCCAGTTTTTTTCTGGAAGAAAAAAATACCGGTTTTGCACTGCAAACCGCTGCAAACTGGGAAAGGTAAGGATCATCCGCATTTAAAACACAGATTTCTTCTTTCGTCTGATTCCTCGAAATGGACTCTTTGACCGCCACATAATTTTCCATGGTATGATGCCGGTTCAAATGGTCCGGTGTAATGTTTAATATTGCGGAGACAACCGGATGAAAAGTAACCGCTGTCTCAAGTTGGAAACTGGAGATTTCCGCAACCGTCACGGATTCCTCTGTGGTCTTGGCCGCCTCTAAGGTGTAGGGATTTCCGATGTTTCCTACCACAAATACCTTTTCAAAATAAGCCTTCATGATTTCCCCGGTAAGAGTCGTGGTAGTGGTCTTCCCGTTGGTGCCGGTAATGGCAATTACACGTCCCTTCTCCATCAGGTAGCCCAGTTCAATCTCCCCGATTATGGGAATCTTTCTTTCCCGGAACTTCTCTACCATGGGGATATCCAACGGTACGCCGGGGCTTAATACCAGAACCTCTGTAGCCGCTTCCACCTCTTCGGGAAGAGAAACCAGATAACAGGGAATTTCCACACCCGCAGGAAGTTTGGCCTTCAGTTCCTCCATCGTCATTTTTTCATTACTGTCAAACAAAACAGGACTGGCCTGCATCTGAGTCAAAAGGCTTACTGCCGCAATGCCGCTCTTTCCTGAGCCAATCACCAAAACGTTCTTTCCTGTTAAATCCATATCTGCCTCCCTGCTCCTGCTCTCCATCACTTCTGTCAGGACACACTATTTATATTATAATCCATAATCCCCAAATAAGGAAGAATATTTTCAAAAAGCTGACGTACAACGGGAGCCGCAATCTGTCCTCCGTAATACATTCCCTGCGGATGCTTGATAATGGCCATTGCGATGATTTCCGGATCATTTGCAGGGGCAAATCCGATAAAGCTTGCAATATACTTTCCGCTGTTTCTGGGCAGTGTCTGGCTGGTTGCCGTTTTGCCCCCGATTCTTACGCCCTCTATGTATGCCTTTGCGCCTCCGCCTTCGGATACTACCTTTTCCAGAATTTCCCTCATGACAGCCGAAGTTTCTTCACTGACAATTCCGGTCTGCACGGGATAATCAAATTCTTTTGTCACATTCCCCTGAGTATCCGTAACCTTTACGCCAAAATGCGGTGTTATCCTTTTTCCGTCGTTTATAATGGAGGCCGCCGTTACCAGCAGCTCAATGGGGGTGATCTGGAAAGACTGTCCAAAGGAAACCGTTGCCAGTTCCACCGCTCCAATGTTGTCTTTCTTATGCATGATGGTAGCGGCTTCTCCCGGCAAATCAATACCGGTTTTTTTCAGAAGTCCAAACTGCTCAAAATAACTGTAAAAGACATCCCTGCCCATACGAAGTCCCACTGTAATAAATACCGGATTGCAGGAATTCATGGTAGCATGCACAAAATCTTCGCTGCCGTGTCCTGTGGTTTTGTGACACCGGATTTTCCGATCCTCTACCACAATAAATCCCGGACAGGAAAAGGTGGATGAGGGTGTGACCACGCCGGATTCAAGTCCGGCCGCCGCCGTAATAATCTTAAATGTGGAACCGGGCTCATAGGTATCGTTGATACAGGCATTTCGCCACATATTATTTAAAAGATCCTGTTTTTCCTTATCCGTCAGGTTCAGTTCTTCCGCCGACAGACCGGCATCGTTTCCGCTGATGGATGTCAGGGCATAATCGGTCAGTTCAAAGGGATTGTTGGGATCAAATTCCGGTACATTCACCATAGCCAGAATTTCTCCCGTTTTAACTTTCATTACGATAATGGATACACTGTCTGCTTCCTTATTTTCCATTGCCTGATAGGCAAGCTGGGTGGCATAGCTTTGGATATTTAAATCCATGCTGATATGCAAATCTCCGCCCGGTATAGGGTCAATACGGCTTTCGCCGTGGTCTGCCACTTCAATCCCCTTGGCATCAGTCACTGTCAGGATGGTTCCTTCCTGCCCCTTTAAGTAATCCTCATACATCACTTCCAGACCAATAATTCCCTGGTTGTCTCCCCCGGTAAACCCAAGCACCTTCGATCCTAATTCCCCATAAGGGTAGTATCGCTTGTAATCTTCGTCCACCTTCACACCCGCCAGATCGTAATTCCGAATGCGGTCGCCGATGGTTTTGTCCACATTACTCTTAATTCTCTCAATGGAGGAATACTTTTCCACCCGCTTTCGGATATAATCCTCCGACAATCCCAGCTCCGTGCAGAGAACTTCTATTACTTTTTCCTTATCTTCTATCTGATTATGAATCACGGAAACTGTGCATACCGTCCTGTTGTCTGCCAACACCGTACCGTTGCAGTCTAAGATTTTTCCCCTGGCAGCCTTGATGCTCCGTTCCCTCTCATGAAGTTCGGTGGCCTTTTTTTCGTAATAATCCGCCTTTGCCACCATCAAATATACCAGTCTTCCAAATAAAAAGACCAGAATAGCGACACATACAAAAAAAGTTACGGTTATTTTTTTCCTATGAAAGGTCTTATTGTAATCTACTAACATAAAAACCTCATAAATAAAGGGCTCTTTATACTGTATTCCCTTTATTATGAGGTTATGAGTCTATGTTAAGACTGTCAGTTGCTGATAGCGTCATAGTCCCCTATTACATGACCTGTTTCCGGATCAAGGAATTCTCCGGTAATCGGGTCAACAAGATAACCGGTTTCTTCGTCAAACGGGAAACTCTTCCATGCAGGTTCCACGCTCATAATTCCATGATCTGCAGGAGTGGAATTATCCTCGCCGGTCTGCACGGGAACCGAATACTTTCTGGTATCCTCATAATGCTTCTGCTCCAACTCTTCCAGTTCTTTTTTGCTAAGTTCTTCCGTCATGAAGATTCCCATATAGGGAAGCACTTCCGTCAGAATATTCCGGGTAATAATAGCCGCCTGTCTGGTACCACCGGTCTGATCCGGCATATTGGGGCGGTCAATTACCACATATATGGCAATCTGCGGGTCATTGGCAGGTGCAAATCCCATAAAGGAAACCACATATTCATGGTTACCACGGGGAAGGGTCTGTGCCGTACCGGTCTTACCGCCGATAGAATACCCTGCCGGTCTTGCTGCTTTACCGGTATTTCCGGTATAATCCGGATCACACACTGCGGTACAATATTCCCGGATATAGGCAGATGTGGACTCGGAAACCACCTGCTTTAATACACGGGGTTCGATATTTTCCACTACTGCTCCGCTGGTAGTACGAATCTGCTTAACCATATGGGGTTCATAATAATAGCCCCCGTTAATCAAGGCACTATAGCCGGTAATCATCTGAATCATGGTGACATTGAAGCCCTGACCAAAGGAACCGGTCGCCAGATCCGCCTGCACCATTTTATCCGCACCGTGCACCAATTCTGCTGTTCTGGATTCTCCGGCAAGGTCAATATTGGTTTTTAATCCAAAATTGAAATTTCTCTGGTATTCGGCAAAGGTATCAACGCCTACTGCAAAGGAAATTTTCATAAGTGCAACGTTACAGGAACTTGCCACCGCATGCTTTACGGTAACCGATCCGTCACCCACACGGTTATGGCAATGAATATCGTGCCCGCCTACACTCAGATACCCATTACACTGGAATTCGTCCCCGTCATGGATACTGCCGATTTCCAGTCCCATAGCAACCGTAAAAGGCTTAAAGGTAGAACCGGGCTCGTAACTGTCGGAAATGCAGAAATTTCGCCAGATACCATTCAGGGTATCATAGTAAGTATCCGCTTCCTTCATTGCCGCAATTTCTTCCTCCGTATAATAAGTAGAAAGATCAAAAGGCGTATTTAAATTAAAGGTCTCGGGACCGCTTGCCATAGCCAGAATTTCACCGGTATTAACATCCATAATGATACATCCGATGTTATTGGCCGCGGGTCCTTCCTTATATCCGTTTTCATAAGTTCTACAGAATTCAGCCAGTTTTTCTTCCACAATGCCCTGAATATTAGCATCAATGGTGCTGACAATAGTATTACCATCAACCGCGGGTTTCGTGGTTCTTTCCAAACTGGAATCGTCGTTTAAGTACCCGAATTCCCGTCCGTTGGTACCGCTTAAAACACTGTTGTAATACTCTTCCAGACCATACATACCGACACCGTCGGATGTGGTAAATCCAATCACATCACAGGCAAGGGAATTACAAGGGTAATTTCTCCGGTATTCTTCCTCAAACCAAACCCCTTTTATCATGGTGCCTCTGCCGGGGTTCCCGTCTGCATCCTTCTTGGTATCGCTCTGGATTTTCTTAAATTCACTGATTTCGGTATAGCTCATCCGCTTTAAGGGCACATAATAACTGCTGGAGGGATTTTCGGTAATATACTTTCGAAGTTCCGGAATATTTAACTGCGGGAAGCATTCTCCCAAAGCCTCCAAAGTGGTATCCAGATATTTACCATCCTTGGTAAGCATAACCTTGGAATCAATTACCAGATTGTATACCTTTTCACTGACTGCAAGACTTGTCCCGTTGCAGTCCAGAATATCGCCCCGTCTGTAAGGGAGTGTGATGCTGTCATATTTCTGCTGGGAGAGAATCTGTTTTTCATACTGGACACCCTTCTCCTTGTTAATCCACATAAGGCGCGCAACCAGCCCGGAAAACAACAACACAATAAGACAGAAAAGCACCACCATCTTGTTTTTCATTCTGGTGGGGAATTTCTGTCTAAACTGCATTTTACGACGTTCTTTAATTCGTTTATTTCTTTCTCTTTGCTTCTGATTTGCCACAATGGTCACCCATTCTTCATAATACTTCTATTTGGGAATGTCTGCAATCTGTCTTACATAATCGCTTCCTTCGTTTTCATAAAAGAGAATCTGGCCTTCCTCCGCATAAACCATGCCCAGTTCGCCGATTGCAACCTGTTTGATTTCCTCCAGGTTGATATTGCTGTTGATACGTGCAAGTTCATCTTCGTTGTACAGTCTCAAATAATTCAGTTCGCTTTCCAGACTAGCAATCTGTTCTAACTGTGCGGTAAGATCCGCCTGAACCTGAATGTAGCCAATCAGGACATAACCTGCCACTAACATGGCAAGTGCCAGAAACAGAACATATCCGAAATTCATGTGATGTGCACGTTCTCTGTTCTTCCTGGTGCCGTGGCTTAACTGACGTCTCGGTTCCTCTTCAATTGCTCTTCTTACATCCAGCTGTCTTGCAGCAGTACCATCTATGTAGTATGCATTTGATACTCTTCTCGTTTGAACTTGTCTTCCCTGACTTCTTGTTGCCATTGCTTACTACCTCATTTCTTTTCAAATACTCTTAATTTGGCGCTTTTCGATCTCGAATTTTCACCAAGTTCCTTCTCGGATGGTAAGATCGGTTTGCGGCTTATGACACTTCCCTGTGATTTTTTTCCGCATACGCATACCGGGAATTCCGGCGGACAGACGCATGGATTTTCTGCCTTTTTGAAGGCTGCCTTGACCATTCTGTCTTCTAAGGAGTGGAAGGTAATGATACAAAGCCTCCCTCCCGGATTTAACAGTTCTATCATCATGTCAAGGGAATCCCTTAACACTTCCAATTCCCGGTTACATTCAATCCGGATTGCCTGAAAGGTCTGTTTTGCAGGATGACCGTTTTGTCTGAACTTTGCAGGAATTGCTGCTTTAATGATTTCTGCCAGTTCACCGGTGGTCTCAATCGGCTTTTTATTCCTTTCAGCTACAATATGCTTTGCGATATTTTTGGCAAATTTATCTTCGCCATAATCCCGAATAATCCGGTAAAGTTCCATCTCCGGATACTCATTTACGATATCTTTCGCGGTAAGTGCCTGTCTTTGGTCCATCCGCATATCCAACGTGGTATCAAAGCGGTAGGAAAAGCCCCTCTCCTCTGTATCCAACTGATAGGAGGAAACGCCGAGATCAAGTACGATTCCATCCACCTTATCTACGCCCTGTTGTGCTAACACACTCTGCATATTGCAGTAATTGCTTCGAATCAGTGTGATTTTGTCTTCATATTCTTTCAGTCTTTCACCTGCTGCCCGGATAGCGGCATCATCCTGATCAATTCCGAAAAATCTTCCTTTATCGGAAAGTCTCTTCACGACCTCAAGGGCATGTCCGCCGCCCCCAAGAGTTCCGTCCACATAGATGCCGTCTTCCTTAATATTCAGGTTTTCAATCGTTTCCTGTAACAATACCGAATAATGAACAAACGCCATGCTATGCTCCTTCATGTTCCGATTCTGAAAGAATCGAGAATTATTATATTCCCAGTCCCAATTCCGACATATGCTTTGCAATTTCTTCCATGTCTTCATAGGTAACGGTTCCGTCGTATCTTTCCTTACTCCAGATTTCAACCCGGTTACCGACGCCGATCAGTACGGTATCTTTTTCAAGAGCTGCGAAATCCTTAAGTCCTGCCGGGATTAAGATTCGGCCCTGCTTGTCCACTTCCACGCTTGTTGCGCCTGCCATGAAGAAACGGACAAATTTACGTACATCCGGATTGGTAAGGGAAGGCAGTTTCTGGAGCTTTTCCTCAAATATAGCCCACTCCTTGTTATCAAATACAAATAAGCAGCCATCAAGTCCCTTTGTCACCACGAACTCGTCGCCGAGTACTTCGCGGAATTTGGAAGGAATGATCAGTCTGCTTTTAGCGTCTATCGTATGATTGTACTCACCCATAAACATAACCAATCACCCGCTTTCAAGCTTTTGTATCCGAAAACATTTTTCGGTGCATTCACCATGGTATCTATCGGTTCAAAATCTACCACTATTAACCACTTAGCACCACTTTTCACCACTTTTAATGCTATTTTAGTATAGAATATGGAATAAATCAAGCAAAATCAAGGTTTTTTTTACTTTTTTTCTGTGTTTTTCGGGCACAAAAAAGAGCAGGCACAATATCTTGTGTCTGCTCTTTTTTTAAGCGCAAAATATGCTTTATGTCGTTTTTCCAGTTTTATCCAAATTCAATATCGTCAGGAACATTTTGCTGATTATACGTTGAAACGGAAAAGAATTACATCCCCATCTTTTACCACATAATCTTTTCCTTCCATCCCTACCAGACCTTTTTCTCTGGCTGCCGCAAGACTTCCCTGTTCCAGAAGGTCTTTGTAATTCACTACTTCTGCTTTAATGAAACCTCTTTCGAAATCAGTATGGATTTTGCCGGCTGCCTGAGGAGCCTTGGTTCCGATTTTGATGGTCCATGCTCTGGTCTCATCCTCTCCCGCAGTTAAGAAGCTCATCAACCCTAAGAGGGAATAGCTGGCTTTAATCAGTTTCTCCAAACCGGACTCCTTCACGCCAAGTTCCTCTAAGAACATGGCCTTTTCCTCATCATCCAGTTCTGCGATTTCCTGTTCAATCTGGGCACAGAGGGCAAATACCTCACTGCCTTCCTTTGCTGCAAACTCCTTCACCTTTGCCACCATGGCATTGCCTGCGGCATCATCTGCCAGATCGTCTTCTGCAACATTTGCCGCATAGATGACAGGTTTATAGGTCAGAAGATTGTATTCTTTCATAAGAAGAAGTTCGTCCTCGTCGTCGATTTCCATGGACTTTGCCATCTTTCCGCTTTCCAGATGCTCTTTTAAGCGTACAAGCAGTGCCTCTTCCTTTGCAAGGGTCTTGTCCATGCGGGCCGCCTTAACCACTTTTGCATATCTTCTTTCCAGAATTTCCAAATCCGAAAAAATCAGTTCCAGATTAATGGTTTCAATATCTCTTAAGGGGTCCACACTGCCATCCACATGAATCACATTAGGGTCCTCAAAACAACGGACCACATGTACAATAGCATCCACTTCCCGGATATTGGCAAGGAACTGGTTTCCTAAGCCTTCCCCTTTGCTGGCTCCTTTTACAAGCCCCGCAATATCCACAAATTCAATCACTGCCGGGGTTACTTTTTTGGAGTGATACATATCTCCTAAAAGTTTTAATCTTTCATCCGGCACCGGAACCACGCCCACGTTGGGGTCAATGGTACAGAACGGATAGTTTGCGGATTCCGCTCCCGCCTTTGTCAGTGAATTAAATAATGTACTTTTACCTACGTTGGGAAGCCCCACGATTCCGAGTTTCATTTATTCTTATTCCTCCTTGGATATACCTTGATTTTATGGGGTTTTGTGCTTACTTCACATAATTTATTATGCTATCATAATTAGAGTTTTTTTTCAACTTTAAGATTTATTTCTTCTTACACAATAAAGGAAACACCAGTCCGGAGGTTCACATATTATGACGTGTACTATAAAGAAACACTATAAGTTATTTCTTGCCGTAGCACGCCTCGGCATACTCTTCATTTACATAAAATTGTGCCGTATAACCCTCAAGGTTATAGGTTTTCAGCGTATAGGTTGCGCCGGCCCAATAACTGGTCATATCCGTTTCGCAAGGTTCCACATCCTTAACGGCAGAAGCAGGACCGTTGCACGGGTTGTTCAGACAATAGCTTATGTGATTTTTCTGCATTGTCGCAGAAAAATCATTTGCAAAAGCAACCATGGCTTCATTCGTGCGGGGCGGTTTGTCAAATAACTCCCAGCTTTCGAAAAAGGGATTGCATTCTCCGATTTTAAAACCGACTCCGTGTTTATCAGCCAGTGCTTTCCACGGAGCAATATACTCCTCATATACCTTATCCATATTCCATTCTATGCCATTTTCGTCAACAAAGGGCCATACCATTTTTTCAGGATCGACCATACGCCCCTGATCCGGAGCCATAAAGCCTCTCGGTTCATAACTGTGATAATCAAGATTTATGCCCGCCGCGGCAATCTTATCCCAGAAAGCATATTCTTCGTCAGAAAGACTAAAATCGTCAGATGAAATGGATATTCCTCTTTCGGGAGTAATCGCCCAGACCTTCTGCGCCATGTCAATATACATATCAGCCATTTCATCGGGTGTGTTTACGGGAGTTCCTGTGTAAATGATTGACGCCTCACATTCGAGTTCATAAGAAAGATACTTTGCAGGAATGTTGCTGTATCTTTTTTCCAACTGTTCTATGAGCTCTGCCTTGGCCGCATAGGCTTCCTTCGACATCTTACGGGGAGGCGTTTTTGTAGACAGTACTTGTCCGTCCCCGGAAATTTCATTTATGCCGTCAATATCGTCATCCATAGATTGCATAAATGTCAAGGAAATATGCATTCCGTACTTCATTCCCCAGCCGATTGCGCGGTCAAAATCCTCAATAATCGCCTTGTTTACCTGTGTGCGGTCCTCATTGTAATCGGGAAATGCCAGAAAAGGTAAGTATATCTGAATTCTCATATAATTGATACCAAGGTCTGCCGCGGCAGCAAAATCCGCTTCACGAAAGTTCCAGGTCAAATCCGCAAAAGGAATACTTCCGTCAGTTCCCTCATATGCCACAGTGATATAATTTTCCATACTGTTGCCTATCCATTCATCGGAAGCTCCTGTTTTTCCCACTTCGGGCACAGGCGCAGCCGCATTGATAACATCATCAGAAAACACATTGGCTTCACCCAAAGAGCTGATGGGAATATACTCTGCCGGATCCTCAAAGCTGTCATAGATTCTTACCGCTCTGAGTAATAAATCCGAACGGCTAAGCTCCTGATTGATCAGAAGAGTATCGGTTTCCGGATTCTGCGGAAGAACATACTGTCCGCTATAATGAGAAGCCATGCTGATAGCAAACATTGTCGCTGTCACAAAATTGACATCATTTGTGACAATAGGATCTTCTCCGAAATACCCAAGTTCTCTGCTGTAAAAAGAGTAGCCTTCACTATCGGTTTTAATAAAATTATTCCACTCGATCGATTTAGGATCCTTGTACCAGTCTGCGGTAAGCCATCTTCCGCTTCCTGAATTGTCACATGCATTTGTCTTTGGTATTCCGTCTTCCGAAAGATATACCGCAGTATAATAACACGCTTTTGCCACATCGCTGTTCCTTGCCTGACGGTCTGTTCCTGTGGCAAGCTGTTCCCATTCGGAAATCTTATCTTCACCTGCTCCGCGTTTCTCTAAAATCTTAGTAATCATCTTTTTCAAGTCTTCTGTTGTTCCGGGCAAATCCGGTTCGTCCAGATAATCGGCCTCTACTAATCCAAGAGTTAATCCACGCAGAACCTCAGGATCTATCACCTGCTCTGCAGATTCCTGCGTTTCTTCAGGTTCTGTCACCGTTTCTTCGGTTTCCTGTGTTGATTCCGTATTTACACTTTCCTCAGGGCTCTGCGACAGCTTATTTCCGGAATTGCAGGCAGTTAATCCCATAACAAGAGCCGCTGCCAATAGCAATGCTGTGAACTTTTTCGTTTTCATACTGTTCCTCCTTATCGTTATTCTTTGTAATCTCCCGTATTTATTGTTATTTACAATTCTATACCGATTTACCCAAAAATCAATAGAAGCTTTCTGTAGTTCCAATACAAATGATTTACGAGATTGACTTCACAATATCCTCATAGCTGACCAATGTAACATTCCCCATCTCTTCTGCTTTATCCCTGCATCTTTTTGTAAATCCGGATTTTGAGAAAAGGTAGTAGTGTACCTTAGTGTAATGGAATAATTTACTACGTCCTATTAAAGTTTCAAGAACATCCAAGTCAACATATTCATTTCTCCATTTGCATTCAGCAAAGAGAGCTGCATTGCTATCCTGCTCACCCATAATGTCAATTTCTGTCTGGCATTTCAGTTTTGGATCATTTCCCCACCAACGACCAAGTGATACGAATTCTATAGGTGAATTTCCTGTAAGAAGTTGTTTCCACAGATACTGCCTGCAGATATCTTCAAATACTCTGCCCATATAATCACTAAGCTGTGCTTCAATTCTCCTATAAACAAGATCCGTTGCACCTCTTACAATAACTGAAGTATTATCCATGACAAATCGATACCAGAAACAGAACATATTATCTTCGATTGTATATATCGATTTCTTGGAATCTTTTTCTCCGTATGGTGTTTCTTTTTTGATAATTCCAAGATTAATCAAATTCTTAATGTATCCGGAGCATACATTCGTGTCTTCTCCAACCTTGGTTGAAATCTCCGACATACGCGAGTGGCCTGTTGCAATTGCAGTAATAATAGCAGTATAAATTGCCGGCTCTCTTACTTCCTGTTTTAAAAGGTTTACCGGCTCCTCATACAGGAATGACATTGGATTCAAAAAAGTATTCTTGATATTATCCTCAACGCTTAACTTATCACTCATCTGAAGAAGATATTGAGGAGTTCCACCCGCAACCCCATATAGAATAGCCTTATCCTCATCCGACAGGTTTTTTAAATATTTGCAACTCTCTTCAAAATCAAACGGCATAATTTTCATCTGTGCAGTTCTTCTACCATACAGAGGTGCTTTATACGCAAGCACATGATCCTCCATATAGGACATGGAAGACCCGCACAATATAAGCATCAATTTCGATGAATCTTTATGCTTATCAATTAGAAGCTGTAATGTGGATGCTAAACTCTTTGAGCCTCTTGCCACATATGGATACTCATCTATTGCTAAAATGACACGTTCTTTTTCTGCAAGCTGAAATGTATATTCAAGCGCCGCCTGGTATGATGCAAAACAGGTATCTGCTTGAATTCCATTACTATACTCCATAATACTCTTACTCATGTTTTCCAAATTCTGTTTTTCATTGCTTTCTACGCCCATAAAATAAATCGATTTTTTACCATCAATAAAATGGTTAATAAGAGCAGTCTTTCCAACACGACGACGTCCGTATATTACTACGAACTCAAATTTATCTGACCTGTATAATTGATCCAATGCATTTAATTCTTTTTCTCTACCAATGAACATATCAATACCTCCACTTCTACATTTAAACTATAATACTGGACGCTATTTTAGTCAAGTACGATTGACTAAATTGTACTTGACTAAAAACTATTTGACTAAATCACATCAAAAAAGGAGCCTCCGAATCCCCCTTACGAGTTCATCGAACACTCCTTCCTCGTCCGTTAATGGTATGTTCACCCTTCTGTTTCCTGCCTGCATCACATATTCAAACAGCACAGAATAATAAATCCAAATGAAATTACCGCCATAATCACACTTCCAAGAAGTATGTTCTTGTGAAATATTCCCGTTCCTTCTACATAAAATTCCTCCGGATAACGGGGATTAATGTATATCAGCACCCGATCCCCTTCCTTTACCTGATTTGTGGAGGTATAGATTTCCTCACAGGACTCATACAATAGGTCGTCATATACATACTGGAATACGGGTGCCTGCGCAATACGCTCCCTCGGATGTGATGCATTATGGTTTAATCGGCTCTTCATCTCCGTACAGGTTCCGGCTACGGTTTCGGTACAATGCTTCTTTCGGCTCATTCGGAAAGCAATGTTTTCCAAGACCAAAGCCAATGCCGCCAGGAAAAACGCCCCCGCAAAAAGCGCCGCATAGAAGAACCCATCATTTTCAAGTTCTCTTCCACAGATTAACTTCGGCAGACCCGCTAAAATATTGGTCAGTGTTCCGCTCTTCTGTAACAATCCAACCGCAATTAGACCGACAGAGATCAGTAATAACAGCATAAATCCCACATGACCCCATACCTGTACCTTATGCCGTCGCAGACTTTTTACGATTGAGACCCCGATTATACCTGTAAAGCCAAGGAAAAACTGTCCCAGACCGATTGTGATCATATACAGAGGCAGACTCCCCTTCGCAGCCAGATACAAAATTGCAATCGAGCACACAAACCACAACAGAAAAACAATTCCTACCACCGGATTATCTCTTCCGATTCCTACTCTTTCATCCTCATTTGACATATAATCTCTCCCCCCTATCGCAATGTTGCCAATACGTCCTTCACATCATTTGCAATCTTTTCTGCCACACAGGAACCGGCAGCAATTTCTTCCGTAGAAGCCGCAAGTGTCTGGGTTCTGGCATTTACTGCACTGACAATGCGAAGGAGTTCCTTGGTATCTGCAATAATCCTGTTAATTTGCTTAATTGCCTTTGACTGGCTTTCACTGCTCTTGTTTGCAGTGTTTTTAGAATTATCCGCAAGCTGATTGATTTCCTCTGCCACCACGGCAAATCCTTTGCCGCTCTCTCCTGCACGGGCTGCTTCAATGCTGGCATTAAGTGCCAACAGGTTGGTCTTGGATGCAATCGAAACCACTTCTGCATTGTTGGAATTCAGTTCATCAAATAATTCTATGATCTGTTTCATGGAATTATCCAGTTCCATGCAGAATTCCTCTACCGCCATGATTTCTCTGGTGATTTCACTGCTCTCCATGGAATTATTTTCATTGCCGTGTACCATGTTCTGCAGAGCCTCATACAGACCATCAAAAAGATGATTTGCGGTATCCACCGTTTCATTAATCATTTTCTGTTGTTCTGCCAGTTTCTCTTTTTCGGTTCCGAGCTGTCTTGTAAGTTCGTATGCCTTTTCCTTCTCAATTTCAATTTCGTTCTTTACATAATGGATACAGTTTTCTTTTTTGTTGAAGCCGTTATAGATAGCCGTTGCCATTTTTTCGCAGGTTTCATATCCGCAACACTCACAATTAATGCTTCGGGACTCCGGAGTCAGTTTCAGCATTTCATTAAATACCGTATTCAGTTCTTCCTCGTCCGGTATCTCGTAGGCACATTCTTTGGAACGGTCCGTATAACTTCTTAAATAATCTTCCAGTTTAAGCCCCTTAAACTGCTTATTCAGATTCTTCAGTCTCTGAGCCGGCGTAAGTTTCTCCGACCATGCACTGCCATGGGTTCTTTTCTTGGAAGACTCTTTAATCTGATGAATATTATAAAGTGCGGACTCATTCTGTGCCCGGCTTTCTTCCACCGCCGTACCGTAAATGCAGCCCATTCCACAGTTAAGTGCATCAATAAACAGTTCCCTGTTCATTCCCATTGCAATTTCCTGCTTATGGGAATCCAGGTATTCATAGACATGCTTCTCTCCTTCAATCTGACGAATGTAAACATCACTGCCTAAAAACCAGTATACATTTTCTTTAAGACCACCCGGCATGGGATAGATGGAACCGAGTCCGTACTCAATTTCATCCTTGGCAAGTGCCCCCTTAATATTATGGGAACGAACATATTTCATCAGATGATCAAAGGTCACATTATAACTTACATATCCCTTGGTATTGGGGTCGTCTATCTCATTTTTCTTAGCAATACACGGACTGATGAATGCAAGTTTATCCGTAATCCCCATTTCCTTCTTCGCATAAATGGCACCGCACATCAAGGGACTGTGAACAGGAAATAACCTGGGTAAAAGTTCCGGTGCATATCTTTCTATGTAACCCACCACTGCCGGACAGGGCTGGGAGATTCCTCCGTGAAAATTGTACTTTTGTACATAATTTAAGTATCCCCATGTGGTTATATCCGCCCCAAATGAAATACTGATAATTCTGTTGACGCCGCATGCCTTTAAGCCGCCCAGCACAGACTCGTACTCTTCCGGATAATTTGCCTTAAATGCCGGTGCAAGCAAAAGAGAAATTTTCTCCCCCTTCTCAAGGTCCGCAAAGAACCTCTCCGTATCGTCCGTAAACTCTCTTGCACCATGCTTGCAGGCATCGATACATGCTCCACAGGCAATGCACTTGGATGCATCCACGCTGATTCTGGCATTGCCATCTTTCTCGGTTGCAATGCAGGCGCCTATACAGCTACAAGACCGAATACATTTGTTACAGCCAATACATTTCTCATTTGTGTAAACCAACCCCATAATTAATTCCTCCCCGGTGCTAATTCCTCCATCAAACCTCTAATTCCGTCCTCCTCATATATTCTTTTATAATAGGATACCTCATCCCCAATCAATCCGTCAATTACCTGCATTCCCAGAAGCTCCACAGGAGCCTTATCATCCGTCATACAATAGCCTCCGGCTTCGTATCGTGTAAGTCCGTCCCGTACGGTTGCCATCATCCTGTGAAGTTCCTCATTTTCTTCCAGCTCCAGATTACGGTCAAAAACGGCAAGCATGGAAGAATTTTCGGAGGCAAACAGTTCCCGGTTGGTACTGCCCTTTACATCTGCTGTATAAACCTCCGGAAATACCGTACTTATGGTATCCGCCAGATACTGATTGATATTGCCTTCTTCCGTACCCCGCATGTTCATGTTGACCACCATCACCCCGTCCGGGTTCAGGTGCTCTTTGACCAGCGTAAAGAACTCCACCGATGACATCTGAAAAGGAATGGTGATATCCTGATAAGCGTCCACCATAATGACATCATATTTCCGGTCCACCGCATTTAAAAACGCCCTTCCGTCATAGGTATAGACCGGTACATCTTCAGATAAATGAAAATAGGTGGTTGCCAGTTTGGTAATATCCGCATCTATCTCCACCCCTTCCATGGATAGTCCGTCAAAATAGCGGTCACACTGGGTGGCAAAGGTGCCGGTTCCCATTCCCAGAATCAGAATATCCAGGGCCTCTTTTTCACGAACCCCTGCCATAAAGGGAGCAGCCATGGCATAATCGTAATACATACCGGTCAGTTCTTCCTTTTTCACATACACAGACTGCACGCCAAACAGTACGTTGGTAGAAAGATAAACCTCATCCTCATCTTCCTTTACCTGTAAATAGTTGTAAACGGATTCCCCCTCGTACACCAGATCCGTTTCCCAGAAAGCAAAACTGTCACTGTTTCCGGTTATCCATGCTATAACCAAAATCACAATACCAACTACCGCTTTTACACTTTTAATCCTCCCGCTGGCAAAATAAACCACTGCCAGTGCCAGTAAAATTCCGGCAAAAATCAAGAAGGTAATGGAGGTGCCCACCGCCGGAATCGTTACAAAAGTGGGGACAAAAGTACCGATAATGCTTCCAATGGTATTAAATGCATTGAGCATCCCCACTGTCTTACCGCTGTCCTCCAAATCGTCCACGGTATACTTAACCAAAGACGGCGTTACCGTTCCTAAGAGAAAAAGCGGAAAGACGAAAATAATCATACAGGCCGCAAAGGCTGCCCAGATGAGGAAGTTACTGTTCACCGAAAAGATCATGACAGCGGAAATCCCGATAATAATATATTTTCCCAGTACCGGTATCAGTGCAATCCAGATGGCTGCTATGATAATTCTGCCATACAGTCTGTCCGGATTGGGATTTTTATCGGCTGACCTTCCTCCGTAAATATTGCCTAATGCCATGGCAATCATGATAGTCCCGATAATAATCGTCCACACAATTTGGGAAGAACTAAAATAAGGTGCAAGTAATCTGCTTGCACCAAGTTCTACAGCCATGACGGACATTCCTGCAAAAAATTCCGTCAGATATAAGTACAGCTTGTTACTTAAAATCTTTCTTTTTTCCATGTCCCCGCTCCCGCAATTCTTCATAAATTTGTACGTAATTCTCGTATCGTATCTTACTGATTTTCCCTTCTTTTAAGGCTTCCTTAACTCCGCAGACCGGCTCGTAGATATGCGAACAGCCGCCAAACCGGCAATCCTTTTCGTAAGGGATAAACTCCGGATAATAATTTGCCAGCTCCTCTTTTTCCATATCGAATACCGAAAGGGAACTGAATCCCGGTGTATCCACGATATAAGTATTTTCTCCCATGGCAATCAGTTCGGCATGTCTTGTGGTATGCTTTCCCCGGTCAATTTTTTCACTGATGGAGCCGGTTTCCATAACCGTGCCGTCCTGCAGGCGGTTGACGATGGAGGACTTGCCCACGCCGCTGGGGCCGGCTACCGTGGTGGTCTTGTGCAACAGTAATTTTCGAAGGTTCTGCAATCCTTCCTCTTTCAGAGCACTGACAAAAAGTACCGTATAACCACATTTTTCATAAGCCTGTTTCAGTGCCGTCCGTTCTTCCTCATTTGCTATATCCTGTTTATTAAAACAAATGATACAGGGGAGATGATTCTGTCCCATCATGATTAAAAAGCGGTCTAACAGATTTAAGTTTGGTGACGGGCGGGTAATGGAAAAAATCACCAGTGCCTGATCTACATTTGCCACTGCAGGCCTAATCAGGGAGCTCCTTCTTTTGAGTAACTCTCTGATATTGCCCGTTTTTTCTTCCTCGCTTAAAATTTCCATCTCCACATCGTCACCCACCAGGGGCTTACGATTGTCTTTTCTGAAAATTCCTTTTGCCTTACATTCATAAATGCCCTTTTCTTCCACATGAACATAATAAAATCCGGCAATTCCCTTAATGATTTTCCCGTGCATACTTATTCTCTCGTAAATTCCACTTGTCGCGTAAAGGAACGTTGTATCGTGGTTCCCGGAATCGTAATCACTTCCCCGGCCTCATTCGTAATGGTTTCACTGGGGGTCGTTACATAATAGTAAAAGGTAATAGTTCCCCTTGGTGCTGTAATGCCGTGAATATTCACGGAATAAGGGAAGGATGCATCATCCGTAGTCAATAAATCCTTACCGCCTTCGGGGGTAATTGTCAGCCCAACCTTGGTTCCCGGCACATAGTCCGGTGCCTCTTCCTCTGTCGGTGCCGGAATGCTTGCATTGAAGTTATAGTAGACAAAGGTACTACCCATACTGACTCTGATGTCTATTTTGGTACCAGGCTCCACATACTGGTCTGCCGTATAACTCTGATAGCATACCAGACCTTCCTCATACTCGTCCGAACTTACTTCCGTGGTGGTTCCCACCTCAAGTCCTGCCTCTATGAGTTTAATAACCGCTTCATCTTCCGGAAGACCTAAAAGATTGGGCATCCGAACCTTGTTCTCTTCCTGCCCTTTGCTTACTTTCAACACAATGGTGGATGCCTTCGGCATGGTCTCTCCCGCAACAGGGTCCTGGGAAATTACCAGTCCCTTTTCCACCGTGGAACTGTAGCCTTCCGTTTTCTTTACATTAAAGCCCATTTCACGAAGCAGCTTTTCCGCATCTTCAAAACTGCTTCCCTGCACCTGCGGCACTTCGATTCCCTCTGACCCGGTGCTTACGGTCAGAATAACGGTGGTCCCCTTCTGTATCATTTCACCATTGCCATAATTGGCACTGATGACCACATTCTTTTCATATTTTTCAGACTCTGCATACTGAATTTCCACCAAAAGACCCATGGCCTTTAATTTGCTCTGTGCTTCCCCCAGAGTCATACCGCTTACGGTAATCATTTCAACGGTTTCTTCATTTTCCGAACTTTCAATACCCGGCGTGTTATCTCCGCTTCCAAACATACCGGTGAGTTTTCCTACGAAGAAAATAATCACTCCACAGATTAAAAGACCTGCAACAATGGTCATAATGGTAGTAATTCTTTCCACCTTCGGATTATAATCCGCATCCAGTTCCTCTTCATCATACTCTTCTGAAGCAAACTGGGCGGTATCATTTAAGCGCATGGGCTCTTCTTTCGGCTCTTTACTCTCAACAGGTCTTGCCGTCTGTCTTCCGGTCTGCCTTTTAATTTCCCCTATCTCTTCTTCCGAAACACTGCGTGTTGCCCCTTCTTCTTCGGGTTCCGGCATGACCACAAAATCCTCTTCCGGTGTCAGCAGGGCTTTCTTCAAATCCTCCACAACCTCCGGCATGCTCTGATATCTTCTGTCCGGACTCTTCTGGCAGCATTTCATGACAATCTGCTCCACGCTGACCGGAATCTCTGGAACAAATTCCTTCGGGCTTGGCATTTCCTCCTGAATATGCTTGATGGCAATGGCAACCGTGGTCTCCCCGTTAAAAGGTACATGTCCGGTCAGCATTTCAAACAACGTAACGCCAAGGGAATAGATGTCACTTCTTTCATCCGAAAAACCGCCTCTTGCCTGTTCCGGGGATGTATAGTGAACAGACCCCATCACATTACTGGTAATGGTATTGCTGGTTGCTGCCTTGGCAATACCAAAATCCGTTACTTTTACCTTTCCTTCTTTGGAAATGATAATATTCTGGGGCTTAATATCTCTGTGAATAATATGGTTATTGTGGGCAGCCTCAATTCCCATGGAAACCTGAATGGCAATACTCACTGCTTCCTTGTAGGAAAGTCTGGCTTTTTTCTCAATATATTTCTTTAAGGTGATGCCTTCCACCAGTTCCATGACAATATAATGGATACCGTTCTCTTCGCCGACATCATAAACATTGACGATATTCGGATGCATAAGGCCTGCTGCCGCCTGCGCTTCTACACGGAATTTGGACACAAAATTGGCATTTTCCGAAAATTCCTGTTTTAACACCTTGACTGCAACGTAACGATTCAGTTTATGACATTTTGCTTTATAGACATCGGACATACCGCCTGTACCGATTTTTTCCAGTATTTCATAGCGGTCTCCTATTATCATTCCTATCTTAATCATACTTTACTCCTTACCTATTCCTGAAACGGCTCAATCAAAATTACTGCAATATTGTCTTTACCGCCGTTTAAGTTAGCGGCCTTTACCAATGCTTCGGCTTTCTCCACAATGTCTCTTTGTCCTTGTAAAATCATTCGGATTTCTTCATCCTCCAGCATATTGGTAAGTCCATCGGAACACATCAAAATCATTTCACCGGGCTGTATCGTTTCCTGAAAGAAATCCGCCTTAACCGTGTCCGCTGCACCAATGGCCCTGGTAATAATATTTTTGTCGGGATGATTACGGGCTGCTTCTCTGTCTATTCCGCCCATGCGTATCATTTCCTCTACAAGGGAATGATCCGTGGTAACCTGCCGTATCTGCTCTCCCACAATGTAGAGCCGGCTGTCTCCCACATTCGCTACCCGCAGGTATTTCCCCATGCAGGTTGCCACCACAACTGTAGTGCCCATTCCATATAAATCCTCGTTTTCCGAGGCTAATTTAATAATTTCACGATTGGCTCGTGCGATTGCCCTGCTAATAATCTTTTCCGGATTGACCTCAAAAGAATTTCGGACCTCGTCCACTATCGTTTCAACCGTATATTTTGAAGCGTAATCACCGGCATTATGTCCACCCATGCCATCCGCCACTATGAATAAATTGGGCAGATTCCCAATCGGTTTTTCGGATGTATAAACATAATCCTGATTCAATTTACGCTTTTTCCCTATGTCCGTTATGGAAAACGTCTTTAACACCGTCTGCCTCCTTGTGCGCACTCATATGTCTTCGCCTAAGCTGTCCGCAGGCACCGTCAATGTCCCTGCCCATTTCTCTTCTTATTGTACAGGCTATTCTGTTTTTTTCAAGTTTATTTTTAAATGCGGCAATTCTCTTTGCCTCTGCCTGTACGTATTCCCGCTCCTTAATCGGATTGACCGGAATCAGATTAATGTGACAGCACCGGGGTCCTGCCAGCTTGGAAAGACGCTCAGCATCCTCATCCGTATCATTCACACCACCCACCAGACTGTATTCAAACGTAATCCGTCTGCCGGTTTTGGAAAAATAATAATCACAGGCATCCATCAGCTCTGCAATACAAAACCGGTTTGCAATGGGCATTAAGCTCTTCCGCTTCTCATCCGTAGCCGCATGCAGGGAAAGTGCCAGGGTAATCTGTAATTTTTCATCCGCCAGCCTGTACATATTCGGAACCAGTCCGCAGGTAGAAACCGTTACATTTCTCTGGCTGATATGGAGTCCGTTTTCATCCGTCAACATCCGCAGAAAAACGCAAAGATTTTCATAATTATCAAGAGGCTCTCCCGTACCCATTACCACCACATTGGACACTCTCTCGCCGGTCTGTCTTGTAATCGCATAAATCTGGTCTAACATTTCTGCCGGACTTAAGTTCCTTTCCAGACCGTCCAGTGTGGAAGCACAGAATCGGCATCCCATCCGGCAGCCGACCTGGGAAGAAATACAAACCGAATTGCCGTGTTTATACTTCATCCAGACACTTTCAATGACATTCCCATCGTGCAGTTCAAAAAGATATTTTCTTGTTCCGTCTATCCGGGATTCCTGTACTTCTACCTGATTTAAGGCTGTGTAATCATACCTTTCGGAGAGTCTTGTCCGAAGTTCTTTGGAGAGATTCGTCATCTCCTCAAAGCTTCCCGCAAGTTTTACATGCATCCAGTCATACAATTGTTTTGCACGGAAAGCCTTTTCCCCCAAACCTTCCATTTCCTTTTTCAGTTCTTCAAAAGGCAGGGATTTTATATCTATTCTGTCCATTCTTTCTCTCTCTTATTTTTTACATCTTGCAAAGAAAAATCCGTCCGTATCGTGTTCATCCGGATAAAGAGCCGTCATGCACTCTACCGTCAGATTGAGATTTTTCCGGATATATTCCACTACTTCCTCATTTTCCGCCTGATTAATGGTACAGGTGGAATAGAGAAGATACCCGCCTTCTTTCAAATAGAGGACCGCGTTTTCCACCATTTTTTTCTGGAGTATGGGAAGACTCTTTAAGGCTTCCGGCTTCTGGCGGTATTTGATATCCCGCTTTCTTCCCATGACACCGAGGCCGCTACAGGGAACATCGCAAATCACAATATCCGCTTTACCTGCCACGGATTCATCAAATACGGTAGCATCCCAGACCTTGGCCTTAAGATTGGTAAGCCCCATCCTTTCCGCATTTTCTTCTATCAGGGATACCTTTTTGTCACTTACGTCCCGTGCCGAAACCAGACCTTCTTTGCCCGCATATTCAGCGGCCAGCATGGATTTTCCACCGGGTGCCGCACAAATATCCACCACAAAGTCACCGGGCTTTATATGCGCATTTTTAACAGCTTCCATGGAACTGGCATCCATAATGGTAAAGCGCCCCTCATCAAAACCGGGAAGAAACGCCACATTATCGCAATTTTCCAGGTAATAAGCCTCTTTCACATAGGTATGCTTAACGGGATTCACACCCCGCTTTCGCACCTCGCAAAGCCATTTTCCCTTTTCTTCTTCCCCCATATCCAGTGCAAAGCGGATCGTTAATGGCCGGACTCTCAGCATTCCTTCCAAAAGACTTTCCGTCTTTTCTTTTGAAAACTGGGAAAGAAAATGTTCCACAATCCATTCCGGCATGGAGTATTTCACGGACAGATAGCCCGAATATTCCTTTTCCTTATCCGGCAGAGCTATCGAGCCTTTGGTAGATGCGGCTTTGCGGAGCACACCGTTCACAAATCCTTTTAAATTCACAAATTTTCTCTTTGCAGCCAGTTTTACCGCTTCGTTTACTGCTGCCGCATCCCTTATACTGTCCATATAATAAATCTGATAAACACCAAGTCTTAAGAGATTGCGTATCACGGGTTTCATTTTCCTTACCGGTGTGGAACTAACCCGGTCAATATAATAATCCAGTTCTATTCTACGCTCCAGCGTGCCTTCAAAAAGACGCTTGATAAAGGACTTTTCCACGGTTTCCAGGTAATCATACTTGGAAAGCACATCCTGAATCAGCCGGTGAGAGTATTCCTCCTCCTTTTCCACCATAAGGAGCATATCCAGAACCAGTTCCCTTCCGTTTACTGCTGCCATTTGTTAATCCTCTCTCCTGTTTCCCCCGAACAGCATAACCAGACGAAGGACCTGCAGGATGGAGGATGCCAGTGCCGCCACATAAGTAAGCGCTGCTGCGGTCAGGACCTTCCTTGCACCGGAAAGTTCGGTATTTCCTAAAAGACCGCCTGCTTCCAGGCTCTTTAAGGCTCTTCCGGAAGCATTAAATTCCACAGGAAGTGTAATAAGCTGGAAAAGGACTGCCAATGAAAATGCCCAGATACCGATATTGATCAGTACCTGATTCCAGCTGAAGAGAACACCTATCAGAATAAGCGGCATTCCCAGTGTGCTTCCCAGATTCACAATCGGCACCATGGCTGCCCTTATGGATAAAGGCGCATAGCTTTCCGCATGCTGCTTTGCATGTCCGCATTCGTGGGCGGCTACCGCAAGTGCGGTTACGCTGGAATAATTATAATTTTCATAGGAAAGACGGACCGTTTTCGTCCTGGGATCGTAGTGATCGCCTCCGCCTTTTCCCAGGCATTCCACGCTCACATCATAAATACCTGCCTCTGCCAGAATTCTTTCCGCTGCTTCCGCACCGGTCATATTTCTGGCGTTGCGCACGCCATGGTATTTCTTCATGGCACTGTGTACCCAGAGACTGGAAATGGAGCAGAGTGCAAAACCAATCAGCACCAGAATATAAGTGTAATCAAAATAAAAACCATACGGGGAATATCCGTATCCGTAATAGCCTGACATCAGAACAAGATTTAACATACTCTCTCCTCCTTAAAACTGCATCCCGCATTTTATTTCATTACCAAGCAAAAAAGATCTGGTATCCATTCTCTTCTTGCCCTCTAATTGCAGGGACAATATCCATAAAGCATCCTTCCCACAGGCCACTAAAAAGCGGTCCTTTTCCACCCGGATTACTTTTCCCGGCTCCCTGTCCGTGCCACCCTGTATGCCTTCCTTTTCTTCGGAGGCTCCTTCCCCGCTTTCCACCAGTGCATCCCAGATTTTTAACTGTTTTCCCTGGTAATAGGTGTAGGCACTTGGCCAGGAATTTAAGCCACGAACCAGCCGTTCAATTTTGACGGCCTCCTCATTCCAGTCGATTTTTCCCATAGCCTT
Organism: uncultured Lachnospiraceae bacterium; assembly: GCA_945919075.1. GTDB lineage: Bacteria > Bacillota > Clostridia > Lachnospirales > Lachnospiraceae > Acetatifactor. The sequence continues at coordinate 124,266 of CAMEIX010000004.1, forward strand.
TTTTAGCATCACGGTCTTGGTAGCCTCTTCTTCCTTCTGGGGAACGGGTGTCAGTCTGCCCGCTTCCAATAAGGGCAGTGCCTCCACAATGGCCTGTGCACCGATTACGGAAAGTTTTTCAAACAGGGACTCCCCTGTTTCTTTTTTATCCAGAACACATTCTTTGGTATAAAGGATATCACCGGTATCCAGTCCTTCATTCATCTGCATGATGGTGACTCCGGTCTTTTCCTCCCCGTTTATGACCGCCCACTGGATGGGGCTGGAACCGCGGTATTTGGGAAGCAGAGAGGCATGGATATTTAAGCATCCGTACTTTGGCATATCCAGAATTTCCTTAGACAGAATCTGGCCGAAGGCCGCTACCACAAATACATCCGCGGGGTAATTCTTAAGTTCTTCCACCGCTTCCGGTCTTTTGATCCTCTCCGGCTGTAAAACCGGAATGTGGTATTTCACCGCACACTCCTTGACCGGTGAAAAGGTCAGTTTATCACTTCTCCCCTTCGCTTTGTCCGGCTGTGTCACAACCGCCACGATTTCATGGCCGGCACCAACCAGTGCTTCCAGTGCACCCACCGCGAAATCCGGGGTTCCCATAAAAACAATCTTCATTGTCTAATCCTCGTCTTCCTCATCATACTTCACATCATGTAATTCGCCGTTCACCTTCTCCACATAAAGATGTCCGTCAAGATGATCCAGTTCGTGGCAGATTGCCCTTGCAAACAGTTCTGTCGCCTCTACCTCAAAGGGCTTCATATCGATGTCCAGTGCCACTGCCTTGACATAATTCGGTCTGGTTACCTCCCCGGACTTTCCGGGAACGCTTAAACAGCCCTCCTGTCCGGTCTGCTCACCGCTGGATTCCACAATACGGGGATTGATGAATACATAGGGACCTTCGCCTGTGGTATCAATGACCACCACCCTTTTTAAAACCCCCACCTGCGGTGCCGCAAGTCCTACTCCGTTTGCCTCATACATGGTATCGATCATATCTTCAATAAGGTTCCTTAACCGGGGAGTCATCTCCGTGATCTCCTTGCAGGTCTTGTTTAAGATGTCGTCACCGATTTCCCTGATTTTCCTAAGTGCCATATTATTCTCCTTTTCAAAATGCATTTACAGGGTCAAAGTCAATCTGCATGCTCTCTTCTTTAAGCTGCATGGACTGTACCCTTTCTTCCAGTCTGTCCTTTATTTCTATCAGTTTATCATAATTTTCGTATTTTACATAGAAAACAAAGCGAAAAACGTCCTGAATTTTACCGATTGCGGCAGGAGTAGGACCGATTACCAGAAGTCTCTTTGTCCTCTCTTCCTTGTCATCCGCGTACTCCCCGGCAATACCAGCCAGTTCACGTGCCAGATTCTCTCCCCGCTTTTCCTCTGCTGCAAATATCTGTACCGCCATCATATGGCAGACCGGTGGATACCGCAGTAATTCGCGGTACAGAATTTCTTCTTCATAAAATGCCCTGTAATCCTGATTGGCGGCATGTACCACACTATAATGCTCGGGCTGGTAGGTCTGAATCACCGCTTCTCCTAAAAGCTCCCCGCGCCCGGCTCTGCCCACCGCCTGGGTGAGCAGAGAAAAAGTTCTCTCCGCTGCCCTGTAATCTCCCACAGATAAGGACATATCCGCTGCCAGCACCCCCACCAGGGTAACCTTGGGAAAATCATGCCCCTTTACAATCATCTGGGTGCCGAGCAAAATATCCGCCTCGTGATTGGCAAATGCAGAAAGAATATTGTCATAACTGTCCTTTTTTCCGGTGGTATCCGCATCCATACGAAGGATTCTTGCTTCCGGATACATCTGATGAAGTTTTTCCTCGATCTGTTGTGTACCGGCACGAAATCCCGCAATATACTTGGAGCCGCAGGACGGACAAAGTTTTACCTTTTCCGTTGTATAGCCGCAATAATGACAGATCATCCTGTTTCCCTTATGCTCCGATAAGGAGACATCGCAATGGGGACATTTCACCACATGACCGCAGGCACGACAGGAAATAAATCCGGCATACCCTCTCCGGTTCAAAAACAACATAATCTGTTCTTTTTTCTTAAGCCGGTCCGTCATCAGTTCCTGCAGACGGGTACTGAAAATGGAACGGTTGCCATCCCGAAGTTCCTCCCTTAGGTCCACGATATGAACCTTGGGTAAATTACCTCCCGTCAGACGTTTATTCAAAGTAAAAAGCCTGTACTCCCCTTTTTCTGCCCTGTAATAGGCTTCCAGAGAAGGGGTTGCGGAACCTAATACCACGGAGGCGCCATGCATTCCGGCAACCTCCTCAGCCACCTCTCTGGCATGATATTTGGGGGAGACTTCACTTTTGTAACTGTTTTCCTGCTCCTCATCCATGACAATCAGCCCAATGTTTGGAAAGGGTGTAAAAAGTGCGGATCTGGGGCCTATAATAATATCAATTTCCCCCTTTTCGGCACGCCTGCACTGATCGTACTTTTCTCCGGCGGAAAGAGAGGAGTTGAGAACCGAAACCCTATCTCCGAACCGGGTATAGAACCGAAGCAGGGTCTGGTAAGTAAGCGCAATTTCCGGAATCAGTACAATGGACTGTTTTCCACGCTTTACCATTTCTTCAATCAGATTCATATAGACTTCCGTCTTGCCGCTGCCGGTAATGCCATGAACCAGATAGGTTTTCCGGATGCCGGCATCAAAATCCGCAAGCACCTCATTTACCACCGTCTGTTGTTCATCGCTTAAAAATTTTTTCACATCCCTGCCCGGTTTTAGTTTAATGGGATTCCGGTAGGCATTTTCTGTCCTGATTTCAATAATGCCCTGCTTTTCCAGTGATTTCACCGTGGATGCAGATACATGGAGCTTGGTGGTGATCAGTCCATAAGGCAGGGTATCCACTAAAAGAAGTTCGTTTAAAAGACGCACTTTCGCAACCTGGTGCTTCTTTGAGAAATTATCAAGGAAGGCTCCTGTCTCCTCTTCGGACACGATAAGCCGAACACTTTTATTCTCCACCGCCCTTACGTTTTTCTTGGCCGGGAGCACGGTTTTGAGTGCCTGAATCATGGTGGAACCGTAATTTCTCTTCAGATAGGCGGCCAGTTTCATCTGTCTTTCCATGACCGGAACATCGCCCTCAGCAATTTCCTTAATCTCTTTTATCCTGTCTACGTCCCACTCCGGTGTATCCTTAAATGCGATCACATAGCCTTTTATGAACTTGTTCCCGGCACCGAAGGGCACCAGAACGCACATTCCTTCTTTCAAAGTCTCCCGCATGTTTTCCGGCACCCGGTACTGGAACGGACGGTCCACTTTCTCATGTGCGATATCTACTATAATGTCCGCAAATATTTTATCCATTCTGCTCCTTTAATACCTCGGCGATCAGATTTCTTTCGTCCATAGGATATTTTACCCCTTTGATTTCCTGATAATCCTCATGGCCCTTTCCGGCGAGCACAATAATGTCTCCCGGTTCTCCATGCGCAATGGCATAGGCAATGGCCTCTTTCCTGTCACAGATTTCCACATATTTTCCATCTGTCTTTGCCATCCCGATTTTAATGTCATTGATAATATCCTGAGGATCTTCAAACCGCGGGTTATCCGACGTGATAATGGTAAAATCCGCCAGTCTTCCGCTGACCTCACCCATTTCATAACGGCGGAGTTTGGAACGGTTGCCGCCGCATCCAAACAGGCATACCAGCCGGTTCGGCTCATACTGTTTTAAGGACAAAAGCAGGCTCTCCAAACTCATGGCATTGTGTGCATAATCAATGAGGAGAGTGAAATCATCGGACACCTTTACCATCTCAATGCGCCCCTTTACCTTTGCCTGCAAAAGAGCCTTTTTCATATCCGCTTCTTTGACCCCGAAATGCCTGCAGATGGCAATGGCTGTCAGCGCATTATATACACTGAATTTTCCGGGTGTGGCCACATGGGCATCCATTTCCACAAGACCCTTGGTGGAAAATGCCACTCCCAGTTCACCGGGCTTCTTTACCAGCCTCAGGTTCTCGGCTACAAGGTCATTGTCCGGATTTAATCCAAACTTTTCAATGCTGCAGGTGTGCCCCTTAATCACTTCATCGGTATGAGCATCATCTCCGTTTACAATACCCACCTTACACTGCTTGAACAACAGCCCCTTGCAATGCATATAATCCTCAAAATCCTTATGTTCACCCTCTCCGATATGATCCGGTTCCAGATTTGTAAAAATTCCGTAATCAAAGACAAAGCCCTGGGTTCTGTGAAGCATCAGTGCCTGGGAGGAAACCTCCATTACAACGGTATCCATACCTGCCTCTGCCATTTTTGCAAAAGTTTCCTGCAAAACATAGGATTCCGGTGTGGTATTCTTTGCCGGAATATGCTCCTGCCCGATAATACTCTCAATAGTTCCAATCAACCCCACCTTATGTCCGGCATGCTCCAAGATGGATCTGACCAGGTAGGTTGTGGTGGTCTTGCCCTTTGTCCCGGTAATCCCGATAACTTTCATTTTATCGGCCGGATGCCCAAAATAAGCCGCCGAAACAAAGGCCAGTGCATAACGGGTATCCTCCACCTGAATAAGGGTCACATCTTTCCCCTCTATGGGAGCTACTTCCCGTTCCACAAGGATGACCCCGGCACCCTTTTCGGCAATTTCTTCCACATGATCGTGGGTATCATATTTCATTCCTTTAATGCAGACAAAAAGACAGTGTTCTTCCACCTTCCGGTTATCATATACCACCTTATCAACGTGGACTTCTTCACTGCCCTGTAAGACCGTGTACGACAGCCCATTCAGTAATTGTTTTAATTCCATTTTTCCTCTTTTCCGCCATTTTGCGGCTATCCATAGTTAATTTTATTTTACTCTATTTTTGCGCTTTTTACCACCCCCAAAAAGAAAAAGGGGTGTTGTCCCCTTTTTCTACTATCCTTTCATTTAATTTTCGAATCCTATCATCCCACTATCAAACCTAACAATAATTCAGCAGTTGGAGTTGTACCTGGGTCTTTCCACGAAAGGAATTGATACCCAACTGATAGGTAACGGAAATCACCATATCGGTACCTGCCCCGTAAAGATTCCCTACCTTTTCCTTTCCAAACCGTTCCTCCAAAAAAGCATGGAATTTCTCCAGATTGCCAAAAAAGACCATTTCGTAGCGTTCTCCATACTGCAGGACTTCAAATTTGGCAAAACTTTGATTGGCACCAAGCTTTCTTCCCCGGATAATATGTACCTGTTTTGTTGCAAATAAAGGCTTCGGGTTTCCATTGCCAAAGGGCTCCAGAACCTGGAGTTCCTCTGCAAACCGCAGGGTGGCATAGGATAACGGCATGGGTACATCGATATGGATTTTAGGAATAAAATCCTCTTCGGACAGGGTACAGTTTCTGTTTAAGGTTTCCCGCAGAAGAGGAATGTTCTCCTCTTTTATGGACAGACCTGCTGCCATTTTGTGCCCCCCGAATTTGGTAAACAACTCCTTACACTCCACCATGGCATCGTACATATGGTAAGCCTCTATGGAACGCCCGGAACCCTTTACCCCCTCTTCCGCTCTAGTAAGAACGAAACATGGCCGTCCATATTGTTCCTTAATTCTCCCGGCAATAATACCGGCAAGACTTTCATGACAATCCGGTAAAAAGAGAACTAACACCTTATCTCCCGCCATATCCTTCTCCTCCATCAGGATATTGGCCTCTTTCACCCCATTTAATGTCATGGCCTTACGGCTGTCATTCATTTCCCTTAATTCGTCGGCAAGTACTGCCGCATCCCGGTCACTTTCCGCAGCAAGAAGCGCCAAGGCACGCTTTGCACTATCCAATCTGCCGGTAGCATTTAAGCAGGGGCCGATAACAAATCCCAGATGGAAGGAGGACAGTTTGGCCGGCTCTATTCCGTTTGCCTTTATCAGGGCCCCAAGTCCTCTACAGGGGGATTGGCGCATCCGCTTAATCCCTTCCTTTACCAGAATACGGTTCTCGTCCAAAAGGTCCATTACATCACATACCGTTGCCACAGCCGCCACCTGAATAAATTCATCCATCAGGACATTGCGCAGTTCTATGGAAAGTTCCATTCTCCGAAACATAAGTTCCATCAGTTTGAAAGCCACAAATGCGCCACAGATTCCCGGAAACGGATAGGTATCCTTCTGCTGCTTAGGGTCCACAACCACGTCCGCCTCAGGCAGAATTTCCACACGTTTTCCGTCTTCTTCCGTATAAGGAACCTCATGGTGGTCCGTTACCACCACCGTCATACCATAATCCTTAGCCCTACGAATGGGACCCTGGGCGGAAATACCGTTATCACAGGTTAAGATGGTATGTATGCCCTCCCGGTATGCATCCTCAATCAACTGGTCGTTTAGTCCATATCCGTCCTTCATACGATGGGGAATCACCGTATCCACATTTGCTCCCAGCGCCTGTAGGCCCTTAGTAAGAATATGGGAGGCACTGATTCCGTCCACATCATAATCTCCGATAACCCGGATCGCGCGTTTTAAACAGATTTCTTCCTGTAAAACTGCACAGGCATCCTCCATACCGTACATCAGTTCCGGCGGATAAAGGTCAAGAAGAGTACCCTTTAAGTACCTTTCTACCTCTTCTTCGGAAAAAATATCCCTGTTACGGATAATTCTTGCCGTAACAGGGGTAATATTAAATTTTTTGCTCCATGCATCGAAGTCCGCCTTCTTTGCCGTAACAAACCATTTTTCCATATTTTATTCCACTATTTCTCTTTCTTGCACATCATATAATACATACTTCCTGCAAGGAATACCGATGAATATGCACCACAGATAATACCGGTCATCAGAGGAAGTGCAAATTCCTTAATGGCAGTTACACCAAGGAAATAAAGGGCAGCAACCATGATAAAGGTAGTCAGGGAAGTAAAGATACTTCTGGACAAGGTCTGGCTTACACTTAAGTTGATGGTTTCCTTCAGGGTTGCCTTCTTATCGCCACTCCTCAAGTTCTCTCTGATACGGTCAAAGATTACGATGGTGGCATTAATGGAGTAACCTACAATCGTTAGCATACATGCAATAAACGTGCTGCCGACGGATATCTTAGCCACCGCATAGAATGCCAGAACAACCAGTACGTCGTGGGTCAGCGCCAGCACACTGCTGATACCGAAGCGGATATCCTTGAAACGAATCCGAATGTATAATAACATACATACAATTGCCACCAGTACCGCAATAATGGTATTTCTCTGCATTTCTCCGGAAATGGTCGCGCTGATGGTTTCGTTGTCAATGGTTTCTGCCTGGAACTTCTCCGCAAGCATATCCTTTAATGCTGCAATCTGATCATTATCTAAGGAATTTGTCTTAAATACTACATCATTGGTTCCTCTGATCGGCTGGGGCTGAACAGCACCGTTTGCAATGGCCTCAATCTCGGGAATTACATTTACTTCCAGATCACTTAAGGATTTCTCCTCGGTAAAGCGCACGGTTGCGGAGGTACCACCCACAAAGTCAAGACTTAAGTTAAAAGGAGAACCGTCTTTTGCCTGATTCACACCCATCATCACAAATCCGCCGATAATAATCACTGCGGAAATTACGAAGAATACTGCCTTCTTACCAACAAAGTCAATCGCTTTATGAGGTTTTGCCACACCATACCACTTCTCAGAAGTACAGCCCAGTGCGTATAAAGCATTCATCAGCCAGCGTGTGATAAACAGGGCCGTAAACATGGAAAGGGCAATACCAAGTACCAGAGTCTGTGCAAAACCACGGATGGAACCGGAACCTAAAATCCAAAGAACCATTGCGGCAATCAGAGTGGTCACGTTTCCGTCAATGATAGCGGATAATGCCTTGTCAAAACCAATTTTAATAGAAGATTTAACCGTCTTTCCGGTTGCAAGTTCTTCACGGATACGGGCAAAGATGATTACATTTGCATCCACTGCCATACCAATGGAAAGAATAATACCTGCAATACCGGGCAGGGTAAGGGTCATGTCAAATCCATTCAGCAGAAGAATAATCAATGCTGTATACATCAATAAGGCAAGACTGGCTGCAAAACCGGAAAGGAAATACACCAGTATCATAAATACAACGATAACTCCAAGACCGATTGCTGCTGCCTTTATGCTTGTGGAGATGGCTTCGGAACCAAGCTGTGCTCCGACTACCTTGGAATGCAGTTCGGTAAGCTCCAGTTTCAGTCCACCGATTCGAATCTGCGAAGCAAGTCTCTTGGCTTCATCATTCGTAAAGCTGCCGGTTATCTGGGCACGTCCGTCTAACAGAGGCTGTTTTACGCTGGGAGCACTGATAATATTGCCGTCATAATAAATCCCCAGTGTTTCCCCTTTGGCAGATGCATCCGTGGTCACCTCTGCAAATTTCGTAGCTCCTTCATCGGTCATAATAAGATCTACACAGAATTCTGCTGCCGCATCCTGATTCTGTCTCATAGTACCGGCTTCCGCACTCTTCACATCCAGACCGGTCAGTGCCACACAACCGTCTTCGATGATTTCCTCAATGGTTCTGTTCATAACATAAACAGGAACCATATTGCCGTCCGCATCCACACTCATGGTGTAGGAATAGTTTGCTGTACCGTCGGATGCTTTCTCCCTGATAAAGTACAGGGTTCCGGGCTTTCCTAATTCAGCAAGTACTGCTTCCGCATCGGTTACGCCAGGAATTTCCACGTTGATACGTCTGGGTCCCTCCTGATATACCAAAGCTTCATTGCTGTAGGAATATACACGTAGTTTCAACTTTTCAATGGTATCGTTCATATCGGTCTGACTGGGATCTTCCTCCCCATCCACCTCATAAGTGATGCTGACACCACCGGCAAGGTCCAGACCGAGCGTGATATCTTTCGCAGAGATTTTACCCTGCCCATCGATACCCTTAATGTCCACAAATGTAATGCCTGCCAATAATGCTAAAAATACAAGCAGGATTATAAATGCTTTACTCTTCTTCATTATTTTGCTCCTCCATTTCAGCCATAGCTGCTTTTATCATAATCGCACACTCAATGCGCTTACGTTGCAATTCACATCCCACATCGTAGGCATCGTTAATATTGCCGTGGAAATTGTAAGAATTTGCCGCACATCCGCCGCTGCAGTAAAACTTTGCAAAACACTTCTTACATTTGTCTTTTGCATAAACATTACAGCACTTAAACTCGTTTTGCAGGTCTTTGTTGACAATTCCCTCGTCCACATTACCCATTAAGAACTGCTCCTGCCCGACAAACTGATGACAGGGGTACAAATCTCCCCAGGGAGTTACTGCCAGATATTCGGTTCCCGAACCGCATCCGGAAAGGCGTTTTGCCACACAGGGACCGCCCTCTAAGTCAATCATGAAATGGAAGAAATTAAAGCCCCTTCCTTCCTTTCTGCGACGAATCATTTCCTTTGCAAGTTTATCATATTCTTCTTTCAAAGTGGGAATATCTTCTTCTTTGATAGCGTACCAGTCCTCCGGCTTTGCCACAACCGGCTCTACGGAAATCTGCTTAAATCCCAGGTCTGCAAGGTGTAACACATCCTCGGAAAAGTCCAGATTATTATGGGTAAAGGTGCCCCTTACATAATAATTCATCTGGTTCCTGCTTTCCGCAACCTTTAGAAACTTCGGTACAATGGTATCATAACTGCCCTGTCCGCCTCTGAAAGGTCTCATTTTATCATTGACTTCCTTGCGCCCGTCAATACTGAGAACAATATTTGCCATCTCTTTGTTAGCAAATTCCATAATTTCGTCATTTAAAAGGACACCGTTGGTAGTCAGGGTAAACCGGAATTTCTTATTATGCTCTTTTTCTAGGCTTCTGCCATATAGAACCAGATCCTTAACCACCTGCCAGTTCATGGTAGGCTCTCCCCCGAAGAAATCCACCTCAAGATTTACCCGGTTTCCGGAATTAGCCACCAGAAAATCCAATGCCTTCTTACCCACTTCAAAACTCATCAGGGCTCTTCTTCCATGGTACTCGCCTTCTTCCGCAAAACAATACTGACACGCCAGATTACAGTCATGTGCAATATGCAGGCAGAGAGCCTTTACAACAGTGGGGCGGTTTTTGAAATCAAAAATATAATTCTCATAAATATCCGGTGCAAAGAGTTGTCCCTCTTTCTGAAGCTCCAACACTTCCTCTACCGCTTCCGCCACTTCTTCCTTTGGATATTTGCCTTCGTTACAATTAATCACAGCCGCCTTGATTAACTCTGCATCCGTAATTCCTTCGTTAATCAGTGGTTCAACCAAAGAAATCATGTCATAGACGATATCATCTACCACATGTACGGAGCCGCTGTTTACATCCAAAACGATGTTATAGCCGTTACTTTTATACTGATGTATCACAATACAATCCTCTTTCCAAACTAAACATAAATGAAGCAGCGACAAGAATCGCTGCTTTTTGTTGCTTACATAAAACTGTCGGTACTGCTTATTTAATCTTTTCGCAACTCTGATTTCCTACTGTACAGGAAGTCTTGCATGCGGACTGGCAGGAAGTCTGGCACTCACCACAGCCACCCTTTTTCATGGATTCCTTTAAGTTTCTTGTATTTAATGTTTTGATGTGCTTCATAAATAGCCTCCTTAAATTTCAAAGCTTAATACCTGTGTAGTATATCATAAATTTCCTATTTGTAAAAGGTTTTTTTCAAAAAACATCCTTTTTTTGCACAAACTCATCCGAGCATTCCGCCCAGCATCCCGCTGCCTGCACATATGAGCAATGTAAAAAAGAAATTACCTGCCACATCTGCCGTACTCTTATTCACAATTAATGACACCACAACCAGAATCACAAAATAAGCCGTCCCCTCTAAAAGCCCCCATAAGAACTTCCGGCTTTGCAGCTTTTTTCCCAACAAAATTCCTGCCGTCAGATTCGATAAGACATAAACTAAAATGATGGCAAGGGATACTACATTTTCTTTCAGTTCTAATCGATACACCAAAAATGCCAGCAAAAATAGCAATCCCCCTGAAATCAAAAAAGCAATGAGCAGATTCTTCAAAAAAGTTTTCGCCATACCATACCTCCCTCTAAAACCTATTTATTTATATGAGACATTTTTTCAAAACTTGACAAGTTGGCGCATATATTATAATATTTCCTATCATCAACAATAAGAGTGCCGCCATGCGGACTCGCCACTTTAAAAAGGAGAGTATTTATTTGGACACGTCAGATGCCATACAACTTATTATTCTGTTTTTCTTAGTATTTCTGTCCGGCTTTTTTTCTTCAGCCGAAACCGCTTTTTCCACAGTCAATCATGTGAAAATGCGTTCTCTTGAGGAAGAGGGGCAAAAGGGTGCGAAGAAGGTTAATCAAATTCTTAGTAACTACAGCAAGATGCTATCCACCATTCTTATTGGGAACAATATTGTGAACATCTCTGCTTCCGCCCTCACCACTACTTTCGTCATCTCGGTCTTCGGTAATGTCTACGTTGGAATCGGTACCGGAGCACTGACCATTATCGTGTTGCTTGCGGGCGAAATCATTCCCAAAACATGGGCCAACCTAAACGCCGACAACATTGCACTCAGTTATGCCCCCGTTATTCTGTTCCTGATGAAAGTACTGACACCGGTTATTTACCTGGTAGATTTGCTGGCAAAAGGAATTCTTCGCCTGTTACATATTGATCCGGACAAACGAAATGATACCATTACCGAAAACGAATTGAAAACCTACGTGGATGTAAGTCATGAAGACGGACAGATTGAGTCCGAAGAACGGGAAATGATTTATAATGTGTTTGAGTTTTCAGATACTTATGCAAAAGACATTATGATTCCAAGGCCCAATATGGTTACCATTCGAAACGATGCTACCGCTGAAGAACTACTCACGGTTTTTAAGGAAACCATGTACACACGTATTCCGGTAGTGGACGAAGAAAAGGACACTATGCTGGGATTTGTCAATGTTAAGGACTTTTTCCTTGGGGATTCCCCTCATGATGAGAACTTCTCTATAGAAAGCCTGATGCGGGAAGCTCACTACACTTACGAATTTAAAAAGACAGCGGACCTGCTCTTAGAGATGCGGGAAAAATCCATGAATGTAGCCTTTGTCCTGAACGAATACGGTTCCACTGTAGGGATGATCAGTATGGAGGACCTTTTGGAAGAATTGGTGGGAGAAATCCGTGATGAGTACGACGAAGACGAGGAGACCCTGATTCAGGAAGTTTCGGAGCGCACCTACCTGATTGAAGCAAGCATGAGCCTCTCCGATATTAATGATGCCATTGGCACAGACTTGGATTCCGAAAACTATGACTCCATCGGCGGCATAATCATCGGTCAGTTAGACCGCCTGCCCCGGGATGAGGAATCCGTTACCTTAGAAGACGGTACCATATTACAGGTCAAGGGGCTTGACCAGAACCGCATTGAAAAGGTGCTTTTAACACTGCCACCCCTGCCGGAACAGGCAGAATAATTTGTGCAATCGAAAAGGTTGTCTGCAACGAAGCAGGCAACCTTTTTTATTCTTATATTTATTATAAAGTTTAAGGAAGCATATACTTCTGACCGTATGCCAGAACCTTGCCCCGAAATCCGATATCATCACCGTCTTTTAAGGCATCCAGATATTCATGGGCCTCAAACTGGTCTTCCTTAACCTGTAAGAGACAAACCGCAATGTTGGAACAGTGATCTGCAACACGTTCGTAGTTGGTGGTCAGATCGGACAAAACAAAGCCCAGTTCAATGGTACACTTGCCCTTGCGAAGACGCTTAATGTGACGCTTCTTCATTTCTATACTTAACTGGTCAATCACTTCCTCTAACGGCTCTACCATATCTGCACTCTGCCTGTCATCATTTTCAAATGCAGTGAATGCAAGATTTACGATTTCCTTTATGGCATTGGTATAGATGTTCAACTCTTCCACAGCCTTATCGGAAAATGACATTTCTTTTTCCTGCATTTCTTCCGCTGCTTCCTTAATATTCAATGCGTGGTCGGAAATACGTTCAAAATCGCCGATACAGTGCAGGATGATGGAAAGCATATGGCTTTCCTTTTCCGGCATCTCCTTCCCGCTGATTTTGACAAGATAGGTGCCGATTTCATCTTCAAAGCGGTCGATATCGCTCTCCAGTCTGGCAACCTCTTCCGCCTTTTCCGGGTCATAGTGCTGCAACAGCTCCATTGCCGTGAAGATAGCTTTTCTGGTGTATTCTGCCATGGTAATGGCTACCCTTCGGCTACGTTCAATGGCAACACCGGGGTTGTCCAAGAATCGGGTATCCAGGGTTTTCAGTTCCACACCCACAGGAGATATCTCTTCTTCTGTCGTTTTGTTCGGAACCGTCCAATATACAAACTTAACCAAAAGGCCGGAAAAAGGAAGGAGCACAATACATGCCACAATGTTAAACAGGGAATGTACCACTGCCACCCCAATTGCAGAAATCGGATTATCCAGGAATGCAAAATGAATAATGGCATTCAGGGAATAGAAAATCGCCATAAACAGGGATGTCTTCAAAATATTGTAGTATAAATGTAAAAGTGCCGCTCTCTTCGCTTCACGGTTTGCCGTGATACTGGAAATTAACGCGGTGATACAGGTACCTACATTCTGCCCCATGATAATGGGAATTGCCGTTCCGAAGGTTACCGCTCCGGTATTACAAAGAACCTGCAAAATACCCACAGAAGCGGAAGAACTCTGGATGACCGCCGTCAAAATAAGGCCGGCTAACATACCCAGTAGGGGGTTGGAAAACATCGTCAGGATATTGGTGAACTCGGGCACATCTGCCAGAGGGGATACCGCATCACTCATGATGGTCATACCAATCATCAGAATACCAAATCCGGCCATGATTGTTCCCACTACATGATGCTTCTCTTTCTTCATGAAGCTTACTAACACCACACCTACAATCGCTAAAACCGGAGCGAAAGAGGATGGCTTAAGCAGGGATAAAAATCCGCCGCCTTTAATTCCGGACAAACTCAGTAACCATGCCGTAATGGTGGTACCAACGTTAGCACCGATAATGACGTTTACTGCCTGGCCAAGCTTCATAATACCGGAGTTAACAAATCCCACAACCATAACAATGGTGGCCGCCGAAGACTGGATAACCGCCGTAACACCTGCACCCACAAGCACTGCTTTCACGGGGGTATTCGTCAGTCTTTCCAGAATACTTTCCAACTTTCCTCCGGAAACCTTTGAAAGGCCTTCCCCCATCATATGCATTCCGTACAGGAATAAGGCAATACCGCCCACCATCCAAAGTACTTTCTCAATAACTTCCATTTTTCTTTTCCTCTCAAGCAAACAGACAATTACTCACGAGTAACATTGTACAATATACCTGCCGAAAAAGGAATATCCTTTTTTACCCATTTTTTACATAATTTACACATTTTCTTGTTCTTTTTGCACACCACTTTACACAGATTTTACACAAGCTATCAGAAAATAACCTTCCGGTGCGGGCAGTTCATACAAAAGAGCATCTTCGATGCACATTCCTTCCCTGTCTGCATATATTTTTGTGAAGTCCCCGGACAGACCTTCGCCGGTACATTTTACATATGATTCCTTAGCCGTCCAGAGGAAGAAAAAGTCCTCCTTCTTTTCTTTACCGCTTTTATGAAGTACTCTGTCATAAATTCGCCGGGTTTTTAATTCCCGCTCCTTTTGAATATCAAGCCCCACTTCCCGGTCCGAAAAAGCAACCGCCGCATAATCTCCCGAATGGGAAATACTGAACTTCGGAGCCCCTTCCCATAAAAAATAGGGCTTTCCCTTTTCGGTTTTTCCGGTAATAAGACGTTTTCTTAAGTTATCCCTTGCTCTTTCGTCAAATATTTCCAGTCTTTCAAGGACCTCCTCGGGCTCCAGTCGGATCTGACTTACATCCAGAAGATCATTCCCCCAGACTAAAAGACCATAGGCAAGTAACAGCCCGGCACCTATGGAAAGCGCCCTGTCACTTTCGTTCTTCATGGAAAAAGCATGTGCACTTCTTTCCTCTGAAAGAAATGCGCATGCTCTCTTTTGATATTCAGGATCTGTAAGCGCCTTGCAGGGCATTACCAGTACCTTTACCATATAAATTATTCTCCGCTCTTTTCCGTATCTGCAAGATCAAGGGAAATCTGCAAATCCCTTAACTGCTGTTCATCTACCACGTTGGGAGCCTCCGTCATCAGGCAGGAAGCATCCTTCACCTTCGGGAATGCAATCACTTCACGAATGTTATCCGCTTTTACCAAAAGCATGACAAAACGGTCAAGCCCGATTGCAAGCCCTGCGTGAGGGGGAACCCCGTACTTAAACGCATTAATGAGGAAGCCGAACCGTTCATAGGCTTCTTCCCTCGTAAATCCCAGAACCTCAAACATCTTCTCCTGCACCTCAGGCTGGAAAATACGCACGCTGCCGCCACCTAACTCTACACCGTTTAAGACGATATCATATGCTTTTGCACGAACTCTTCCGGGGTCAGAATCGAGATACTGCAAATCCTCATCCATGGGCATGGTGAAAGGATGATGCATGGCAACAAAGCGTTCCTCTTCCTCACTCCACTCTAAAAGCGGGAATTCCGTTACCCAGAGGAAATTAAATTTATCATTGTCAATCATATCAAGCTGCTTAGCCACCTCTATACGAAGTGCGCCCAGTACGCTGTAAACAATTTTATTCTTGTCTGCTGCAAATAAAAGAAGGTCTCCGCTTTCCCCTTCCATGGCGCTTACAAGGGCTTTCAGTTCCTCTTCTGTCATGAATTTTGCAAAGGAAGATTTGTAGGTTCCATCGGGAAGTACGGCCAGATAGGCGAGACCCTTTGCACCGTAGCCTTTTGCAAATTCTACCAGGGCATCAATCTTTTTACGGGGCATCTCTGCCTGTCCTTTTACATTGATACCGCGAACACTTCCACCATTTTCCAGTGCACCGGTAAATACCCCGAAGTTGCAGCCCTTTACCACATCGGAGACATTTTTTAATTCCATACCGAAACGGGTATCCGGTTTATCGGAGCCGAAACGGTCCATAGCCTCCTGCCAGGTCATTCTTGCAATAGGAAGCTGCACATCCAGTCCAATGGCCTCTTTGCAAACCTTCTGCACCATTCTTTCGGTGGTATCGATTACATCATCCACATCCACAAAAGAAAGCTCCATATCTACCTGGGTAAATTCCGGCTGTCTGTCCGCACGAAGGTCTTCATCACGGAAACATCTTGCTATCTGAAAATACCGGTCATAACCGGAACACATCAGTAACTGCTTGAAAATCTGGGGAGACTGAGGCAGTGCATAGAAATTGCCGGGATGCACACGGCTGGGTACCAGATAGTCTCTTGCTCCTTCCGGAGTGGATTTGGTAAGCATGGGGGTTTCAATTTCATAGAATCCTTCTGCATCCAGATGACTCCGGATAGTAGTAGTAATCTTGCTTCTCAGTTTCAGATTCTTCTGAAGATTGGGTCTTCTCAAATCCAGATAACGATATTTTAAGCGCAGTTCTTCTTTAGTTTTGCTTTCTGCTTCAATGGGGAAAGGCGGTGTTTCCGCTTCGGAAAGAATACGGATTTCTCTCGCTCTCACCTCAATTTCACCGGTTTCCAGATTTTCATTTACGGCGCCGCTTCGTGCTTCTACCTTACCTACTACGGCAATTACAAACTCACTGCGAAGTTTCTCCGCTTTTGCAAAGTTTTCGCTTCCGCAGTCACTTTCCTCAAAAATCACCTGTAAAAGGCCGGCTCTGTCACGCATATCCACAAAAATAATGCCACCCTTATTACGTTGTTTCTGAACCCATCCCATAACGGTTACTTCTTCCCCGATGTTGGCTTTGGAAAGTTCCCCGCAACGGTTGGTTCTCTTTAATCCTTTCATGGTTTCTGCCATTTTTCTTTCCTCTTTTCTATTTCTTGATACTGCTTCATTTCAGTACAGATTATATCCACAACCTTACGCTGTTTTAATGCTGCAGGGGATTCTTATAGAATTCCTCAAAATCCTCATACCCTTCTGCAATGAGCTGTTCCTTCTGGAACTTTTTGTTTTTATTCATACGGGCAATCAGGATCTGACGTCCGTCTTCTCTTGCCTTCTGTGCCTTTGCAATAATTTCACAAAGAGCATCCCCTGCCACTCCCTTTTCAATCAGGTAAGCCGTCTTTTTAGGCTGTGTAGGAACCGTGAAGCCCTTTTCCATCAGAAGCATAATAATACGCTCAAATCCGATGGAGAATCCGCAGGCAGGTACATCATTTCCGGTAAACTTGCCCACCATCTTGTCGTAACGTCCGCCACCGCCGCAGCTTCCGCCGAATTCCGGCATGGCAATTTCAAAAATAGTACCGGTATAGTAACTCATCCCTCTTACCAAAGTAGGATCAAAAACCAGTTCAAAGGTATCTGCCTTGGTAGCCTTCACACTGTCAATGATTTCCATGAAGGAATTCATAACCTCTTCATCGAGATAGTCCTTTAATACTTCAGCAAGATATGCCGGTCCGTTTTCGGCCTTCTCTATCTGAACAAATAAATCCAGGTATTTATCACACATTTCTTCTGTGTAACCATCCTCCATAAGTTCAGCCTTCACACCGTCGATGCCAATCTTGTCCATCTTGTCCAAGGTAATGAATACACTGTCAAAGGACTCTTCTGCAAATCCCGCATAGCTTGCCATTGCCTTCAGGATTCTTCTGTCGTTGATTCGAATCTGGAAATTAGAAAATCCCAGTCTGGATATGGTGGTGGTGGTTGCCAATATCAGTTCGATTTCCGCTAAATTGGATGCCTCCCCCAAAATATCAATATCGCACTGCATAAACTGGCGGTAACGCCCTCTCTGGGGTCTGTCCGCACGCCATACATTTCCCATCTGAAGTGCCTTGAAAGGACTGGGCAGATTTGCTGCATTATTGGAATAGAAACGGACAAGGGGTACGGTCAGGTCGTAACGGAGTCCTCCGTCCACCAGATCGTTTTCCGTTTCTGCCGTCTCTAAATTTAACTTTTCGCCTCTTTTTAAAATCTTAAAAATAAGTTTTTCATTTTCACCGCCCTGCTTATTGCTTAGGTTTGCAATATTTTCCACGCAGGGTGTCTCGATGGATGTAAATCCGAATTTACCGTAAGTATCTTTAATCACACTGATTACGTAATCCCGGATCTGCATTTCCTGGGGCAAAATATCCTTCATACCGGTTACCGGTTTCTTACTTAATGCCATATTTTCCTCCTATGCGGAGCCTTATTTGATAAAAAAGTATATTCCGCGTATTTTTCTTACAAGATTTTACACTTAATTCAAACTATTTTCAAGGGTTTTTACCATGGACCATGTTTTCGAATACAAAAACAAAAACTGACATATAATATTTTTACATTGCCATTGACAATATAGCAAAATTTTTCTATAATTTTGTTATATAAGGGAGGTGTTCATTATGCCAGCAATCAGATCAAGTGCTGATTTAAGAAATAACTACAACGAAATTTCTACATTTTGTCACAGTTATCCTGAACCGGTTTTTATTACGAAGAATGGAAAAGGCGACCTTGCTGTTATGAGCATTGAAGCCTACGAAAAATTAACCGGTTGCTTTGAACTATATAGCCAGATTAAAGAAGGTATGGATGATATTGCTTCCGGCAATACCCGACCTTTTGCTGATGCAATGACTGATATTCGGAGGAAACGCCACGGATGAGTTATATGATTCATATCACAGCTACCGCAGAACGTGACATCATACGAGCTGCTGACTACATCGAATATACTCTTAAAAATCCAACCGCCGCAGAACATCTGCTTGATGTAGCAACAGAACAAATCAATTCATTGGCAGATATGCCGGAAAAGTTTCACCTTGTAGATGATCCCGTTTTAGCCAGCTGGGGAATCCGATTTATTATAGTCAATAATTACCTTGCATTTTATACAATTGATACAGAAAAGCAATTGGTGATTGTTGTGCGATTCCTATACCAGAAAAGCAACTGGAATTCCATTCTCGGTCAGGGTTTTTCCCTAATATAGATTATTTCAGCTTATTCCCATCACTAAATGCCTGACCGACAACATTACCAAGCCCAATGTACTTATGCCCTACCGGATCATAGGTTATTGGTTTCAGTTTCATGGGGTCAATCTGCCCATCTGTAAGAATACTTTCATCTGCATTTACATTGACGATTTCTCCGATCAGGATTCCATCTTCAAAACTCTTCACCTTACACTCAAGAGCCATTGGAAGTTCCTTAATAATCGGCGCATTCACAAACTCACTCTTTATAGCAGTAAATCCGGCTTTTTCAAATTTATCAGGAACCTTGCTTGCGGACTCTATCCCGACATAATCGCACGCAACCACCGTATCTTCTGTTGCAAATGCTACGGTAAATGCACCGGTTTTTGCAAAGTTTTCCGTTGTCTTATGTTCTGACATACTGATGCTGATCTCTGCCATGTCTGTAATACATCCCCATGCCGCATTCATGGCATTCGGCACACCATTTTCATCATAGGTACCGACAATCAATACCGGCATCGGATAAACATAAGGTTTTGCTCCAAAATTTTGTCTCATTGTTTGAATCCTCCCATTTTCTTATTCATTTACTAAAAAATCAGCGTAAGCATAAAAGTCAATAAAGTAATTCTTAATTTATAATCCTGACAAAGTTCTCATAACCAAATCTACATCCTTATTCTCAAGTTCCTGAATAATGTGCAAATAAGTCTTCTGTGTGGTTGTCATACTGGCATGTCCCAATCTACGTGCCACGCTTGCAATAGATACTCCGGCAAAAAGTAACAGCGAGGCATGCGTGTGTCTGAGTCCATGAATTGAAATATTAGATATTCCACACGCCTTACAATGTCTTGTAAGCACATCATTTACCGTAGAATTATAGATTTTTTCTTCTCCCACAAAAATCGGCTTTTCCTCCGGGAGATTCTTCACTAGTTCGGAAAATTTCACAACAATCTGCCAATCAATCTGAATTTTTCTTACAGAAGAATTGTTCTTTGTTGGCAAAAATCCTCCTTCACCCTTATAGTCCCACGTTTTACTAATGGATAATGTCTGCTTAGCAAAATCAAAATCCGAAGGTGTTATCGCTAAGGCTTCTGAGAATCTCATACCGGTTTTAGCAACAAGTAAGATAAACCAATCCCAGTTCGGTTCCTCCTTGATATCCAAATGCGCAATTAATGTATGTAACTCAAATTGATTTAAATACTTAATCTTTTTTACTCTCGGTGTTTTTCCTTTGATAATTGCTTTTCTGGTAGGATCTCTTTCAATTAATCCCTCATCGACAGCATCCAAAATAGCACCTTTCAGTTGGTGATGGAAATCAAGCGTAGTCTGCCTCTCATGTTCCTTTGCATAATCATTCAGCAGCTGCTGATACGAAGTTCTTGTAAGTTTTGCAATAGTCAGCCCGGGAACAAGCTTTTCAACCCATTTCTGTGTCATCAGATATTTCGACATTGTTGCTTCACGGATAGCACCTCTTTTATATACTTCTACCCATTGTTTATAGTACTCTGAAAAGAGTGAGTCTTTGTTTATATCATTAATCATAAGCTACCTCCTAAATTGAAATTACTTACGCTGATATAAACATTCATGACATATAAATTATGAATAGGCAATTAATGTTCTACAAGTGGTCTTATTTCTTCATCCAATCGTTTTCTGAGATCCGCTAACATCTGAGCATAATACTTAAACTTTGGTAAAGCATTTTCAACAGAGGTCTTATAGCTTGAAAAATCAATAGTCGCCTTAATAGCACTTTCATTTGGAATTACGCCATTACGATAATGAGTTGCAGCATACATTACATCATCCTTTGATGCAAACCAAGTAATACAAAAATCAGTAACAACTTGTTCAATGCATTTACGCTTCATATTCTCTACAATATTGAGGATAGACTGTCCTCTATATTTTTCTTCATCCGCCTCAATATCAGAAATTAGCTTTGCCATGATATCTGCAACTTTCGGATTTGACTTACGAAGTTCTTCTACATATTGCTTTACCTCGTCAAGCATTTTCTTTTTTTCTTCCGGCGTAATATCATCCTCTTCTGCCCTCGGATTTACAATATTCTGAATCAGATTGATGATATACTCATAATCAATTTTGGTATTACTATATGCCATCAATTCATAATCGGTATCTACAACTACCGGATCATTATCATCCGGAGTATCAGGTTTCGGCTCCTTTATTTCTTCTAACACATTCAGATAATGACCTACATAATTTTCATACTCTTCCTGCGTAATTCCATATCCCTCCAGCATACTATCCTCGTATCTGGTGAATGATTTCAATTGAGAAAAGAGTTTATCAAAATTCTGAAACATCTTTACAAACACCTTTTTCTCGGATAAGGACATATTCGCAACATCAGAAGGACTATTTGCAGATACTCGAAGTGCAGCTAATGATTTTCTAAATGCCGGTTCAATCTCATCCCAATCACCCAAAACTGCTCCTTCGGTTCCTCCTGCTGAATACAACTTAATTGCATTATCTACACTCTTCTTGAATAACTTGGGAGCCTGGAATGTTACAATCTGACCGTAGGCTTTATTTTTATCAAATATTCTGTTTGTTCTCGAAAAAGCCTGAATCAAATCATGTGGTCCCATAGGCTGTCTATCAATGAACATAGTTGACATACAAGGAGCATCAAATCCTGTTAACAATCTATCTACAACAATTACTATATCCAGTTGCTCACTTCTACTCTTAAACTTCGCGTCTTTTCTGGCTAATCGTTTATTTAAGTTGGCATTGTATCCTTGTATCTGAGCAATATCATACTTGGTGTCAAACATAGCATTGTAATCCGCTATCGACTGTTTCATTTTGTCCTGATTAACCTGAGATCCTTCCTCGTTCTCTGATACAGAATATGTAATTGCAAATTTGGGAAAGTCAGGTAAAACCTGTCTTATTTTCTCATCAATCTTAAGGGGCGTTTCTCCCTTTTTAACTTTACTAAGCAATTCATAATACTTCTGTGCAATCTGAATAGAGCTTACAGTGAGAATTCCCTCGTATGTCATACCCCTTCCGTTGTGAAAGCCAAGCTTATGATAGGATTTATTCAAAATGATATCCAAAACACTCAACATATGTCTTTCGTTATCATAGAGACCGCTATCTGTTTCATCCTGCATATCCTTTGGTCCATCATGCTCTACTTGAAATCCTAGAACTGATTCATCATGAATGGCATTTTGAATTGTGTACTTGTGCAGGCACTTTCCATACAAATCTTCGGTTGTACGCGGCAAATCTCCTAACTGTGGATATGGATTCTCTGAGAATCTTGGAGTACCTGTAAAGCCAAACCATAATGATTTTGCAAAAAATCTTTCCAACTCTCTCTTGGTTGCTGGTGTGACAGCTCTATGACACTCATCGACTACGAAGGCTATTTTCAAATTCCTAATCTTACTATATTCGGGGGTTCCTTCTGCCAGTCTTTTAGAAATTAACCGATGAAGTTTCTGGATTGTGGTTACGATTACCTGTCTATCATCTGACTTTAATTTATTTTTTAAGTCGTTGACATTTTCGGTCTCATCTACATCAACAAGATCGTTATTCGCATATGCCTGGAAAGCCATCGTGGTCTGTGTATCCAAATCTTTCCTATCAATTAAGAAAATAGTTTTATCAATCGATGGAATATCCATAAGCAAGTTTCTGGTAGCCTTATAAGAAGTCAAAGTCTTTCCTGAACCGGTCGTATGCCAAACAAACCCGGATTTTCCTGTCTTTGAAGCTTCTCTTATTGATTCAATGGCATGTATCTGGTACGGACGCAAAAGAATAAGTCTCTTAGCATCTTCATCTAACACCGTGTATCTTGCTACCATCTCATGAGCTTCAGGAATGCGCAATACACACTTTGCGAAATCAAGATAATCGGATACCGGGTTATTATCTTTGTCCAACCATCCACTGATAAATTTGGGATTAAGTTCATTATCACCGGCAGCCGAAAAATATTTGGTATTTACTCCATTGCTGATAACAAACATCTGCACAGCAGAGAAAATGCCTGTAAACTTGCCTTCCCCAATATATTTTTTTATCTGCCAAAACCCATCCATATAAGAATGCTGCTTATTTTTCAGTTCAATATGAATCATTGGCAACCCGTTTATCATAAGCGTCACATCAAATCTTCTGTCTCTTGATGGAAGCTTGTCCTCTTCATCAGATTTCAATGCACTATACTGGTTAATCACTTCATAAACACTACTTCCACCGGCTATATGCTCATGATTCATAACAACAAGATGCAAGCGTTCGGTATCTCTTTGAACATGAACCATAACTTTTCCATTTTCACCTACAAGCCATTCACCAGCCTTATAAAATGAAGAAAATTGCAGTTGGTTCTTTACCTGTTCAAATTCAGTATCTGACAGAATTTCCCCATTAAGCCTGTCTTTATTATTCTGCTCCAAGATATACTTGAAATTCGCCCATAGTTGTTCTTCGGTTTTTAAGTCAGGTCTGTATACCCACTGTGAATCTCCGTATACCAATTGTTCAATAAGTTTACTCTCTAATATTTGTTCTAATTCCGGCATAATAACAAACTCCTTCTCTGATATTTATACATCACTGTTTTAATTTTCCATTACATACAATTTGATTTTCCTATTATCTTTGGAAGTCAGTTCGTCACACATACTGAGTTGTTTTTCTTCCAAATATTACTTATTACAAATCACATCCTAATTGTTTGACTTACGATGTTTCCGTGTGTACAGAGACAATTTCTTCCCCCAAATATGCTTACACTGGTGAAGTGTGATAAGGTTATCTAAACTTCTCAGATAGTCTGAAATTCTTTCTTGTTCCTTAATAGATGGTAGATTTATATTGATTCCCATGAACTCATCAAATCCGATATTGAGAAGTCCATCCATTCTCGCACCAGAGGAAATTAGCTTGGCAAGTTCTCTATCTGGAATCTTTGTAGCAAAGTAATATTCTATAAAACTGGCATCTCCTTCAGTCATTCTAAAACTATGATAAACCCTTGGAACAAGGGCTTCTTCATACGTTTCAAGAGAAAATACTGTTCCATATTTTGCTAGTTTTGAATTGCCATGGTTGTATGATAATTCTCCTTTATGCAGTAACGTATAATTCTTCTGTTCCTTGCCTGCTATATTTCCTGAAAAGCGAGCCTCTTGGCTCATCCATCCATTTGCGGCGGATATTGTGAGTGTCGGTAAACCCATTCGTCCATCATTTCCCTGGACACGTTCACTAACTTCACCCAACTTACGCTGTTCCCAAACTGCTGTTAATGATTTCTTACTTACATACATTTTTCGCTGGTGAAGTGTGATAAGGTTATCTAAACTTCTCAGATAGTCTGAAATTCTTTCTTGTTCCTTAATAGATGGTAGATTTATATTGATTCCCATGAACTCATCAAATCCGATATTGAGAAGTCCATCCATTCTCGCACCAGAGGAAATTAGCTTGGCAAGTTCTCTATCTGGAATCTTTGTAGCAAAGTAATATTCTATAAAACTGGCATCTCCTTCAGTCATTCTAAAACTATGATAAACCCTTGGAACAAGGGCTTCTTCATACGTTTCAAGAGAAAATACTGTTCCATATTTTGCTAGTTTTGAATTGCCATGGTTGTATGATAATTCTCCTTTATGCAGTAACGTATAATTCTTCTGTTCCTTGCCTGCTATATTTCCTGAAAAGCGAGCCTCTTGGCTCATCCATCCATTTGCGGCGGATATTGTGAGTGTCGGTAAACCCATTCGTCCATCATTTCCCTGGACACGTTCACTAACTTCACCCAACTTACGCTGTTCCCAAACAGACTTGAAATATTACGTTGTTTTGCATTTTTCCATTACAAAAAATGATTCAAAACAATGCTATCTATTATCTATATCTGTATACATGTGATAAAAACTTACGATAAATCACAGCTTATGTATGCAATAAATATCTACTAATTATTTGTCATTGTTTTGCTAATCTGATAGCCCAAAATCCAACACACTATTCGCAATTAGTTATCCAACAAACATATTTTGAAGCATATATTTCTTAATACTTTTCAATTCATCACACTGGCGCTGGTGAAGAGTGATGAGGTTATCTAGTTGCTTAAAATAAGCACCTATCAACTCTTGTTCCTTCTTGTTTGGAATTGATATTTCCACTCCTTCCACATCAGAAGCATTGTAGGAGGGCAATGCTCCGACCTGAGTTAATTTTGTTAAATCTATAGTTTCAAACAGAGTTTTTCCAAAATCATAATCCCATACATTTTTATTAAAAATGTATGCCATTGTATTATTATCATACAAGAACGGAAAACGCACTAAACGCTTGCGATTTAGCATTACTGCGGCTCCTACCTTAGCAAAGAAAATAGCAGGAACATCTTCTATAACATTCCATCTTTTTCTATCAATTTGCTCCTGCGTCACATAGTTATTAGCAGTAATCAGTTCATGCTCATTTCCATCAATATTCATATCTGAAACCTTATAGAACGGAATACCTTCTGTTCCTCCTTGTTCCTTTTCAGGAAATCCAACTCCGGACTTTGCAAAGCCAACGTCACCCAACTTACGCTGTTCCCAAGCATCAGTGAAACCTTCAAATCTTATTTCTGGTACACTACTTCCATTTTGGGGAAACATTTTTTGAAGCATGTATTTTTTTAATATTTTTGTCTGTTCACACTTGCGCTGGTGAAGGGTGATGAGGTTGTCAAGTCCATCAAGATAGTCGCCTATTTTCTTCTGTTCTTCGTATGATGTATAAGGAATTTCAATAGTTTTCATTCCTTCAATATCAATACTTCTACCATCACGGATTCCATAAACATGTGCTACTAACTTTCTGCTAATGAAATCATATGACCTAAAATATGGATAATAAAATCTTGAATCCACATTATCTCCATGTAATGTATGATAAGCAGGACTTATGATTCCATCAGTATTTGCCTTTTCTAATCCGCCTTCGAAAGAACGAAGATGAACTATAAAGTCATTCTTTTTTACCATCTTATATCCTGAGAGATTTGACTTATCATATTGTAAGTTTCTATCTGACTCTTCACGAAAAATTGTTCCACCACCTTGAATAATTGTTAATGCTGGTAGTTCTTCATGATGTTTTTCAGAGTACTCCTTAAACACATCACCCAACTTACGCTGTTCCCAATCTTCTGTGTACCCAGAAAACCTAATTTTTGGTTTATTCATCAACATCACCCCTCAATCATTCCAATAAACTTGTTTAATGTTTCCATGATGTTTTCATCCGTTGAAGAAAGTTCCTTCATGAGAGAAATAAACTCTTCTTGGGCCTTCAATATTTCCTGATTTGTTGCTTCCATTTCAGAAATCAGTTCATTCAGATCGATTTCTTCCTCTTTTTCAAAATTATCTACATATCTAGGAATATTAAGATTAAAATCGTTCTTCTCAATATCCTCAAAGGTTGCCAAATATGCTTCCTTATCGACAGTTTCACGTTTGGTATACAAATCAATAACAGCATCTATGTGCTCGTCTGTCATTGCATTCTGTTTTTTGCCTTTTTCAAATTTTTGTGAAGCATCAATAAACAAAACATCTCGACCTTCTCTATGTTTCTTCAACACCATAATACATGTGGGTATTGATGTATTATAAAAAAGGTTTGAGGGCAAACCAATAACTGCATATATATTTCCGGAACGTAATAATTTTTCTCGTATCTTTCCTTCTGCAGCTCCCCTAAACAGAACTCCATGGGGCAAAACAATTGCCATGGTTCCGTTGCTCTTAAGGTGATAGAGACCATGAAGTAAAAATGCATAATCTGCCTTTGACTTGGGAGCTAACACGCCATAATCACTAAATCTCTCATCCTGCAAGAAACCGGCAGCTGCACTCCAATTTGCAGAATATGGAGGATTCATAAGAACCATATTAAAATCTGTTTCTTCATCGGTAGGCCAATCTCCATCCAAAGTATCACCATTACGAAGTTTCTGGTTTTCCGGAACAATGCCATGTAGGAACATATTCATTCTTGCCAAATTGAATGTAGAAGTCATCAACTCCTGTCCATAATACTTAATATAATTTGGTTCAGTAGAATATTTCTTTGCATTTAGAAGAAGGGAACCAGACCCCATACAGGGATCATAAACAGATAAACCTTTCTTATCTTCCTGACCTGCAATTGCTATCCTTGTTAATATTTTTGAAACTGCTTGAGGAGTATAGAATTCCCCTGCCTTCTTTCCCGTTTCCGAAGCAAACTGACCAATCAAATACTCATATGCATTTCCAAGAACATCTGCATCTGAATTAAGTAAATCCGCCCTATCAATTTCTTTAATTAAGTTTGAAATGGTATCGCTCTGTTTCTGATCACCGGTGCCCAAACGATTAGAATACAAGTCAATATCTGTAAATAAATCAGCAAAAAGCGGATCACTCTGCTCTATATTATTGAATGCTTTTTGCAACTGCTCACGATTGAAAGAATTATTTCTTGCCGCATCTGCAAAATATGTATACGTTAGTTCCGGCTCAATTACATAGTGGAATTCTGATTTAATCTGCTCTTTTAGTTCCTCAGCACTCTCATCTTCAAGTGCCTCTTTATATGCCTCCAAAGCAATCTTTAGTGATTCCGGTCTTTCATCATAAATCAAGTCATACACTTTGATTAAGAAAGAGTCAGACAAATATTTATAGAATACTATTCCAAGCAAATAATCTTTGTATTCATTTGCATCCATCTTTGAACGAAGAATGTCTGCCCCGCTCCATAAAACACTAATTAAATCTCTACTATTTTCCAACTCAGCCATTTACTGTACCTCCATTTTCTCTTTCTATTTCTATTATTTCATCAATACTACAATTGAGTGCCATACAGATTCTTACCAGAACCTCCAGCGCAACATACTCATTGTTCACCATTTTGTCCATGGTGCTTCTAGCTATTAAAGTCTTTTTTCTTAAGTCCACTCGTGTCATATTCCTATCAATAAGCAACTTCCAAAGTGGCTTATAATTGATTTTTGTTCGATCTTTTGTCATACTAATTCCTCCATCAAACAAACATATAAATAGCACTATTACTCTATATTATCGATAGTGTTAATTATACATTATCTACGGCGAAAGTGCAATCAAAATGCACGAGAACTCGGCTTCCCATTCATTCCTATTTTGGGCCAAAAAAAGATTATTCACATATTTTTCCCGCTTTTCCACAAAATAAAAGAACCAGTAAGCAGCAGCTTCGCCACCTACTGATTCCATCATATTTTTTCTTCTGTCAAAAATCGGGACTTGCCAAAAATCCTGTATCTGATACAACTATATCAACACTTCAGTTTTTATCCTAAATATACTCAATTGGCAATGCTATTAAGTTTTCTCTCAAAAAGGTCTTCTTGTCAATCAAACAAAGAATGACTCCCATTCCTCTTTTTTTATCCGGAATTTTATCCAACACCGGATTAGTGGCTCCCATACTCGCTTTCGGATTTCCTGTCATTTTGATTTCTACCGGATAAAGCATACCGTCTTCTTCAATTATCAAATCTATTTCATTTTCACCTGATGCACTTTTATCCTTGCCCCGGTAGTAAAATATATTGAAACGATAGTCTCTACCCTCATTTGAATAGGATTTCAAAATCTCTGAAACAACAAATGTCTCAAACATATTACCTGCCACCGCTGAATTCTTTAGTGCATCTGAGGTTAACCATCTGGTCAAATAACACGCAAGACCGGTATCTCTAAAATAAATCTTAGGGGTCTTGATTGCTCTGCTTAATGCACTGGCACTATATGGCTGAAGTAAATATACAATTCCTGTTCTTTCCAGAATAGAAATCCAGTTCTTTACGGTTGGTTCACTTACTCCTATTTCACTTGCAATATTAGCGTAATTTAACATTTCTCCTGTTCGTGCCGCAACAGCTGTCAAAAACTTTGTGAATGTAATACTATCTGTTGAAATTAATTCATTGATATCTCTCTCCAGATAAGTGGACACATAGGAAGAATAAAATTCCTGCCAATCCCGATCTACATCATAAAGTTCAGGATATGATCCCTTGTGAATCAACTCCCATATATTATCATATGATTTGAGTTCCCTTTCACGTGCTTTTATATACTCTTCAGTTGGAATGAAATGTTTACTATATCCAATCTGATGAATCTCGCGTAATGATAGTCCTGCTAATTCATACACTGACACTCTACCTGCCAATGATTCACTGACTTCTTTCATTAGCTCTAATTTCTGAGAACCGGATAAAATGAATTGCCCTCTTTCATCTGATTCATCCACTATCTGTTTTATCTCTTCTAATACAGAACCCTCTTTTTGTACCTCATCAATAAACAATGGGCGAGGATTATTTAAGAAAAAAAGCTTTGGTTCTTCTTTTGCCTGTAATCTGGTTAATCTGTCATCAAAATTGGTGCGATTGTATTCAGAAAATTCGTGTTTTACTAACGTTGATTTACCAACCTGTCTTGCCCCTACTATCAGAGTACATTTACTTGTTTTTACTCTGCATTTAAGAATATCTGCAATTGCTCTTTGAATGTATGCCATAGCACGCCTCCGACTATTCTAAAGTTATACTTTATTATAACCAGTTTTCGAAGCAAAGTCAATCGACTATTTCAAAATCCAATTTTAGAATAGTCGGCGCAATTTATGGAAGTGATTCATAGAAAAGTTTGCGTTTACGCTCTATCATTTCCTCGATTTTTTCCAGATACAGCTTCACATCCTTGATATTTTCACAGCGTTCAATTCTGCCATCGGGAAATACCCTCTTGGTAATGGAGCCTGCACCAAGTGCTACAATAGTCTGTTTTTCCTCCATAATGAGAATATTGTATATTCCGAAATTCCCTTCCTTGGCATAACCCACATTTTCAAAATTACCGGACATGTTTTTCTGGCGATACAGATAGTAGGGATGCATCCCCATTTCGGCGGCACCCTTTGCCGCAATTTCCATGGTGGCATCCGTATTATTTAAGGTATCCATGCCATTTTCCGTAATCCACTGGGCAAGGTGCGATGTTCGCTTAATAGCAAGTGAATGAACCGTCAGCGAATCCGGAGCCAGTTCTTTGATTTGGTTAATGGTATCTGCCACATCTTCTTCCTTCTCCCCCGGAAGGCCCAGAATGATATCCATATTAATATTGAAACCGCCAATTCTTCTTGCCAGTGCAAAGGCTTCCTTCACCTGGGCTACCGTATGCTGTCTGCCAATCAGTTTCAGGGTCTCATCCTTCATGGTCTGAGGGTTCACACTGATTCTGTCTATCCCATGTTTCTTTAGAACCAACAGTTTCTCTTCGGTAATACTGTCCGCCCTTCCGGCTTCCACAGTAAATTCCTTCACATGACTTAAGTCAAGCCGTTCTTTCACGGCCGTAATCAGACGGTCCAGCTGCACATCCGTAAGGGTTGTCGGAGTTCCGCCTCCTATATAAACTGTGTCTAAAATCTTATCGTTAAAATCGTCCTTAACATAATCCAATTCCCGAATCAGGCAGTCAATATACTCATCCACCCTGTCCCGCCACTTGCAAATCGGATTGGAAGTAAAGGAACAATACAGGCAGGTCGTGGGACAAAAGGGAATTCCGATATAAAGGCTGTAACCGTTTTCGTAATGAATCTTCGATAGAAGTTCCTTTTCTCTTTTTGCAATGTCAATGGAAAGGAGCGCCTTTTTGCTGCTGACAAAATGCTCTTCCATCATGAAATTCTCGATTTCCTTTTCGCTCTTTCCCTCTTCCAAAAGTCCCATGGCAATTTTGGTGGGTCTGATTCCGGTTAAGTTGCCCCAGGGCAGGGTTCTTCCCGTTATCTGAACCAGGGTTTTGTACAAAAACTGCTTTAAGGTATTCTTCTTTGCCGCCATATCCCCGGTCGTAAGTTCCCATGCAAAGCTCTGTCCGGCAAATTCTTTCAGTTCCGGATTTTCGGTCGTTTCTGCCACTTTAATTAAGGCATGGTCTTCTTCCATTTCCATGACAAAACCGATATATTTCTCCCATTCCTCCCGTCTTTCCTTGGCTACCATGGGTGTCAGGACCTTTACGGTCTCTTCCGGATAAAAGGCTTTTACCAGGGAATGGATGTCATATTCATATTTCTCTTTATTTACATCTACTACAAGCATATTTCTCTCCCAGTGTAAATCATGATAAATTCTATTATGGTGCGTTCCATGTTCCTTTGTCAAGGGAAGCCTATCATTACCTCATAAAAGTCTGACGTGCCCCTATAAAAGGAAAGAGGGACCATCGGTTAAACCGAAGCCCCTCATCTCCCATAGCCCACAACATAATTAAGTTGCTATGCTTATATGATATGTAATGAACTACCAAAATAAAATGTAACGAATGTGCGCCGGACGCTTAATAAGTCTTGCTGCCAGTATAATTCTCGTGACAGTAATAGGTACCGTTAATGTAGGCATAATGCACACAGTACAGACGATACTGATCTCCCTTGACAAATCCGCCGCTACAGGTATAAGTCCCTTGGTAAGCAGTCATATTTGTAAAACTTCCGCCGGGATGAGAAGCTATGGTTTCCCAGGTGGAGCCATTGTAATGCTGAATCCGTACATTCTTTACCCCGATGGTAGATGCAGTTTCGTCAGTTCTGGTTATACATGTGATTTCCAATCCACCCGATGTAAAATTTCCATAAAGAGAAGCTCCCGTGATACCCGCTGCTCTTGCCTGTACTGTCGATGTGATGTTGAAAATTCCGGTCATATCGTACCTGCTTTCGCTGTCTGCTGCCTGCACATTTGCCGTTTTCACACACAGACACAGAGAAATAATGACCAGAAGACTGCCAATGATTCTGTTAATCTTCATATAATTCTTTCTCCTTCTTTTCGTATAATTAGAGGGTCATTTTATAAACCCCTCTACTTATATATGTGTTGAGAATGGCAAAACGTTACATTTTATTTTAAATTTTTTAAAATTTTTTCAATTTCCTCCTCCTCGCAGTCAAATTCAAAGGTATATTCCATATTGTTTAGAAAAGCTATCATCCTCTTTTTTTCTTCCGATTCATACACATAATAATCTACTCCGTCAATGGTGTGAAGACTATCCCATTCTCCCTCTATGTACTTGCTTCCCCAAAGATTGCCACTATAGGAATGATGTGTAGCCCAGATATACCCAATCTCCCCTTCTGTGTTTTCGTAGTTTGCCATAAACGAATTCTGTCCAAACACCACCACCTCCTGTAAGGAATATCCGGCGGGTCCTTCCGCGGGTAAGGCCTTTTTCATCCAGTCCGGTAAATCTTCCAAGTCCTTATACACTCTATAACCTTCCACAGTTCCCATAGTTATACTGTCCGTAAAACCAGCTTGCCCCTCTGCATCTTCCAAATATTCTTTCGTGAACTCCACCAACTGCATATTATCTTCATCCACCAGAATTTGATCCCAGAAATCATGTTTATCATCCGCAATGGGTTTTTCTTTTATCAGCAGGAAAACAAAAAAGGAAACAATCAGCACTGCTGCGATTCTTCCCCACATCATATAGATTTTCCTCAGACCCGGCTTCTGTGTATTGGCACGCCATTCACAATAGCTTTCCTCAAATTCAGAGAGAGACTGCGGCTCTTTTCTGCTGATTTTTTCACCGCCCAATTCCTCCAGTCGAGCCACAATACCTTCTATTTCCGCAATATTCAGTTTTTCGGGCTCTTCCCGCATAAGTTTCCTAAGTTTCTGCCTAAGGCGCCACTCTTCGAGACGGGATTTTACTTTTCTGATCACTCAAATTGTCCTTTCATTTTCTTGCGGATGCGACAGAAACGCACACGCAAAGTCCCTTCGGTAACATCCATATAATTTGCAATCTCGGCAATGCTGTAACCGCCATAATAATGCATCATTATCAGTTTCTGTTCATCCTCATCCAGTAACCTGTCCATGGTCAGACGCATATCCACTTCACGAAATCCTTCCCATGCATGCGCATTGACAAATTCGGTCTCCAGTTCCTCCAAAGACATTGCATGATTTTCAAATCTTCTGTCGTAATTGGTTATAATATTATATGCTGTTTTGTAAAGCCACCCTTCCGGATTGGGATGTTCCTTTACTTCTTCCCATTTTTCATACGCAATAAAGAACGTTTCCTGCGCCACATCCTCCGCTGCCGCTTCCCTCTTCATTATGACATAAGCGTAGCGGTATACCTTATTAAATATATCATTATAAAATTCATGGAATTCCTGAATTGTATTCATCCTCTTTTGCACCTTTCACAAAACGAACCACCTGGGCAAGCGTCCGGTGGCCGTAAGTTTTATCTAATAGATGTATTTTCTTACATAGTCAAAACAACGTTCAAAAAATGCCTTTCTTTCATCCTGATCGCAATTGGAAAGAAATCCTTCCAAGTCAAATTCTTTCACCTTTTTTCCGGTCAGAAGATAAGTTGGATCGATTTGCCTTTTCTCATACAAAATCAGTACTCGGTCCACAGTAAGCCCTGCTCCGCCGTTCTCTAATTTGCGGTAGTGCTCATCCGATACCCCTAATTCTTCCGCCATTTCCGCCTGTGAAATGTGCGCATCTTTTCGCCATTGTTTCAGGCGACTGCCGATTTCAATATTTTGTTGTTTCTTTTCTCTGAAACTCATACTTCTCACAGCCTTTTTATATTGTTTTATTCATCATATCAATATAAAATGCCCCAAAGAAGCGCTCCATATGCTCTTTTTCCAATCACTTCGTGATTTATTCATGCAAAAAATATCCGCAGGGACATACCTTGCGGATATTTTATTGTCGCTATCATTTTTGGAGGTCATCCTCCCTTTTGAGGATTTCCCTCTGTTTTGAGGTTATCCCTCTGTTTTGAGGTTATCCCTCAATGGCAATGTACTTCTGTTGCTCCACGCCTTCAAGTTTCTCCGGTTTCGGCACAGAGAGTTTCAGGATTCCATTTTCAAATTTGGCCTTAATATCCTCCTGCTTAACCTGATCGCCCACATAAAAGCTTCTGGATGCGGAGCCGAAGTAACGCTCCCTGCGGATGTATTTTCCGTTTTCATCCTTTTCATCATTCTGGTTACCATGTGTAGCACTGACGGTAAGATAGCCATCTTTCAGTTCTGCTTTCACATCCTCTTTCTTCACACCCGGAAGATCGATATCCAGCTCATAGCTGTTATCCAGTTCCTTCACATCTGTTTTCATGGCAGTTGTCTGGTTTGCCAATCCACCAAATCCGGCAAACGGCTTTGTAAAGCCATCCCAAAAGTCATCAAACAGGTTTTCTCCAAAAATACTAGGCATCATCATAAGTCATTCCTCCTTTTTTTGCAACTTACAACGTTAACTAATGATTTTGGAACACAAGAGCAATGCGTTGTAGGATAACTCTGCAGCTTCTTGTTCTTTGTTCTGACTTCGTTATAACACCATTGTTAGCACTCGTCAATAGCGAGTGCTAATGTTTAATACTTTCTTTATGAATTTAATATTTACGTTATTTTTTCCGCTTCCTGTTACCGGAGGCAGGCCTATTCCCATTCTTCTGCACATTCTCTGCCAATTCCTGCTTTATCTTAGCCTCCTTTCCGGCATTCCGACGATTTACATCATCGCGAAGCAGGGAATACAGGGTAGACATTAATGGAATGAAAATAAGCATACCCGCCACACCAAACAGGCTGCCACCCACACTAACAGACACCAATACCCAGATAGATGGCAATCCTACAGAGTTTCCTACTACCTTAGGATAAATCAGATTTCCTTCCAACTGTTGAAGGATAAAGAATAAAATCAAAAACCACAGGGCCTGCATAGGGTTGTCAATTAAAATCATAAAAACTCCCACACTGCAGCCTATAAAAGCACCTACAATAGGAATCAGTGCCGTAAATGCAATTAATGTGCCAATCATAATCGCATAGGGCATCTGAAAAATTGTCATAAAAACAACAAATAAGGCTCCTAAAATCACGGCCTCCAGACATTGCCCGCAAATGAAGTTGGTAAAGTTAACATTCAGTCTATGACAAGTCTCCCGAATGCGGGCATTGAGTTTCCTTGATGTATACGCATCCAAAATTCTCACCACCTGGTCCTTAA
This sequence comes from uncultured Lachnospiraceae bacterium, assembly GCA_945919075.1. GTDB lineage: Bacteria > Bacillota > Clostridia > Lachnospirales > Lachnospiraceae > Acetatifactor. The sequence goes on from CAMEIX010000004.1 coordinate 159,577, forward strand.
GTTTCTCCTTCTGTGACAATATATAGATTGCAAATACAAAAGCGATAAAAGTATTTGCCACTCCACCAATAATACTGCTTGCCACAGTCACCGTAGAACCCAGCACACTTCCCACACCATTCTGAAGAAAGTCCCCTACCTTGGAGATAACCATCTCCCAATTAAACTCAACCGTCTCCAGTTTTGTAATCCATTCAGTCAGTGTAGGATAGTTTTTCGTCACACTCTCCAACCATGCCAACATGCCCTGCAAAAAAGGAGTAACCTTTTCTCCCAGAGTGGTAAGTGTTTTGCTCAACTGCGGTACTACTGCTACAATAACTAATGTAACAATAGTTAATACAAACACAACGGACAAAAACATACTTATCGGACGCTTTATCCTGTCTGCTACCTTTCCGTTCCATTTTCTGAATAATACTTTCTCCAAACCATTCATGGGAATATTGAGAATAAATGCTATACAGCCACCAATTATAAAAGGCATGCATATTCCGATCGCCAGCCTGATTCCTGCAAACAAAGCATCACTATAAATCAGCAGCAGTATCAAACCTGCTACATACAATATCAGTAAACAAACCTGTTTCACTTTGACTTTATCAACCCCCATATCATACTACCAGCCTTTCCTGCCCGCATTATCGCGGAATAGAAACATTATATCATCAATTTAATCTTTTGAAAACAATAGTCTTTCTTTCTATCCTATGCTATAATCTTTCTAAACGTTTTACATACCACACCTTAGGAGGTACATAAAATGCAAAAGAAAAAACTTATGTCTCTTCTTGCCGTAACTGCAGTTTTAGTGGCATGCCTTTGCGGATGCGGCAAAGAGAAAAATTCCATGGACTACAAAACCTTAAAAGAACTGCTTGATAACGGTCAGTATGATTCCGCCATTTCCATGATTAAGGAATACCGTGATGCAGAGTATCTGGCAGAAAACCAAGACAAAATCAGTGATGAGGAAGAGGAACTGTTAGAAAAAATTGCAGGAACCTATACCCCAAATGTACTTTCAACCGAGGTTGATGGATATGGATATTATAAAGAAATTGTGGTAGACGACGACCTGACCCTGACCATTGATGACAATACCTATCCCTACAGATTAAAAAGCAACAGGGATTCCGTAACAGGTGAAACAGACTATTACCTGGAATATAAAAAAGATGCCGCGGATGGTGGCTCCTTTACAACAACCTTAAGCCTATATATGGATGAAAATGACTATGTATGGATAGACAACAGTTACATTCGTCGCACAGACCTTGAGGAAAATGCCAGAAAAAATATAAAAGAACTGGTGGGCGAGTATGTTTCCTATTACCCGGCTAAAAATCCCGATTTAAGAATCAATGATGATATGACCATGACTGTTGCCGGAACAAATTATCCCATTGAGTATGTATACAGCAACTCCACCTATTATTATAGCGTGGTCGGATATGAAAGGTATCCCGGCATTAATTCCTCTTCCCTTTATTACGATAAAAATGACCTGAATTTCATAACCCTGTGGGATTCCTATTACAGACCTGAGCAACTTTACTACGTGACCATCACGCCCGATAATCTGTATGATTATTTTGAATGGAGTGACTGGATTCCCCAGTTAGACACCAATGCCTTCAATGAACTATCCTCTATAGGTATTTGCAGATATTTAAAACTGAAGGATGAATATACCCAATATTATCATAAAGAGGCATCCACCCATGCCATGGAATTTACCTACACGTTACAGAACTTTTATGATTTCTCGTTTACCTATGATGCCAACACAAATTCAGTTACCACACAATGCAGTGATGTTCCTGACTATATCAGCGATCCTGCCACCAAGTTAAGTTCCTATATGGATAGCAAATCCCATTGGGAAGGAGACAATAATGTACTGGATTTCTATTACGTTCTGTCGGAAAGCAATTATGAGTCCGTTGACAGTCAGAAAGCCACCATTGAAGGTAACAAATATACTTTTAACACTTCCTACTACAATTATTATCACAATGATGGCTTTGCACTGACCCGCTCCAATACTACTCTGGCATTTATTAAGGATGATTTAAAATAAACGCAGATTGTTTGTACAGTTTTCATTAAAAATTGCCTATAAGAAAACTCGTGTGAGAGAAATCCACACGAGTTTTCTAAACTCTTATGTATTACCAGCGCCACCACCACAAAATGCTCTTGGCCTTAATCTTAAATGTGACCTTTTTCATGCCACCATAATTATCTTTTCCCTTGATGGTGACGGTCGCAGTTCCTTTTGCAACATTATTCTGATAATTCACAATTTCAAACTGACTTGGATCCACTACCTTTCCTTTTACTTTTACAACTATCTGTTTTGGGTCTGACTTATCCAGAATAATTGCATTACCGGTGTAAATCTGTGCCGGTATGGTAACAGATGCTCCTGAAATATCATAGGTTTTGATACAATACTCCCCACTCAGAGATGTACCCGTATAGTTTCCTTTTGGAATTGCAGTAACACAAATTATGGTTCCGGCAGGAATAATATCCGCCTTGTCTATTGTATCACCGGCTCTTCGAACGGTACCATTCTCCAAAATAGTATCTTCCTTGTACATATAAATCAAATCTTTCTCATAATCCGTACCTGCTTTGAGTACTTTCCCATCTACATCTGTTATAGTAACCTTAGTTGTATAGACATTACCTTTATTCTGATACACTTTGTCTGTTGCTGTCAAAGTGAGTTTGCCAATGTCCTGTTTCACAATTTTATACGTCAGGAGTTCCCCATAATTACCGGCAAAGTTACCCTTTCCTTTAAGTATAAGCATGGGGATTTTGTTTGGATTACTTCCATCATTCAGTGCATTATTATTCTTATACGTTACCGTATAATCTACACCTTCTCTAAGTGTTTGTATTTCACCGTTTTCTGTCTTAAATGTAACAGACAGCTTCGGTTTGGTGCCTCCTTTGGCATAGGGTACTTCATTTTCAACAATGGTTGCTTCAAATCGTCCCTCTGCATTGACCTCAATATTAAATGCCTGAATACGGAATGTTCTCTTAAGAGTACCGATATAACCGTTTTTACCGGTAAAGATAACGGTTGCTGTTCCGGCATTTTGGTTTTTCTGCCACTGTACTGTATAATCCTTATCTTCTTCCAAAGTTCTTTCAACACCATCTAATTTCATGGTTAGAGAAAGTTCTGGTTTTTGATTATCTCCATTGTATACAAAAGTCTGACTATTCAGTCCATTTACTTTCGCCTTGCTTATAGCCGTACCGGTAATTTGGAAGGCAATTCTTTTCACACCGCTGTATCCGGCCTCTTCTCTACCTTCAATGATGACGAAAGCCGTTCCAACCTTGTTATTATTACTATAACTTACTGTATAGTGAACATCCTTTGTCAGTACGGTCTTTCCATCCATTACCGTAATCTCCGGTCGTACAATCCCATCCTGATTGGTCATTACATAGGACTGGTTCGGGATTCTTGCCACAGTAACCTTATTAATTGGTTTCAGTGATGTACTATCTGTAGCGGCAGGAAGAACCGTCAGTTTTACGATTCTACTTCCGGTAAAATTCCCATTACCACTCAACTTCACATAATAACTACCTTCCTCTTTTACGGAATCCAGTTGGATATTTCCTGTTCCATCCGTACTTTCCTTATAATAGCTATATGTAAAGTCACTCTTATTCTTTAATTGTTTACCATTCCAGTACAAAGTTGGAATCGGTTTCTGATCCTTCGCATTATATGTCACAGTAATACTCTCCGCAGCAAATAAAGGAGAACTGATATCGACCGGAAGAATGGTAAATGTCTGCGTATCTTTTCCGGTATAATTACCTTTACCGGTCACTGTCAGAGTCGGCTGTTTTCCCGCTGCTGAAGAAGTGCTTGCTCCCACATTATTCTTATAGGATATCGTGTAGTCCACCTGTTCCTGCAACAGAACCTTCCCGTCGTAAACCCGTATATCCGGTTTCACTGCACTGCCTGTATAATCATAACCTTCTTTACGAATACCTGCAATCCAGAGACCATTCGGGATCTTACCATCCTCAGGTGTATCCTCCATCAAGATATCGCCACGATCCACGACAGAAAAGGTAACCTTCTTCTCTCCCCCATAAGCTCCGATACCCTTTATGGTAAGTTCATACTCGCCGGTTTCTATAACATATTCTGCATAATATGCTTTGTAATCAATGTCTTCTCTAAGGACTTTGCCGTCGCAGGTAACAGTTACCTGTGGAACATGCTGCAACCCGTCATAGATAATGCCTTTCACTTTCACATCTGCTTCTGATAAATCAGTTCGTCTCATACTCACGCAGAAAATATGGGGCTCTGCAAAACTTTCCCTCATCGAAATTTCTACATGCAGGCTTCCATCGCTTCCGGAAACAGCCTGCCCTATATAAAGCAGATTATCCGCATCCAGCACATTTTCAGCATTTCTGGATTTTACTGCGTACACGTTGTAGATTTCATCTGCCAGTAAATTTGCAAAGTCCACTGTCCGCGTGTCGGAATCTATCACATTCTGCACACTATTCTGTGCATCTGACGTTTCCGATAAAACAGAACCTTCAATCGTTTCCGCCTCTAATACTGAAGTTCCACCGGTTCCTGCCAATTTCTTCATCACTGACTTATCCCCAAATAAGTACCACTTCTCTGCTTTTCCTGAAGCTTTCCATGAATACAAACTACCTTTTGCATCAGATGCGACCATGAAACGATATGCTAAATAATTTGATGCATAAGCACTGCTGGCGATTAGTTTCATTTTCTCCGTCAGTTCTTCTCTCTGCGAACCTTCTTTTGAGGCAAACCATTCCCAGACAGTTCCATCTTCTTTTATAACAGCTAACCCTGTGTTTACTGTACTACCTGTTCCGTTATTGGAATAAATAAGATTCGGATAAGGAATAAGTTTCCGTATATTACTTGCCTTAAGCTGTGGCGTATATTCATAAGAGCCGGCGTAAAATACCCCGCTGCTTTCTTCTCCCGAATAACTTCCCCACATGTACAGATCCTTAGTAAGGGTGGCAGAATTTCCCTTTACCGTGGCTGCACATAATCTGCCGTCAAATAAAAATTGAAATGTTAATACCTGCATATCAGCAAGTACCTGCGTGGGTGTATTGTTGGCACCAATACTATTGGATGTACCATTCCCCAATTGCCCTGCTTTATTACTGCCCCAAAGGTATAAATTTCCACTTTTAGTGAGTACTGCATACGTTCCTTGTTCCCCATATACCTCCACCACATTACTTACTCCATCGACAAGACTTAAGTCATGAGAATCTGCAGATATTCTCTGATAAAGGTTTCCGTCTTGTGTAACAAAGAATTTAATGCTCGCACCCACTGCCACAACTTTCGAGAATCTTTCCTCCGGCAATATGTTTTCCTGCGGAATCAATATTTCTTCGTTTTTATCAGACACTGTACTTCCGTAATCGTACCCCCATGCCCATAAGGTTCCATCTTCTTTAATTGCAAAACAGTCCCGGTCTCCTATATAAACCTCTTTCACGCTATCCAGAATATGAACTGCCTCTTCTGGTGCTATACTAAGAGGCGGCTGAGTATCCCATCTAAAGTATTTCTTGCCTGCACGGCAATAATTATTATTTCCCCACAGCCAAAGTGCCCCCGTATTCTGAATAGCCGCACAAGTACCTTCATACATTGCAAATTTCTCTACCGCAGTAAGAAGTAAAACCGGAACCGCCACATACAAGGTTTCACTACTGTTGATCTGGTCACAATCATTATTTCCCCAGAGATATAACTTTCCATCCAATGTAATGGCTGCACAATCACTATCCCTATTGCAGAAAAAGAATTGTTTTACTTTCGTATTATTTTCCGGAAATACTACTTCATAGGGTGTAAGTTGCTTACTCCCTATTAGTCCGTTCCCCAGTCTTCCACAGGAATCTGTTCCCCACATATACAGACTTCCGTCCTTCGTTAATGCGGCGCTTATGGTTCCCAATGAATCAAACTGAAACTCCTTTACATTTTCCAGTATTCTAACCGGTTCATTCTGATACTCGGTAGTTCCTGTTCCAATCTGACCATTATGATTGCCACCCCACATATATAAACTGCCATCTCTTGTGAGAGCCGCATAACTGACCCATTTGCTTCCATTGCCTGACGAGTATGCTACCGTATACACGTTGTCCACATATGAGGAGTCGGACAATTTCTGATAGGCATCAGGATTAATATGAACCGTTAGTAACCCTACTGTTTTTTCCGTGTCTTCCGGTAAATTTACCTCTACTGAATATAACTCACCATCCTTCTGTATGTATAAGTTCTGCTTTCCTATGTTAAGATTAAGCCGGACCTGCCCTTTCGCATCTGTTACACCCTGACCGGTACTTCCGATTACGGTTGCATTTTCTACGACATTCCCTTCGTTATCTTTTACCTGCACATTTCCTTCATACATGACATGTGGGCACTCTCCCCAACCGAAATGAGGGGAATAGTCCAGAGAAAGATAAGCACCTATTTTATCGAACTCTAAGTCCACCAATTTCAGGGAACTTTTATAGCCCACAAACTTTGCCTCGACAGTTCCTTCCAGAAATGGGGAAAACTGATAGAAAAACAATTTTGGCAAAGATGTCTGCAGGAAGATGTATCCAGTATCGTTGTGGTTCCTTTTATGACTATTTGTAATCCACCTTCTACCTTTGCGGAGATACTTAAGATCTTTTCATGTACAAATTTCACAGTTAAAGAAATCTCCAGTCCAGCCTTGAAAGTGACATTTCCTCCCTTAGTCAGAATAAGTTCCGGTGTGCGGGAAAGATTTTTCAGATTACCATCTTTGTCCCTGCTAAAACCTATGGTTCCTCTAAGCTGTGCCTCTTCATTTACCTTTCCTTCCACGGACAATACAAAACTAACTTTTCCCGTAAAAACAATTCCGGTTGTACCTATGGGGACATTTAATTCCCCCAGCGCAAAGTTTTTTTCTTTCTTAAGAACCTCTACATCTACCTTTACCTTTGCACCATAACTTACGGTAACCTCTGTGTTGCTGATATCATTTGTGCAGTCTCTGTAGACTTTGAGTGAAATATTACCCTTAATATCACTAACTTTAAAGGTTCCTTCTCCTTCTTCATCCAGTTCCTTCTCATAGTCCGGTAATACCCAGGGAATATTCTCCCCCTCTGCCACAGAGTTTTCGGCATATGCAACATAATTACCATATTGAGCCGTCGTCTGAACAGTATTGGGGGCGCCATATTTAATAAAGGCGACGATCTCATCATAATTAGGATCCACGCCAAAAACAGTAAGAACCTCTACTTCATCTGTTACCTCATTGGTTGTGGAAGAAACACAGGAAATAATCACATCACTATCGGAATAATAGTACGCAAAGATGTCCCCCTGTTGTAAAGCCAGAAATTCCTTGCTGGGATTTTTTATCTTCCATATGAGATTCTCTTCATCCGCTTCCACAACTATGTTTTGATTACTATCCCCGCTACGGGGTATTACCTTTACCGAATCGCTGAAAACGAGGAAATTGTTAGTATCGTCAGCATCCAGGTTGAGAACCTGACTCCGGTTAAAATCATCTATTGTTTTTGAAAAGAACTCCTGCATTTTCTGTGTATATTCATCCGATTCATACACCTCGCTGCAAGGTCTTAAACTAACCGCATCAACAAGAAAAGCTTTTATATTGTAATACGCAGGCAGCGTATCTGCTTCTATGTAAACTTCTGCTGTAGTATCCCCTGCTAATACTTCTACACTACCTGTAGCAAGTAACTTGGCACCACTTTCTTCGTAGATACCCACTACCAAAACGGCATCTTCCACTGTCTGAATGGAAACACTGGCCTTAGTTCCGTCCATCACAACAGAATACACGCCACATCCTGTCTGTTGAACCTGTTTTACTTCCTCTTCCAAAATCACTTCCTGAAAAAGGCGTCCCACAGAGTTCTCCGCTTCCATAGAAATATCTTCTGTTTCCAACTTCCCCTCTGCAGGTTCTTCCGTCTCCCCAGGCTCTTCACTTTCCACAGGCTCTTCACCTTCCACGGGTTCTTCACCTTCCACGGGCTCTTCACCTTCCACGGGTTCTTCACCTTCCACAGGCTCTTCACCTTCCACGGGCTCTTCACTTTCCCTGGGCTCTTCACCTTCCACAGGCTCTTCAGGTTGCAAAGTCTGAGTGTCATATGCCATTACCATACTTTTCTGTATTATAGCTGCATATGCCGATAAATCTACACTGGTAAAAGCAACTAACACTACCAAAAGTGTGCTAAATACCCTTACGCCAATTCTCCTTGTGAAATGTTTACGCATTTTGCCCCTCCTCTTTTGTTATAATGCCATGGATATATCGTACACACATCGTATACAATTTTCAATAACATGAACTCAAAAATAAAAGAAACTTGCAAAAATATAATTTTTTCTGCAAAAATTTACGAATAATATAGTGGAAACCTTACATGTTTATATGATATAATAATTTTATATTTTTCTTGTGTGGAAAGTCCGAATAAGGCATGACCCGAGGTGCTGCCTTATAATTTTGTACTGGGTACAAACCATTATGTTATCAACTGTAAGACTATTACTGCTGATTCCGGGCAGAAAATGGTATATGGAACCTTACAATTAAACAAAAACACGAATTTGCTTTCCGAATCTGCCTTTCGCCGTGCTTCCGATAAAGACCCCATGCTGGATATGTTAAACAAAAAGGCAATTATTTCCTATGCCAAGAACCGTTTAGAAAATGTCGTGGATGTTCCCACCTATCTGATTATTCTGGATTTGGATAATTTCAAAATGGTGAATGATACTTTCGGGCATATGTTTGGAGACGAAGTTCTGGTTACCTTTACGGATATCATCAAAAAGGCTATCGGGAGACATGGCGTAGTCGGCCGTATAGGCGGTGATGAGATACTGATTGTCACAAAAGATATCTATGACAAAGCCACTCTGCGTCCGTATCTGCGGGAGATTCGTACCAATATGGAGATGATGTATAAGGGAAAGTTAAACGGAATTTCTCTGACCTGCCAGACCTGTACGGATGAATATATTTTTACCCAGATTGGTGAGGGATTCCGTCTGAATGAAATTCTCTGCAGTTACAATCACGGAAATGTCGGTTACCGCTGGACTTCCGATGGTGAGAAGCTTCGTGAGAAATTAACTGCCCGCAAAATTGAGTCGGTACTCTTCTATCGCCTGATGAAAAATGGGAAACCGGACGGGTTTATCATGTTTGCAAGACGCCATCAACGCCAGAAATGGTCTGAATATGAGGTTAGGTCACTGTCAATGGCGGCTAAGATCTTTGAACTTAGCATCGCAGACAGTCGTTAGTTTTGGTATGGAATGAAGTGGAGAATCCTATGAAAAAAGTTTTATTAATCGGTTGTTTAAATAAGACATTGGGTGGAATTAAGGACTGTTTAGAAGATGATTACCGGGTGCAGTTGTGCTCTGAGAAACTGGATTCGGTGAAGGATATGGTATGCCTGATAAAGCCGGATTTAATCATTGTCAGTCAGGTAGGTATGGTTGATGAAGATGTCCCTATTTTTGAGCTGTTTGAAAAACGTTATTTAAGAACCCCTATTCTGGTTGTTGCATTAAAGGAACTGGAAAATCATTTCAGTTCTCTTCTGCTGACAGACAGAAAAGTCATGATTGTTTATCGTCCCGTAACCAAGAGCAAGATCCTGGATACCTGCAATAAATTATTAAAGAATAATACAGCAGAGAGTTTGCCGGATGACGAAAACATATCCCGGTACATGAAGGATACACCACACGTAGAGGTTCGTAACCATGATTCAGAAGACAACATCTGGAAACATATTCTGGTAGTGGATGACAACATGCTGATTTTACGGAATGTAAGAAGGCTCTTAGAGAAAAAGTATCAGGTTTCCATTGCAAAATCAGGAGAACAGGCCATTTCGTTAATGGAAAAAATAAAGATAGACCTGGTATTGTTAGATTATGAGATGCCGGGCTGGGATGGGAAGAAAACATTGGAGGCTATGCGCCAAAATCCCGATCTTGCAGAGATTCCGGTGGTTTTTCTGACGGGTATTTCAGAGCGGGATCATATTATGAAAGTTTTGCTGTTAAATCCTGCCGGTTATTTATTAAAACCAACTAATCAGGAAAAATTAATCGAAACAATCGAATCCGTGTTGCAGGGTTCACATACCAACTAAAGTATACGAGGAATATAAATTGAAATATTTTAAGTATTTTTTCATTTTACTGACCATCGTGACAATGGGATATTTTATATATGGTGAACTGATTTTGCCCGGTGATGCTCCGGACAGAGGATATATATGTCAGGAATTAAATGATGGCTGGAAGGTAGTAAATGAAGATGGAACCCGGGACGATATTGAAATTCCCGGTAACTATCAGGGCCGGGTAGTTATAGAAAGACAGTTACCCCAAACGTTGGACAAACCTATATCCTGTATCTGCTTTCGTGGCTCTGCCATGAAAATATATGTGGATGGTGAATTACGCTCCGATTATAACACAGATCATACAAGAATATTTGGAAATCATAGTGCAGAAGTTTATAATATGGTTTTTATAGATTCCAATGATGCCGGAAAAACCATTCGTGCAGAAATGGAAAACGATTCCGATATTATGTACTCCATTTATTTAGGTGACAGAATGGGAATTTGGAAATATCTGTTCCTGCATTATGGTTCTGAACTTTTGGTTGCATTTCTCACCCTGATTCTGGGTGTTATCAGTGTCCTTGCAAGTATGGCATTGAGAGTGTTCTATAAGAAAAGCGTTGATTTGGAATATTTAGGCTGGGGTATCACCTTTGCGGCATTATGGTTAATTACCAATTCCGTTTTTCGACAGGTACTATTCCCGAATGTATCGGTCATAAGTGATATTCCGTTTCTCATGATTGCCATCATGCCCTTTCCGTTTATGATATACATGAACCAGGTGCAAAATAACAGATACGAGAAAATCTATACCTGTTCCAGCGCATTGGATGTGATAGGCGTTGTTTTTTGTATCGGTCTACACGTGACAAATACCATTGATTTTAATAAATCTTTCCTGTTCCTGGCAATCTGCTGTTTGCAGTCTATTCTGCTTTTGGCAATTACCGTTATCCTTGACTGGAAATGCGGAAAGATCAAAGAATACTGGATGGTTGCCATCGGTTTACTATCTGCCTTTACGACAGCTACCTATCAAATTATATCTTATTTCCGCAGAACCGGAGTGTTCAGTGGCGTTCCGCTTGCCTTCGGGCTGATTATTCTGCTTATTTTTTCCGTTGTAAATACATTAAAAAATGTTATTTCCTTGGAAAACCAGAAACATGAAGCCTTTATGGCCAGTGAAGCAAAGGGAAAATTCCTTGCTAATATGTCTCATGAGATTCGTACCCCCATCAATGCGGTTTTGGGAATGAATGCAATGGTGTTACGCGAAAGCTCAGAGAGCAACATCCGCGAATATGCGATGGATATACAGACAGCGGGACAGAATCTCTTGGCTATCATCAATGATATTCTGGATTTTTCCAAAATAGAGTCCGGTAAAATGGAACTTGTAATGGTGGATTATGACTTCAGCAGTGTTATTCACGATATTATGAATGTCATTCGCGTAAAAGCAGAAACGAAGAAATTATATCTGGACTTGCATATTGATAAGAATTTACCGGCAAGAATGTACGGGGACGATGTCCGTATTCGGCAGATACTGATTAATCTTTTGAACAATGCCGTAAAATATACGGAAAAAGGTGGCATAACCTTTACTATCTCCGGTGAGGTAAAAGATGATACTGCAATGCTCCACTTTTCCGTTCAGGATACCGGAATTGGAATTAAGGAGGAAGATCTTTCCCGACTGTTTTCTGCATTTGAAAGGATTGAGGAACAACGAAACCGTAATATCGAGGGCACCGGACTTGGTATGAGTATTACCATTCAGTTGCTGGAACTTATGGATAGCAAGTTAGAGGTGGAAAGCGTCTATGGAAAAGGCTCTATCTTCTCTTTCAATCTTAAGCAAAAAATTACAGATACAGAGCCGATAGGTGATCTGGAAAAAAGGATTAAAGAACAGGCGCAGAATTTTAAATATGAAGTCGTGTTTACAGCTCCGACTGCAAATGTACTGATCGTAGATGACAACGCAGTCAACCGCAAGGTTTTTATAAACTTATTAAAGGAAACCCGGATTAATATTGATGAAGCATCCGGTGGAGTGCAGTGTCTGGGATTGGTGGGAATCAAGAAGTATGATATTATTTTTCTTGACCATATGATGCCTGAGATGGATGGCATTGAAACTCTGCATAAATTAAAAGAACTGAATCATAATCTCAGTCTGGATGCCCCGATTATTGCCTTGACTGCAAATGCGATATCGGGAGCAAAGGAAATGTATTTATCAGAGGGATTTGATGATTTTATTACAAAACCTATTGTTCCCGAAAAATTAGAAGCAATGCTGGCAAAACATCTGCCAAAGAATAAAATTGTGGAAACAAGAATTGAAAAACATACGGAACAAGAGCCTTCAGAAAATCCGGATGTGGACAATATATTATCTGCCTTAGAAGCACACTCTGAATTTAATATGGACTATGCCAAAATATTAAATCCGAAGCCGGAAAATCTGATTGAAGTATTTGGGGATTTCTACGATATGGCAGATGAGGAAGCATTACATCTGCAGGAATTCTATGATGCTGTTTTTGCAAGTGAAACTAAAGAAGCCACTGTTCCAATAACAGAGGATGCCGAAATAACAGATGCCCTGAAACAATATCGTATCCAGGTGCATTCCATGAAGTCCTCTGCTGCCATGATTGGCGCAATGGGCCTAAATGGTATGGCATTATCCTTGGAGAAAGCTGCAAACACTGGCAGTATTGCAGTGATTAAAGACATTACCCCTATTTTCCTGGAGGAATGGAATCGTTATAAGGATATCTTAGAGGAATGTCTGTTTGTCAGTGAGGAATCCGACCTTGTCGCTGAAGATGATCTTATTGTCGAAGACGATCTCATCGCTGAAGAAGATTTGATTGCTGAAAACGATTTGGTTTATGAGGAAGACCTGATTGTGGATGAGGATTTGATGGAATAAATGATTGAATATATATGTAATGACAAAGCCTCCACCAATCTCGGTGGAGGCTTTTTAATCCCTTACCTAAGGTATAAAATCCAATTACTCAAATCTACACCATAAAAGACAATACAGCCATCACTACTGCCAGAATAATACCAACTACCATCAGAAGGATTCCTCGTTTTTTAGTATCCCTGACTGCATGTTCGATTTCTCTCTCATTCTCCTTCATCACAAGTTTAGGGCAGAAAAACATGAAAGCACCTAACAAAAAAATAATAACTCCCAACATAATTTTGACAACGTCGTACATTATGAAATTCCTCCTCCCAAATAATACCACTACTATTAATTGTATATTCTTACTATTGCATTGTCAGCTTGTTCTGTCAATTAATCCAATTTAGATAATGATAATTTAACGTACTAATTAATATTATTTTTTGCATAATTAATTGCTCTATAGTAATCATAAAGCAATGCGCCATCAAGTGTTTTTACACTACTGGATTCGTAGTAGAAATAACTGCCGCCATTCTTAATGTTGTTCTCTTTGGAAAACTCTTCTAATGGTTTTCCCCAATTTTCATAGTCCGGGGCAATAATCGTCACACCACCTGCTCTTACCTTTGTTCCATCCGCATGAACCCAGCTGTAATCCACGGTGACAATTTCTAACTGTGATACAAAATCGTCCACAAAAGCCTTCTGTGCATCATTTAATTCTGCATAGGAACCAAGTTTTTCCCGATAATCACATTCTGTATCTTCAGAATTTTCAAGCAAATCAGTAATCTTTTCGAAATCTTTTTGTTTTAACAGATTTGTAGCCTCGGTATAAAGGTCATTGTATTTTTGGTATGTTGCCGTAGTATCTCCTATCTTATAATCAGAGATTACATCCATCAGTTTACTTATATAATAAGCTGTCATATTATCTTCAGAAGCACGTCCTAAATATTCCAGCCCCGCATCTTTAAAAAGATAATCATCTTCATAGAGGAAATAGAAATTACCATCCTTATCCGGAACGGTAATATTTATGGAGGACATATACTGTATGGGGGTAACAGAAAGTCCTTTCTCTAAGATTGCAAATGCCTGTTCTTCGCTCTCCGGCTTAAAATCCTCCGGTACTGTTACCCCATCCTCAAAATAGGTAAGGGCGGACATTCGAAAACCTAACATCCAACGATAGGCAAAGGCATCTAAATTAACGGAAAATTCTTCATCTTCATCAAAATCCATACCCTCGATTTCATAAAGCTGTTTTGCTAAATATTCAATATCTTCCTCCGTAATTTCAAAGCAAACATCTTTATAAACGGTCTGCATAATCTTCTTTGCTTTTTCAGAATCCACAACATTAGAAAGGGATTTTGTCACCTCATCCTTTGGATAGCCAAGTTCTACTACTGTTTTAATATCTCCGGCTTTTAGCGCATTTACAAGAGTTTCTGTTTTTTCTAATATTACGGTCGCCTTTTCTCTATAAGGGATAAGGTAAGCGTCTTCATCTTCTTCCTCTTCCTCATAATCCTCCTCTTTCTCCTCATAACTTTCCTCATCATATTCGGAGGAGGATTCTTCGTAGGATTCTTCACTAAAAGTATCCTCCAGCGAAGTATTTGCTCCCTTTTCTGTACCTCCACAGGCTGTCAGGGTGAGTGCCATAAATACAGCACCTAAACTAAGTAATAATTTCTTTTTCATTCTCATTCGCTCCTATTTATAAATTTTAATCATTACTGTTTGATATAATACAGGCTTGTCCCCCTTTCTTATGCATAAATTTATGTATGTATTCATTATAATATGACGGCAGAAAATAAAGTAGGGTGAAAATGAAATGTTAGGATGTGGAAAAGGGGTAAATGAATGCACGTTAAAGGCCGATACGTGCATATCAATACTGTTACCGATGGAATCATATATGAGCTATTTTCAACAATACATTGAACACCATTTGTAGACTCACACACGCTGATGAAGGTTTCAGCTCCCAAATCTGCCTGTGCCTTTTGAGAGAAAAACATCTTTTGTATACAGCTTGTCGTTGAATAAGATTGCTTCTGCCTGCTTTCTTACAATGTTTTCAATAAAGTTCACTCTTTCTGGTGTAAAGACATCATCACCACGAAATGTAAAGGAGAAATCTTTCATATCTTTTACTCTGTCTTTCAGAATATCATTCATACCCATTTGACCTATACGAGTAAAATCATTCCCCAGTTTAGGCGCGTATTCAAACAGCTTATCCCCAATATTTGGAAATTCTTCTTTCACAACATAGGGAAATAAAGAAATGTTTAAGTCGAAAACAGGTGACATTTTGACAACTTCCAGTGTGTCATTATTAAACAAGACCCCGAAGTTTCCTGCGTGTCTATCCTGATTAAAACAAAGAGCGTCAATGACAAGCATTTCTCTAAAGCTTTGCTCCGAACCTAATTCTGCAAAATATTCAAAAACTTCCTGCAAGCCTAACTTTTGTGCATCAGATGTTTTAGCAAATGACGCATAACCATATTGTTCATTCGTAAACAAATTACATTTTGAGGCGGTTTTATTATGAAGTTTAACCAAATCATAATATACAGCATTATCAGGGCTTATGATTCGTGCAATCTCAGAAGCCATTTGCTCACAATATGGTTCAAGTCCTGCTCCAAATTCTCCCCCTCTCTTGTAAAGAAAGATATCCGAACCAAATTCTCCGTTTTCGGTTTCTTTACGAAAACATTTTCTAAACGAACCGTCACAAGTAAGTTCAGGAGAAGTTGAAGAAAACACTATGTCATATAATCCAACTCCTTCAAATGCAAGCCTTGATATAGTTTCCGTAAATTGGTTCTGATACAAAGAAACTTGTTCCCACGAAAGCTTTTCTCTGTTTGACTTAATCCAAAAAGTGTCATTAATAGTAGCAGCATGAGTTACCTGAATAAAGCCTTCATTATTGTCACACCCTAATAGCTTCATTATCACCTGTAAATGATTATTATGCTTAGAAGCTTTTCTGCCGTCTATCCATGAATTGATGTCTTTAAAACCAAATGGTAATTTACCAAAGAGTTCTCGCTGTACAAGAAAATCATTGTCAGAAAATTCAGTGGGGGACTTAACATCATAAGTCGCAACAATAGTATTTTTGTTCATCAAAAAATACATGGTCTTAACTCCTTTCATAAAATTGAACGATGCACCATTTTGGGCGGGTCATTCAACTCTAATACATTTCTTCTATGCTTTTTTCCCTTCTCAATGTTGTGAAATCATACGAACCGTCAGTACATCCGCTTTTAATATTAAATCTACGGTGATCCCGCCTGCTCCGTCATCCGTACCAATGCGGATGGAATAATCATTTCCTTCGACCTTTTCCTCTTCTTCAAAGAAATAATGTCGCTTTTGGTAAACACCGTACAGCTGCTCAAAAATCTCCTGATATAATTCTTTGTCTGCATTTTCATATTGTAAGGTAATTTCCTGTACTCCCAAAACATTCAGATAGGTGACATCACAATTTCTCCCAAAATAATTTTTATCCTCGTAGATTCGAACAACACCATACTCTAAATGCTCTTTAGAATCCGGTTTTCCTTCTTTCAGTTCCAGAACAAACCCCGGCATCCCAAAATAAATATTACCCACACCACTTTTCTCCGGCCTAAAAAGAACATATGTAAGAAGCAATCCGACCACCAGCACAATAATGAAAACACCAATAATTATACTTATATTAGATTTCTTTTTGATAATCTGTCTTTTATCCATTTTCCCTTCTCCTTTTTTGAGTAAGCATCTGAATTTTCGTTAAGTGTATCTATGCTCTTTTGAATAACTTGTATATCTTGCTCTGTTTTCTTCTGTCTATCAGCCATATTTGACATTTGTACAGAAATTTCTGATACTCTCGCACTTACAAGATGCATCTCTGACTGTGTGACAAACTGTTGGTTTTGTCCGACAATGATTGGGTAATCAAGTAATCGTGAAATGCATCATAATTTCCGCTGTTCTTTATGTTGCCATCAATTTTCTTGCCTATTTGAGCAATATCCACACC
The DNA here is from genome assembly GCA_945919075.1 of uncultured Lachnospiraceae bacterium. Lineage (GTDB taxonomy): Bacteria > Bacillota > Clostridia > Lachnospirales > Lachnospiraceae > Acetatifactor. The sequence continues at coordinate 176,847 of CAMEIX010000004.1, forward strand.
TTTTTTCTCAACTAAACTTTTCATACTAATAGGTACTTTGATTTTTTCTTTACTCTTTTTTCTTACATCATTTAGCAATTGCTGAAAAATAAGATTGGCAGTATTGGACGGAATATTTTTGTCTGCCAAGTGGTTGAAAAATTTACCCATAGTTTGAGATTCATAAGTTGTTAGTTGTAGTTCCGATTTATGGACAAAAGTATTCTGAATAAACTCCTCAAAGACAGAATCAAAATTGCTCGGCATATCATCTAAAAATTCATTTTTAATCCTGTCTTTGATTTTTTCATATAACGCAATATTTTCTGTCTGAAGTCTTTTCCCGTCTTCAATATATGACTGCCATAACAAAACCTCTTTATCAAAATCATTATTTGATACAAAATGGCAATGCGAACATTCAGCACCAAATGTCAAATAGTTGTAGAAAATAAAACCTAAAAAAGATTTTTTGTAGCTACCATTTTTTTCTTTTCCCTTTTAGACGTTTCCGCAATAGTCCAGTCAGAAGAATCTTCTTTTGTCTTTATTTGAAAAAACTGATACTGCTGATTATTGGGAGAAAATTCAGCCATATCATCATGAAATTCACAAAAAACAATACACTCTGCATCTTCTTGAAGTTTACCTATTATATGGCATACAATCCAATGAACTTGATATTCAAATCTATTATAGGAGTCAGAACCTGCTTGCTCACGCTGTTCAACAGTAAGTACACTACTCATAATTTGGGACTCCTTTCATTTTTATTCCATTTCATAATAAAGTTCCACTGTTCTTGCCATTCTTTCTCATTCACAATTGCGTCAAACACAGGCTCAAGGAAAGTCTGGATTCCTTCAATGACGAATGGAAACTCAAGTGTATTATCTTTTATGGTTTTCAAAAAGAATTTCCAACGCTTCTGCATATCTTCATCATCGGCAAGTGCAACAACACGCTTAAAACTATCTCTGT
>CAMEIX010000005.1 GCA_945919075.1 uncultured Lachnospiraceae bacterium
TTGAAGATGGAAAAGAAATTGGAAGGACAGAGGGCGAGAAAATCGGCATGGAACGCGGCATGAAACGCGGCATGAAACGCGGCATGAAACAAGGTGAGAAAATTGGCATGGAGACTCTTACCAACGTTGTCCTCAGGCTACGCAAGGGTGAGAGCATAGAACAATTGCGTAAAGAAGGTATTGAGGAAGAAGTCTTAGAAAAGGCCCTGATTATCCTGTGATTTTAAGCGTTCTACAGTTAACTAATCTAAGATAAACCATAAACAAATCAGAAAGCTTATTCTCTGCGGAAGAATCATACTTACTTTATAGGGATGGGGCAATCATAGATTTTGTTTTGCTCTTTTGGACCCATAGGAAGAAATCCGCAGCGACGACGAATGGAGGGACAATTACATGACCTTAGAAATGAAACTGGACCAGAGATTTGAAGATGGAGAGAAAATTGGCATGGAACGCGGCATAGAAACTCTTACCAACGTTGTCCTCAGACTGCGTAAAGGTGAAAGCGTAGAACAGTTGCGCAAAGAAGGTATTGAGGAAGAAGTCTTAGAAAAGGCCCTGATTATCCTGTAGTAAGTAAGAAAGAAAATAGCCAAATTTACAAAAGTACAGAACAAACATTCGATTTTGTTCTGTACTTTTTTTATTTGTTCTGATATAATAACTGGGATATGGTTACATTAAATAATAAGTGAACTGCAAAAATAGGACAAAAGGAACGTCCCTGAGGGAGCATTTATGGATCATTTTGTTTTACACAGTGAATATCAGCCTACCGGCGACCAGCCGGAGGCCATAAAAGAACTGGTGGAGGGTTTCAAAGAGGGAAATCAGTTTCAGACCCTGTTAGGAGTTACCGGCTCCGGGAAGACCTTTACCATGGCGAACGTCATTGCACAACTGAACAAACCAACTTTGGTCATAGCGCATAATAAGACCCTGGCAGGGCAGTTGTACTCTGAGTTCAAGGAATTTTTCCCGGAAAATGCGGTGGAATATTTTGTGTCCTATTACGATTATTACCAGCCGGAAGCTTATATGCCGTCCACGGATACTTATATTGCAAAAGACTCGGCCATCAATGAGGAAATTGACCGTCTCAGACTTTCTGCAACTGCATCCCTGACCGAGCGAAGGGATGTGGTGGTGGTTGCCAGCGTTTCCTGTATTTACGGATTGGGAAGTCCGGATGACTATCAGGGCATGGTGGTGAATCTGCGCCCCGGCATGAGTAAGGACAGGGACGAAGTGATTCGCGGTCTGATTGAGATGCAGTACGACCGGAATGATATGGATATGGAACGCGGCAATTTCCGTGTGCGGGGAGATGTTCTGGAGATTTTTCCTGCACAGGGAAGTGATTATCTGATCCGTGTGGAATTTTTTGGGGATGAGATTGACCGTATCTGTGAGACCGACCCGCTTACCGGTCAGATACATGCCACCTTAAACCATGTTTCCATTTTCCCGGCATCCCACTATGTGGTGGCACCGGAGAGAATTAAGGAAGCCTGCAAGAATATTGAAGCAGAGTTGGAGGAGCGTATCCGCTATTTTAAGAGTGAGGATAAGCTGATTGAAGCCCAGCGTATTGCAGAGCGGACCAATTTTGATGTGGAAATGTTACGGGAAACCGGATTTTGCTCCGGCATAGAAAATTATTCGAGACATTTAAGCTTTGGCAAAGAGGGCGAACCGCCCCATTGTCTCCTGGATTTCTTTAAGGATGATTTTCTGATTATTATCGATGAGTCCCATATCACCATTCCCCAGATTCGGGGGATGTATGCAGGGGATAGGTCCCGTAAGACCACACTGGTGGATTATGGCTTCAGACTGCCATCGGCACTGGACAACAGACCGCTTAATTTTGAAGAATTTGAGAGTCATATAGACCAGATGCTGTTTGTATCGGCAACGCCTTCCGTCTATGAGGAAGAGCATGAACTTCTCAGGACCGAGCAGATTATCCGCCCCACCGGGCTGCTCGATCCGGAAGTATGTGTGCGTCCCGTGGAAGGGCAGATTGATGACCTTTTGGCCGAAATAAAAAAAGAGACCGCAAACCATAATAAAGTACTGGTCACCACGCTTACCAAGAGAATGGCGGAAGATCTGACCAATTATTTGCGGGATGTGGGAGTTCGTGTGAAATATCTTCATTCCGATATTGATACCCTGGAGCGTGCGGAGATTATCCGTGATATGCGTCTGGATGTGTTTGATGTACTGGTGGGAATTAACCTGCTTAGGGAGGGTCTGGATATCCCGGAGATTTCTCTGGTGGCAATTCTGGATGCGGATAAGGAAGGTTTCTTACGTTCCGAGACATCCCTGATACAGACTATCGGACGTGCGGCGCGAAATGCGGACGGTCATGTTATCATGTATGCGGACAACTGGACGGATTCCATGAAGGCAGCCATCGGTGAGACCGAAAGACGACGTGCCATTCAGCAGAAATACAATGAGGAGCATGGCATTACGCCCCAGACAATTAAGAAGGCTGTACGTGATCTGATCAGCATTTCCAAGGTTGTGACCAAGGAAGAGGTTTCTTTCGAAAAGGACCCCGAATCCATGAGTCGCAAGGAATTGGAAAAATGCATTGCGGACGTTCAGAAAAAGATGCAGAAGGCAGCCGCGGATCTGGATTTCGAAACGGCGGCAGAGCTTCGTGATAAGATGATAGAATTAAAGACGGTACTTCGCGACCTGGATTAGATTCTTTATGATCTGGATCAGGTACTTTGTCGTTTAGATAAATAAGGCGAAAATAAAATGCGGTGTCACGGTATGTGACAACTAAGGAGTTAAAAATGGCAGAAACACAGAAAATGCGTCCCAGAGAATGGATTAAAATCCGGGGTGCAAAAGAGCATAATTTAAAGAATATTGATGTGGATATTCCCAGAAACGAGATGGTGGTCCTAACCGGTCTGTCCGGTTCCGGCAAATCTTCTCTGGCATTTGATACCATATATGCGGAGGGGCAGCGCCGGTACATGGAGTCGTTGTCTTCCTATGCCCGTATGTTTTTGGGGCAGATGGAAAAGCCCGATGTGGAGAAGATTGAAGGACTTTCCCCGGCTATTTCCATTGACCAGAAATCTACCAACCGGAATCCCCGCTCTACTGTGGGAACGGTTACTGAAATTTACGATTATTTTCGTCTCCTGTATGCCCGTATCGGCATTCCCCATTGTCCGGACTGCGGCAGGGAAATCAGCAGGCAGACCGTGGATCAGATGGTGGACCAGATTATGGCACTTCCGGAAGGCAGCAAAATCCAGCTGCTGGCACCTGTGGTAAGGGGGCGCAAGGGAGAGCATACCAAGGTTTTAGAGCGCGCCAAGAGAAGCGGTTATGTACGTGTACGTGTGGATGGCAGCATCTATGAGCTTTCCGAAGAAATTAAATTAGATAAGAATATTAAACATAACATTGAAATCGTAGTGGATCGTCTGGTAGTAAAGCCGGGCATTGAGAAACGTATGACAGATTCCGTGGAAAATGTTCTGGAACTTACGGATGGGCTTTTAGAGGTGGATGTGATTGACGGAGAATCCATGACCTTCAGCCAGAGTTTTTCCTGTCCTGACTGTGGAACCAGCATCAGTGAAATTGAGCCCAGAAGCTTTTCCTTCAACAATCCCTTTGGTGCCTGTCCGGACTGCTTCGGACTGGGTTACAAGATGGAATTTGACGAGGAACTCATGATTCCCGACAAATCCCTGTCCATCAATCAGGGTGCTATCATCGCAACAGGCTGGCAGTCCTGCCAGGATAAGGGTAGCTTTACCAATGCCACGCTTCAGGCGCTTTGTAAGGAATACCATTTTGACCTGGATACCCCTTATGAGGATTATCCGGACAGTGTCAAAAACATTCTGATTAACGGAACGGACGGCAAAAAGGTGGATGTCTATTATGAAGGTCAGCGGGGGAAGGGTGTCTATGCCATTGCCTTTGAGGGGCTTTTAAAAAATGTGGAACGGCGTTACCGGGAAACCGGATCCGATACCATGAAGCAGGAATATGAGAGTTTCATGCGTTTTACTCCCTGCAAACTCTGTCATGGCATGCGTCTTAAGAGGGAATCCCTCGCAGTGACAGTATGTGATAAGAATATTTTTGAAATTACCTCTTTCTCCATCAATGGACTGCAGCAGTTCCTGCAGGGTATGAATCTTACAAAGACACAGGAATTAATAGGGGAGAGAATCTTAAAGGAAATCCGGAATCGTGTCGGTTTTCTGGTAAATGTGGGATTGGGGTATTTATCTCTGTCCAGGGCAACCTCCACATTGTCCGGCGGGGAAGCCCAGAGAATCCGACTGGCAACCCAGATTGGTTCCGGGCTGGTAGGGGTCTGCTATATTCTGGACGAGCCCAGCATCGGTCTTCACCAGAGGGATAATGATAAACTGCTGGGTGCATTGAAAAATCTGCGTGACCTTGGAAATACCCTGATTGTGGTTGAACATGATGAGGATACCATGCGGGAGGCGGATTATATTGTGGATATCGGTCCCGGTGCGGGCTCCCATGGTGGACAGGTAGTGGCATGCGGAACTGCAGAAGAGATCATGCAGGTGGAGGAATCTGTTACCGGACAGTATTTAAGCGGTAAACTCTTTATTCCGATTCCCAAGGAGAGAAAGAAACCTGCGGGGTATCTAACCGTTCTGGGCGCACAGGAGAATAATTTAAAAAACATAGATGTAAAGTTTCCTCTTGGTGTTATGACGGCGGTAACCGGTGTATCCGGTTCCGGTAAGAGTTCCCTGGTAAATGAAATCCTGTATAAGTATCTTGCCAAAACATTAAACCGCGCAAGAACCATACCCGGGAAGCATAAGGGTATTAAGGGAATTGAACAGTTGGATAAGGTGATTAATATTGACCAGTCCCCTATCGGCAGAACCCCTCGTTCCAATCCTGCCACCTATACCGGTGTGTTTGATCAGATCCGTGATTTGTTTGCGTCTACCGTGGATGCCAAGGCCAGGGGATATTCCAAAGGCCGGTTCAGTTTTAATGTGAAGGGCGGCCGTTGTGAAGCCTGTAGCGGAGATGGGATTATCAAGATTGAAATGCACTTTTTACCGGATGTATATGTTCCCTGTGAAGTGTGCGGCGGTAAGCGTTACAATCGGGAAACACTGGATGTGAAATATAAGGGTAAGAGTATTTATGATGTGCTCGATATGACGGTGGAGGAGGCGGTTACCTTCTTTGAGAATGTACCTTCCATTAGGCGTAAGATTGAGACTTTAAACGATGTGGGACTTTCTTACATCAAGCTGGGACAGCCTTCCACGGAACTTTCCGGTGGGGAAGCACAGCGAATCAAACTGGCTACCGAGTTAAGCAAAAGAAGTACCGGAAAGACCATCTATATTCTGGATGAGCCCACCACGGGTCTTCATTTTGCGGATGTACAGAAACTGGTGGAAATCCTGCAAAAGCTGACGGAAGGCGGCAATACGGTGGTAGTCATTGAACATAATCTGGATGTCATTAAGACGGCAGATTATATCATTGACATTGGTCCCGAAGGCGGGGACGGCGGAGGAACCGTGGTTGCCTGCGGTACCCCGGAGGAGGTTGCCCAAAATCCGGCATCCTTTACCGGAAAATATATTGCAAAGATGTTGAAAAAATAAAAGTCTTTCTAAAGTTTGCGGAAAATTTGCCGATATATTTTGCAGAAAGCATGGACGCAGGAAAGATAACGGAAGGATCCGGTATCTTTTTCTGCGTTTATTTATTAAATTTTTATTTACCCCTATGAAAATGGTACATTTTGGGTTATAATATCTTCGTATGTTTACTTGATAGTACCATGGAAAGGGGTAAAATATGCCATATACAGATATCGGAATTGATTTAGGAACAGCAAGTATTTTGGTTTACATCAGAGGAAAAGGCGTAGTCCTTAAGGAACCTTCTGTTGTAGCTTTTGATAGAGATACCAATAAGATTAAGGCAATCGGTGAGGACGCCAGACTGATGCTTGGAAGGACTCCCGGCAATATCATTGCAGTACGTCCGCTTCGTCAGGGGGTTATTTCCGACTATACCGTTACCGAAAAGATGATGAAATATTTCATTCAGAAAGCACTTGGAAGAAGAACCTTCCGTAAGCCCCGCATTGCGGTCTGCGTGCCTAGCGGTGTTACCGAAGTAGAAAAGAAAGCAGTAGAGGATGCTACTTATCAGGCAGGTGCAAGAGAAGTATTTATTATTGAGGAGCCTATTGCGGCAGCAATCGGAGCAGGTATCGATATTTCCAAGCCCTGCGGAAATATGATTGTGGATATCGGCGGCGGTACCTCAGATATTGCGGTTATTTCCCTCGGCGGTACTGTTGTCAGTGCTTCCATTAAGATTGCGGGTGATGACTTTGATGAAGCAATCATCCGATATATGCGTAAGAAACATAATCTTCTGATTGGTGAAAGAACCGCAGAAGACATTAAGATTAAGATAGGATCTGCATATCCCAGACCTGAAGTCGATAAGATGGACGTCAGAGGACGTAATCTGGTAACCGGTCTTCCCAAAACGGTAACCGTTACTTCCGAAGAAACGGAAGAAGCTCTCCGCGATACCACGGCACAGATTGTGGAAACCATTCACAGCGTGTTGGAAAAAACGCCGCCTGAACTGGCAGCGGACATTGCGGACAGAGGTATTGTGTTAACCGGTGGCGGAAGTCTTCTCCATGGTCTGGAGGAATTGATTTATTCCAAGACCGGCATCAATACCATGACCGCGGAGGATCCCATGACCGCAGTTGCCATTGGAACCGGAAGATATGTGGAATTCCTTGCAGGTTACAAAGAGGACTAAGTCTTTTACACAAGGAGGACAGGCATGGTTAAGGGTTTATACACTGCTTACACCGGCATGCTCAACGAGCAGAACCGCATGGATATCATGACCAATAATTTGGCCAACGCTTCCACCGTGGGCTTTAAGAAAGAGGGCTCTACCAGCCAGTCTTTCAACAGTCTGCTGGCTTACAAATTAAAGGACGGTTCCGTCGGACTTGACAGGAAACAGAATATAGGACGCAATACACCGGGGGTAAAGATCGGAGAGAATTATACGGATTACACCCAGGGTTCCTTCCGGATTACGGAAAATACCTTTGACCTTGCACTTACGGATGCCGGTTTTTTTGCGGTCGAGTTTACCAACAAAGCAGGGGAAACCACTACAAGATATACCAGAGCCGGTAACTTCACACTTAATAAAGAAGGCTACTTAGTGAATAATGACGGAGATTACGTACTCGACACCAATAACCGTCATATCAAATTGGACCCGCTTCGGGAAACCACCATTACATCGGACGGTGGAATTTATCAGGGAAACGGTACAAAAGTGGCACAGATTCAGGTAGTGGATTTTGAGGATTACGACTATCTGAAACGGACGGGAGAAACATTCTTTGAGCCTATCGAGGGGGCAAAATTCACCACCTCCGCGGCACAGGTACAGTCCGGTTATCTGGAAATGTCAAACGTGCAGGTGGTTTCAGAGATGGTCAACATGATTGCCATTACCAGACAATACGAAAGCAACCAGAAGGTCTTACAGACCATGGATAATTCTTTGGAAATTGCAACCCGTGAACTGGGAAGATTATAAGGAGGTAGGAAACAATGGTACGTAGTTTATGGACTGCGGCAACCGGTATGATTGCCCAGCAGACAAATGTGGATAATATTGCGAATAACCTTGCCAATGTGAATACCGTCGGTTATAAAACCCAGGTTAACGAATTTAAAACCTTACTTTACCAGAATATTCAGACGAAGACGACCTCCGCAAACGGTGAGCAGAAACCCGGCAGTGCGCAGGTCGGACTGGGCGTGCGTAATGCTTCCCTGAACTTTATTTTTAAGGACGGCAGCATGCTTGCCAGTGAAAGCGATACTGCTTTTGCGATTACCGGCAGAGGCTTTTTTGCAGTACGCGGTGAGGACGGAAACGATTACTATACAAGAAACGGTAATTTCTTATGGACTCTGGGACCTGACAAATCCCTGATGCTCTCGGATACCGACGGACATCCTGTACTGGATGCAAAGGGGCAGGCTATTATTCTGAAAGGCGACTATGATGCCAGCCAGATATGCGTGACAGCGGATGGTACCATCTGCTATCCGGATGAGAAAAACAATCTGAAGTCTTTGGGAATTTCCATCGGCCTTTATCAGTTTACCAATCCCAACGGTCTCGAAAGAGAGGGCGGAAATTTGTTCAAACAGTCCGCTGCCAGTGGGGAACCCATTAATGAGGCTACCAGTACCACGGTGCAGAAGAGCTCCGTTCACCAGGGATTTTTGGAGGGCTCCAATGTTCAGGTAGTAGATGAAATGGTAAATATGATCGTGGCACAGCGTGCCTATGAAATGAATTCCAAGGCAATCACTGCTTCCGATGAAATGATGCAACAGGCAAACAATCTGCGCAGATAATAATATAATAAGCGTAGATTTGCAGCGGTATTGATGGAATGATAAAGACATGAACCGGACATAAAAGAGGATGAGGAGGGAACAAAAGTGGATATTGGTAATATTACAAATGCCTATACGGATCTCTTGAAGGCGCAGAGTTCCCAGACGGCATCCCAGATAGAACAACAGGCCGGCAAGGATCTTTCGGGTGCAAGCGATGAAGAATTGATGAATGCCTGCAAAAAGTTTGAGGCTTATTTTGTAGAGCAGATGTTCAAGGAAATGGTAAAGACCATTCCGGAATCAGAAAACACCTCTTCCTATGCATCCCAGATCTCCGATTACTACAAGGAAAATATGATTCAACAGATTTCCGAAGCGGAAACGGAGCAGGGAAATTTAGGACTGGCAAAGATGCTCTATGAACAAATGAAACGGAACTATAGTTTATAAAGACTGCCTACAGCAGTCTTTTTCTGTTATGGCGACGAGGCAAGTGGTTGGGAGTAAACAGTGGAGAACATTACAGGATATATTGATCACATAATTTATCAGAATGCGGATAACGGCTACACTGTCCTGCAACTGGCAGGCGGGGAAGAAGAAATTATTCTGGTAGGCATGTTAAAGGGGGTAACGCAGGGGGAAAGTATCCGGGCCACGGGGGACTATGTGGAGCATCCGGTTTACGGAAACCAGTTTAAAGTAGTCAGTTACGAGTCTGTACCCCCGGAAGATGCCGCCGGAATGGAGCGGTATCTGGCAAGTGGAGCTATCAAGGGAGTCGGCGCGGCGCTGGCTGCCAGAATTGTAAAAAAATTTGGAACCGACACCTTCCGTATCATGGAAGAAGAACCGATTCGTCTGGTAGAGGTCAAGGGAATCAGTGACCGGATTGCCAGAGAAATCTCCGCCCAGGTACAGGAAAAGAAGGATTTGCGGGAAGCTTTTCTTTTTTTACAAAAATATGGTATTTCCAATACACTTGCGGTAAAAATATATAATACATACCAGGATGAAATTTACAGGATACTGAAGGAAAATCCGTATCGGCTGGCAGAGGATATCGATGGTGTGGGATTTAAGATAGCGGATGAGATAGCAGCGAAGATCGGTATCCGGTCCGATTCGGATTATCGTATCCGGAGCGGTATTCTGTATACCTTAAACCAGGCGGTTGCAGAAGGACATATGTATCTTCCCGAAACAATCCTGCTAACCCGGGCATCGGAGCTCTTAGGGGTCGCCTCAGAGCATATTCTGCCGCAGATTGCAAACCTTGCCATGGATCGGAAACTGGTCATCCGTAAAAAGGAGAATGAGGAAGAAAAACAGATTTTTGCGGCCTCTTATTATTATGCCGAATTAAACTGCGCCAGAATGCTGCACGACCTCAATATTCCCATGTATGACAGCAGGGATCTGCTCCCTTCCGAGGAAGAAAAAATCCGATCACAGATTGAAAAAATTACCACAGAGGAAGGCCTTGAGCTGGATGAATTTCAGGAGCAGGCTGTTTTGGAATGCGTGAAAAACGGGGTATTTATCCTCACAGGCGGGCCCGGTACCGGAAAAACAACCACCATTAATACCATTATCCGCTATTTCGAAAAGGAACGTCTGGATATTTTTCTGGCAGCACCTACCGGACGCGCCGCAAAAAGAATGACGGAGACCACCGGTTACGAAGCAAGAACCATTCACCGGATGTTGGAATTGAACGGTTCGTTTGCGGAGGAAGGAAAGCGGGCAAAATTTGAAAGAAATGAAGAAAATCCGCTAAATGCCGATGTCATCATCATTGATGAGATGTCCATGGTGGACATTTTATTGTTCCAGTCTCTGTTACGTGCCATTATGCCCGGAACCAGGCTGGTTTTAGTGGGGGATGTGGATCAGCTTCCAAGCGTAGGCCCTGGACAGGTACTGCGCGACATTCTGGCAGCCGATGTGTTTCCGCAGGTTCGTCTGCAAAATGTCTTCAGACAGGCCAGAGAAAGCGATATTATTGTCAATGCACATAAGATCAATCGCGGGGAAAAGCCTTTGTTTGATAACAAAAGCAGGGACTTTTTCTTCCTGGAGAGAAGCGATTTTAATGTGATTTACAAACACATGATACAACTGATTACAGAGAAATTACCGCGGTATGTGAAGGCGGACCCTTACGATATCCAGGTCCTCACCCCTATGCGGAAGGGCAATCTGGGTGTGGAAACCCTCAACAGGATTCTACAGCAATACCTGAATCCGCCTGCAAAAGAGAAAAAGGAACATGAATTTGGCGGTATGGTCCTCAGGGAAGGGGACAAGGTCATTCAGACAAAAAATAATTATGAGATTCAGTGGGAGATTGTGAGCCGCTACGGAATTCCCATCGATAAAGGGCTCGGGGTGTTCAACGGAGATCTCGGTAAGGTTCTGGAGATTAATGAAACCCTGCAGAATGTTCTGGTGGAATTTGATGATAATCGCAGGGTGACTTATCCTTTTGTGCAGGTTGAAGAATTGGAACTGGCGTATGCCCTGACCATTCACAAATCTCAGGGAAGCGAATATGAGGCTGTCATAATGCCTTTACTTAGCGGTCCGAGAATGCTTTTTAACCGGAATCTTCTGTATACCGGAGTGACCAGGGCAAAATCCTGTGTAACGATACTGGGAAGCAGACAGACACTGGAGGAGATGATCGATAATGCATCGGTCAATTTGAGATATACGGCTCTTACGGAAAGAATCAGAGAACTGTCCTGAGAGCATTTTGAGAAGGATGCGTGCGGAAAGCAGGCAAAATGACTGAAAATACAATATGGAATATCGGGAAAGCAAGAGTTCTGAATTTATTCTTTCCGCTAAGATGCCCTGTCTGTGACAGACCGGTGCCTCTTGGGGAAGGGAGAATCTGTCAAAACTGTGCAGGAAAGCTAAAGCGGATCGAACCCCCTTATTGCATGAAATGTGGAAAGAGTCTTAGCAGGGAAGAAGAATATTGCCGGGATTGCAGGAGTCGATCTCACTACTTCCTACGAGGAAGGGCATTGTATGAGTACCGCAGTGCGGCTGCAGGGATTTACCGGTTTAAGTATGCTTCCAGGGAGGAATATGCCCTGTTTTATGCAGAACAGATGGCGCTTGGTCTGGGGGAGTTTATCCGGAGAGTGAAACCGGAAGGAATTGTGCCGGTACCGCTAAGCAAAGAAAGGTTAAAGCTAAGAGGGTACAACCAGGCGGAGCTTCTGGCAAAAGAGGTGGGAAGGATTTTGCACATCCCGGTATACACGAATCTGGCAAAACGAATCAAAAACACGGTTCCTCAAAAGGAATTAAATGAAAAACAAAGGCAAAATAATTTGAAAAAGGCTTTCAAAATAGAGCCAAATGTTGTAAAATTAAAGACGATTATAATTATGGATGACATCTATACGACCGGTACTACCATTGACGCATTGGCGGAGGTTTTTCTGGAAGCCGGTGCAGAAAATATTTACTTTGTAACTTTGGCTATCGGAAGCACGGATTAAGAAGCAGAGGCTAAGGAGTTTGTATGAATAATATTGTAAATTGCAGAAAATGCGGCAGGATTTTTAACTATGTAGTCGGACCAAGAATCTGTCCGGCCTGTCGGGAGGAAAATGAGAATACGTTTCAGCGTGTGAAGAAGTATGTGGAGGAACATCCCGAAGTTACCATTGTTTCTCTTGCAGAAGAGTGTGAAGTGGAACCCCAGCAGATTCAGCAGTGGCTTCGCGAAGAACGTCTGGAGTTAAAGAGCGGCTCGGGAATCGCACTTCCCTGCGAAAGCTGCGGAGCACCCATTACCAGTGGCAGATACTGCGAGAAATGCAAGCATGAACTGGCGAAGGGATTCGGGGATGCAATCCGGAACAAGCAGCAGGCAGAAAAAAAGGAAGCACCCCTAAAGTCTAAGGATGACGGTAGCAGAATGCGTTTTTTGTGTGATTAGTTTCTTGTATGAATAGGAGAAATTTCGGATTATGTTGAATGAGGAAAGGGTCATACTAATGACCAAGCTTGCCGCATATGAGCAAAATGAAGGCAGGAAGATGGTCGCAGTGGGAAAATATTTTCGCAGCGACTACATCGGGATTCAGGTCTTAAAGTCGGTAATCGGTTCTACAGTAGCTTTTATCATTATATTTGCTTTGTACATTCTTTATGACCTGGAAAATTTCATGAATGATATTTACAAAATGGATCTGTTTGTATTTGCCAAAAATGTGCTTATTTATTATGCGGTTTTTGTGGTGGTATTTGCAGTCATTACTTTTTTTGTATACTCATATCGATATACGAAAGCAAAAAAGAGCACACGGACTTACTATATGAATCTGAAAAAACTGGCATCCATGTATGACAAAAATAATAATTATTGAAAGGCATTTTTATGAGTAATTTGTTGGAAATAAAAGAAGTCATAAAAAAGTTTTATGCAAAATATGATGTTTATGTTCTCCCGGTTCTCAAATTCCTGCTGGCACTCGTGGTACTTCTGGGAATTAAAGGAAGACTGGGGTATATGACCAGGCTGAATAATGTGGCAATCATTCTGATTGTATCCCTTTTGTGTTCTTTCCTTCCGGTGGGATTCATGATTTTCTTTGCCGCCGTCTTTGTTTTGCTGCATTGCTATTCGTTGGCAATGGAAGCGGCACTGGTTGTAGCGTGCCTGTTCATTCTGATGCTGCTGTTATTCTTCCGGTTTTCGCCGAAGGAATCGGTATGCGTTTTGCTTACCCCAATCTGCTTTGCACTTCACATTCCTTATGTGATGCCCATTGCCATGGGGTTAATCGGAACCCCTGCTTCCGCAATCGCAGTGGCATGCGGTACCGTTATCCATTATCTGACAGTGTTTATTTCCCAGAATGCACAAACTCTGGGGGCTGGAGAAGCATCAGAAGCGGTAGCCAGAATCCGGTTAATGATTGACGGACTGTTAGGCAACAAAACTATGATTATTGTGGTAGTTGCATTTATTATGACGGTGGCACTTGTATATCTGATCAGAAGACTGTCGGTGGACCATTCCTGGACTATTGCCATTATTGCCGGTACGATCTCTAACATTATGATTATTTTGGTGGGAGATTTGATGTACGACATCAATGTATCGGTAGTGGCTCTGATTCTGGGGTCTCTTGGAGCCGCACTGTTGGTTTTAGTGTTGCAGTTCTTTGTTTTCAGTGTGGATTACAGCCGTACCGAGAAGGTGCAGTTTGAGGATGATGAATATTATTACTATGTAAAAGCGGTTCCTAAAATGGCAGTTGCCGTTTCGGAAAAAACCGTGAAAAAGATCAATACGCAGACCGGGCGGAGTGTACACACACAAACGGGACGGGATGAGCATCTAAAACGTCCGGTTTCTACCGAACGACAGGTCAGAAGGGGTAATTCCGTGACCATTGGAACGAAACATCAGCCCGACTATCGAAATGATGATTATGAAGAAATTTGAGGAACTGATTAAACATGCAGGAACAATTCCGGATTTTGACTGACAATATCATAAGACGTATGCCGGACATGGATTTGGCCAGTGCAGTGGAAATCATTATCATCGCATTTCTTCTCTACCATATCCTGAACTGGATCAAAAACACGAGAGCCTGGTCTTTGTTAAAGGGGCTTTTGATTATCCTTGCGTTCTGGATTATTGCGTTGTATTTCCACATGACGACAATCCTGTGGCTGGGGCGGAATGTCCTGGGCTTTGCCGTTACGGCACTGATTGTGGTGTTGCAGCCGGAACTTCGAAAGGCACTGGAAGAACTGGGAAATAAGCAGATTCTGACCAATGTACTCCCGTTCAGCGGAACAAAGGAAGAACAGGGTACGTTTGATACCAAAACCATCAATGAAATCACAAAAGCCTGCGTGGAAATGGGCAAAGCCCGTACCGGGGCACTGATTGTCATTGAGTGTAAACAGCCCTTACACGATTTTGAAAGAACCGGAATTGACGTGGACGGTCTGGTTACCAGCCAGCTGTTAATCAATATTTTTGAACATAATACACCGTTGCATGACGGTGCGGTGATTATACGTGGCAATCGGATTGCGTCTGCAACCTGCTATCTGCCCCTTTCCGATAATATGAACCTGGATAAAAATCTGGGGACCAGACACCGGGCCGGGCTGGGGATTTCGGAGGTTACGGATGCCATCACCATTATTGTCTCCGAAGAGACCGGGAAAATCAGTACCGCATACAAAGGATGGCTGGAACGGAATCTGGATGGTGACAAACTAAAAGAAAGACTTAAAATGCTTCAGCCCGAAGGCAATGAAGAAGTGAAGAAACCTTATAAACTATTTAAGGGAAGGAGCAAGGCACAGAAAGTTGAAAAAGAAAACTAATATCTGGAAACGCATTACGAATAACTGGGCTTTGAAAATTTTCTCCCTCTGTGCAGCTTTTTTCTTATGGCTGCTTGTTATGACTGTTGAAAATCCGGAGGATCAGAAAGTATTCTATAATATTCCGGTTCGTCTGATTAATACCAATATCCTGACCGATGAAAATATGGTATATGAAGTGATTGATAAAACGGAAACCGTTCCCCGCGTTACCGTGACTGCTAAAAAATCCATTCGGGATGAACTGAGTGCGGCGGATATTGTGGCGGAGGCGGATTTCAGCAATCTGACGGTTACCAATACCGTGGAAATTCAGTTTTTTTCTCTCAGGTACAATGATCAGATTACCAGTATCAAAGGCAGTTCGGAAATGATCAAACTAAATATTGAGCGTAAGCGGAGTAAACGTATGGAACTCTCCGTAGAAACTTACGGGGAACTTCCGAATAATTATATGATATATGATGTAACACCGGATCAGAACCGAATTGAAGTGTCCGGACCGGAATCCGTAATCGACCGCATTGATTCTGCTGTTCTGATGGTGGACGTTTCGGACTCTACGGACAGCATTGCAACCTATGCTGATGTGAAGTTGTATGATAAGGACCAAAAGGAAATTTCCACGGATAATCTGACCATGAATGCGGAAACGGTTCGCGTTAAGGTGGATATTTTGAGCACCAAAACCGTTCCTGTTATTTATAAACCCAAAGGCACACCCGCGAACGGTTACCTGATGACCGGAGAATGCACCGGAAGTATGGAGAATGTGGAACTGGCCGGTGATGCAGCCAGTCTCGCCAATATTCAGAGTATTGTGATAGAAGGGGACGCACTGGATGTTACCGGTGCAAGTGAAAACTTCTTTGCCAGTGTCAACATCAAAGATTATTTGCCCAAGAGTATTATTCTTGCAGATAAAACCGCAAGCGGCAAGGTCAATGTGATTGTTCATATTGAGAGCAGTGTGGAAGGGGAACTGAAGATTTCGGACAGCCGGTTGCAGTTAACCGGGGTTCCAGAAGGATATCAGGCAGAAATTGTGGAAGCAAAGAAGGAATATACTTTCCGCGTAAGAGGGCTTCGTGAAAAAATGGAGTCCTGGCAGGAAGTGGATCTGACCGGTATTGCCAACCTGAAGAGTATATTGCCTGTGGAAGCAGAGGATTATTCCGGTATTTATGAAGTGGAGGTGTTTGTTTCCCTTTCCGATGATCTGGAAGTGATTCAGCCTTTAAAGATTCATGTGAAATTATCCAAGACGGAGGAAAATGGTTAAATGGGACGTTTATTTGGTACAGACGGTGTTCGTGGCGTAGCGAACGAAGAACTGACTCCGCTTCTTGCCATGCAGCTTGGGCAGGCGGGAGCAAGTGTTTTGACAAAGGAAAAAGCGCATAAACCTACTATTATGGTGGGATGTGATACACGAATTTCCGGGGATATGTTAGCAAATGCACTGATGGCCGGTGCATGCTCCGTAGGTGCAAACTGCATATTTGTTGGGGTGATTCCTACCCCTGCCATCGCGTATCTGACCCGTAAATATAAGGTGGATGCAGGCGTTGTAATTTCTGCATCACACAATCCGGTGGAGTTTAACGGCATCAAGTTCTTTGATGGGGACGGCTATAAACTGCCGGATGAAATGGAAGATGAAATAGAAGCATTGATTAACAACAATATGCAGGGAGTGAAGTTCCCCACCGGCTCCCGTGTCGGGAAGATTAAATATCGTACGGATGCAAGAGAGGAATATATCAATCATGCCATCCGTTCCGTACCGGTGGATTTGAGCGAACTGAAGGTGGTTGTAGACTGTGCGGAAGGTGCTTCCTTCTATACCTCCGTGGAGGCATTAAAGGAACTGGGAGCCCAGGTGATTGCTATTCATAACAACCCCGACGGAACCAATATCAATGCCAACTGCGGTTCCACCCACATGGAAGAACTTCAGGGCCGGGTTCTGGTAGAAAAGGCTAATGTGGGGCTTGCTTTTGACGGGGATGCAGACCGGCTTTTAGCAGTGGATGAAAATGGCTGCATTGTAGATGGCGATGTGATTATGGCTATCGTAGGAAATCATATGAAGAAGAAAGGTATCCTGAAAAAGGATACTATTGTGGCTACCGTGATGAGTAATCTGGGATTCTTCCTAATGGCAGAAAAGAACGGCATTGTTACGGAGCAGACGAAGGTGGGTGACCGTTACGTTCTGGAACGTATGAAGGAAATCGGAGCAAGTCTTGGAGGAGAACAGTCCGGTCATGTTATTTTCTTGGATGAGAATACCACCGGTGACGGACTTTTAAGCGCACTCCATTTGCTTCAGGTTATGGTAGAGACCGGAAAGTCCCTGTCCGAACTTTCCACAGTGATGGAAGTTCTGCCGCAGGCTCTGGTGAATGCCAAGGTTGCCAACCATAAGAAAGAGCATTATCTGGAATATCCGGAAATTGCACAGGCAATCGATGAGATTACCGCAAAATTTGCAGGAGAAGGAAGAGTCCTGATCAGGCCTTCCGGAACAGAACCACTGGTCCGTGTCATGATTGAGGGTAAGGATCAGGAGCAGATTCGTGAGGAAGCAACCAGACTGGCAAATTTGATTCAGGATATCATGTTTTAGCGTCGATTTTACGTGACAGAAAATGCTTGTGGATATATTTCAAAAGTGATATAGTAATATTAGTATATTGAGGGAGGAATGGCGGTATGGTCAGCCGGAAAGTTGTCATTAAAAATCCTACAGGTCTTCATTTGAGACCCGCCGGTATTTTGTGCAAAGAGGCTATGAAATTTAAATCTTTGATCACTTTTTCTTTCAGGGGAAATACAGCAAACGCAAAAAGTGTGTTGAGCGTATTGGGCGCTTGCGTGAAGTGTGGAGATGAAGTGGAATTCACATGTGAAGGGATAGATGAAGAGGAAGCCTTACAGGCCCTGATTACAGCAATTGAGGGCGGTTTAGGGGAATAATCCTTATCGTGAGATACATATGGTATTCAAAAAGGGGTTCCGCACCGGTTGGTGCGAAACCCCTTTTAATATGCTCTGCATCCGGTTACAGAGAAACTATTTAATAATCGGCTCACGGCCTGCCTGAGCAACACCAATGTAGGTGTGTCCGGTATTAATTTTGATTTCGTTACCATCCATGTCATAATACTTGGTGGGAGCATAATCACTTTCTTTTGACCAGGTAATCTTGATACCGCGGCCATTGGTAAAGTAGTAACCGCTTCTGCCTGTATCATGCACCTGGAAAACCAGATATTTATGGTCGGGACGATATTCCCAATAAGTATCCTGAATAATAATGTTTTCAAAGGTAAGCTGTTCGCCCGTTAATTTATCAATCTGCGGGGAACCATATAAATATTTTTTGTACACACCGGCTTCTTCGTCATAACTGAAAGAAGTTTTAGTGGTAGTGAAAATTTTGGCCAAACTGATTTCCTTTGCCTCAAAGGAATCCTTTGCATCCTCTAACGTATTTTCTTCCGACATGGGAGCAAAACTGAAATGATCAGGCTGATAAAGGTCTTCTCTGTGTTCCATGGGGTACTTTAAGGATTCGATAGTAGCTGCAAGCTTGGGTCCGTCCGTAAAACCATTATGAATTGTGGGTTCAGAACCCTTCGGATAACGATAAAAGGCACTGCTTCCGGTAGCAGGAGCTACAATATCACCGGAACCGATGGAGCAGGCGGATAAATTGTGTACGTCATCACGTTTTACCACGTCTACCAGATAGAAAGGCCCGCCCCAGTGAACCAGGAAGGAATCCCATTCCAGACTCCAGTAAGCATAGTAGTCACGACAGCTTCTGATGTTACCGATTAATTCCAAATCTTTCCAGTCTTCGATAATACCCATCTGACGGGACATTTCCCCTTCTTCCATACATTCATACAGTACACCGGCAAGACCGATACCGTACTGAGGCTGGGAGTTTCTGTCCGTAGGGAACATTACGGCAATGGGACGTTGATTGGCCAATTCTTCATCAATCCATTCATTGGTAATCGCACTGTGAACCATTCCTTCTTCAGGGGGAATATCGGTCACTTCATTTGTATCCGTTTTGGATTCCTCGGGATCCTCTGTGGATGGACTGACAGGTGTTTCAATAGATTCTGCCAAATCACTGGGACCTAAGGGCTCTGTGTCTTCTGTTTTTCCGCAGCCGCCGATTACTAGCAGTGCAGAAAGAGTAAACATAAGGAAAAGACTACGCTTTTTCATAATAATTCCTCTCTTTCGTCTTATAAAAATATAAAATCAGGTGTGAGAATTGTTTTAGTTTATGGAACAGTAAATAACCGCAATCAGAATACCAAGGATAGCACCCGCCAGTACCTGAAGAGGAGTATGTCCGACAAATTCTTTTAATTTATCCTGAGGGGACATATCACTTCCCATATCGGCAAAAGCATCCAAAATTTCGTTCAGAACCTTTGCCTGAATACCTGTTTCGCGCCGTACACCCATGGCATCATACATCACCACAATGGCAAATATCAGGGCTATGGCAAACTCAAAGCTGTTTGCACCGTAAATATAGCAGGTTGCAGTTGCTAAGGAAGTAACCGTGGCAGAGTGTGAACTTGGCATACCGCCGCTCCCCACAAGACGTTCCGCCACAAACTTCTTGGTAAAAAGAAGATGGATGAGTGTTTTCAGAATCTGGGCAACGGCCCAGCCGCATACTGCACATACCAATACGCTATTCTGCACAATATCAGTAAAAAAATTCATGCTACACCTCACTTAACTCATAGATTATACCACCACTTTGTATTATGTTCAAGTGTTCTTACCCACCGGCTTTTCTTAAGTTTTTCTTATTCTTTTTCTACTATACCCTTAAAGAGCCGATTACGCAAGCGGTAGAAATTTCATGCTGCATGCGGAAGAGCCCGGTATGCATACGATTGCAATATTGGTGGACAATAAAGCAGGAATCTGTTATTCTGATAGTGGTTTATTCTAAATATTACCATTAAGGAGAGTAGGGCAAAGTGAAATTATTAAGCGTGATTGTTCCTTGCTATAATGAAGAAGAAAATGTTCCCTATTTTTATGATGAATTTTGCAAAAATACAGCATTTCTGAAAGAGAAAGACATCGAATTCGAAATTCTGTATATTGATGACGGCTCCCAAGACAATACGGTGCCCGAGGTTCGTGCGTTGCATGAAAAAGATGAGAGGGTTCATCTGGTGTCTTTTTCCAGAAATTTTGGGAAAGAGGCGGCCATGTATGCCGGGCTTGAAAAGTCCAGGGGAGATTATGTGGTGATCATGGATGCTGATTTGCAGGACCCTCCTTACTTATTGGAAGAAATGTTCCGGTATCTGGATGAAGGGTATGATTCCGTTGCCACAAGACGCGTCAGCAGGAAGGGCGAGCCTCCGGTCCGGTCCTTTTTTGCAAGGTGCTTTTACCGGATGATGCGGCATATTTCCAAGACCGAGATTATGGACGGAGCCCGGGATTACCGTCTGATGACAAGACAGATGGTGAATGCCATCCTGGAGATGAAGGAATATAACCGTTTTACAAAAGGTATTTACGGCTGGGTGGGCTTTCAGACCAAATGGCTGGAATTTGAAAATGTAGAACGTGTCAAAGGGGAAACCAAATGGAGTTTCTGGAAACTTCTTCTGTATTCGTTAGAAGGAATTACAGCATTTTCCACGGTACCGTTATCCATTGCCAGTGTCATGGGGGTACTGTTCTGTCTGCTGGCATTCATACTGATTATTTTCATCGTGGTACGAACTGCTATTTTTGGAGACCCGGTAAGCGGATGGCCGTCCTTAGTCTGTATTATATCCCTGATAAGCGGCGTACAGCTTTTCTGCATGGGTATTATCGGCCAGTATCTTGCCAAGACCTATATGGAAGTGAAAAAACGTCCTATCTATCTTACGAAGGAAGAATTGTAATTCGTTAAGGAATTGTTAAGGAATGTGTGAAACTCTTTTCCTAAATTGTCAGAAATGATAACATACTGTTGTATCTATAATGGATTTGCCGATATGGCAGGAAGGGAGAAGAATGGATATATTATTTGTAGATGACGTGGAGCTGGAAACCTATGTGACAGATGTTATGTTGGACATGGGTGTACCGGCACATCTGAAAGGTTATTATTACCTGAGAGATGCTATCATCATGACAGGCAAGGATGTGGAGTTGGTTTCGAGTGTAACGAAGCTGATGTATCCCGTTATCGCCAGACATTTTAAGACAAGTCCGCAAAAGGTAGAAAGAGCAATCAGGAATGCGATTGAGGTATCATGGCAGAGAGGCAATGAAGAGAGCTTTGACCGGTTGTTCGGATATTCACAAAAGGATGGGAAGTCAAGACCTACCAATAGTGAATACATCGCAAGGATTGCGGATAAAATACGACTTGATATCAAAGCAATGTAGCAGGGGAGTCTGGTTTCCAGACTCTTTTTTTTATAATAGAAAATTCCTCTGAATTTCCTATTATAAAAAACGATCCGCTAAGGATGCGCACTCGCGCGATAGGAATCATGTCGCAAAAGCGACCGCGCTCGGCGCGAGAATCTCGCTTGCGAGATTCTTTCTTATTGTATAAACAGGCAGATTATGGTAAAATTATTAGCATGTTACAGGAGAGCATTATGCAAAACTCTTTATCCGATAAACTCATACAGAGAAGCTTTTTAGCGGTTCTGATTGCACAGGCATTTTATTTGGGCACCTTGGTTTTAAAGATGCCTTTTTCGGCGTGTGCTTATTTTCAGTTTGCAGGACTTGTTCTGGTGATATCGGGTGGAATCCTGTGGGACATTTTTCACAGAAATAAAGGGAAAACCGTTGGAGGGGCAGGACTTTACTTTCGGCAATATCCCTGCCGCACCTTTCTTTTTCTGGCGCTGGTTGTTCTCCAGATTGTGTGGAATTACGGAGCTCATATGCCCTATATAAAAGGGGATATTACCGGGGAGATTATGCAGTCCTTCCTTACTACGGATCAAATTTATTCGGTAAACCCCATGACCGGTGAGGGGTTTTTGACGGGTATGCCGTCACGCCTGAAAATATTAGGGCTCCCCGCACTTTATGCCTCTGTTTCCAAAGTAACGGGACTTTCGGTACCTTTTGTATGTTACCGGCTTATTCCGGCAGTTGTGTTATTGTTAGGTTATCTGTCCTATGAAAGACTGGCGGATTTCTTTTTTGGAGAAGACAAAAAGGCAAAACTTACGTTTTTAATCTTTGTGGCACTTGTCTGGCAGTTTGGAAGTTATGGTCTTTACAATGACAGTGCAAGACTTTTTTTGCAGGGCTGGCGCGGAGAGAGTATCCGGGCGGTGGTTTTGCTCCCCTATGCTTTAAACTGCCTTCTGCGTAAGAAATATGCAGGCCTTGTTCTGACAGCATTTGTAGAACTCTGCGTGGTCTGGACGCTTTACGGGCTTGGATTTACGATTCTTATGGCGGCGGTCTTTCTCATTGCCGGAAAGGTGGTGGCAAAGAAATGAAATTACTTGGACTTATGCAGGACGGTTATACTCTGTTTGTGAAAGATGGGCAGATTACGGTACTTTATTTCCTGTCTCTCTTTCTGCTTTGGTTTTTAATCAAAGACAAACAGGAGCTTTTTAAGAAGTACGCAACGCTTATTCTGCTGCTGTTGTTATTTCCCCCGACAGCATGGCTTCTTATGAAATACCAGACTACCTTTTATGACTATGTGAATCTCTGGACTCTTTTGCCCCAAACAGCCATGGTAGCTTATGTGCTGACAGTGTGCGGGGAGAAACTTGCCGGTTACCGGTTTGGCAAAACGAAAAGAAAATTAGGGGAGGGTCCTGCTATTGCAGTTCTGGCAGTTTTATTGTTCTTATGTGGCAGCCTGACCTTATTTGCCCATCCGACGGAGGAAACCGGGCGATATTTTCCGAAGGATGTGGAAGAGGTACTTGAATACGTAGATACCTCCGGGGGTGAGGTGTACCTGTTTGCACCCGAGGAGGTGGCAGAATACGCCCGAATCTATGATGGCAGAATCAAACTTCCCTTTGGACGTAATATGTGGGAAGCAGCTCTGTCCGCCTATACCTATGACACTTATGATGCGGGGGATGGGGAAATGAATGACTGGTTGAACGGAAATCTGAAGGGGCTTTCGGAAACGGAGGTTTCGGAGAATTATTTCAGTATCTGTTCCTCCAGGGGATTCGATTATCTGGTGTTTGATAAGGAACGAGTTAAGGAATCCGGGTTTTCCGCGGCTGTGGAAAAACAGTCTGACTACGATAAGATTGCGGAGACCGGGAAATATGTCATATATAAACGGATGTAAGGAGCTATCAATGGACAAAAAAGTCAGTATTGTCATTCCCATCCACAATGCGGAGGCATTTATATTGGATACCGTAGCCTGTGTCAAGGCACAGACCTATGAAGACTGGGAACTTTTGCTTGTGGAAAACGGTTCTACGGATTCCACCTTGGAAATATTGGAAAGTTATATCCAGAGAAATCCGGATGATCGTATGAGACTCTTTTCCATCGACGGAAAATGTGCAGCCGCCGGGAGAAACTTCGGTGTAGATCAATCGAAGGGCAGATATCTTTCCTATCTGGATGCGGATGATATCTGGGAAAAGGATAAATTGGAAAAACAGGTGCAGTTCATGCAGCAGAAGAATGCGGCCTTTTCCTTTACCGGGTATGAATTTGCAGATGAAAACGGAGTCGGACTGGGGAAAATCGTAAGGGTTCCGGAAACGCTTTCCTACAGACAGGCACTTCAAAATACCACCATATTTACATCCACCGTTATGTTTGATACGGAGAAAATACCTCGAAGCATGCTTCAGATGCCGCTCATTAAAAGCGAAGATACTGCCCTGTGGTGGAAAATTTTGCGAAGTGGGGAGACCGCTTATGGTCTGGATGAAAATCTGGTAAAATACCGGAGAAGCAAGGGGACTCTCTCTTCTAATAAGCTGGAAGCCATGAGGCGTATCTGGAATCTGTACCGTAAGGAAGAAAAACTATCCCTGCCGTACAGTTTGTACAACTTCTTTTTCTGGGCTTTTCGTGCCGTAAAAAGACGGGTGTAATTACTAAAAGATGGGACAGGCTGATATGTTGCGGCAGAGTGGACAGGCTTGTAACGGTTGCGGCAGGGCTGTGCCTGTGTTATACTAAAATGATAGATTTTTTTACGATGGGAGATTAAGAAAATGCGTAAGCTGGAATCTTATAAGCGCATAATGCTGTTATTCTTATCCGGCATCTGTATGGCGGGGCTGATTGGTATTTATGCGTATTTCTGGTTTGGACAATACTATAGTCTGGTAAAGGTTTATCTTCAGTGGTGGACAAAGGGACATGCCCTGTTACTTGCCATCTATGGAGTCCTTTTATTCTTTTTCTTCCATATGTACGGAGGAATGCGGATCGGTTATCTGAAAAATGCGGAAGTCATATTCTCCCAGATACTGGCAACTTTTATTGTAGACCTGATCACATACGGTCAGTTATCCCTGCTTACAAGAAAGCTTTTTCCGGCACCCATGTATCTGGGAATGGTGGCGGTCCAGATGGTATGGATTATTCTTTGGACCAATATTGCCAGTATTATTTACAAAAATATGTTCCCGCCCAGGAAACTTTTGCTGGTGCACGGTGACAGACCCATTGAAGATATTCTGGAAAAATTTAAGAAGCGTAAGGATAAATTTGAAGTCAGCAAATGCATTCACATTAAGGAAGGCGTTGAAGCTATCTGTAAGGAAGCCCTGGAACGGTATGATGCCGTTGTTTTGTGGGACATTCCCATGGCAGACCGGAATGCCATCATGAAGTTCTGTTACGGCAAATCCCTCAGGATTTATGTAATGCCCAAGATTCCCGATGTGATTCTGAAAGGCGCAGAAGAACTGCATTTGTTTGATACCCCGTTACTTCTTACCAGAGAGTATTCCCTGACCATTGAACAACGTTTCATAAAACGTCTGATTGACCTTGTCTGTTCGGTTCTTTTGTTTATCATTACTTCTCCGTTCATGCTTCTGACGGCGATTGCGGTGAAACTGTATGACGGGGGACCGGTACTTTATAAGCAGGTGCGCTGTACTACGGACGGCAAAGAATTTAAGATCCTGAAATTCAGAAGCATGCGTGTGGACGCGGAAAAAGACGGTGTGGCAAGACTGGCCTCCAAAGGGGATTCCAGAATTACTCCAATCGGCAAATTCATCCGTAAAGTACGTCTGGACGAGCTTCCCCAGTTAATCAATATTATTAAAGGCGAAATGTCCTTTATCGGGCCGCGCCCCGAAAGACCGGAGATTATTGCACAGTATATGGAAGTAATGCCGGAATTTGCATATAGGATGAAGGTGAAGGCGGGACTTGCCGGTTATGCGCAGGTGTATGGAAAATACAATACCACGCCCTATGATAAACTGAAGCTGGATCTGACCTACATTGAAAATTATTCGGTATGGCTGGATCTGAAACTGATGCTTCTTACGGTAAAAGTATTGCTCTGGCCGGACAGCACGGAAGGTGTGGAAAGCAATCAGATTACTGCACTAAAGAAGGACAACGAAGAGTAGAAAGGTAGTGACACTCATGTCAGAAAAGAAGACGTGTGAATATCAAACCGAAATACTGAATCGCAGAAAACTAATAAAGGCCATGGAAACCAGAATCTGGCAGATACTTGCAGGAGCCCTTGCAGTGGCCCTTCTCTTTGCCGGAATCACTTACATTATAAAGCACGTTATACCAAGAGAGAAGCAATACCAAAGCGAAAGCAGTATTTATGTGGAATATGTGAAGGGTGAGAATGAGCCCGTGGGCTGGATCTGCTACACAGCGGAGGCATGGCATGTCTTTTTTGCATCCGATGATTTTACGGCAGATGTTTTGGAAAGAGTGGATGGTCTGACCGATGAGCAGTACCGAAAATGTCTGGAAGAACTGGATCTGGTGCTGGCAGACGGACGTGTCTTAAATCTGACTGTCATAGATACGGATATGGCACGGGCAAAGGCAGTTAACGAAGCCATGTTATCTGCCATTGATGAGTTTGGCAAAACGCAGGACCGCATCGGCTTTACAAGAGTTTTGATTGCTCCAAGAGAGGCAGAGCTGATTGTGCCAAAAGATCGGACTCTCCGTGCCGGTATTCTGGGCTTCATCGTAGGCCTTGCAGGCTTTGTTTTATGGAATGTCTACCGTCTTTTAAGGAAGGATGAGATGTATTCACCATGTCCCATGGGGCAGAAGGAGTAACCGATGAAATTACAGGTGTTAGTCTCTGCCATGGAGGCGGATCCGAGAGAACTTGCAAATAAAATGAATCTGGCATCGGACGCGGTAATCATCGACCAGTGTGCTTACGAGGGAGAGGAAACCTTTGCACATAAGGGGCGAGAGATTATCTGTTGTCATTATGCGGAGCGGGGCGTGGGAAAAAGCAGAAACCATGGCATAGACAAAGCAGATAGAGATATCTGCTTATTTTCGGATGAAGACATTGTATATGAAAAAGATTACGAAGAAAAAATCATACGGGAATTCGAACAGAATCCCAAGGCGGATATGATTGTTTTCAATATCGATGTGGAGGAAAACAGGAAAACTTACCATATTACGGATAGAAACCGGGTAAAATTCTATAACTGCGGACGATACGGTGCTGTAAGCTTTGCACTGCGCACCGGCAAATTAAAAGAGTCCGGCGTGAGATTTTCCACACTTTTTGGCGGTGGGGCCAAATACTCTGCCGGGGAGGACAGTCTGTTCATAAAGGAGTTTATGGACAGGGGTTATCGGGTGTATACCGCACCGGTTACCATTGGCAGGGAGGAGGCAGGAGAATCCACCTGGTTTTCCGGCTACCATGCCAAATTCTTTTTTGACAGGGGTGTTTTATACCATTTCTTATACGGCTGTTTTGCAAAGCCGATGGCCCTGCGCTTTCTTCTGGCACATAAGGATAAAATGTGTACGGAAATAACAGTGAAGGAAGCCTATAAACGAATGAAACAAGGCATCAGGGAAGGGAAAAAGGAAAAAAGACAATGATTTTATATGTGGGGCTTACGCTCCTTACCTGCCTAATTGCATATGGTGTGGACAGTGATGCCGTAAGATGCCCTGCGGGGGTATTGCGAAAAGAAGCCGAAAACAAAGTAAGAGTCACGGCCATCTTTACCCTGCTCTTTGTAGTTTCTGCCATCCGGGAAGCGGTGGGAAATGACTATGGAGAATATTTGCAGATTTTTGACAAAATTTCCGGAAATGTTCATGTTTCTACGGAAATCGGTTTCAATGCCGTTGTCCGTATCTGCCAGTACTTTTTTGGAACCGGTGAGGTGTCGGCGAGAATCATTCTGGGACTGTTTTCCTTTGGAACGGTCTATTTTCTGGTGAAGGCACTCTATGATCAAAGTACATGGTTTGTCATGAGTTTCTTTCTTCTCATGACCCAGGGATTTTATTTTAACAGTCTCAATACGGTACGTTACTATTTTGTGCTTGCAGTGGCACTATACAGTATGAAATATGCGCAGGAAAAGAAATGGATCAGATTTGTTCTCCTCATCCTGTTTGCAGCACTTTTCCATAAGACGGTACTTTTGGTTCTGCCGGTATATTTCCTTGCGGGTCTTTCCTACAGGCTGTGGCATCTTATTCCGGTGGGGGTATTATGTCTGTCCGCAGTGTTGTTTCCGGAGTTTTACCGCACCATCCTTTTTAAGATTTATCCCTTTTATGAAAATTCGGCATATGACACCGGCGGTCTTTCCTATGTGAATATTCTGAAATGCCTGTGTGTGCTTATTCTTTCCATCCTGTACTACAGACAGGCCATAAAGGATGATAGGGTCAACCGGTTCTATTTTATGCTAAATATCGGAGCCCTGCTTATTTATTGCTTCGGCTCCTTTATTCCCGTAGTTTCCAGGGTGGCATTTTACTTAAGTATCAGCAATGTGTTCCTGATTGCGGGAATCCTGAAAAGGATTCCGGACAAGAAGCAGAAAATCTTCTTTACAGGTGCAGTGATACTGGCCTTTTCCCTATATTTTGCAGCTTTTTTATATAAGGCATACGATATCAACATCCGTCTTTTGCCTTACCACAGTTTTGTGTTTGAATAGAGAGGTTTTTCATGAATCCACGCTTTTCCATATTGGTGGTTTGCTTAAACCCCGGTGAAAAATTACAAGAAACTATAGACAGTGTGCTCTGCCAGACCTATACGGACTATGAAATAGTGGTAAAGGACGGAGGCAGCAGGGACGGCTCCGTAGAAGCCCTGAAAGAAAATGAAAAGATCCGGGTTCTGGTGGAGAAGGACAAGGGAATTTATGATGCCATGAATCAGGCAATTAGGGAAGCAAGAGGAGAGTACCTCCTGTTCTTGAACTGCGGGGATTCTTTCTATGAGAAAGAGGTTTTGAAAAAAACCGCTGCATTTCTGGACAGGGCCGCAGGAAAGGGTATCTACTACGGAGACACCTTCTGCGAAAAAACAGGTCACATGGAATATGCCGCAAAAAAGATTACCCCCTTTGTCTGCTTTCGCAATATTCCCTGCCATCAGGCATGCTTTTACCACAAATCCCTGTTTGTAAAGCACCCCTATGAGCCGGAATTTAAAATTCGTGCCGATTATGAACACTTTCTGTGGTGCTTTTTTGAAGAAAAGATACAGCCGGAATATCTGGGATTTGCGGTTGCCGGATATGAGGGGGATGGTTTCTCGGAGAATAAGAAGAACAGGGCATGGGATAAAAGGGAACATCGTATCATTACAAAAAGATACCTGTCTCCGATACAGCTTGTTTTATACAATGCATATCTTGTTATCACACTGGTACCGCTCAGACGGTTTATGGCAGAGAGCAAAGTATTTTCCGGCATTTATCAAAAAATAAAGGCGGTATTTCGGAAATGAAGATTTTGTGGCTGTGTAACATCATGTTACCAAAAATCGCAGAGTCCGAAGGGATGGAAGCCGGCAATAAAGAAGGCTGGCTCACCGGTCTTTCGGATGAGATCTTAAGACGGAAAGAACTGCATATGGAACTGGCGGTCTGTTTTCCTGTAGGGAAAGAATGCCTTCCTGAAAACGGTATTTTAAAAGGAACCTGTGAAGGCCTGTCCTATTATGGCTTCTATGAAGATGTTGCCAATGCGGAAATTTATGATTCCCGGATAGAAGAAATTCTTCGAAAGATTATAGAAGAAGTAAAACCGGACATGGTTCATATTTTTGGTACGGAATATCCCCATACCCTTGCCATGACAAGAGTCTTTCCGGATAAGGACAAAATCTTAATTGGTCTGCAGGGCATTTGCGGGGAATGCGGAAAGGCCTATATGGCGGATCTGCCAGAGAAGATTCAGAACCGGTATCTATTCCGGGATTTGGTAAAAAGGGACAATATCCGCATACAACAGAAGAAATTCTTACTGCGGGGAAAAAACGAAGAAGAAGCATTAAAGCTGGCCGGTCATATTGCAGGCCGGACCGAGTGGGATAAAGAGATTGCCGTTAAGATAAATCCGGACGCAACCTATCATGTGTTAAGGGAAACCTTGCGGGCTCCTTTTTATGACAAGGAATGGAATCCGGAAGAGATAGAAAAACACAGTATTTTTCTAAGTCAGGGAGATTATCCGCTAAAGGGATTGCATTATCTTTTGTGGGCACTCCCCGAACTTCTGACAAAATATCCGGACACAAAGGTTTATGTGGCCGGTAACATCATTACAAATTATAAGACACTGATGCAGAAGATTAAGATTGGTTCCTACGGCAAATATTGCCTGGATCTGATTCGAAAAGGAAAACTGGAAGAAAGAATTGTCTTTTTGGGAAAACTGTCTGCTCTTCAAATGCGGGAAAGGTACCTAAAGAGCCATGTTTTCTTATGTCCGTCCTCTTTGGAAAATTCTCCCAATTCGGTGGGAGAGGCCATGTTACTTGGGATGCCCGTGGTTAGCAGCAACGTGGGCGGTGTTCCCAGCCTTTTGGAGGACGGGAAAGAGGGACTGCTTTATCCGGCAGGGGATACCAAAGCCATGATACAAGCCATTGATATTCTGTTTTCGGATGAGGAGAAGGCCCTTAGACTGGGCAGGGCAGCCAGAGAACGTGCTAAAGTTACCCACAACGGGGACGCCAATTTGAAAGCACTGATGCAGATTTATGAGCAGATCGTAAATGGAAGGAAACCGACATGAAAGTAACTTTTGTATCCAATTACATCAATCATCATCAGATTCCGTTCTGCGATGCCATGTATGCCGGGAACAGGGACTTTTCCTTTGTTCAGACCGAGCCCATGGAAGAGGAACGGATCAAGATGGGCTGGGGTGCGGACAGAGAGAGCCTTGCATATCTGCATCTTTTTTATGAGGAAGAAGCCTTCTGTCGCAAACTCATTGAGGAAAGTGATGTGGTTCTTTTTGGCGGCGTGGATGAAGAGTCCTATATAGAAAAGCGCCTTAGGGATAAAAAGCCGGTGGTCCGTTTAAGCGAACGTATCTATAAAAGCGGGCAGTGGAAGATGATTTCACCAAGAGGACTTATACAGAAATATAAGGACCATACCTGTCACCGCAAGGACCCGGTTTATCTGTTATGCTGTGGGGCTTATGTGGCAAGTGACTTTCATCTTGTCAGAGCCTACCCGGAAAAGATGTTCAAATGGGGCTATTTTCCGGAGTGCAAGGAACAGGACATAGAAGCACTGCTTGCCGCAAAAAGGGCACGCAGGGAAGCCGAGGGAAGGGTAACCTTGATCTGGGCCGGGCGATTCATTGACTGGAAGCACCCCGAATTTGCCATTCTGGCCGGGGAGCGCCTTAAAAAGGACGGAATTGATTTCAAGATTACCATGGTGGGAGGGGGTGCCATGGAGGAAGCCCTCAAAACCATGGTGAAAGAAAAGAAACTCTCCGATAAAGTGGAATTCGTAGGATTTAAGAAGCCGGAAGAAGTAAGAAGGTATATGGAAAACAGCGACATTCATCTCTTCACCAGCGATTATATGGAGGGGTGGGGAGCGGTCCTTAACGAATCCATGAACAGCGGATGCGCACCCGTCTGCGACTGCGGACCGGGAGCCGTTCCTTTCCTGTATGAGGGGGACAATATGTGCATCTATCCCTGCAGGAATTTCGAGAAATTTTATGAAGAGCTTACAAATCTGATACAAAATCCGGATAGGATGGAAAAGATGGGGCACAGTGCCTATTTCACCATTCATGACAGATGGAATGCCAAAGTGGCCGCCGAAAGACTGCAAGGTTTTCTGGAAGGTCTTATGAAAGGCAGTATCCTTTCGCAGAAGCAGGGAATTTTAAGTCCGGCGGAAGTGATTGCACCCGGTAAAATGTACCGCTATCTGCAGAATAAATCCAAGATGTGACCGGAATCAGTAAAACAGGAGCACAATAATGAAAGACCGTATTTATGTGTGCCATACGTATTATCATGTGTACGTAACGTTTCTAAAAGAATTTGCCCTCCCGAAGGAAAAGCAGGGAGGGGCAACGGTGGTATTAAGCAAAATGTCCACCGATTTTGAATCCTTAAAGGAGCGGCTTTTGGCACTGCATTATTTTGAAGATGTGATAGAGTTTGATGAAAAGCGTTTCACCGAGTTTGAAGAACTGGTGGAGCTTCATAAGGACCGCGGAAATATTCTAAAAAATATGCCCGCGCGTATCAAATTTACCAGACGGTATGCCCAGTTGGAAGAACCTTTCGTACCGGTGGACTTTAAGCAATACAAAGAAGTGTATGTTTTCTGTGATTCGGACCCTATCGGGTATTACCTGAATTACAAACACATTCCATACCATGCCCTGGAGGATGGGTATAACTGTTTAAAATTATTTGATGCCGCCAGGGTGGACAATCGGGGAAGTTTCCGAATCAAAGCGTTTTTAGCCTCCTTAAACCTGATTTTCATCCAGAACGGTTATTCCAAATATTGCATCGACATGGAAGTGAATGACCGAAGCTGTTTACAATATGATTACAAAAAATATAAAGAGGTACCCAGAAAACCGTTGGAGGAGCAGCTCTTACCGGAAGAGAAGCGGATGATTGTGGATGCATTTTTAGAGAATGCGGACGAACTAAGAGAAGCCCTGTCCGGTGGTGAAAAGAAGGTAATTCTGTTAACCGAGAAAATCTGTACGGATGAAGTTCGCGTGAGACTGGTAAAGGATATGATTCAAAAAGAGGCCGGGGATGCCAGGGTTTTCATCAAGCCCCATCCCATGGATCCCATAGATTATGAAAAACAGATTGAGGGCGTGACCATGATTCGGGGGAGATTTCCCTTAGAGGTTCTGAAGTACGTGGATGGGATTCACTTTGACAAGGCGGTGACTGTTCTGACACAGGCCATAGCCGGAATGGATTATGCTGATGAGAAGGTATTCCTGGGGCCGTCCTTTCTCGATGCCTATGAGGAAAAAGAAAAGCACAGTTACAATGCGGTGCTTTCGTAAGACAATAAACAGGAGACAGTAAAATATGGATATCGTTAAAAAATTGCGGATTCTTTTGGACAGAAAACAAAAAATTGCCATGGTGGGGTTAGTGATTCTCATGGTATTCGGCGCAGTGTTAGAGACCTGCAGTATTGGTTTTTTAATCCCTGTATTATCCGCAATTCTGGACATGGATTCTTTGATGAAAATAGAGATTGTACAGAAGGTCTATGATTTCTTCGGAATGAAGAGTACCACGGATTTTGTCATCCTGATGCTTGCGGTCCTAATCATCCTCTTTGTCGTAAAAAATATATTTTTGCAGGTCCAGCATGTCATCCAGTACCGTTTTGTCTATCGTAACCAGTACAAAATGGCACGCAAAATGATGATTAATTACATGAAACGACCTTATGAATTTTATTTAAATGCGGACACTGCCGTAGTACAGAGAAACATTACCAGTGACATCATCAATATGTACGCGCTGATTTTGAACGTCCTGCAGCTTTTATCCGAGGTCTTTGTATTTCTGTTTTTAGTGGTGGCGACCATGATCCTGCAGCCGGTTATGACTCTGGTGCTCATTGTGGTGTTAGGAGTCTGCCTGTTGTTTGTCAAGGCCCTGTTTAAGCCTGTTATGTCCAAATCCGGTAAGGAAAACAGAGAAAATTACAGCGGACTCTTAAAATGGATCCAACAGGCCGTTATGGGAATCAAAGAGATTAAAATTGGCAACAGGGAATCCTATTTTGTAAAGGAATATGTGAATTGTAACGGGGCTTATATCGGGGCACTTCAGAAATACAGTATTTATAAAAATATCCCCAGACTTTTAATTGAAACCGTCTGCGTTGCCGGAATGTTAGGGTATCTCATTGTGATGGTTTCCATGGGCAACAGCATTCAGAGTATGGTTCCTCTTCTCGGAGCCTTTGGTCTGGCGGTTATACGGCTTATGCCCAGCGCCAACCGAATCAGCAATTACCTGACAGATATCGCCTATTTTAAGCCCTTCTTAATGGGTATCAGCGACAATCTGAAAGAGGAACTGGCGGATGAAAGAATGAAAATGGACAGCCTGGAGAAGGTTTCGGAAAAGCTTACCATCCGGGACAAGGTTTCGCTTAAAGATATTACTTACGCTTATCCCAATACCGATGTCCTGATTTTTGACCATGCGGATATGGATATCAAAATTGGCGATGCGGTGGGGATTGTAGGTTCTTCCGGTGCCGGAAAATCCACGATTGTAGATATTCTTTTGGGACTTCTAAAGCTGAAGGGAGGGCGCATCCTGGCGGATGGAAAGGATGTTTTAGCCCCGGAAAATTACAGACAGTGGTTAAATAATGTGGGCTATATTCCCCAGCAGATTTTTATGTTGGATTCCACCATTCGCAAAAATGTGGCCTTCGGTATTCCCGAGGAGGAAGTGAATGAAGAGAGAATCTGGGAAGTATTGAAAGAAGCCCAGTTGGATGAATTCGTAAAGGGTCTTCCCGAGGGACTTCAAACCGGTATCGGTGAAAGAGGAATCCGGCTTTCCGGCGGACAAAGACAGCGTATCGGTATTGCGAGAGCCCTGTATGACGACCCGGAAATTCTGATTCTGGATGAGGCTACTTCCGCGCTGGATAACGATACGGAAGCTGCCATTATGGAAGCCATTAACCGTCTGCATGGAAAGAAGACCCTGATTATTATCGCACACAGATTACAGACCATTGAAAACTGTGAAGTAGTTTATCGTGTGGAAAACGGAAAGGTGATAAAAGAACGCGGATAATATGAAACTGAGTATTGTGGTGCCTGTTTATAACATGGCCGGAGAAGGAAAATTAGAATATTGTATTCGTTCCCTCTTTTGCCAGACGGTGGATGATTATGAGATCATTGCGGTGGATGATGCGTCCACGGATGATTCCCTGGCGGTATTAAAACGGCTGCAGAAAGAACAGCCGGATAAATTAAAGGTTATCGCATCGGATAGAAACCGTCATCAGGGCGGTGCCAGGAACATTGGGATTAAGGCCGCTTCCGGGACCTATCTTGGGATGATGGACAGTGATGACTGGGCCGCTCCCGATATGTTTGAAAAACTGCTTAGAAAGGCAGAGGAAACCGGTGCGGATGTAGTAGGCTGTGACTTTAGTCTGGTGCATGAACATACCATGGAAGTGGGGAAAATCATTCCTCTGAATAAGGGAAACCAGACCGGTGAACTGACCGGGGAGAAAAAGAGAAATATCATTCTGGATCCGGGCAGTATGGTGGTGAAGATCTGGCGCAGGCAGATGATTGCAGAGCATGATTTGTGGTTCCCGGAGGATATTTTTTATGAGGACAACTGCATGGCAAGCCTCTGGCTTCTCCACTGCCGGCACTTTGAGAAGGTAAATGAGCCCCTGTATTATTATTACCAGCATGAAAACTCAACGATCCATTACGTCTCAGCCGGAAAATGCGATGACCGGGTAAGGGCCATGGAACTGATGTTAGAAAAGAGCAGGCAGTACGGCTTCTACGAAGAGTATCCGGATGAATTTGCATTTAAGTACATTGAACTTGCCTTTGTAAATACCCTGTTTAGTTGCATGGGCGGCAAAATGAAGGGGAAATATACCTATGTGAAAAGCCTTTTAAAGCGCGTAAATGCGACTATGCAGGACTTTGACAAAAATCCCTATTACCGGGAAAAAATCGGTGCGGAGGAACAAAAACTTATTCGCATTCTGAAAAAGTCCGGGCTGTTGTTTTTTGCCTATTATAACCTGCTTAAGACCTACCGGAGTATCAAAAAGAGGAGAAAGTAATTGAAAACAGTTGCCATTATCACTGCCAGGGGAGGCAGCAAACGAATTCCCCGCAAAAATATAAAAGATTTTCTGGGAAGTCCCATCATAACCTATTCCATCAAGGCAGCGCTTGCCTCCGGAATATTTGATGAGGTCATGGTTTCCACGGATGATGAGGAAATTGCGGAAATTGCAAGAAAAGCAGGAGCCGAAGTTCCGTTTTTAAGAAGCCGGGAAAATGCAGGCGACTTTGCCAATACCACGGATGTTCTGACAGAAGTTTTGCAGCAATATAAAGAAGTCGGAAAGGAATTTGACATAGCCTGCTGTCTTTATCCCACAGCACCATTTGTAACGGCTGAAAAACTAAAGACAGCTTTTAAGCTTATGTCAGAAAAGGAAGCGGACAGTCTGCTTCCGGTTGTAAAGTTTAGTTTCCCGCCACAGAGAAGTGTAGTGGTGGAGGGAGACTTTCTGCACTTTAAATGGCCGGAGCATATGTTTACCAGATCCCAGGATTTGGAACCCTTTTATCATGATGCGGGACAGTTTTATTTCTTCCGTGTCCGGCCTTTTTTGGAGCAGAAGAAGCTCATCATGGAAAGGACCGTACCATTCCCCATGCCGGAGCTGGAAGTACAGGATATTGATACCGAGGAAGACTGGCAGATTGCGGAAGTCAAATATCAGGTCATGATGCAAAGGTAAATAGCGGGTAGCTTCGGATGAGAAGCGGACTTGGAGGGAAAATGAAACAGATTAAAATCGGAAACAGAATGGTGGGAGAAGGGTGTCCTACCTATATCATAGCAGAAATGAGTGCCAATCATGCGGGCTCTATGGAACGTGCAAAGGAGATTATCAGGGCGGCAAAGGAATGCGGAGCGGACTGTGTAAAAATTCAGACCTATACCCCGGATACCCTTACCATAGACTGCCATAATCCCTATTTCCAGATTGAAAGCGGAACCTGGGAGGGCGAAAATCTTTACGGTCTTTATGGTAAGGCCTATACGCCCTGGGAATGGCACAAGGAATTAAAGGAAGAGGCGGACAGGGTGGGGATTGATTTCCTTTCCACACCTTTTGATAATTCGGCAGTGGATTTTTTGGAAGAACTGGGGATGCAGTTTTATAAGATTGCGTCCTTTGAAATGGTGGACATTCCCCTTCTTTCCTATGTGGCGGCTACGGGAAAGCCCATTATCATGTCCACCGGCATGGCAACGCTTCCGGAGATGCAGGAAGCGGTGGAAACCATTTTTGCAAAAGGAAATCACAATCTGGCGCTTCTTAAGTGTTCCAGTGCTTATCCCGCAGACCCTGCAGATATGCATTTAAGAACCATTGCGGATATGAAAGAACAGTTTGATCTGCCCATTGGGCTTTCCGACCATTCCATGGGCTCCATGTCCGCCGTTACGGCAGTGGCATTGGGAGCTTCCATTATTGAAAAGCATTTTTGTATCAGCCGGGAAATCGAGAACCCGGACGCATCTTTCTCCATGACCCCGGAGGAATTTAAGCAGATGGTGGAAGACATCCGAAAGACTGAAGCGGCACTGGGCGAGGCAAAGTACGGTGCCAGCAAACAGGAGGAAGGAAGTCTCATTTTCCGCCGTTCCGTATTTGTGACACAGGATATCAAAAAGGGAGAAAAGTTTACGGAAGAGAATATCCGCGTCATCCGTCCCGGTTACGGTCTGCATCCCAGAGAATACGAATTTGCACTGGGAAAGACGGCTACCGGAAACCTTCGCCGGGGAATGCCCCTTACAGCGGACGATATTTCGGATTATCTGACCTTCCGGAAAGCCGACAGGTCCGATATGCAGTTGGTTTTTGACTGGGCCAATGAGGAAGAAACCAGAAAACAGTCCTTTCATACAAAACCCATTACCTGGGAGGAGCATGTTTCCTGGTTCGAAAAGAGCTTAAACAGTGACGACCGTTACCTTTTTATCTGTATGCACGGGGATACTCCCGTAGGGCTTTACCGGATCGACAGAGTGGAGGAGGCCATCGGAGAAATCAGTTACAGCATTGATAAGAAATACAGGCACAGAGGTTATGCTCTGGAAATGTTAAAGGGCGGTGAAAACTGCCTGAAAAAGAACCGGATTATTGTCTGGGATCTGCTGGCCAGGGTCAAAAAGGACAACGAGGCATCCCGACATCTGTTCAAGGTGTTAGGCTTTAAGGAAACGGAAGAAGAGGACTGTTTTGTATATACCAAACCGGTGGAGTAATTGTGATAAGTTTTTGTAAAAAAACTTATCACGTAGCGTCAGCCCTTCGCCGCAGGCGAATTAAAATGGCTGACGTTCCGCGTAATTGTGATAAGTCTTTGTAAAAAAACTTATCACGTAGCGTCAGCCCTTCGCCGCAGGCGAATCAGAATGGGCTAAAAGGAGAGACCATGATCGTATTTCGTGCAGATGGTGGAAGTAAGATGGGCCTTGGGCACATCATGCGCCTTATGACCATTGCGGACAGTGTAAAAAAAATGAATAAAGAAGTCCTTTTTGTACTGGCGGATACGGAAGTTGCCTCTCTCGTCGAGGAGCGTGGGTTTGCCTTCCGGGTATTAAATAGCCGATATGATGATATGGAGGGAGAACTGCCCAGACTGCTTCCTCTTTTGGAAGACGAAAAGGCCGAAATGATTCTGGCAGACAGTTATTTTGTCACTTCCAAGTATCTCTCTACCTTGAAAAAACAGTTAAAAACCGTATATATGGACGATTTGGCCGCCTTTTCCTATGATGTGGATGTGCTGATTAATTATAATATATATGCACAGGATCTGGACTATAAAAGGATGGAGGACCAGGGAACGGAACTTCTGTTAGGGTGTCAGTACATGCCCCTTCGGGCAGGGTTTTGCAATAGAGATTATGCGATAAAGGAAGAGGCAGCAAATATTCTGATTTCCACCGGAGGCAGTGACAGCTTCGGGATTGCGGAAAAAATTCTGCATACGGCACTTTCGGATGAAAAACTTAAGGAGAAAACCTATCATGTGGTCTGTGGTGCGGCAAATACATCCCTTCCGAAACTAAAGGAAATGGCCTTTGCACGGAAAAACATTGTACTCCATGTAAATGAAAAAGACATGGCAAAGCTGATGCAGGAAACGGATGTGGCAGTCAGCGCCGGCGGTTCCACCATGTATGAACTGGCTGCCGTGGGAGTTCCTACCATCTGCTTTTCTTTTGCAGACAATCAGAAACGTCTGATTAGGGGGTTCACCCAAAGAGGCATCGCCCGTGGCGGTTACGATTTTATAGAAGAGGAACAGAGGATGCTGCAGGGAATTCTACGGGATTTACAAAGCCTTATCGAAAATCCCATGGAGCGCGGGCAGATGAGTGCGAAAGCCAAAAAACTGGTGGATGGACAAGGAGCCCACAGAATTGCCAAGATTCTTTGCAGATAAAAGAAAATGTGATATAATTTGTTCCGATTTCGTAAGAAATCGAGAACAGCAACGAAAGTTGCGTCAATTTGTTCCGATTTCGTAAGAAATCGAGAACAGCAACGAAAGTTGCGTCAATTTGTTCCGATTTCGTAAGAAATCGAGAACAAGTAATGAGAGGTTGCGATTATGGAAAAACTTGCTATAGAGGGCGGAACGCCCGTCAGAGAAACAAAATTATTTTATGGACACCAGTACATCGACGATGCGGACATTGCCGCCGTAACAGAAGTACTGAGAAGCGATTACCTGACCTGCGGTCCCAAGATTACAAAACTGGAAGAAAGACTGTGTAGGATTACCGGCGCAAAGTATGCCGTGGTCTGTAGCAATGGTACGGCAGCACTCCATATTGCCTGTCAGGCAGCAGGAATCGGGGCGGGGGATGAAGTCATCACCACACCCATTACCTTTGCGGCAAGTGCAAACTGTGCCCTGTACTGCGGTGCCAGACCGGTATTTGCAGACATTAATGACAGGACATACAATATTGACCCCAAGTCCGTGCGGGAGCATATGACGGAAAAAACAAAGGCAGTGGTTGCCGT
Source organism: uncultured Lachnospiraceae bacterium (assembly GCA_945919075.1). Classification (GTDB taxonomy): domain Bacteria; phylum Bacillota; class Clostridia; order Lachnospirales; family Lachnospiraceae; genus Acetatifactor. The sequence continues at coordinate 39,221 of CAMEIX010000005.1, forward strand.
GGACTTTACCGGCCAGGCAGTGGAAGTGGATGAACTGCTTGAAATCTGTCATGAAAAAGGGGCGGTTCTGATCGAGGACGGCGCCCATTCCATCGGTACCCGATTTAGGGGCAGGTGTGTGGGAAGCATCGCAGACATGACCACCTTCAGTTTTCACCCCGTTAAGACCGTAACCGGCGGCGAAGGCGGCGCGGTACTGACGAATAATGAGGAATACTACCAAAGACTGCTTTTGTTCCGGTCACACGGCATTACCAGGGACGAGGCGCTTATGGAGAGGGAAAGCGAAGGCCCCTGGTATTACGAACAGGTGGATTTGGGCATGAATTATCGTATGACCGATATTCAGGCTGCCCTTATTTTAAGCCAGCTTGACAAACTGGAAATGTTTTCGAAGCGCAGGAAAGAAATCGTAAAGCGCTATAATGAGGCATTTTCCGAAATACCGGAAATTACCGTTCAGGAAGAAATTCCGGATTCCGATACCACCAGACATTTGTATATTCTGCGTATCAAACCGGAGAAATTAGCCGTTGACCGGAAGGGATTTTTTGCGGCCATGGCGGCAGAAAACATCTGCTGTAATGTACACTATATCCCGGTTTACCGTCATCCCTATTATGAACACTTGGGATATAAAAAGGGTCTGTGCCCAAAAGCAGAAAAATTATATGCGGAAATAATGAGTCTTCCGCTTTACTATGCCATGAGTGACCAGGATGTGGAAGATGTCATTCATGCTGTTAAGAAGATTGTGGAAAATTATAGAATCTCTTAGAAAGTTCTTGGCTATGGAGAGATTATCTCTGATGAACTAAAAAGAAAAGAGGCTGTAGGATGTTTAAGAAAGAAAATAACTTTAAGCCGTTTGACAAAAAAGTCTGGTTAGCTTCCCCCAAGATGCACGGGGAAGAATTAAAATATGTTACCGAGGCGTATGAAACCAACTGGATGAGTACGGTGGGAGCCAATATCAATGAGGTGGAAAGGCTGACCTGTGAATATATCGGCTGCCAATATGCGGTAGGACTTTCCTCCGGAACGGCGGCCCTTCATATGGCCATGAAACTGGCCGGAGAGAAACTTTACGGAAAGGGAGAGTTTGGAAAAGGAACTCTTGCCGGGAAAAGAGTTTTTTGCACGGACATGACTTTTGATGCCACGGTAAATCCCGTAGTCTATGAGGGAGGAATCCCGGTTTTTATTGAAACCGAATATGATACCTGGAATATGAATCCGAAGGCCCTTGAAAAGGCATTTGAAATCTATCCGGAAGTAAAACTTGTGGTACTTGCCAATCTCTACGGAACCCCTGCAAAACTGCCTGAAATCCGTGAAATCTGTGACCGGCACGGTGCCATCCTCATCGAGGATGCGGCGGAAAGTCTGGGGGCTTCTTACGACGGAAAAATGACCGGTACTTTCGGAGATATCGGGGTAATCAGTTTTAACGGCAACAAACTGATTACCGGCAGCAGCGGCGGAGAAATTCTTTTAAAGACCAAAGAGGATGCGGATAAGGTACGCAAATGGTCCACCCAGGCCAGAGAGAATGCACCCTGGTATCAGCATGAAGAACTGGGGTTTAATTATCGTATGTCCAATGTCATTGCCGGTGTCATTCGCGGTCAGATGGAGCATGTAGAGGAACATTTACAAGGCAAAAAAGAGATTTTTGAACGATACAAAGAAGGTCTTAAAGGGCTTCCGGTTGCCATGAATCCCTACGAGAAAATCAGCAGTCCCAATTTCTGGCTAAGCTGTATGATTCTGAAAGAGGAGGCAATGTGCAGACAGGACAGAACCGATACGGAGGTAAGCTTCATGCCGGAGCATGGCAAATCCTGCCCTACGGAAATATTAGAGGCTATTGCATCCATTAATGCGGAGGGGCGTCCCATCTGGAAGCCCATGCATATGCAGCCCATTTACAAGAATAATGCCTTTATAACGGAAACGGGAGTTTTTGAAAAAGGATGTCTGGCAGAGGATGAGAGGCGTTCCATCGGAGGAGATATTTTCCACCGGGGCCTGTGCCTGCCCAGTGACATCAATATGACAAAGGAAGAACAGGACAGGATTATGGAAGTAATAAAAGCCTGTTTTGCATAGAGCGAGGAAAGGATATGTACGCAAAATTTTTTAAGAGACTGCTGGATTTTCTAATCAGTGTCTGCGGTATTCTCATCCTGTCCCCGATATTACTGCTCTTAATCATACTGGGAGCTGTCTTTATGGGTGGAAATCCCTTTTTTGTACAGGAAAGACCGGGAAAAAACAGTAAGATATTCAAACTCATTAAGTTCAGAACCATGGATAACCGCAGGGATAAGGAAGGAAATCTGCTGCCCGATGAGGTGAGATTAAACGGGTACGGAAAATTCCTAAGAAAAACATCCCTGGATGAACTTCCGGAGCTTTTCAATATTGTCAAAGGGGATATGGCAATTGTGGGTCCCAGACCGCTTTTGGTGAAATATTTACCGCGTTATAATGAAGAACAGATGCACAGACATGACGTACGTCCGGGGCTTACCGGATATGCACAGGCACATGGGAGAAATGCACTTTCCTGGGAAGACCGTTTTGCCATGGATGTCTGGTACACGAAGCATATTACTTTTACCGGGGATATTCAAATTTTGATAGATACCGTAAAGACTGTGCTGAAACGGGAAGGAATAAACTCGGAAACATCGGCGACCATGGAAGAGTTCATGGGAACGCCAAAGGGAGTGGAAGCAACCTGGAAGGAGCCAAAATGAAAAAACTGGTGATAGTGGGCGCAAGCGGTCACGGCAAGGTGATAGCGGATATTGCAGTGGCAAACGGATACCGGGATATTGTTTTTCTGGATGATGATCCGGGCCTGACCAAGGCAGCCGGTTTTCCTGTGGTGGGTACAAGCAAAGATGCCGCAAATTATCCGGATGCGGATTTTATCGTTGCCATCGGAAATGCCGGGATTCGTAAAAGAATGCAGGAAAAACTGCCAGGTGTAGTAACACTTGTTCATCCTTCTGCGGTTTTAGGCAGAGATGTGTTGCTTGGAGAAGGCAGTGTGGTAATGGCGGGTGCCGTCATTAATTATGGTGCAAAAATCGGAAAAGGCTGTATCGTAAATACCTGTTCCAGTGTGGATCATGATTGCGTCATTGAGGATTTTGTTCATGTTTCCGTGGGAAGCCATGTTGCCGGAACCGTACATATCGGAGAGGGTACATGGGTTGGAGCCGGTGCGGTGATCAGCAATAACGTGGAAATCTGCGCAGACTGTATGGTAGGTGCCGGCGCAGTGGTAGTGAAGGATATTACGGAGCCGGGAACCTATGTAGGCGTTCCGGCAAAGAAAAACAAAGGGTAAGAGACGGGAATGGATTTTAAGGCAAAACTGAAGAGAAAAGAAAACTCCATATGGGCACTTCTCTTTACGGCCATCCTCTGGGTGGTCCTGGCAATCTGTTTTGATTTTTATTATGATTTAAACGATGATATGCTGATTAAGGATATTGTTGCCGGAATCTATAGCGGAACTCCCAGCGGATTCAATATGCAGATGCATTATCCGCTTAGTTTCTTCATCAGCCTCCTGTACCGGATCTGCGGCAGCATTCCCTGGTACGGAATCTATATTCTGGCAGCACAGTTTGGCTGTATTTTTCTGATTACGGAAAGGCTCCTAACCTTCTTTGAGAAAAGAATTTCCAAAATGTTCGCTCTTCTTTGCGAAGCGGGCATGATTGTTTTACTGTGTTCGTGGGAACTTATTTTTACGCAGTATACCGTGACCTCTGCGTTACTTGCCGCCACGGCTGCATTTCGTATGTATACGGGAGGGGGAGCGGAGGATGTTAAGCCATTCTTAAAGAAAAACATAGGAAATGTTCTTCTGGTGCTTCTGGCATTTTTGACCCGTTCGGAAATGCTGCTTTTAATGTTACCCTTTATCTGTGTCGCAGGCGTATGCAAATGGGCAGAAGAAAAACCAATTTTTACGAAGAAGAATACCATAAAGTATTTTTCCCTGTTCGGTATGATTCTAGCCGGACTTTTGCTGTGCCAGGGGCTTCACATGCTGGCATACAGCGATTGGAAGGAATTCAATCGATTTTTTGACGCGCGTACTGAGTTTTACGATTTTCACAAAATTCCGCCCTATGCAGAAAATGAGGAATTTTATCAAAGCATCGGAATGGACGAAAACGACTGGCATTTAATGGTGGAATGGTACAATTTCGGGATCGATGATTCTTTTGATGCCGATAAAATGGAGAAACTCGCGGAATATGCAAAGCAGTATGATGCGGACAGAACAGATTTCAAAGAAACTTTTAAGAAAGCCTTTGTGGATTATCGGTACCGTACCTTTTATAGTACCGATTATCCGTACAATATGATTGTCATTGCCATGTACGTGCTGGTATTGGCCGCGGCGCTTTGCAATAAACACTATCGTTTTCTCTGGGAACTGGCATTTTCCGGAACCGTACGAAGCGTGGTATGGCTTTATATGCAGTCCCGGGAGAGAATGCCGGAACGGATCACCCATTCCCTTTATCTGATGGAGTTTCTGATTCTGCTTGCGTTCTTATTAGTCGAATGCACCGTCATAAAAAAAGAAAAGCACAGGAATTTTTACAGAAGCTTTATGATGTCGGTTTGCAGTGTGTTACTGCTATTTATTGTATGGTATGGCGAAAAGAGTATCCGGGCGGTTTTAAAGGAATATGAACGCAGGGAAGATATCAATGCAGAGTATACGGCATTACTCGGTTACGTGAGGGAAAATCCGGAGAATTACTATTTTGCGGATGTTTTTTCAACGGTGAAGTATTCTTCCAAAATAATGGCAGATACTGACAATAAGGCGCTCAATATGGATTTGATGGGAGGATGGTTCTACAAGAGTCCTCTTACGAAGGTGAAACTGAACCATTTTGGGCTGACTGATATGGAAGAAGCCCTGTGTGAAAACTATCATGTTCTTTTTGTCATAAAGGAAGATGAAGAGTACGTGCAGAATATGACAGAATGGATTCAGGATTATTACAAAAAAAAGGGCAAAATCGTTGCTTTGAAGAAAATAGACAGCATCCGGGCAAAAGAAAAAGAGGTTTTTCGAATCTACCAGGTAATTGGGGAATAAGCGGAAAACCATGGATGGAAAAGAGGTAAGTTATGGCACAACTTGTTAGTTTTGTAATTCCCTGCTATAGGTCGGCACTCACAATTGAAAAGGTAATAGAGGAAATCACGGCGGCCATGGGAGAATTAACACAATACGAATATGAGATTTTGCTGGTGAATGACTGTTCTCCCGACAATACTTTTGATGTGATTCGTGCATTGTGTGAAAAAAACAGTCATATTACAGGAATGAATCTGGCCCGTAATTTCGGACAGCATGCGGCCCTTATGGCAGGTTTTTCCAAGGTAAGAGGTGACATCATAGTATGTCTGGATGATGATGGTCAGACTCCGGCGAATGAGGTAGGAAAGCTGCTTGCGGAAATCGAAAACGGTTCCGATGTGGTTTATGCAAAATACGATCACAAAAAACATTCCCTGTTTCGCAATTTCGGAAGCAAGATCAATGAACTGATGACACGTTTTATGCTGGGAAAACCCAAGGAACTTTATATATCCAGTTACTTTGCGGCAAAGCGTTTTGTGATTGAAGAAGTAAAGAGATACCAGAATGCCTATCCCTATGTCATTGGTCTGGTGCTTCGCAGCACCAAGAGCATTTCCAATGTGATGGTAACCCACAGGGAAAGGGAAATCGGAACAAGCGGTTATACCTTTAAGAAACTGATAGGGCTGTGGGTGAACGGTTTCACCTCATTTTCCGTAAAACCGTTACGCATTGCCACTATTTTTGGTGCTCTGTGTGCTTTCCTGGGATTTGCCTACGGTGTCTATACGGTTATTAAGAAATTTGTGAATCCGGCGGTTCCGTTAGGCTTTAGTTCCATGATGTCCGCCCAGATGTTTATCGGCGGTATGATTCTGCTTATGTTAGGGCTGATCGGCGAATACATCGGAAGAATCTATGTATGTATGAATAATTCACCGCAGTTTGTGGTAAAAGAAGTGGTTGGAGACACCACAAACGAGCAGGAATCCGGAGGAAATTGATTTGAAAAAATTGTGTATACAGGGAATAAAGGTGATAGTTGCCGGCATTCTGGCAGTTGCAGTTTTATCCCTGATTGCGCTTGTCTATGAGTATACGGGAGTTCATGTGGATAATCCCCAAAAGGATACAGATTACGTATGGCTTCCGGGACAGTATAAAGCGAATATGACGGAAGGTTTTTCCTTCCTTTTCATGGATGCAAACGGCTATAATAACACCAAAGAAAACGAAGAAAAAGCACAAAACGGGATTGATATTCTGCTCATGGGCAGTTCCCATGTGGAGGCAGTACAGGTAGCTTCTGATGAAAATATGGGCTATCTGTTAAATCAGTCCCTTCCCGAAAAAAATACTTACAGCATCGGAATGAGCGGACATGATATTTATCGGGTAATGGATAATCTGCCCTATGCTCTGGAGCGCTTTTCTCCCGGGGAATATCTGGTTATGGAATGCTACGACGTGAAACTGGACATGGGAAGTATGCTCCAGATTCTGGATGGAAGCGGACAGAGAATCCCTTCCTACAACGAGGGACTGGTTGCCAAAATGCAGAGGATTCCTGCCGTAAAATGGCTCTATAAAGAATTAAGTACCTGGAACAGACTGGAAAAGAAACAGAAACGTCTGGCCGGGGAAGCCGCAAAGAAAGAAGTGGATAATACCAAAGTAGCAGCGGGGGATGCGGAAATTGCCATAGATGGGAAAGAAAACAATGCCGGTGACAGTAAACTTCCCGAAGGATATTATGAAACCTTGCTAAAATTTCTTTCCATATGCAGAATAAACTGTGACCTGCAGGGATGCAAACCCATCATTTTCTATCATCCCACCGGTATGTTTTTACAAAACGGGTACGCCTATTTCCAGACGGAAGAAGAATATCTGGAGGCATTTAAGCGGGCCTGTGAAGAGAACGGCATTCTTTTTCTGGATATGACGGATGTCTTTTTGGAGGAATATGAGAAAAATCACATTTTCCCACACGGTTTTTCCAATACGGCAATTGCTACCGGTCATCTGAATGCAGACGGACATCGTATGATTGCAGAGGCACTTACCAAACTCATAGAAGAGGAGGAGCAGAACCATGGCCTTAAATAGTTTTCGGTTTATCCTACTCCTTTTCCCAATCCTGGCAGGCTTCTATCTGCTTAGTCTTTTCTGTAAAAAAGAAAAAACAAAGAGGAATGTGTTAGCAGGGTATCTGCTGGCAATCGGGTATCTGATGGTGGCGGAAACGGATATCCGTTTTTTACTATGCCTTCTTGCCGTTACGCTCATTACCTATTTTTGTCCTCTTCTTTTTGAAAGAAAACAGCTTGGCAGAACGAAGGCATGGGTTGCTTTCGGGATTGTGGCAGATCTGGTTCTTTTAGGAGTATTTAAGTATTTCAACTTTTTCTATAATCAGGTGGAAGCGTTATTCGGAGGTACGAAAACCAATCTGAACATCCTGCTTCCGATTGGGATATCCTTTTATACCTTTTCCTCCATCAGTTATCTGGTGGATGTGTATCGGGGGAAATATGAGGCGAATAAATCCTTACTTGAAGTAGCTTTGTTTATCGGATTTTTCCCGAAAATCATTTCGGGGCCCATTATACGGGGCAGGGATTTCTTTGAAAGCCTTAACGGGCTGGGAAAGAAAAATCTCTATAATTTCTCCTGTGGTATCCAGATTTTTGTGTGGGGTCTGTTTAAGAAGATGGTTTTGGCAGACCGGCTCAGCGTATTTGTGGACAATGTGTTCTATGCACCAAAAGCATTTCACAGTATAACCGTAATCTGGGCCACACTCAGTTATCCCCTGCAGCTCTATTTTGACTTTGCAGGATATTCCGATATGGCAATCGGTATCAGCAAATTGTTCGGCATTGATCTGGCATGGAATTTTAATTTTCCTTTTGTGGCGCGGACGGTTTCTGAATTCTGGAAGAGATGGCATATCAGTCTTTCTTCCTGGCTGCAGGAATACCTGTATTTTCCACTGGGTGGAAACCGGAAAGGCAAGATCAGAACCTATGTCAACCTTTTGTTAACCATGTTACTCGGCGGTCTGTGGCATGGCGCCGCATGGTGTTATATTCTTTGGGGCGGTCTCCAGGGACTTGCACTGGGGTTTGACAAAATGCGCATGGAAAGAAGAAAGAAAAAGTACGGCCGAAAAGATGGAAAGAAATCCGGTCCTGCGGTCGCATTTCTTTCCATGGTGGCATCCTATTTATTCTTTGCTTTCAGTATTATTATATTCCGGTCGGAGAATATCATGGATGGTTTTGCATTTATCGGGCAGCTTTTCACACCACACGACGGAATGATACACCTCTATACATGGTCCCTGTTCAGTATGGTATGCCTGATTATCGGAACCCTTGTAATGCGCAGAAAAACCGGCTTTGCTATGAAGATGCCGAAGAAGGTGGAAGAAAGATATTTTCTTTTTGATCTGACTTCGATTTTGGGACTTACGCTGTTCTTTGTTTTGTGTGGGCTTACTGTAGGACTGGCATATTTTGGAAATACGGCATTTATTTATGGAGCATTTTAATGGATAAAAAGAGAAAAAATGTGGAAAAACTGCATAATCCTTTCAAAAAGTGGCTGATCCTTACCGTGTCGGCGGCATTTTTTCTTTTGCTGATTCCGGCAGTGCTTATTATTGTGGTGGATCCTGTGTTTCACTATCATGAGCCTATAAAGGGACTCTCGTACCCACTGTTTAACGACCGTTATCAGAACGATGGAATTGCAAGGCATTTTTCCTATGAAGGGATCATTACGGGAACGAGCATGACACAGAATTTTAAGACCAGTGAAGCGGAGGAACTCTTTGATGCTCCCTTTGTGAAACTATGCTTTCCCGGGGGACATTTTAAGGAAATCAACGACAATCTGGAGCGCGCCTATACCTCCGGTAATGAGATAAAATTTGTAATCCGTTGTCTGGATGAAACGTATTTTGTGGAAGATAAGGATACCTCCCATGAAGAATACGATTACCCAAAATATCTGACCAATGATAATCCTTTTGATGATGTAAACTACATTTTTAATAAATTTATGTTTTCCAAGGTTGCAGATGTATTCCGACTGACAAAGAGCGGTGAGGCTTCCACAAGTTTTGATGAATTCGGAAATTGGGCGAAGAATGCTTCTTACGGAAGGGACACAGTGCTTGCGGACAGTGTTTACCATGCTCCGTTAGGGAAAGCAGAAGGCCTTTCTTCTCTTGAAGAAGAAATGATTCGGGAGAATATCAGACAGAATGTCACAGAACTTATCGGGGCGCATCCGGAAACCACATTTTATCTCTATTTTCCACCATACAGCATAGCCTACTGGAGTGACCTGTACCAGAACGGGGAAATGGAGAAAAGTCTGAAAGCGGAAGAAATTGTGATAGAAGAACTATTACAATATGATAATGTACGCCTTTTCTCCTTTCATGAGAACACCGAACTTACCTGCAATCTGGACCATTATAAGGACAAGACACATTACAGTGATTTGATAAGCAGTGATATTCTCCTTTGGATGGCAGATGGAGAATATGAAATTACCAAAGAAAATGCAGAGGAATATTTGCATAATATCCGGTCATTTTACACTTCCTATGACTACGCATCACTTTACAGATAAACGGAGAAACCGCTATGCTATTTAATTCCTATTTCTTTTTGTTTTTATTTTTACCGCTGGTACTGATGGGGTACTACGGCTTAAACAAAATAAAAAAGTACAAGGCATCCAATTGGTTTGTAATCGGGATGTCTCTTTGGTTTTACGGTTTTTATAATCCCTGGTATCTTCTTATTATCAGTTTTAGTATTCTCTTTAATTATATTCTTTCAAAAGCACTTGTCCCGACTCTTAAAAAGCCCAAAAAATTTCTCTTGTTCTTTGGCATTACCATAAATATTCTTATCATTTTTTATTACAAATATTTCAATTTCTTCCTGGAAAATGTAAATACCGTATTTGGGACGGACTTTATTTTAAGAAAAATAGTACTGCCGTTAGGTATCAGTTTCTTTACCTTTCAACAGATTTCCTATCTGGTGGATTCCTACAGAGGGCAGACGAAGGATTATGATTTCTCGGAATATGCTCTCTTTGTGGTCTTTTTTCCACAGCTTGTTGCCGGTCCCATTGTGCTTCACAATGAAATGATTCCCCAGTTTCGTGATGAGAAAAAAAGAGCCTTTCAGGCAGAAAATTTCAGCCGTGGTTTCTATATTTTTGTACGGGGACTTTTCAAGAAAGTACTGATTGCAGATACCTTCGGAGTAGCGGCAAATTATGGGTTTTCGGATATCTTAGGACTAAGCAGTGTGGAAGCCCTGGTGGTATCCTTTGCCTATACTTTTCAATTGTTCTTTGACTTTTCCGGATACAGTGACATGGCAATCGGATTAGGGCTTATGCTGAATTACGATCTGCCGCAGAATTTTAATTCCCCCTATAAGGCAACCTCTATTCAGGATTTCTGGGACAGATGGCATATGACTCTGACACGTTTCCTGCGTACCTATGTTTATTTCCCTCTGGGAGGCAGCCGTAAGGGAAAGGTGAGGACCTACCTGAATGTCATGGTGGTGTATCTGGTCAGCGGTATCTGGCACGGTGCGAACTGGACATTTATTGTCTGGGGACTTTTACACGGACTGTTTTCCTGTCTTAACCGAGCCTTTCAGAAAATCTGGGACAGTGTTTTTGTGGGGATTCGCTGGATTCTCACCTTCTTTACCGTAAATCTGCTGTGGGTGATTTTCCGGGCAGACTCTCTGACGGATGCATGGACTTTTCTTCGCAAGATTTTCTCCTGGGAAGGCGGAGGCATAAGCCGGGCTCTTTCGGAATGCTTTGTAATCAAGGAACTGGATATGGTTCTTTCTGCCCTGCCGGGTGTCGGTCGTTTATTTACACAGAATACTGCGGTTTATCCCCTGCTTATGACGGGAGTGGCAACCCTGCTTGTGCTATTTTGTAAAAACAGCAAAGAACTGCAGTTTAAGCCCAATTTTGTGAATGGGTTTGTTACCTGTGTGCTATTGGTATGGTCCGTATGTTCTTTGACCGGTATTTCCACATTCCTGTATTTTGGCTTTTAGTCTGGTTGTAGTAACGGGTAATATGTGGTATACTAATATGAATGCGAAAAAACAGACGAAAGCAAAGAGGTACTCCTTTGAAGACGAGAATTTCTTTAAAAAGAGCGATTCAATGCTCCATATTACTTTTAGGCATACTGGCATTTATCTGTCTCTGGCCTCTGAAACTTGTCAGACCCTGGCATTATATGGGGGAGGTCAATCCGGAATCGGAAGCCATCTGGTATAACGACGGACCGGTTATGCAGCAGTTCATTCCGGTGAATGACTATCTGCGTTCCATCAGTTTCTATGTATATAACGAAGACGTATCCGGGCAGGAAACGGCAAAAATGCATTTCCGCCTCTTTGATGCCAACTTAAATAAAATCGAAGGCACCACATTTAATCTTAAAAAGGAAGAGATTCCGGGAATGTTTACCATTCCTTTAAGAGGTGAGTGGAAGGCAGGAAATGTGTATTATTTCTCCATAGAGAGTGAGGATACGGAACTTCTGTTTTCCCGCTCCGATGGAGTGAATCTGGATATTCTGTACGGCTATCATGTGCCCTGCAGCCGGGGACAGTATATTTTGTATGGTCTGCTTATTCTGGCTGTGACGGTGGGACTTCTTGCCGCAACCGAACTGCTTTTACGTAAAAATAAAAGGACTATCGAAACAGATTTTATTTATCGTCTGGCTCTCTTTGTCCTGTGTCTTTTCATCGGTATCTGGACGGCCATTCAGATTTATCCTTTGAAGAGTTTCTCCCAAAACGCGTTGGATATCATCGTGTATGAGATAGGCACACTTTTATTTCTGGTAGTTACGGGATGGCTGCTCATAGGTACCGGAAAAGAGCCCGTAAAGGACAAAGTGGAATGGAAGGATTTGCTTAAAAAACTTCCTTCCGTTGTCCAGATACTAGCGTTTGCATTGACCATGTTAGGATGCGTACGCTACCTGAATGCTTTGTCCGTATTCGAGCAGAGTAAGGCCATTAACATAACCTTCATCGGGTTTGCTCTGGTGATTCTTAGCGATTTTTCCAAAAAGGAATTGCTTAATCTTTATAATCTGATTTACGGGATTGCAGGTCTTGCCTGGGGAATCTATCATTGTGTTGTCAACAGCGCCGAAGAAGAAGCCTTTATTGTAGCAAGGGGATATGCGCTGTATATGGTGCTCTGGGGATTTGTCGTGCTGAACACGGTTAAGATACTCTGGACGGAGAGGAAAAGATGGAAAAATCTGTCCCTTGTATTTACCATTGCAACCTACGTACTGTGGATTCAGTTTATTGCAAACCGTTTTAAAAAGGTATGGCCCATTCATTTGATTGTATTGTTTTCTTTGTTTGCCATCCGGGTTCTTCTTAGGGGCGGAAGAGAAAAATATCTGGAAAACTTTGTGAAGGGTGTATTTGTTCATTTTATCGGTATCAGTATCTATGCTGTGTTGTACCGCCCTTACCATAGTTATAAATTTAATCGTTATGCAGGTGTCTTTCATACTGTAACCAGTGCTTCGGTTTATTTCAGCATGGTACTTGTACTGGCGCTTGCATGGTTTCTGGTTCGCTATGCCAAAGTAAGGAAAATCAAAAACTGTCTTTTCGAGATTGTGATGATTGCCCTGTCCGGGGGATTTCTTCTGATGACCTCCACCAGGACGGGATTTTTCAGTGCGGCTTTGATTTTCTTCCTGCTCTTTATCGTGACCTTTTTTACAGAGTATAAAGGAGGCATCTTAAGTGCCGTAAAGAGAATTGGTATTATAGGACTTTCTGTCATCACCGGTTTTCTGATTTGCTTTACAGCCTGTCGTATCGGGCCCGCGGTGGTGGGAACACCGAAAACCTATCTGGTGGAGGAATTTTTGGAGACCATCCGGGAGGGAGAGCCATGGGATTCTTACCGGTACATGACCGTAAATCGTTTTCTGGCAATCTGGGACTCTAAGTTTGCAATTAACGTCAATAATGAGGAGGTTCCCTCAGACGATGAAAATGCGGACAAGCGCAGCCTTATGGAGGCAGAGGGGCTTACTACAAGTTCCGATTACAGCAGCGGCCGCTTCGATATTTACAAACGATACTGGGCACTTCTTGACTGGGAGGGCCATCCCAATGTGAATATGAAGGATGACCGGGGAAAGGAAATTGCACACGCACATAATGTGTATCTGCAGACTGCCTATGATTTTGGAATCGGAACCGGTATTTATTTCATCCTGTACTGCATTTATCTGGTAGTACGCTGTATTGTATATTACAAGCACCATAGAGGGGATCCGGCAGGGATTGTGCCCATTACTGTTGTGGGCATTTTCGGTGTCTGTGGAGTTGTGGAATGGGTTATGGTACCCTATATCCCCACAGGTTTTGCCATTTTCTTCATTATGGCACTCATGATGCCTGTTTTAAGCGAAAGGGAACAACATGAAAAGGTCAATTAATACGGCTTTGCTTTACAGAAGGATTATACTCTTAGCCTATGACATTATGGCAGTCTTCCTATCCTCTGTACTGGCGTTAGTCATTCGATATGAATTTGTATACAACAGCATTAAAAAAGAATTTCTGGATTCCATCTATTCTTTCATGCCCGTGACCATTGTCATTACTGTTGTTGTATTTACATTGCTGAAACTTTACAGTAGTTTATGGGCATTCGCCAGTGTGGTGGAGCTTCAGAATGTAGTGGCGGCCTGCGGTGTAACGGCGGCCTTAAACGGTATCGGACTCATGCTTGCCGGCAAACCGGTGCCCAGAAGCTTCTATTTTATGTTTGTTTTCCTGTTAATCGGTTTTACTTTTGTGAGCCGTTTCAGTTACCGTTTTTTCCGCAGCTTAAAACAGAAAAACCGAAAGAATGGTGAGAGCAGCAATATCATGATTATCGGCGCCGGTGAAGCTGCCAATCTGATTATTAAGGATATTGTAAACAGTAAATATACCAGCATGAGAATTCGCTGCATCATTGATGATGATGTGAATAAGCAGGGGCGTTACATTCAGGGAATCAAGGTAGTTGGCGGAAGAGACAAGATTAAAGAATCCGTGGATGTCTATGAAATCGATGAAATTTTTATTGCTATCCCTTCCGCATCCCGTTCGGTGATCAGTGAACTGATTGATATCTGCAAGGATACAGAATGCAAATTACGTACGCTTCCCGGGGTGTACCAGCTTGTGAACGGAGAGGTGAGTGTCAGCCAGCTAAAGGACGTGGATGTGGAAGATCTGCTGGGAAGAGATCCCATTGTGGTGGACCTGGATTCCATTCTGGGATATGTGCAGAACCGCTGTGTTCTGGTTACCGGTGGCGGAGGTTCCATCGGAAGCGAGCTCTGTCGTCAGATTGCAAGCCACAAACCGTCCCATCTGGTAATTGTGGATATTTATGAAAACAATGCCTATGATATCCAGCAGGAATTAAAATACAAATATCCGGACTTAAAACTCAGTGTGCTCATTGCCTCGGTACGAAACACAAAGCGTATGAATACTATTTTTGAAACCTACCGGCCGGATATTGTTTATCACGCGGCGGCACACAAGCATGTTCCTCTGATGGAGGACAGCCCTAACGAAGCGGTAAAAAATAATGTGTTCGGAACCTGGAAGACAGCCCAGGCAGCAGCCTTTTACGGTACTAAAAAATTTGTACTGATTTCCACGGATAAAGCGGTCAATCCCACCAATATCATGGGGGCATCCAAGCGTATCTGTGAAATGATTATTCAGGTATACAACAGGCATTACGACACGGAATTTGTGGCAGTGCGTTTTGGAAATGTGCTGGGCAGCAACGGAAGTGTCATTCCGTTATTTAAGAAACAGATTGAAGCAGGCGGTCCGGTAACGGTTACCCATCCGGACATTATCCGATACTTTATGACCATTCCGGAAGCTGTTTCTTTGGTGCTTCAGGCAGGTGCTTATGCCAAGGGTGGAGAAATTTTTGTCCTGGATATGGGCAAGCCTGTAAAAATTCTGGATCTGGCAAAGAATTTAATCCGTCTTTCCGGATATAAAGTGGATGAGGATATTAAAATTGAGTTTACCGGCCTTCGTCCCGGGGAAAAATTATATGAGGAACTCCTTATGGATGAGGAGGGTCTTCAGAGTACGGATAACGAACTCATTCATATTGGAAAACCCATTGAAATTGACGAAGAGAAATTCTTTAAGCAGTTGAAGCAGTTAAAGGAAATGGCACAGGACGAGACCGGTGATATCCGGGATATGATCAAAGAGATCGTGCCTACTTATGTACAGCAAAAATAGGGTGAACACCATGAAAAAAATTGCTTTCTTTGTGGGCAGCATGTCAAAGGGCGGTACCGAAAGAGTGGTTCTTAATCTGGCGAAGTACTTTTGGAGCCAAGGTATAGAGGTTTTAATTGTAACCGCCTGGCAGAATCAAAACGAATACGAACTTCCGGAAGGAATCCGACGCTACAATGCGGCACTCACGAAAGAAGAATGGACAAGAAATAAAATAAAGAATGCTTTTCTCCGCAATAAAAAAAGAAACAAAGTCATCGAGGAATTTAAGCCGGATATCCTGGTATCTTTCATTAAGGAGAATAACTTCAAAGCAATTCTTACCGGTAGAAAATGCCATGTTCCGGTAGTGGTTTCCGTACGTTCGGACCCGAAGGCGGAATATCCGAGGGCATTTGACCGTTTTCTGGTAAACCGGCTTTTTGCAAAGGCGGACGGAATTGTGCTTCAGACAGGGACCATGAGAGAGTTCTTTAAGAAATCCCTGCAGAAAAAGGCAGTCATCCTTCCAAATTCCATAAACCCCGCATTTATCCGAAATTCTTTTCCGGATGTGAGAAGAAAAGAAATTGTGATGGTGGGGCGCTTAGATGAGAATAAAAACCAAAAGCTTATGATTGATGCATTTGCAGAGCTTGCCGGAAAATATCCGGATTGGAATCTGGTGCTTTACGGAGAAGGCTCCTGCCGCAAAAAATTAGAACAGGCGGTAGAGGATTATCAGTTGAAGGGCAGGGTAAAACTTCCGGGTTCAGTTCCCGATATTCAGGACCGGATAGCGGATTCGGCTGTTTTTGTTTTAACCTCCGGGTTTGAAGGAATGCCCAATGCACTGATTGAGGCCATGGCACTCGGACTGGCGGTGATTTCCACAGACTGTGCGGGAGGCGGCCCCCGGGAAATTATTAAGGATGGTGAAAACGGTTACCTGATTCCGGTGGGAGATAAGGATGCCTTAAGAGAGCGGCTTTGCCTTTTGATGGAGGAGGAACCGTTACGAAACAGACTTGGAAGGAATGCGGCAGAAATTGCAGGTAAGCTGCATCCCGATACAGTCAATGAACAATGGATGCAATATTTATCCTCCATTTGTGAGAAAGAATAAAGGAGTAATATGTGTGGAATAACGGGTATCTGTCATTATAAAAATCACCCAATTGAAAACATAAAAGCAATGAACGCCCGTATCCATCACAGGGGGCCGGATGCGACGGGTTACTTACTTCTTGAAAAGGATGAGGTAATTCTGGGTCATAAACGTCTTTCCATCCTGGAACTTTCCGATGCAGGTGCCCAGCCCATGAGGTCCTCCGACAATCGTTACGCAATTGTTTTTAATGGGGAAATTTACAATTTCAAAGAAATAAAGGAAAAGTTAAAGGAAGACGGAGCTGTTATCACTTATCGTGGAAGCAGTGATACGGAGGTGCTTCTGGAAGCACTGAGCTTTTACGGGATGGAAAAAACACTTTCTCTGTTGCGCGGTATGTTTGCCTTTGCACTTTATGACTGCAAAGAAAGAATACTGTATCTGGCAAGGGACTGTATGGGAGAAAAACCACTCTACTACGGCAGGGTGAAGGGCAGTTTTGTTTTTGCTTCCGATCTGGGTTCCATTCAGGCAATGGAGGGTTTTGAACAGGAAATTGATACCCGGGTTTTGGGATTGTACTTCTGTTACGGATATATTCCCGAGCCTTACAGTATCTATCGGAATATATATAAACTGCAAAAGGGGAGTTACTTAACGGTAAAGGCACCTTTTGATACTTGGAAGGAAAAGCGTTTCTTCTCCATAGAGGAAGTGGCCGTAAAAGGACAGGCCCATCCCTTTAGGGGCAGTGAGGAAGAAGCCGCAGAGGAACTGGAACGTCTTCTGAAACGCTCGGTAAAGCGGCAAATGATTGCAGACGTACCGTTAGGAGCCTTTCTTTCCGGCGGAACGGATTCTACGGCGGTGGTCAGTCTGATGCAGTCCCTGTCCGATAAGAAGGTCCGCACCTTTACCATCGGCTTTGAAGAGGAAGCTTTTAATGAAGCCAAGGCAGCAAAAGAAGAAGCAGCCTTTCTGGGAACCGATCATACAGAGCTATATGTGGGATTTCGGGATGTTATGGACTTGTTACCGGATATTCCGAAGGCCTTTACGGAACCGTTTGCAGACAGTTCCATGCTACCAACCATGCTAGTCAGCAAACTGGCAAAAGAACATGTAACGGTATCTCTTAGCGGAGATGGCGGGGATGAACTGTTCTGCGGTTATAACAGTTACAGAAATCTGGAGTCCGGGCTTGCCACTGTCAAACAAAAAGGGGGCTTTTTACCAAAAGGTCTTCGCAGACAGATTGGCAGAATGAGTCTTGGCGTGGGTGCTTCTTCTCCCCTTCTTTATAAAGTGGGCAGGTGTTTTACCATTGATACCGCAGAGGACTATAAGCGTGCCCTGGCACTTAGTGACTGCAGGATTGCAAGGCTTGCAAAAGAAGGAAACAACTATCCTTCGGTAAACGATTTGTATCAGGACGGGTTACTGGCAACCGGTCATGAAAATCTGATGTTAATGGACCAGATGCAGTACCTCCCGGATGATATTCTGGTAAAGGTGGACAGAGCCGGAATGTTCTATTCCCTGGAAAACCGTATTCCGTTACTGGACCGGGATATTGTGGAATTTTCCTGGAGTCTGCCGTTATCTTACAAATTTGATGGTATTACATCCAAAAAGATACTGAAGAATCTTTTGTACCGGTATGTTCCGCGGGAAATGATGGAGCGGAAAAAGACAGGTTTTGCAGTTCCGGTTTCCCTCTGGCTTCAGAGCGGTGAAATGCGGGATTGGGCGGAGAGCATTTTGAGTGACGGCAGAGAACTTGCAAAAGAGTATCTGGATGTAAAACTTGCAGACAGTATGTGGAAGGATCTGACGGAAAACGGAAAGTGGCTTCCGAATATCTGGTATGTATTAATGTTTGAACAGTGGCTGATAGCTAATAGAAATAAATAATTCATTCCATGTTTCAGAGAGGACAGAAGAATGGGTAAATTACTCATTTTAACCAATTCGTCCGATGGGCTTTACAGTTTTCGAAACGAACTGCTTCAAAAACTGTTACAGGAGCATACCGTTATGGTCAGTCTTCCGGATGATCTTTTTGTGAAAGAACTGAAGGAAGAAGGGGTGGAAGTCATTACCACCCCCATGAGCCGGCGCGGCATGAACCCGTTTCAGGATTTGAAATTATACTTTGCCTATCGGAAACTGATAAAAGAATACAGACCCGATCTGGTTCTGCTTTACACCATTAAGCCGAATATCTATGGCGGTATGGCCTGTAGAGGGAGAAAAGTACCTTATATGGCAACGGTTACGGGCTTAGGAAGTACCTTCCAAAAAGAAGGCTTTCTGAAAAAAATGATTGTAACCATGTATCGGATGGGACTGAAAAAGGCAAAGTGCATTTTCTTTCAGAATGAGGAGAACAGGCAGGTCTTCTCAGACTGCCGGATTTTGGGTGAGAAAAGTATTCTGGTTGCCGGATCCGGAGTTAATCTGAATAAGCATACGCCGGAACCCTATCCAGAAACGGATGAGACCAGATTTCTGTTTGTGGGAAGAATCATGAAGGAAAAGGGCATTGAGGAATTCCTTGCTGCGGCAGAAGCACTGAAGGATGAAAAAACCTTTTTTGAGGTAGTTGGGTATTATGACGAAAATTACCGGCAGGATATGGAAGATGCAGTAAATAAAGGAATTATCACCTATCATGGTTTCCAGCAGAATGTGCATGATTTCATTAAGAATGCCTCGGCACTGGTACTTCCCACCTATCACGAAGGGATGTCTAATGTGCTAATGGAGGCAGGTGCCACGGCCCGTCCCGTAATTGCCTCGAATATCAGCGGGTGCAGGGAAATATTTACGGATGGCGTGACCGGATTTGCGTGTGAGCCGCAAAATGCGGAAAGCCTGATGGAAGCCATGAAACATTTCCTTTCGCTGAATAGAGAACAACGTGCCGAAATGGGACAAAAAGCCCGTGAAAAAATGGAGCGGGAATTTGACAGAAATGCTATAATTGATGTATATATAAATGAGATGAAAAAGTATTTGACAAAATAGAAAATAGATGACAGAAGGGATGAAGGAAATGAGTTTGTATGAAAAGATTGTAAATGGCGAGGAAAAGCTTTCCCTGGTTGGTCTGGGATATGTGGGAATGCCCATTGCCGTCGCGTTTGCAAAAAAGATTAAGGTAGTCGGATTTGATTTAAATGCAAAGAAAATTGAACTTTACAAAAACGGTATCGATCCTACCAATGAGGTGGGAAATGATGTAATCAAAAATACAAAGGTTGATTTTACCGCAGATCCCACAAAACTGAAGGAAGCAAAGTTCCATATCGTGGCAGTACCCACACCGGTAAATGACGATCATACGCCGGACTTAACTCCTGTGGAAGGGGCAAGCCGTATTCTGGGACAGAACCTAACCAAGGGCTCCATTGTAGTTTTTGAGTCCACCGTTTATCCCGGTGTTACCGAAGATATCTGTGTTCCCATTCTGGAAAAGGAATCCGGATTAAAATGCGGCGTGGATTTTAAAATCGGCTATTCTCCCGAAAGAATCAATCCCGGTGACAAGGTTCATCGTCTGGAAACCATTACCAAGATTGTATCCGGTATGGATGAGGAAACTTTGGACGAAGTAGCAAAGGTTTATGAACTGGTTGTAGAAGCCGGTGTTTACCGGGCAGAATCCATAAAGGTTGCGGAAGCTGCCAAGGTGATCGAAAACAGCCAGAGAGATATCAACATCGCATTTATGAACGAATTATCCATCATCTTTAATAAGATGGGTATTGATACCAAATCTGTTTTGCAGGCGGCAGGTACCAAGTGGAACTTCCTTAAGTTCTATCCCGGTCTGGTAGGCGGGCACTGTATCGGAGTGGACCCGTATTATCTGACTTACAAGGCAGAACAGTTAGGCTATCATTCCCAGATTATTTTGTCCGGCCGCCGTATTAATGATGACATGGGCAAGTATGTGGCAGAGAGTCTGGTGAAGAACCTGATTAAGGCGGATGTGGCAGTTAAGAATGCCAAGGTTGCCATTCTTGGATTTACTTTTAAGGAAAACTGCCCCGACACAAGAAATACCAAGGTCATTGACATTTATAATGAATTGAAGGAATATGGCATTACGCCTCTCGTGGTGGATCCGGCAGCGGATGCAGAGGAAGCAAAGCATCTGTACGGCATTACCTTTGGCGAAATGGCCGATATCAAAGAGATGGATGCGGTGATTATTGCAGTGGCCCATAATCAGTTCCTGGACCTTAAGAAAGATGATATCAAAGCATTCTATAAAGCAGAGCATGAGAAGAAGGTTCTTATGGATATTAAGGGCTTATTTGATAGAAGAGAATTTGAAAAAGACTTTATTTACTGGAGATTGTAAAAATGGGTTATAAGAATTTAAAATTTGACGAAGGCAGTGTCTTTCTGGTAACAGGCGGCGCCGGATTTATCGGCTCCAATCTTTGTGAAGCTCTTATCGAAATGGGATATACCGTCAGATGTCTGGACGACCTTTCCACAGGAAAGTATGAAAATGTAGAACATCTGGAAAAGAGCGGCAGATTTACTTTTATAAAAGGAGATATCCGGGATCTGGATACCTGCCTGTCTGCCTGCGATGGTGTGGATTATGTTATGAATCAGGCAGCCTGGGGCAGTGTACCCCGCAGTATCGAGATGCCTCTTTTGTACGAGGAAATTAACATCCGCGGTACCCTGAACATGATGGAAGCAGCCAGGGTAAAGGGAGTAAAGAAATTTGTTTATGCCTCCTCTTCCTCCGTATATGGGGATCATCCCGTGCTTCCCAAAAAGGAAGGTGCGGAAGGAAAGGTTCTGTCCCCCTATGCACTCACCAAAAAAGTGGACGAGGAATACGGCAGACTTTATAAGGTGTTGTATGGTCTGGATACCTACGGACTCCGTTACTTCAATGTATTCGGACGTCGTCAGAATCCGGAGGGTATGTATGCGGCAGTCATTCCTAAATTCTTAAAACTGCTTTTGAATGACGAGGCACCTACCATTAACGGTGACGGCCGTCAGTCCAGGGACTTTACCTATATTGACAATGTAATTGAGGCAAACTTAAGGGCCTGCCTGGCTCCTTCTGAAGCTGCCGGTGAGGCATTTAATATCGGTGCCGGCGGAAGAGAGTATCTGATTGATGTTTACAACGACCTTTGCGATGCACTTGGGAAAAAGATTGAGCCTGTTTTCGGACCGCCCCGTGCAGGAGATATCCGCGATTCCAACGCAGACATTTCCAAGGCAAGGGAACTTTTAGGTTATGACCCGGAATATGATTTCAAGAAAGGTATTGCTCTTGCCATTGACTGGTATAAGGAGAATTTATGAAAATAGCAGTTCGCCTGGATGATATCACCCCGGATATGGATTGGGATAAATTTCTGGCTTTTAAAGAAATTTTGGATCGTTATGGGATTAAGCCATTGATTGGTGTTGTGCCGGATAACCGGGATGAAAATCTGCATAAGGATGATAATCGGAAAGATTTTTGGAAATATGTGAAAGAACTTCAAACGCTGGGATGGGTTGTTGCCATGCATGGGTTTGCGCATGTTTATACTACGGATAAGGGTGGTATGTTTCCCTTAAATCATTTTTCAGAATATGCGGGTCTGGATTATGAGAAGCAGCTGCAGATGATTCTTGACGGAAAAAGAATATTAAAAGAACATGGTGTGGATACCGATATTTTTATGGCACCGGCGCATTCCTATGATAGGAATACGGTGAAGGCGCTTCTTGCCGGCGGATTTCATAAAATGACGGATGGTTTTGGCAGGAGGCCCTATGTGTACCGGGGAATGACTTTTTATCCGATTTCTTTCCTTCTTAGCAGTTCCTTAAGGAAGAAGCAAGGCTACACAACCATGGTGGTGCATACCAATGAAATTACGAAAGAAGCCATGTTGCAGTATAAGAAAATGTTTGCGGAACATGAAAAAAGCTTTATTTCCTATGGGGATTATTTGAAAGTCCGGCCTGTAAAAAGAGGTTATGGAGGTCGGGCCTTCGAGAGTTTTTTGGCTAAGGCAAAGCACATTCTTGTAAAATTGAAAAAATAGCATAGCAGGAAAGGCGGGATAAAGTATGGCAGAACCCATCCGTATCCTACATGTTTTAGGCGGCTTATCCATAGGCGGAACGGAAAGCCGTATTATGGATTTGTACCGATGTGTGGACAGGGAAAAAATGCAGTTTGACTTTCTGATTCACACTGACAAAGAGCAGCATTTTGAAAAAGAAATAGAGAAGATGGGAGGGAAGATTTACCGGGTCCCTCGTTTTTTAGTATATAACTGGTTTGGCTACAAAAAAAAGCTGAAGCAGTTTTTTTCAAATCATCATGAATTTCGTGCCGTGCACGGGCATATGACAAGCACCGCTGCCATTTATTTGCCGATTGCAAAAAAGGCAGGGATCCCCATTACCATAGCACATGCCAGAAGTGCAGGAGTGGACAGCGGACTAAAAGGATGGATTACCCGGCTTTTGCGTCTTTCTTTGCATAAAAAGGCGGATTATCTTCTGACCTGTTCAAAAGAGGCAGGCTATGCAGTCTATGGAAAAAAATGTATGGACAGCGGGGCAGTGGAGATTGTACCGAATGCCATAGATGCTTTAAAATACTGCTATGACCCGGTATTGCGCAAACAAAAAAGAGAGGAACTGGGCATAGGTGACAAATGGGTGATCGGTCATGTGGGAAGTTTTAGAGAAGCCAAAAATCATACCTTTCTTATCCGGATTTTTAAAGAAATACTCGCAAAAAGACCGGATGCCGTTTTGCTGTTAGTAGGAGACGGACCACTCAGACCTCAAATTGAGGAACAGGTAAGGAGCCTGGGAATGGAGGAACGGGTTCTGTTTTGCGGAAGACAGTCCCGGGTAAACGGCTACTATCAGGCAATGGATTTTCTGGTATTCCCCTCCCTTTATGAAGGGCTTCCGGGAACAGTGGTGGAGGCACAGGTTGCAGGTCTTAATTGTCTGGTATCGGACCACGTTACAAAAGAAGTAGGGATCACGAAAGCGGTTACGTTTATGGAGCTAAACAGACCGGCAGAGGACTGGGCTGATTTTGTAGTGAAGAATGCAGAATATACAAGAGAGAGTCTCTATGAGGAGGTCTGCAAGGCCGGGTTTGATATTACGACGCAGTTAAAGCGATATCAGGAAATATATAAAATGGAGCAGAAATGATAAAAGTATATTACAGAAAAAAAGGAATTAAAATAGCACAGATCTGGTATCCGGAATCCGAAGATTTGGGGAAGATAAAGGCGGATATTGCATTTGTTCATGGAGTGGAAAAGAAGGAGGGAAGCCATATTCTCTCCAAAGAGTTTCATTCCATGCTTACGGACCTGACGCTATCAGAAGAAGAACTGACAGAGAAAATCAGTAAGACGGAACGCTATCAAATCAGGAGAAGTAAAAAAGAAGATGTGGAATTTCGGTCGTTTACGCCTGCCAAACTTATAGAGGATGACACCGTGCTTACCCCTTTTATAGAGATGTATGAACAGATGTATAAAGACAAAGGAATGAAGGTTGTTTTGAGCCGTAAGCAGTTGGATGCTTATATTAAGGCAAATGCCTTTTATCTGACAGGTGTCTTTCGTGGAGAGGAAGCACTGGCATTTCATTCCTATGTAGCAGATGACAGGGAAGCCAGACTTTTCCATTCCACGTCAAATTTCAGAAGTGAAGAAACAGATGCAGCATTCATTGCGAGAGCCAATAAAAGACTGCATATGGATGACATGATGTACTTTAAGAATCTGGGGCTGAAAACTTACGACTGGGGCGGCATTTCCGACTTTGAAAATCCCAATGGAATTGATGTGTTTAAAATGAAATTCGGTGGGGAAAAGGTGACGTATTATAATCTCTACGTGGGATGTTCTCTGCTTGGAAAACTGGCCATTCAGGTATTAAAGCGGAAAGGATAATCTTTTTGAGGATAGAATTGCAGAACATGAAAAAAAGGAAGAATGTCATGTTGTTAGTGGCGCTGCTTGATCAGGGCGGTTTGGAGCGGATCTGTGCACTGACGGCAAAACTATTAAGTGAAAAATGTAATCTGACGTTGGTCGTTTTTTCTACAAAAGGCATGATCTATGATGTGAGCGGCGTGGAACTGGTAGACTTAAATCTTGGTGCAAAACCGGGAATGTTTCGCAAAGTATTTACGTTGTGGAAAAGAATAAAAGCCATAAAAAAGATTAAAAAAGAGAAAGAAACGGAAGTTACTTACAGCTTCGGACCAAGCGCAAATCTTGCCAATATCTATTCCAAAGTTGGCGATGAAATCTGGGTCGGTATCCGGGGCTATGGGGCTTTGGAAGATGCAGGGTCCATGAAAAGACTTTGCAAAAAGGCAGATAAAGTAGTTTGCTGCTCCAAAGTCATGGAGAGGGATGTTAAAAAACGCTTTTCTCCCAAAGATACAGCTTGTCTTTACAATCCCTGCGATGTGGAGAGCATTCGCAGGCTGGCAGAAGAGAATATTGTTCCCGGGGAATGTTTAGGAGCGGACGGAGGGCCGGTTATTGCATCCATGGGACGGGAACATGATGTCAAAGGTTTCTGGCATCTCTTAAAAGCTTTTGCTTTGGTTCAAAAAGAAATAGGGAATGCCAGATTAATGATTATCGGCGAGGGCAATTACAAGGAATATAAGAAGTTGGCGGAGGAACTGCATGTTCAAAACAGTGTGATTTTTACAGGGGTGCAGAAAAATCCTTTTGCCTATTTGCAGTGTGCCACCGTATATGTGCTTACCTCCTCTTCGGAAGGCTTTCCCAATGCACTTGTGGAGGCGATGGCACTTGGAAAACCGGTGGTATCCGTTAATTGTAAGAGTGGTCCGGCAGAAATCCTGACGGAGCATTTTGAGGAGCACTTAAAGGAAGAGGAAATATATGCCGGCGAGTATGGTCTGTTACTTCCCGTCATGAATCCTGTCAAAAACCTGGATTCGGAAACGGTGGAAAAGGAAGAGCGAATACTTGCAAAGGAACTGATCAGAATATTAAATGATAAAGAATGCCTTGCAAAAATGGGGCAGTGTGCAAAGGTAAGAAGCGAAGTCTTTTCCATGGAACGTTATGTGGAAGAGATTATGAAAATGTTATAGATTCCGGAGGATTTATCTTGAAAAAATATTGGTATCTTGTCCCGGCAGTGCTGCTTGGAATTCTGGAAGGATTCTTAGCGCATGATGTCAGGATTGGAATTGCATCAGTTATCTTAATAGGGTTTTTCCTGTTTTTAAAATTACCTCAAAGGTTCTATGAACATGGGGTGGTACAGGCAGTGGTTTTCTGGGGAAGTCCTCTTTTTTATTTTGTGGTTACCGAGATATTAAACCTTCATTTCCCATGGAACACCTATCTGGTTCCCCTTGTGCTTAATTATATATTATACGCCCTGTTTGCCCTGTTCTTTTCGGGGATTTTCGGAAACTGGCTGATCGGGTTATATGTATCATCCTTTTTCTCTTTTCTGCTTGGGGGCGTAAATTATTTTGTACGTGTTTACAAAAATTCTGCCTTCAGTCTCTACGATATTCTTTCTGTCCGGACTCTTTATAATGTGTTGGACGGCGGTATGGAATTAACCACGGACTGGGTATTTGCGGCCGGTCTTTTGCTTTATATTCTGTATTGGATTATCCTTTCAAAATTCATTGGGGCCAAGAAGAAGGTGCCCCATAAGAAGGCAGGGGTGGTATTGCGGGTTTTTGCCATAGCAGCCTTACCGGTTTTTATGCTGGGTATTTTTAACGGAAAACTGCTGCAGAAAGCAGGAGTGGATACTACCATTTATCATGCTTCTGAAAAAAACGGTTTCATGGTTCATTTATTTGCAAGTTATGTGGACAGCCTGCAGGAAGCGCCCGAAGGTTACTCGCCGGAAAAACTGGACGAACTTAAAGCTCTTTATGAACAAAAGAATGTGCGCCCCGAAACCATGCCCAATGTCATTGTGGTAATGAACGAGTCCTTCTCCGATTTATCCTGCTTCGGAGATTTTGAAACGGATGTGCCGGTTATGGAAAACATAGATGCCCTTTCGGAAAATACCATAAAAGGTTATGCGCTTTCCTCCGTGTTTGGCGGAAATACTGCCAACTCCGAATGGGAGTTCTTGACCGGAAATACCATGTACTTCATGCCCACAGGATGTGTTCCCTATCAGATGTATGTGACACCTACTGCCCCCAGTCTTGCCAAGACCTTATCCGGCTATGGATATCACTGTGTTGCATTTCATCCCTATGAAAGTTCCGGATGGAAACGAAAATCTTCCTGGAAGGATTTGGGTTTTGCCCAGACTTTCTTCTTAGATGATTACAAGGAGAGTAACAGACAGACTCTCATTAATAAAAAAATGACCGATAAAGCCAATTATCAGGAAATTCTGGATTATCTGGATCAGGCGGACAAATCGGTTCCGCAGTTTGTCTTTAACGTTACCATTCAGAATCATACGGGTGGTTTCTTAGATGCCCAAAATCAGCTCGGATACCGGATTCATATCACGGATGGTGTGGAAGGAAAGTACGACTATGTGGAAGGTTATCTGACCATGATGCATGAAAGCGATGCCGCCTTTGCCTACCTGATTTCGGAACTGGAGAAGAAGGAGGAGCCGTACATTGTGCTTATGTTCGGGGACCATCAGGCTGCTCTTGGAACGGATAATGCCTTTTTGTCAGAAATTTACGGCAAAAATGTAGATAGTTTCAGCGAAGAAGAAAATGAGTATTTTTACTGGGTTCCCTATGTGATCTGGGCGAATTACGATCTGGATGAAACTGCTGTAGAGGGACTTACCGGTTTGAATTATCTGCAGAATATTTTATTAGATAAAATGGGCCTTTCCGGAAGTGCTTACAATACATTTCTGGATCAGTGCAGGGAGGTTTATCCGGCAATCAATGCATTTGGTTATTATGACCGGGATGGAAAATTCCATTCCATTCATGAAAATGGGGAAACGGATTCTCTGCTTAAGGATTATTATTATCTGCAATACAATAATATTTTTGACCATGTCAACTATCGGAAAGATTTTTTTGAAAGGCATTAACAGATGAAAAAGTTTATAAAGCCGGTTTTAATCATTTGTGGTATTTTATTTTTCTGTGCAGTGGTATTTTTCAAAATTGAAGAGATTTCTTCCGCCATAATTAATTTTAAGGCAAAGCTGTTTGCTACGAATTGGAAGAATACACAGGTGGATTTTTCTAAGTACGAGCCACTGACAGATGAACCCGGGGCCTGGTATGTGGAGAATCCCCTGATTTCCCATGCCTGTGGCGGTATTAACGGCAAAACCTATACAAACAGTAAGGAAGCCTTAGAACTTGCCATAGAGAATGGTCATAAAGTGATTGAAATCGATTTGGCGCTGACCGCGGATGAGCGTCTGGTAGCAAAACATGACTGGGGCAAGGAAACAGTACCTGATTATGAGGAGTTTATGAATACTCCCATCTACTATATTTACACAGCGCTTGATGCAGAAACTATTTTGGATACCATGTATGAACATGAGGATCTGTATATTGTGACAGATATCAAAGGGAACAACGATTACTTAAAGAGAGCTTTTACCGTACTTGTGGATACTGCAAAGAAAAAAGGGATGGAAGAGGTTCTGGATCGTTTTGTGATTCAGATTTACTATGAAAGCAATTACGATATGATTTTGCAGATTCATCCTTTTAAGAACTGGATTTATACTTTGTATGCCAGCGGAGAACGTGATCTGAACAGAGTGGCGCAGTTTTGTCTGGAAAAGGATATCCATGTGGTTACCATGCCGGTAGGATGGATTAAGGACAAGGAGTATATCTGTGTATTTCGGGATATGAACATCAAAGTGTATACCAATACAATCAATGATTTTGATACCTTGTCGGATTTTAAGAATCGGGGCGTGTATGGCTTTTATACCGATTATGTGAAGCCCTCCGACCTGCCTTTCATCGGTTTTTAGAGGGTTTGCAAAGTTTGACGCAAGATGGAATATATGGTATATTTTAAGGATGGTATCACCAACGAAAGGTATGTACAAAATGGACGAATTAGTAAGTGTTTGTATACCGGCTTATAATAATGAAAAAGACATTCGGGCAACCGTGGACAGTATTCTTGGACAAACCTATTCCAATATCGAACTGGTTATTACGGATGACGCATCTACGGACCGTACCGTGGAGATTATTAAAAGCTTTTCCGATCCCCGTATCAAACTATTCCAAAATGAAAAGAATCTGGGGATGAGCGGAAACTGGAACCATTGTATCGAGTGCGCAGGCGGAAAATATATCAAACTTGTCTGTGCGGATGACATATTAAGAGCCGGGAGTATTGAGGCTGAGCTGAAAGCAATGCAAAAAGATCCGGAGATTGTCATGACAATTAATGACAGTATCATGGTTAACCGGGATATGAAAAATCTTGGTGTTTTTGCCCGTTATGGCAGGAAGGGAATTATAGACGGCAAGGTTCTGGCAAAAAAATCCCTGACTTTTAACAATTATTTCGGCATGCCCTGTGCCGTAATGTTTCGGAAGGATATTTTTGAAAAGGTTGGCGGTTTTGACAGCGGTTTCAAATACATTCTGGATTTTGACTTGTGGCTTTTAATGGCACCGCTTGGTAAGGTGGCGGTGTTGGATGAAAAGTTAAATTATTTCATGCTTCGGAAAGATTCCAATACGGGCAAGGTGATGTCAAAAGAGAAGAAACCCTATTATCTGGAACACGTACATCTTCTGGAAAAACATGCATCAAATCTTCAGGTGGGTAAGTTTGGAGTCTTTGTATCGAAGGTTCTTCGTAAAGCAAGAACTGCCGGATACGGTATCTGGCTAAAGTGGGTATTGAGGTGAAGGAATGGATAAAATAGCAGTACTGATTCCCTGTTACAATGAAGCGCAGACAATTAAAAAAGTAGTGGAGGATGCCCGTGCTGCCCTTCCGGAGGCAGTAATTTATGTATATGACAACAATTCCACCGATCATACCGATGAGATTGCAAGGCAGGCCGGAGCAGTGGTTCGTTATGAATATATGCAGGGAAAAGGCAATGTAATACGCCGAATGTTTCGGGACATTGATGCACTGTGCTACATCATGGTGGACGGAGATGATACCTATCCCCTGGAAGATGCTGCGAAAATGGCAGATCTGGTATTAAATCACAATGCGGATATGGTGGTTGGGGACAGACTTTCCTCCACCTATTTTAAAGAAAACAAGCGTCCGTTCCACAATTTCGGGAATTCTTTGGTAAGAGGGGTGATCAATCGCCTGTTTCAGAGTAATATTCGTGATATCATGACCGGTTATAGGGCATTCAGTTATGAATTTGTAAAAACCTTCCCGGTGCTTTCCAAAGGATTTGAAATAGAGACGGAAATGACGATACATGCGGTTTACAACAATATGCAGTTGGAAAATGTGGTGGTGGATTATCGGGACAGGCCACAAGGGAGTGTTTCAAAATTAAATACGTACTCGGATGGCCTGCGGGTATTAAAAACCATTGTATCCCTGTATAAAAATTATAAACCCTTTGGTTTTTTTACATGGTTGGCGGCATTGCTTACTGTTCTTGCAATGGCACTGTTCATACCGGTTTTGGTGGAGTTTTTAAATATTGGTCTGGTAAATCATTTCCCCACTCTGATCGTTTCGGGGTTTGTGGAGCTGGCAGCCGTACAAAGCTTCTTTGCAGGCATGATTCTTTCGGATATTGCCAAGAAAAACAGAAGGGACTTTGAGTTTCAACTGATGCAGGTCAGCAGACAGAAAAGGTGATTTTCATGAAAGAAAGAAAAACGAAAACCGTTTCAATCGTAATTTTATCGGTCAGCATTCTGTTTTACCTGGTGCTTTTTGTTCTGGATGGGGTGCAGTTATCGGCTGACTCGAACAGCTATCTGAACTCTTCTTACGGAAGAGAACCCTTGTATCCGGTGATTTTATTGCTGTTTCGAACCATTATACCGGCAGAAGGTTATCTGTCGGTAGTGGTATTTTTACAATGTATGCTGGCGGCATTTTCAGTTTATCACCTGACCATGGTCCTTAAAAAGAAATTTAATCTGGATCATTTTTCCACAGCCGGTGTGCTGTTCCTTCAGTTTGCCGTAGTGCTGTTATGCAAAATGGTGGCGGTAAGAAAAGCGACTTATTGCAATGAAATCTGTTCAGAAGGCATTGCGATTCCTCTATTTACTCTGTTTTTGACAGAACTTATTGTTTTTGCATGGTATTCCCAATATAAAAGCATTCTTTTTTGCATGATATATGGTGCACTTTTGGTTTCCACCAGAAAGCAGATGTATATCGTGTTTGTTATCATGGTCGGAGTATATGGCATACTTTGGCTGTGCAGACGAATCAGAATTCAAAAACTGCTTATTGCGATTGCCTCAGTGGTATGCGCAGCTTTCCTGGCAATCGGCATGGATGTTGTTTATAATCTGGGAATTCGGGGAGAAGCCATGCGGCATACCACAGATTCTTCCGCACTGGTGATTATGACGATATACAGTTCTTCCAAAGAGGATGCCGATGCGTTTGAAGATGAGGATATGAAAGAGTTGTTCCTAAGTATCATGGAGGAAGTGGAAGAAAATAAATACAACTATCCCTATGCAAGCGGCAACTTCCTTTCCCGTTATGACCATTACGCAAGCCATTATGATAAAATTGCTTTTGGCGTGGTAAATCCTCATTTTTATGATTATCTGGATACCCATTTTTCCTTATCGGAAAATGAACGCGCCAGAAAATTTGATGAGATTAATTCGGTTTTCCTAAAGACATTGCTGCCGGGAAGATGGCGGCAGATTCTGGTTGTTGCCGGCAGTAATATGCTGGTAGGTCTTTGCAATACCTTTGCAAAAGCGCAACCGCTCTTAGCCATCTACAGTTTCTTGTTTTTGTTTAGTTATATCCTGTTATTCCTGTATTGCCTGAGGCAGAAAAAAGAAGACCTCTGTCTTATGGCATTTACATGTATGGCAGCAGTATTTGTTAATGTAATAGTGGTAGGGCTCATGATTTTTGCACAGACCAGATACATGATTTACAACATGCCCTTTGTTTATATTGCGATGTTCCTAATGGTACGGGAGATTTTTTTAAACATCCTTACAAAGCGCAGGCAGAAGAAGGAGAGAGCATGAAAAAGGTCGTATTTCACATAAACAGCTTGGAGCAGGGCGGTGCGGAACGAGTGGTTACTACATTGGCAAACCGCTTTGCCAAAGATGGATATGAGGTTGTCATTGCAACAGAATGGTTTGCAGAAAATGAATTTGTACCTGACAAATCCGTAAAAAGGGTGCATGTGGGTTTAAGCGAAGAACAGGAAAAGGCAGGAAGAAAAAGACAATTCTTTCTGCGAATCGCAAACCTTCGGAAGTTCTTAAAAAAGGAGAAACCGGACATCGTGATAGCCTTTGCGAAAAAGGCAATCTACCGTGCCCTTATGGCAACCTTTTTCCTAAGGATACCGGTACTGATATCGGTCAGGGCCAATCCGTATACTGCTTATGTTTCCAAGGCGGACAAAATTCTGATTCCGCTTTTGTTCGGCAGGGCAAAGGGCTGCGTATTTCAGACCCAGGGAGCGAAAGAGTTCTTTTCACCGAAAATCGGGAGAAAATCAAAAATCATATTAAACCCCATAAACGAAAAGTACCTTCATGAGGAACCGGCACCAAAACGCAGGAAAACGGTAGTGCATTCCGGAAGGATTAACGGTGCCAAGAATCAGATAATGCTCCTTAATGCTTTCCTTTTGGTACATGAAAAGCATCCGGATTATGATCTGGAGATTTATGGAGGAGATTCCGGAGACGGTATTTTTCAGAAACTGGAAAACTTTATCCGTAAGCAGGGTGCCGGTGAATATATCCGTTTGATGGGAGCAAGTGATAATCTCAACAAGCAGTTAAAGGATGCTGCACTTTTTGCCTTTTCTTCGGATAGGGAAGGTCTTCCCAATTCCCTGATGGAAGCGATGGCGTTAGGGCTTCCCGTAGTGGCTACGGACTGTCCTTGCGGAGGACCGGCAACCCTGATTCAGGATGGAGAAAATGGTCTGCTTACTCCCGTAAAAGATGCTAAAGCCATGGCGGCTGCAATGAGTAGAATCATTGAAGATCCTGCACTTGCGAAAAAACTTGGTGCCAATGCCGGAAAGATAAGAGAGGTGGCATCCGAAGAAAAGATCTGTAAAATGTGGGAAGAATATGTAGAAGAACTGACAAAATAAGAGGTAATCCATGTGCGGAATTTGTGGTTATATCAGTAAAAACAGAATATCCGAGGAACAACTGCGGGCCATGAATGACACCATGTATCATAGAGGACCCGATGACTTTGGCGTAGAAATTTATCCGGGGAAAGACGGGTATGCCATTGGCTTTGCGCAAAGACGGCTTTCCATCATGGATCTTTCCAGCTTAGGACACCAGCCCATGCATTCTAAGGAAGGCAGAATTTCGGTGGTGTATAACGGAGAAATCTACAATTTTCAGGAAATCAAAAAGGAAATGCCGGATTATGCTTTTCTTTCCAACTGTGATACGGAAGTGATTATTGCGGCCTACTTAAAGTGGGGAATTTCCTGTGTGGAAAAGTTCAATGGAATGTTTGCCATTGCCATTTATGACAGGGAAAAAGACGAGATTTATTTAGTCAGGGACCGAATCGGAAAAAAGCCTCTGTATTATTGGATTAAGGATGGGAATCTTGTATTCGCATCCGAATTGAAGCCCATCTTTGCCTGTCCCGGATTTGATAAAAAAATCCGCAGGGAGGTTTTGCCCAGATATCTCTATCACCAGTATATCACGGCTCCGGATACCATTTTTGAGGATGTGTATAAATTAGAGCCGGGTTCTGTACTGAAGTTTCACTTAGGAGAAATCCATACTTACAAGTATTGGGATATTAAGGATGTGCATAAAAGGCAGAAGGCAAATCCGGTAAAGTCCTACGCTGAGGCAAAGGAAGAATTGAAAAAGCTTCTTACGGATGCGGTAAGACTGCGCATGATTTCCGATGTTCCGTTGGGGTCTTTTTTGAGCGGCGGCTATGATTCTTCTTTAGTAACGGCAATTGCACAGTCCGTTTCCGATGAACCTGTGAAGACTTTCTCCATCGGTTTTCATGAAGAGAAATTTAACGAAGCAAAATATGCAAAGGAAGTGGCGAAGCATTTAGGTACCAAACATACAGAACTCTATATTTCCGAGAGAGAGATGTTTGAACAGGTTGCAAGCATTGCAAAATACTATGATGAACCTTTTGCAGATTCCTCCCAGATTCCGTCCATGCTGGTTGCGGGACTTGCAAAAAAAGATGTGACCGTGGTTCTTTCCGGTGACGGAGGGGATGAGTTCTTCTGCGGTTACAATCTCTACGACAAGGTGGGACAGGCACAAAAGGTAGATGCACTGGGAGCCATGACCTATGGGCTTTTTAATTTGCCCGGAATTAAGCAGGCAGATTTATTAAAGAAAATGCCCTTTAAGGTGCAGATTATTGCATCCAACCGTAATAAGGAGACCAAGACACAATTTGGGGTGAATCATTACTACGAGGCTGCAATTAAAATGGTTCCCGGCAAACATATTCCCCTGCTATATGAATTTGAATCCAAATATGAAGAGAAGAACTGGCAGGAGCGGCGTATGCTTCTGGATATGGATACCTATATCTCCGGTGATATTCTCTGTAAGGTGGACAGGGCAACCATGAAATATTCTCTGGAAGCAAGGTGTCCTATCTTAGATCCGAACGTGATGGAGTATTCCTTCCGCCTGCCCCATTCTTTCAAATATGATAATCATGTTAAAAAACGTATTTTGAAGGATATTGCATATGACTATATTCCGAAGGAACTTTTAGAAAGACCGAAGGTAGGTTTTGCGGTTCCCAGGGATAAATGGTTACGAGGACCGTTAAAAGAACAGCTCACCGATTACTGCAACCGGGATTTCCTAAAGAAACAGGATATCTTCGATGCCGATTATATGGAGCGGATGCTGCATTCCTATTTCGAATACGGAGATGGAGGCCCTTCTTCCGGGGCAAATTATTCGAAACTGCTGTGGGCATTTTTTGTATTTGAACAGTGGTATGATTTTTATATGAGAGAAGGTTTATCATGAGTGTACATCCTTTGAAAAAATTTTTGTATCATCATACTTTAACCGCAAAAATGTATAATGTTATCCGTTCTGCAAGAAGAGATAAGGATAACCGGTTAAGTGATGAAGAGTTTGCAAAGAAATACTATAAGATGAAAACCGGGATGGAGTTAAATCTGGAAAATCCGACCAGGTTTAACGAAAAACTATGGTATTTAAAACTTCATGAAAAACATCCGCTGATGACCAAATGCTCCGATAAATATCTGGTCAGGGAATACGTGAGGGAATGCGGACTGGGTCATATCCTAAATGAAATGTATGGTGCATACGACAGATTTGAAGATATTCCCTTTGATGAATTGCCGGACCGCTTTTTCATTAAATGCAACCACACTTCCGGGGTGAATGCCATTATTGACAAAAAGAAGGGCTTTGACTACAAATACCTGAAAAATGAATTTGACTTCTGGATGAACCGTAATTATTTTTACAGCAGCAGGGAGTGGAATTATAAGAATATTGACCGGAAGATTGTTTGTGAAAAGATTATGACCCAGCCCGGAAAATCCAATCTGGATGATTACCGGTTTATGTGTTTTAAGGGTGAAGTGAAAATGGTTTACGGGGATATTGATGCCTGTGCGGAGGATGGAAGCCATTATGTGGGATCAGCGCGAAATATCTATGACAGGGATTTTAATCTGATGGAAGGAGTCCGCGTTTCCAGAGAAAACTTTGACCCGGCTAAAATGCCTAAACCTAAAAACTATGATAAGATGGTGGAATATGCAGAAATCTTAAGCAAGCCCTTCCGCCACGTACGAGTGGATTTGTACAATCTGGACGGGGAAATCCGGTTTGGAGAACTGACCTTTTATCATCAGGGAGCCTGCAGCGTCATGACACCGGATTCTTTTGATTATGAGGCAGCAGAGTGGCTGGATATCACCGGACTGTAAATTTTGATACCATGCAAAAGGAGAAATTATGGCCAAAGTAGCAGTATTATATGTAAGTCTCGGCAAGAAATATCATGTGTTCTGGCCGGAATTTTATGAAACGTTCAAAAAGAATTTCCTTAAGAAAAGCGAAGTGACTTATTTCGTATTTTCTGAGACCCGTGACTTAAAATACGCGGATGAAAAGGATGTGCACATTGTGGATCAGGAGGATCTCGGCTGGCCGGGGAATACCCTGAACCGTTTTGATATGTTCCTTAAGATTGAGGAGGAATTAAAGGAATATGATTATACCTATTTCTTTAATTCTAACTATCTGTGTACCACAGAGATTAAGGAAGAGGATTTTTTACCCGGAGATAAGAACCTGGTGGTTACCATTCATCCCAGAAATTACTTAAAAACGCCGGAACAGATGCCCTATGACCGTAATCCGGAGAGTCTTGCCTGTATTCCCATGGGGGAAGGCGAAAAGTATGTCATGGGCGGACTGAATGGTGGAAAAACAGCAAATTATCTTGCTATGATTAAAGAACTTAAGAAGAATACGGATATAGATTCTTCCAAAGGGGTGGTGGCAAAGTGGCATGATGAGTCCCACTTAAACCGTTACATCATCGGAAGGGATGACATTAAGTTTCTGCCACCCGCTTACGGATATCCCGAAGGGTTTGATTTCCCGTTTGAACCCGTAATGCTTCTTCGGGAGAAGAACCGTTACTTTGATGTGGATGCATTTAAAGCCAAGGGAATCGGTGGGAAAATTATGGTATTTCTTGGGCGTATTAAGAGTAAGGTGGCTATCAGAATCCGTATCCGTAAAATGAAACAGTTTTTTATAAGTCTTTTTAAGAAAGGGAAATAAAAGTGCCGAAGATTACTGTGATTGTACCGGTTTACAATGCGGAAAAAACAATAAAGCGGGCTGTTAACAGCATTACCGGTCAGTCATTTTCGGATTTTGAACTGATTTTAGTGGATGACGGTTCCAAAGATGCTTCCGGTAAACTCTGTGATGGTCTGGCAGCAGAGGATACCAGAATCAAGGTGATTCATAAGCCAAATGCCGGTGTATCGGCAGCAAGAAATGACGGTATGAAGGCTGCATCAGGAGAGTATATCCAGTTTGTGGACAGCGACGATTATCTGCCGGAAGACTTCTTAGAACGTATGATTCGTACGCAGGAGGAGTATGGGAAGGATACCTTTGTCTGGTGCGGACTTGCCATTGTCAGCGAAAACGGTGCCAGAAATGAGAGAGTATGGCAGTTTGAAGAGTGTGATATAACGGAAACGGACCGTTCTGCTTTGTTTAAACTTTCCATGCAGCATCTGTTAAATTCTCCGGTTAACAAGCTTTATCATAAAGAGATTCTGGAAAAATATAGTCTTAGCATGAAAGCGGATATCCGGATTGCGGAGGATCTGTTGTTTAATATTGAGTATTTAGAGAGAATCGGAGCGGACGGTAAGATCGTGATTTTAAACGATCTGTTTTACCCCTATATCCAGAATGGGGAAGTGTCCCTTGACAATCAGTATCATCCTGATTATTACGATATTCATAAAAAGATTCTGAAGCATCTTTGGGATGCGGGAGAGGACTTTGGAGTTGCAAAAGAGGACCATCCTTTGTTTTATCAGAGGTATTGGGAATATATGATGGTGGCCATGCAAAACTATGACCGAAAGGAATGCACTCTGTCGAAACGTGAAAAGAACAGGATGATGGGTCGCATTTTAAGAGACCCATTCTTTCAGAAAAGCTTAAAAATGAAAAAGAAAAGAATGGGACGAGCCAGTTATTATTCTATGAGGAGCAGATCGGCTTTACTGTATTCTCTCTGTCAGAAGGTCAGAAAATAAAAGGATATTATTATGATTAGTATCATTGTTCCCGTGTATAACGTGGAAAAATATTTACCAAAGTGCATAGAATCCATCTGCTGGCAAACCTACACGGATCTGGAAATTATACTGGTGGATGATGGTTCCCCGGATGAATCCGGAAGAATTTGTGAAGAGTACGCTGCAAAAGATAAACGCATTAAAGTGATTCACAAGCAAAACGGAGGATTGTCAGATGCCAGAAATGCAGGCCTTGATATAGCGAAAGGGGACTATATCCAGTTTGTGGACAGTGATGATTATATTCATCCGAAGATGACGGAAATATTGTATCGTAATCTGACCGATTATCAGGCGGATGTTTCCATCTGTAATTTTGTTGTTCAAGGGGAAGAGGCCGGGCCGGCTTCTATGGACAAAGATAGTATGGAACAGACAATCGAATGCTTTGAGGGCAGAGAGGTAATGGACCAGTTACAAAAGAAGAACACGGTAACGGTCATTGCGTGGAACAAATTATATAAGGCATCCCTTTTTCAAAACCTTCGTTACGAAAAAGGAAGACTTCATGAAGATGAATATCTGATTCATCATCTGTTGGACAGGGTAAACGTAAGTGTATATACGGACGCAGAATTGTACTATTATGTACAGCATGCCGGAAGTATCACCGGAAAAGTTAACAGCAAAAGGGTAAAGGATGCCTATGAGGCCTATCTGGAGCGTCTTGCATTTATGAAGCAGAAAGAATATGCTTATATGGAACTGTGTACCAAAAAGCATATTCTGTATCATATTTTTCGATACTATCGGTTTCTGGGAAAAACGGACTTAGAACTGAAAAAACAGATGCGGGAAAGTTTTAAAATGATTATGGAGGAACCCGGGATGGAAGCAAAACTTCCCACCGATCTTCGTGCGGATTACCGGATTTTTCTGAAAAGTCCGGAATTATTCTATCATAGCCGGGGAATGGTACATTTCTGGCGTAGTACAAAGAAAAATACAAAAAAGATACTAAGAAAAGTGTTAAAAAGGAAATAGATTGGAAACAAGTATGGAAGAAAAGTGGACCACAGTCTTAAAACCCAAACATAAATTAATGGATTTGAATCTGAAAGAATTACTGGCATACAAGGATTTGATTTTTCTCTTTGTAAAGCGAAATTTCGTGACCAAGTACAAACAGACCATATTAGGCCCCTTGTGGTTAATCATCAGTCCGATTCTTACTACGCTGATGTTCGTAGTGGTATTTGGTAATATCGCCGGATTGTCTACGGATGGTTCCCCACAGATGGCCTTCTATATGGCAGGCAATATTGTATGGGCTTATTTTTCCCTTTGTGTAACACAGACATCCAATACCTTTGTGTCGAATGCTGCGGTGTTTGGAAAAGTATATTTTCCCAGACTGGTTGCGCCAATATCGACGGTTATTACAGGCTTTGTGGATTTTTTGATTCAGTTTGCCTTATTTGCGGTAATACTTGCGGTATATATTTTTACGGGAAGTCCTGTAAAAATCAATGCGTGGGCGTTTGCAACACCGCTGTTAGTCTTACAGCTTGCTTTATTGGGAATGGGAGTTGGCATTATTGTTTCCTCTCTCACAACAAAGTATAGGGACCTTACTATTTTAGTAACCTTCGGGGTACAGCTGTGGATGTATGCCAGTCCGATTGTGTATTCCCTGACCCAGATTCCGGAACAATACCGTTTCCTCTACCTGTTAAATCCGGTTTCTCCTATAGTAACTATTTTCCGTTATGGATTTTTGGGCTCCGGATATGTTCCCCTCGCTTCATGGGGCATTAGTTGGATTACTACAATCATTGTGGTATTTATCGGTGTCATTATGTTTACCAGAATTGAGAAGACCTTTATGGATACGGTATAAGGAAGGTGTGTCATGCAGGATACGGTAATTAAGATAGAGAATTTAAAGAAAAAGTATCGCCTGGGAATGATTGGCAGCGGTACGCTCACTGCGGATCTGCAGAGCTGGTGGGCAAAAAAAACCGGGAAGGAAGACCCGAACAGAAAGATTGATGAGAAGGAACAGACCAATAAGGAATTCTGGGCTTTAAATGGGATTAATCTGGAAGTAAAAGCAGGAGAAACATTGGGGATTATCGGTGCCAATGGTGCGGGAAAATCCACGCTGCTTAAAATTTTATCCAGAGTTACGGCTCCTACAGAAGGAGAAGTAAAGATCAAAGGTCGAATTTCCAGTATGCTGGAAGTAGGTACCGGTTTCCATGGGGAACTCACGGGACGCGAAAATATTTACTTAAATGGTGCAATTCTGGGAATGAGCAGGAGTGAAGTAGACAAGAAAATGGAGGATATTATCGAATTTTCCGAATGTCGCAAGTTTATTGACACACCGGTTAAAAGATATTCTTCCGGTATGTATGTAAAACTGGCTTTTTCGGTTGCAGCGCATCTGGATTCGGAAATCCTTGTTATGGATGAGGTTCTGGCAGTAGGCGACATGAAATTTCAGGAGAAGTGCCTTGGAAAAATGGGGGATGTGGCAGATAAAGAAGGACGAACGGTCCTCTATGTCAGTCATAACATGAACACCATTCAGCAGCTTTGCAGTCGTTGTGTAGTTCTGGACAAAGGGCGTATCATCTATGACGGAGATGTGGAGGAAGCAATCCGAATCTATATGGGAACCGTAAAGGAATCTCCGGTGGATGTGGATCTTAGCGAAATGGAAAGAGCCGAAGAGCATGCGGGCAGAGTGGCATTCATGAAACGATTACAGGTTTTGGATGCGGAAAGCAGTGTATTTAACCGGGATTCCATAATGCGTTTCCGCTTAAGTTTTACTACGGAGCTGGATAACCCAAAGTTGTATCTGAGGGCCATTTTGCATTATGCGGATGGAACGCCGGTTACCATGGTTACCACAAAGGAGTCGTTTTCGGCAAAAAAGGATGAGGAACAGTCGATTGTTTTCCGATTGGACAGCAAATATATTGTGCCCGGAAAATATACCTTAAGTCTGATTTTGTATGAAGTAAACCAGTTTGGAACTTACCGAAACTGTGATGGTGTGAAGGATGCCTTCTGTTTTGAAATCAAGGCAGAAGAGGATTATGCACATCGAATGGAATGGAGCCATCGCTATTGGGGACATGTATCATTGGGAGAACTATTGATTGAAAATGAGTAAACAGGTATCCTTCGTGAAGCGCATCTGGCGTGCCTTGTATGGAACTTTGGAAACACGAAGAAGAAAAAAAGAGCTTACCCAAAAATATCATATTCATAAGAAACGCCGAAATATAGTCATCATCGGAACGCCGAATCATGGCAATCTGGGCGATTATGCCATC
Organism: uncultured Lachnospiraceae bacterium; assembly: GCA_945919075.1. Classification (GTDB taxonomy): domain Bacteria; phylum Bacillota; class Clostridia; order Lachnospirales; family Lachnospiraceae; genus Acetatifactor. The sequence continues at coordinate 80,207 of CAMEIX010000005.1, forward strand.
TATATGGCGGAAGAAGAATTATTTAGGACTTATGATCCGGCCGCCAATGTTTTTGGAATCCATATGACGGACTTTCAAAATGAAAAGCAGATTTTGAAAAAAGTCATATCCCCGGAGGATTTATTGATTCTTACCGGAGGCGGTAATATGGGGAATCAATATATGGAGGACGAGACAGTACGCAGGGATACGATACTGGAATTTCCCGGAAACCGGATTGTCATTTTTCCACAAACCCTGTATTTTACGGAGGATGAGGCAGGGCGCGAAGAAAAAGAGAAAAGTGTACAAATATACAACGGACATAAAAAACTCATCATTGCGGCCAGGGATTCTGTTTCTTATGAACAAATGAAAGCATTATTCCATTGTCCTGTTTTTCTTTTACCGGATGTGGTGCTTACCATGAAGACACCTGTCAAACCGGATAAAAGACGGGAAGGAATTCTGCTCTGCCTAAGAAGTGACTGTGAAAGCAGATTTTGTACGCAGGAGAAGCAGTGGATAAGAAATGAGGCTTTGAAAAAGAGGGACAAGGTGTCGGAAACAGATACTGTCATTCCCGGTCATCTAAAATTGGATACACTAAAAGAGAAGACCCTGCAAAAAATAGGAGCATTTGCAACAGCAGAACTGGTGATTACGGATCGTCTTCATGGTATGATATTTGCAGCAGTTACCAATACACCCTGCCTGGTTTTTTCGAATTATAATCACAAGGTCAGGGAAACCTATAAATGGATTTCCCATTTAGATTATATCGTATTTCTGGAAAATAAAGAGGATATGCCCTCTGCTCTGGAGATACTTCTGCAAAAAAGGGAATGTAAATTTGATGGTCGGGAAATCATTTCAGAATATGCAGAATTCATGAAGGAGATTATGCATGGACAAAATTAAAAGATATTTAGAGTGCTATATACCGATTACCACCTGTAATTTAAAATGCCATTATTGCTACATTACCAGACAGGGAAAATGGAAAAACGAAGTGGTTCCCATCGGTCATAAGCCGGAAGAGGTAAGACGTGCGCTTTCCAGAAAACGATTGGGCGGAACCTGTTTAATTAATATGTGCGGCGGAGGAGAGACTCTTTTGTGTCCGGATCTTTTGCCGGTTGTCAAAGCCCTTCTGGAAGAAGGACATTATGTGATGATTGTTACAAATGGTACGGTTACTGCCGTGCTTGGTAAAATCACGGAATTCCCCCGGGAACTGTTAAATCATCTGATATTCAAGTTTTCCTATCATTATCTGGAGTTAAAGAGAATCGGAAAGACGCAGATGTTTTTTGATAACATCAAAATGATGCGGGAAGCGGGCTGTTCTTTTACCTTGGAGATTACACCCAGTGATGAGCTGATTCCACATATTCAGGAAGTTAAAGAAGAAGCCCTGCATTATCTTGGAGCCCTGTGCCATGTTACCATAGCGCGGGATGACATTCCAAAAGAGATACCGATTCTGACAAAACTTTCCGATGAAGATTTTTATAAAACCTGGGAACAGTTTGATTCCGAACTTCTAAATTATAAAAAGACAATATTCGGAAAGAAACAGACAGGATTCTGCTATGCAGGTGACTGGAGTATCAATATCAATCTCGGGACAGGTGAGATGACGAAATGCTATGGGATGGGAAATCTTGGAAACATCTATGAAAATACGGATAAACCGCTCCGGTTTGAAGCAGTAGGAAACCATTGCCCCTATGCACATTGCTATAACGGACATTCTTTTCTTGCCCTGGGAGATATTCCGGAGCATAATGCACCTACGTATGCAAAACTGCGTAACCGGACAGATAAAGAGGGAAATACATGGCTCTCCGAAGATGTGGAATCTTTTCTTTCCGGAAAACTGTATGAGAATAATAAGGAATACCCGAAAGTGAAAAAATGGTTGATTAATCATAAAAAATAGGTGGTATTTATGGATAAAACGCCCATTTATTTAAGTATTATTGTTCCATGCTACAACATAGAAAAATATTTAAGAGACTGTGTGGACAGCATTCTTGCGCAGACATTTACCGATTTTGAACTGATCCTTGTGGACGATGGTTCTACGGATTCTACCGGAAAAATTTGTGATGAATATGCAAAGAAAGATAAGAGAGTGCAGGTGATTCACAAGAAAAACGGTGGATTGGTAAATGCCAGAAAAGCAGGTCTTAACCATGCCGGTGGAAAATATGCCTGCTATGTGGATGGGGACGACTTTATAAATCCGGATATGTATGAAAGACTTTGCGGTTATGCCAAAGATACCGGGGCCGATATGGTTATTGGGGACTTTTACTGTGCCGGTGAAAACGAAACACAGAATGTAAGCAGCCGTTTTGAAAAAGGATTTTACGACAAGGCGGCATTAGAAGAGAAAATCTATCCTTATATGCTTTGTGACAAGGTATATTTTCGTCCGGGATTTCGCGCAGCCATCTGGTCTAAAATTTACAAAAGAGAATTGTTAATAAAAGAGCAGATGCAGGTGGACGACGAGGTGCGTATGGGAGAGGATTCGGCATTGGTGTTTCCGGCACTTTTGCAGGCTGAGAGCATGTATTATGCAAAAGAGGAGTATCTGTACGGATACCGCGTGCGGGAAGATTCCATGTCCCATGCCTTAAAGAAGCCATTTCGTGCAAAGGAGGCTATCAGGCTGGCAAAACATATGAAAGAACGGTTTGCCTGTTATCCCATGTATGAAGAAAAGATAAACAGACAGAGACTGCAGTTTGCAGCCTTTATGATAGATATGCTGCTTACCCCACATCTTACCCTGAAGGGACTCTTCCTTTCCGGAAAGACAAAAGATGAGATTAGAAAGTACCGTGACAGTGAAGTCGGGAGGGAGACGATTGCTTTTGCAAAAGGGAATGAAACATCTTCCCGCATGAAACGTGTTTTTCATTACATGGATAAAATGTCCTTCTTAAACAAATGCAACCTGTATGCATTTGCAGTATATGAGAGATTGCGAAATAAAAACAGATAGGACTTAAAACAGATAGGACTTAAAACAGATAGGACTCGAAAACAGGCAGACTAAATCAGGAAAGGAGAACCATGGATAGCTGCAAAATCAGTGTAATCGTACCGGTTTACAATGCTATAAGGTATTTAGGGGAATGTGTGGAAAGCATTTTAAACCAGACATTTCCTGATTTTGAACTGATTCTGGTAGATGATGGTTCTAAGGATGCGTCGGGCGAGCTTTGCGATCAGTATGCTTCTTCACACGAGCGTATCAAAGTGATACATAAGTTAAATGGGGGGTCTAATTCTGCAAGAAATGCGGGATTAAAAGAAGCCCGGGGAACTTATATCTGTTATGTGGACTGCGATGATCTGCTGGAAAAGGAAGCCCTTTTTAAACTATATCAATATGCAGAGGAAAATAATCTGGATATAGCGGTTGCGGATCTTACCTGCTTTTCAAAATCTGTGGACGAAGCAAAAGAAAACAGGTGTCAGAGGATGCCGGAGGGCATTCTGGATAAGGCAGAAATGGAAAGGGATTTTTATCCCGCCATGCTTTTTCGTAAGGAATTCTGTTTTGGAGCCATGCCTACACTTTGTTCAAAACTATTTCGAAGGGAACTGTTATCTAAAAATCAGTTTCAGGTGGATGAAAAAATCTGGATGGGAGAGGACGGTGCCATAACCTATCCCTGCTATCTGGATGCCGAAAGAATCGGCTATCTGAAGGGGGAGGGATTATATTTGTACAGGATGCTCCCGGATTCCCTGACCCATAAAAAAGTAAAAGCTTATTTTGGTGACCGGATTCTGATTCTTTGTCACTATCTGGATAAACGTTTTGCGGAAAAGACAACCTTGTACCCGGTGCTGAAAGAACAGATTCTGTTATATATGCTTTATCTGGTTGACAGCATGTTTCTGCCTCATGCCAACCTGTCCGTAGTTTACGGAAACAGGAATTTTTTTGCGGAAATAAATAGAATCAAGGAAGATGCATTGGGAAAAGAGATGGTGGATTACTGCCAAAATGTACCTACAAGTTCCCGGGCAAAACGGCTGCTTAAATTATTTATAAAGCCCAGTTTCTTAAATCGGCTGGAATATTATCTTTTCTTGAAATATGAAAAAGTGTCCGGATTTTTAGCCGGATTGAAACAATAAACTACAGGAGTTTTGGTATGGTTTTTTCATCCACGATTTTTCTGCTGGCTTTTTTTCCGGCGGTACTCGTTTTATACTACAACCCCATAACAAAGGGGAGACGATATCGAAATACGGTCTTGCTCCTCTTTAGCCTGTTTTTTTATGCATGGGGAGAACCGGTTTTTGTTTTTCTCATGCTTTTTATGATTTTTATAGCATGGATTTTGGGTATGGCGCTTCAAAAGAGCAAATACAGGAGAGAATTACTGACAGTGGGGATATCCCTGTTTATTTTCCTCCTCTTTGTTTTTAAGTACTATACCTTTACGGCGACAGAACTGGTAACTTTTTTTAAGTGGGATGCCAAGGTTGCCAAAATAGCATTGCCCATTGGGATTTCCTTTTTTACCTTTCAGCTGATGTCTTATCTCTTTGATGTATACAGAGGTACGGCAAAGCCACAGAAGAATTTTTTTGATGTGGCACTTTATATCGCACTTTTTCCCCAGTTGATTGCAGGACCCATTGTCCGTTATGAAACGGTGGCAGATGAGATTAAGAACCGTGTGGAAACAAGGGAGGATATTACGGAGGGGTTTGAACGCTTTGTGTTCGGACTTTCAAAGAAAGTTCTGTTAGCTAATTTTGTGGCGCAGATTGCCGACAGTATCTTTGAAACCGGTGCAGACCTTTCTGTGGGTACAGCCTGGCTTGGTGCCATCAGTTACACGCTGCAGATTTATTATGATTTTTCGGGATATTCGGATATGGCCATCGGTCTCGGCCGCATGTTCGGATTCCATTTTTCGGAGAACTTTAATTATCCCTATATCTCCGGAAGTATTACCGAATTCTGGAGAAGATGGCATATTTCACTGAGCAGCTTCTTCAGGGATTATGTATACATTCCTCTGGGCGGTAACCGGGTTAGCAAATTAAAATGGGTGCGGAATCTTTTTGTAGTATGGCTGCTTACCGGTATCTGGCATGGGGCAAACTGGACCTTTATACTTTGGGGACTGTTCTATTTTGTACTTCTGCTTGTGGAGAAACTTACAAACATCCATAAAAAGGTAAAAGGGTTATCGTATCTGTATACAGCGGTTTGCGTAATCCTTGCGTGGGTAATTTTTCGAAGTGATTCTGTTTCGGCGGCATTTGCTTACATCGGAAAGATGTTCGGCAGCAGTCATGCAGGATTTATCGATGATATGTGTCTTAAGTATTTGGATGGAGGAAAGGCAATTTTACTCCCGGCGCTTTTGTTTATTTTCCCGATATGGCCCAAAATACGGAATATGTTAAGCAAGAGTGTAGTGGGAGAGACAATAGAGTCAATATTTATGCTGGCAGCGTTTGGACTTTCTTTTTTGGTTACGGTCAGCTCCACGTATAACCCGTTTATTTATTTTAATTTCTAATCAGTGAAAAGAGCCCGGATTTTTAGGACTTGGATGATAATTGAGGATTGCATGAAAAAACGAAACATAAAAGATTATGCGGTAAGGCTCCTGCTGGGAATATTGATCCTGTATATGCTTTTTATCGGAACAAAATTCCTGACCAGACAGATATTAATTGAAAAACTTGGAATGGATAATGCACTTACCCGCCTGTTCTTTCCAATCGAAAACAGTAAAGAGCCGGATGAAGATTCACAAAAACAGGAAGAAAGTTATGAAAAAGTAAATATAGACTGGCTCAGTCTTTATCCATATCAAAATGGTGGACCGATTTTGGAAGAGGAGGAAGGAAATGCATTAACCGCTTTTTCCGACAAAATTAAAGCCGGGGAAGCTGCCTTAGAGGAATATACCAATGTCATGCTTCCCGGATACCAGAAATATGTGGAGATTGAGAAAAAACTGGAAGGGATGATTGGCTGGAATATTACGTCCTATTTTGATTATGACAGCGTGGCAAGTCTGCCGGACGGGTATCTTACTACCTTTAGCCGGGAAAATGATGTAACCTATCCAGCAGAGTCGATTGTGATGTTAAATCAGTTTTTGCAGGAAAAGAAGATTCCCTTTTTATATGTGCAGGCTCCTTTTAAGGTAAGCGAAAAGCAGGATACTTCTGTTTCGGGGAAACTGGATTATTCCAATCAGAATGCCAATGCATTACTTAAAATCTTAAGGGAAAATAATGTGGAATGTCTGGATACCAGAGAATATCTGAATGCTTCCTTTGAAAACTACCATGAAGCATTCTACAGAACGGACCATCATTGGAAGCCGCAGACAGGACTTATGGTTTCAAGACAGATCTTAGAGGAATTGCAAAGTCGCTTTGGGTTGGATTCCCGGGCTTTACTTTTGGATTCTGCCCTGTTTCAAATTGAAAATTACCCGGAATTCTTTCTGGGTTCCTGGGGAAAGAGAGTCACACTGTCGGCAACGGCACCGGAAGATTTCGAACTGCTTTATCCCAAATATGACACCGAATTTCGGGTACTTATTCCGGAACGCAATATGGATGTAACAGGGGATTTCTCAATTTTATACAATAAGAGCCTTCTTTTAGAAAAAGATTATTATAACAGCAATCCCTATGAGGCATATATCTGGGGTAACAATGCGGTCATGACGATTGAGAATAAAATGGCAGAAAATCCGACTAAAATATTAATCATAAAGGATTCCTTCGGAAACTGTGTGGCACCGTTTTTGGCATGTGGTGTAAAAAAAGTGGATGTTGTGGATGTCAGACATTTTAGTGGAAGCCTTGAAGCGTATGTGGAGGAAACCGGGCCGGATGTAGTGATTTTATTGTATAATGCGGCCATGCTGGATGATCTGTCAAAAGGGTATCTGGCTCCGTTTAACTTGAAATAATAGACTTGGAAGGGATGTAAAAGAATCCATGAAGAAAATACTAAAAGAAGAAAAGTATTTTACAATTGCACTTTCACTTTTGATTATTGGTATGTTAATTCCGCTGTTTGTAATTTCCGGCTACAATATCATGAGTGCGGACGATTATGCCATGGGTAAGGGAATCCATGGACTTAGTGAGAATCCCACCTTTATGATGGTTTTACGCTATGCAGTGGATTTTACCGGGGCATTTTATAAAAGCTGGCAGGGATGCTTTAGTATTAATTTTATGGATTGCTTTAATCCTGCTTTTTTTCACGAGAATAATACCTGGATGACACCGGTTATTATGTTACTTGTTTTTATGGCATCCAAGTACTTTTTTGTGCACATTTGTATGAAAACTTTTTTCGATGCCGGTCCCAGAGAAATCATTTCTATATGGGCAGTTTATATGTTTTTGGTTGTACAGACCATGCCGGCAATGAATGAAGCCATATTCTGGTATTCCGGAGCAGTAGCGTATACGGTACCGGAAGCCATGTTTTTGGTTTTCTTTGCCATATTAATTCGAAGGGAAAAAAAGGATAAAAAGCATGCTTTCGGATATACAATATTTATGACAATTTTTGCTTTTCTTCTTGGAGGAGGGCAGTATACGCTGGTTTTAGAAGCGATGATATGGTATGTCCTGTATCTGATTTATGTGGGATTTCGCTATAAAAAAATCAGCCTTGGAAGAGTCTTAATCGGAATCAGTCTGATTGCCGGAAGCATAATCAATATTATGGCACCGGGCAATCGTGTCAGACAAACCAGTGCAAGTGGGGGCATGGGAGCAATAAAAGCGGTGCTATATTCGTTTGTATACATGCTTCGGCATTTTAGGATATGGATAACCCCCATGTTTCTGTTATGTATATTACTTAGTATTCCCGTTATCTGGAGAATCCTTGGCAAGAGTAAAATCAAATGGAAATTTGCTTATCCCCTGCCGGTGGTGTTGTTTTCCTTCTGTATTCTGGCCTCCTGTTTTACCGCCCCCCTGTATGGACTTTCCGATGTTTCGTCAGGAAGATTACAGAATCAATTGCAAGGGTTCTTTTATCTTATAATTTATTTTAATCTTTTTTATATTTTGGGACGGCTTCGTTTTCAGGCTACAGTAAAGGATGGTTTCCCGAGAGATATTACCACAGCAGTGGAGATTTTGGGGAAATACAGACAGCATTATCTGTGGGCTATGCTTGGCATGGTATTACTGGTATGGGTTGGGACCGGAGATAAGAATACCTTTAATTCTATTTCTGCATTAAGATCGGTGGTGATTGGAGAAGCCAAACAGTTATATGTGGAAAACGAGAGCAGATTGCAGCAGTATAAGGATTCCTCCATTTCTGTGGTGAAAGTAGAACCGTATTCGGTGCAGCCTCATTTGCTGTTTTTAAGTGATCTGGATGAAGAAGATGGCGGCAATTACTGGGTAAATGAAAGTGTTGCGGCATACTACGGAAAAGAAAAAGTATTGTTGCGCAATATTATGAAATAGGCGGAGATATAAATGAGCAGAGAAACAAGCAGAAAAATCAGTAAATTGGGTTTTCTTATGTCATTGATAGTTGTACTCTATCATATTTCTTATTTTAAGCCGATATCCGTGGAAAATGTAACGTCGGATATCTATATTTATTTTCAGGTGAGTAAGATTTACGAAGTATTGGGTACATGGACAATGCACTATTTCATCACCATGACATCCTTCCTTCTTTATTATGGGATGACAAAAGAAAATGCAAAGAAAAAGCTGATTAACCGGGTGCATTCATTAATCATTCCATATTGTATATGGAATGTATTGTACTATATTTTTTATCTTATTATTTATAAAAAAGAGTATTTACTTTCTCTTAAGGATTTTCTGTTCCGTTTTCTGTTTTTGCCGTTTGATGCACCGCTTTGGTATATTTCCACCATTATCATATTACTCTTATTAGTACCGATTGTAGTATCCGTACGGGATAAGAAGCGATTGACGTGTATTGTAGGAATCATACTGATTGTAGGCACATTTATTTTAAAATGTATTCTGGATACGCCGCCGAAGGGGTATGAACTGGAGCGGTATTTTGTAAGAATGCTGGGATATATGCCAAATTACCTGATCGGTATGCTCCTTGCATTGTATACTCCAAAGATTGCGGAGTATAGCAGCACATGGGCTAAATGGACGGCGAGAATCCTGCTTATTACAAGTCTGATAGTATGTTTTCGCGTTCAGATTCCCTGGGTACTTCGGTGTTTTATCAGTGTATGTGCTCCCTTTTTATTATGGGTTTCGACATCGAAAAAAGCCGGTGAGAAGAGAAAAACAGATGATATTTATAAGGCTTCCTTTTTTATTTATGCAAGCCATGCATGCCTGATTTATGTGGTGGAACATATTCTGGAAAAATGGTTCTATTTTGAAATTCGAAATGGCATTGCAGCAGTTTTGCTGAGGCTTGCAGGGGGGTTTGTTATCGTGTGCATCCTGATCATTACAAGGAATCTGCTCCGAAAGATTTCTCCGAAAGTTTTAAGTGTGCTTACGGGAAACCGGGCATAATAGGAAAAGGCGGTCTTTTCTTTCATCATAAAATTTTAAGAAATTTGTTGCCCTAAAATGCGTGATTTTTTATTCAAAAGGGATTATACTGTGTTGGATAAAGAGAAATGATAGAAATTTGAAGGTAGTGACAAATATGAAAATCAATTTTAAAATGATAGCCGCTTTTCTGACAACACTTTTGCTTTTACTGCTGGTAGCGGTTTTGGGAAGTGATTATATTGAATATCGAAAAAATTACAAAGACTTTAAGGAATATATGGCACAAAAGGAAAGCAGGGAGGATGTGCCGGATTTTGAACCCATTGATATTCCGGATATGGAATTAGGGGATAATGAAACACCTGAGCAATCCGCAGAAGAACCGGTCGCTCCTTCCGTTCCCGAAGAAGGTGAAATTCTGGCAACGGCTAAGCCGATTGTGGATGTCAGCGGTAACGTGCTTTGGCAGCCGGAAAATATCACGGCGGAGGATGCGGACAAAATCAGAGGGTTAGTGGAGCAGCGTAAGCAGATTTACGCCTGGGAAAACTCCTATGAAAAAACCATGGCAATTTATGACGTCGATAAACAGATTCTGGATATTGCCAAATGTACTTTTCCGAACATTACCGTAAATTTTGTGGGTGACAGTGTTACGGAGGGAGTGGGAGGAAAAGATACCGGTTATGGAAGTAAGATCAGTTATGTGGATTACGTCAATCAGTACCTGCAGTTTAAAGCCGTTTATAACAATGGTAAGGGAGGCCGAATGATAGCGGATTACAACAAACATCCGGAACTCTCCATTGATTACAATTCCTCCCAATTACTGCTCAACAGCGTCAATATTACGGTTCTCTATGCCGGAATCAATGACTTCCTTACAACGGAAGAATCTAAAAACTACGGAGTGATTGATAACGGAACCACAGGCGGATACTGCGGTCAGTTACAGCGCCTGTTTCACAATATGCAGAACAATTATCCGGGAATGGATGTCTTTATTGTGACCTGCTATCAAAATGATTTTGAGGATACTACGGAAAATTTTGTGAACTTCAACGGAAAGCCGGTTTTGAAGGATTACATGGATCCCCAGATACGTCTTGCAAATGAATGTGGTTTCCATGTTATCGATTTATTTAACACAGGATTTTTTGATATTTCCAATCAGGAGACCAAGGATGCGCTGCTTTCGGACTCCATCCATCCTAACGATACAGGCTATCAGATACTCGGAACACATATTGCCTGCGAGATGCTCCTTTATTATCTGGGGATGGAATAGCAGATTCTCTTTCCTTTTTGAAGGCTTTATGTTATAATTCTTAATTAGGTATGGATTTTGAATAAGCAGGAGGTTTCACATGTTAAACAATAAAGCAATTTTAATTACCGGAGGAACAGGATCCTTTGGTAAGGCTTTTACCAAATATGTTCTGACACATTACAATCCAAAGAAGATTATTATATATTCCCGTGATGAGTTTAAACAGTTCATTATGCAGAATGAATTTAAAGAGTATGCGGATAAATTGCGTTTCTTTATTGGCGATGTCAGGGATAAGGAAAGACTGGAAAGGGCACTTGAGGGTGTGGATTATGTAATTCATGCGGCAGCCTTAAAACAGGTTCCTGCCTGCGAATATAATCCTGCAGAAGCAATTAAGACCAATATTAACGGGGCACAGAATGTCATTGATGCCTGCCTTGACTGTGGCGTGAAGAAGGTAGTTGCACTTTCTACCGATAAGGCAGTGAATCCGGTAAACCTTTACGGCGGTACCAAACTGGTATCCGATAAATTATTTATTGCCGCAAATGCTTATGCGGGAGACAAGGATATTTGTTTCTCCATTGTTCGTTACGGTAATGTTGCGGGCAGTCGTGGTTCGGTAATTCCCTTTTTTGACTCGATTCTTCAAAACAACGGAAAGGAACTTCCCATTACCGATTATCGCATGACCCGTTTCTGGATTAGTTTGCGACAGGGTGTGGAACTGGTAATTAAAGCTTTAGAGGAAGCAAAGGGAGGAGAAACCTTTATTTCCAAGATTCCTTCTTTTAAAGTTACGGATTTGGCGGAGGCTATGGCACCCGGACTTCCTACGAAGGAAGTGGGTATCCGTGAGGGCGAGAAGCTTCATGAGATTATGGTAACGGTGGAAGATGCCCCCAATACTTATGAATACGATAAGCACTTCATTATTTATCCGCAGATGGTATGGAGCGAAAAGAGACGTGCCGTGCCTACAGGCAAGAAGGTTCCGGAGGGATTTTCCTATAGCTCCGGCAACAATACGGAGTGGCTTTCCGTGGAGGAAATCCGAGCACTCTTAAAAGAGATGAATGAAGAATAACAGGTAAATTTTAAGCGCTCTATCCATTGGGCGCTTATGTTGTTTTTTATAAATGAGGTTCCCATGGCAGCAGAAGAAACGATTTATTTGCGAAAAATGACATATGAGGATACGGATAACATTGTTCGCTGGAGAAACAGTGAACTTGTTCGTCCCCGTTTTATTTATCAGAAACTTTTTACCAGAACATCCCATGAAAACTGGATAAAAAGCATGGTGGAAACCGGAAAGGTAGTGCAGATGATTATCTGCACCGTGAAAGAAAACCGTCCCGTGGGGAGTGTATATATCCGCGATATTGACCCGGAAAATAAAAAGGGTGAGTATGGAATTTTTATTGGAGAGGCAGACGCATTGGGGAAGGGCTATGGTACCGGGGCTGCCAGACTTATGATAAAGTATGCGTTTGAAGAACTAAAATTACACCGGCTGTTTCTGCGTGTTTTTGCAGATAATGAAGCCGCAATCAAAAGCTATGAAAAAGCCGGATTTGAAAAAGAAGCATATTTGAAAGACGATGTCTGTGTTAACGGCGAATTTCGGGATATTATTCTGATGGCAATTATTAACAGGGGAGAAGTATGAGTATGGCTGAAAATAAGAAAACCAGAATGGCAAACTTCGAACTTTTACGCTGTATAGCCATGATGAAAGTGGTGGGAATTCATTTCGTCGGAAAGGGCGGTTTCCTGCCGGATTTTACTGCCACCTCCATTTCGGTACAGGGATATGTTGCAACGGCTTTGGAATGTTCCTTTATAGTCTGTATCAATCTCTATATGCTCATCAGCGGATATTTTTTGGTAGAGAGTCAGTTTTCCTTGAAAAAAGTATGGAATACCTGGCTTCAGGTTATGTTCTACAGCGTTGGTATTGGTGTGATTGCCTATCTTATCGGCTATGTCCCTAAAGAGGGCTGGAATATCTACATGCTCGGCAGACTGGTATTCCCAATCTCTAAGAACCATTACTGGTTTATGACGGCATACCTGTATATGTATTTGTTTTTTCCGCTACTGGCAGCAGGAGTGAAGAGACTTACCAAGAAGCAGTTTCAGACCGTTCTTTGTGCAATACTGTTTGCTTTTTGCGTCGTAAAGTCTGTTGTTCCTCTCAATTTTGAGACTGATGGGCAGGGATATAATATGATCTGGTATCTCTGTGTGTTTCTGCTAGCTGCTTACATCCGATTGTATGGTATCCCCTTCTTTAAGAATAAGACCAGGGGATTTCTGGTGTATTACGGCGGACTTCTGGGAATCTTTTTAACCACCATGGTTATCCGGTTTGTTTATTTAAAGACCGGTATTTTGACTGTGGCAAGTAATGTGGCATTTCATCATAACCATATTTTTGTATTGCTTGCGGGACTTGGTCTGTTTTATGCTTTTCTAAAGATTGAAATAAAACCTGGTAAGATTGCAGATTTCATTTGCAGGATATCTCCTTATACATTGGGGGTCTATCTGATTCACTGTCACACTTGCGTGGAAGATGAATGGCCGGGATGGATTTTTCGGGTTTTCGGACGTCCTGCTTCCGTGACAGGATTTTTGGGAGAACTTATCATTGCCATTTTGGGTATGTTTGTTTTGGGTGTTGCAGTGGATTTCTTACGACAGAAGTTGTTTGTACTGATCGGAAGAGGAGCAAACATAATTATCAGAGGAAGAAAAAATGAAGCAGCAAAGTAAGTTACTGAATTATTGTGAGAAATATTTATATCCGATGATTTTGTTGATTCTTCCGCTTCGTCATGTTTTTATCGGAGTGGATTTCTGGGACACAGGGTATAACTATGCCAATTTCCGCTTTTTTGGAACAGAGCATATGGATTCCATGTGGCTCTTTTCTACCTATATAGCAAACCTTGTGGGACATTTTTTTACTCTTCTGCCGGGCGGAAAGACGTTAATAGGCCTGAATATCTATACCGGCCTGGTGCTTAGTCTGATTGTACTTATTGCCTTCTATTTTCTGACGAGGGAGCTTAAGTTTAATAAGACGATTGTATTTTTGGGAGAGGTGTTGGCAGTCTGTTTATGTTCCTGCCCCACGGCACTTTTGTATAATTATCTGACCTACTTATTCCTTATGCTCTGCGTGATCTGCCTGTACCAAGGTCTTCTGTATGATAAAAAAAGATTCCTTTATCTGGCAGGTATTTGTCTGGGACTCAATGTTTTTGTACGGTTTCCGGATATTGCTGAGGTTTCCATGATTGTGGGCGTGTGGGCTTATGCCATTATCTGCCGCAAGAAGATTAAGGCAGTGCTTGTGGAGACCGGCGTATGTATTGCAGGATTTTGTACATCAGCAGGCGGTATGCTATTGTATATGTCTGTCCGTTACGGATTTTGGGAATATGTGGAGGGAATCAAACGGCTTTTTGCCATGACGGAAAGTGCGCCCGGTTACAAGCCAAAATCCATGATTTTTTTCTCGCTGCAGTCCTATATTGATATGTTTTACTGGGTTTTCCGACTTGGTTTTTTTGTGGCATGTGCCTATATCCTGTATTGGCTCATTCCGAAAAAATGGGACAAGGCAAGAAAAGGGGCAGCGCTTACTGTGATTGCCTGTGCCATTTTCTGGATCGTAAAAAGAGAATTGGCAATTCATGACTTTTACGAGTATGTGTCGGTTTTCCGTCCCGCAGTGCTTATATTGATTCTGGCAATTACTATTTGCCTGATTCAGGTATTTCGCAAAAAATCCACAAAGGATGAAAAACTCATTGCCGGGCTTATTCTTCTTGTGATTATCATTACACCAATTGGAAGCAATACCGGCCTTTATGCGATTCTGAGCAATTTGTGTCTGGTTATGCCCTATGTGCTTTGTATGATAAAAAAATTCGTACAATTTCAGTGGGAAAAGCAGGTCCTTAAGGGACATTTTCTGGATGGCTTCCCGATACAGGCTTTTCTCATAGCGTTTTTACTGTATTTTTCCTACTATGCAATTGGCTTTGGGGCCACCTTTGTTTTTGGGGAAGCCAAAGGACTTAAAGGTACGAATACCTTTCTTGGAAATAATGAGGTACTTGAGGGGGTTTTGATGGATAAGTCACGTGCGGCTTATATCGGACTGGGAACGGAATATATCAAGTCCAAGGGACTTGGTGACCGGGAACTTATTACTTACGGGTACGTTCCCGCATTGCATTTTTATCTGGATATGGCTCCTGCATTTAATGCGTGGAGCGATCTTCTTTCTTTTCAGCCTTCTGTCATGAAAGAAAAAATGGAAGAGCTTGAAGAAAGAATGACCTATGAAAAATGCCCTGTCATTATTTTGGAGAGAAAATATGCTTTATACCTTTCGGGAGGTGCTAAGGCGCTGCTGGAAGACGGATATTCCGAAGAGGATGTGGAAAAGGTGGAAACGGATGAAAAATTCAAAATGATTGTGGATTTTATGGATAAGTATTCCTATGAATTAGGATCTCAAAATTGGAAATACAGTATTTACGAAGGCTGAAAGAGTTAAAACGGATAAAACATAAGAAGGAGAACGAGTATGATTAATTTTAATGTGCCTCCGTTTACCGGAAAAGAGATGGATTATATCAAGGAAGCGGTAGAGAATCAGAAGATCTGCGGAGATGGTCAGTTTACGAAAAAGTGTAATGCATGGATTGAGGAAAGGACGGGAACCAAGAAGTGTCTCCTAACCACATCCTGTACCCATGCAACCGAACTGGCAGCCCTGCTTTCTGAAATAGAGCCCGGTGATGAAGTCATTATGCCGGCATATACCTTTGTTTCCACTGCGGATGCATTTGTGCTCCGCGGAGCGGTTCCGGTTTTCGTAGATATCAGACCGGATACCATGAATATAGACGAAACCAAAATTGAGGCAGCCATTACGGAGAAGACAAAAGCAATTGTGCCGGTTCACTACGCCGGTGTTGCCTGCGAAATGGATACCATTATGGAGATTGCAAAACGATACAATCTGTTAGTAATTGAAGATGCCGCACAGGGAATTATGTCCACCTATAAAGGGCGTGCCCTGGGAACCATTGGCGATTTTGGTTGTTACTCTTTCCATGAAACTAAAAACTACAGTATGGGAGAAGGCGGAGCTTTACTCATCCGGGATGAAAAATATGTGGAAAATGCGGAAATCATACGGGAAAAAGGAACGAACCGTGCTAAATTTTACCGCGGACAGATTGATAAATATACCTGGGTAAATTTTGGATCTTCCTATCTTCCCAGTGATATGAATGCAGCATATCTTTATGCACAGCTTGAAATTGCGGATGAAATTAATGACAAGAGATTAGCTTTATGGAATCGTTATTATGAGAATCTGAAACCGCTGGCGGAGGCGGGAAAGATTATTCTTCCCTTTATTCCGGAAGGTTGCGTGCATAATGCTCACATGTTCTATATAAAAGCTGCGGATATCGAAGAAAGAAGCAGTTTGATTGCATGTTTGAAAGCAAATGATATTCTTGCGGTATTCCATTATATTCCTCTGCATACAGCGCCTGCAGGATTGAAGTTCGGCAGATTCCATGGGGAAGATATTTATACAACCAAGGAGAGTGAAAGACTTCTTCGCCTGCCCATGTTCTATAAACTTACTTTGGACGAGGTTGATTATATCTGTGATAAAGTAAAGGAATTTTATAAGTAGTAATGTGATTTTGACGGATCGGATGGGACGGTGACCATGCTCTTAGCAAAGATCGGTATTTTGTGCGTCCTGCTTCTTGTGATTCCTTTCGGAATCGGTGCAGGGGTGTCCGCTTTTGTGGAAAAGTATAAAAAGAATATTGTATTTTGCTGGATTGCAGGGTTCTTAACCGAATGGGGTATTTTTCAGATAATTGCGGTCCCGGCAATTATCAAAGGAATGTCTTTTAGCCGGCTTACGGTAATATATGTAACAGGCATGGCTTTGCTTGCACTTTTAGGAAGCGGCCTTTGGATTATGAAACAAAAAAAGGCTCCCGGGCTTTCCGTTGTATCTGGCGGAGCAATGAGCAGAACAGAGAAAATTCTCTGGGTTATTGCAGGTCTTGGAATCCTGTTCCAGCTTGTCATGAATTTTGTCATGGCCTTTGAGGATGGGGATGATGCGTTTTATGTTACCAACTCTAATCTGGCGGTTACTTATGACAGTATGTATCGGCTTTTGCCGTACACGTTCGGAACCACAGTATTGGACTACCGGCACTGTCTGGCACCTTTCCCGATATGGATAGCATGTCTTGCAAAAGTATCCGGTATGCATCCTACCATTGTTTCCCATTCGGTTATACCGCTTGTCATGATATCGCTGACTTATGGCATTTATGGCTTAATTGGATGCAGACTTTTGGAAGGAAAGAGAAAATACCGGCCGCTATTTCTGATTTTTGCTGAACTGGTTGTTCTGTGGGGAAATTATTCCGTATACACGGCAGAAACTTTTTTGATCAGCCGTTCCAGACAGGGAAAGGCCCTGCTTTGCAGTCTGGTGGTGCCGGCAATTTTCCTGCTTATTCATATGATTGGTGAAAAGCTGCTGGCAGGCAAAAAGGTTGAAAAGGCAATCTGGTTTTTGGTGATGATGGCAGTATTGACCGCAGGTCTTGGAAGTACGATGGGAAACTTTATTGTAGGACTACAGCTTGGGGTATTCGGAATTTGTCTTTTCTTTACCACCCGTAAATGGAAGAACCTGATACCTGTTGTGATTTGTATGATACCGGCCGTTGTTTTGATGCTTATGTATGTTCTATTGAGGTAAAAAATGTTGGATTCGATTACCCGCTTCGCGGGATATTGTGGAAAAGGCATGATGGTAGCGCTTTTTCTTGTGGCATTAATCTACCTGTTTTTTCAGGAAAAAAACAAGAATCATCGAATGATTTTTCTTTATATGCCGGTGGTGACGCTGCTTCTTTATTTTTGCCCGTTAGTCTCCAAACTGGTTTACAGTTTTATAGGAGAGGATCTTTACTGGAGATTTTTATGGCTACTTCCTATTGTTGTGGTAATTGCTTATACTGCCGTAAAAATAATCAGTACCCTGCAGGGCAAAAAACAGATTGTGGCAGGCATTTCGCTGGGTCTTATTGTGATTTTGTCCGGTAGTTTCATATATCGCAGCGAACATGCCTTTTATGCAGGAAATCCGTACCATCTGCCACAATGTGTGGTGGACATCTGTGAGGAGATTGAACCGGAGGAAGGAAAGGTCAGAGCAGCCTTTCCAATCGAACTGCTTCCCTATGTGCGTCAGTATTCCGTAAGGATTGAAATGCCGTACGGACGGGAGTATATCCTTCTTGACTGGGCAAGAAGATCGGAACTCTTTTATGCGCTCGATGCGGAGACCTTAGATGTGGAAAGGGTTGCAGAACTTGCAAGACAGGATGAATGCGATTATCTGGTATTCTGGAAGGGAAAAATCCTGAATGGGGATTTTATGGATTATGGGTTTGAGACAGTGGATATTGTAGGAGATTACATGATTGTCCGGGATGTTATGGAGAAGAAATAAGAAAAAGAAATAAGAAACAGGAAGAAATACAGTAAGAAAAATAAGCGCCGGTGGGCGCTTATTTTTATGCCTGTTAATATGCAAAATAAATCTTTTAGCGGTAAAAGGTGATACTTAATTTGTCTTTCCTGACCAGTCCAGTGCATCCAGCATTTTTTGTGCCACTTTTTCACGGCCGGCCTGGTTTAGATGCAGGTTGTCTGTCAGATAATCTTTCGCAATATCTTCATGAATACCGCCATAGAAGTTATCCACGAAGGTTACCTGTTCCCGGTAAGCAGTCTCAAACTGTTTCATAAAGTACAGGGAAAGAGAGACATTCCATACGTTCTTCTGCTTGTCGCTGCTTATATATTCGCCATTCTCATCGATGGCAAAAGCATAAGTCGGGGACATGACTATGATTCGAATCCAGGGATAAGCTTCCCGGATTTTGGCAATACCGCCGGTTAAGGAGCCGGTAAAATAACGGGGTTCATCTAAGATTTCATCATGGTAAACCATGCTTCCGTCAAGGTAGTCGCTTGCATCATACATTACATAAATGACATCAACCTTGGTAAAATCAATTTTATCAAGGTCATTCATGGCAGACTTTATATCGGTAGGAACTGTACCCATCGTGGCATAAGCCTGTTCTACCATGTCCTTGTTTCCTGCTGCAAAGTAGTCAGCCAGATACGAGAAACTGAATGCATCCATCGGATTGCTGTTGTCGTAAGGGTTATTCTGTGCCGCCATATAGGAACCCGGAATGGAGCAGTTATAAACCGTGGCACCACTGCTTTTGGCAAACAGGTTGCAGACATTTTTATCAGAATTACGATCGTCTGCAAAAGGAGCATTTCCGAAGCAGACAACAGTAGTAACACCGTCATCTTCGGGGAAGGTCCCGTCGTCTTCAATCAGGTTGGGAATGAAGTAATCGTAGGATTGGATTTCAGCATCTTCCGGGGTCGGAATTTTGTCGATATCCTCCTTGGTAATACGATTTCCAAAATTGAAGAACTTGTAGACTGCCAATCCGATGAATAATATGATTATAAAAAGAAGTATCAAATGGGCATTAAGTTGAAATTTTTTCTTGCCTGCCATTTCTTCTTTTGTACGGTTTTCAACATTTTCTGACTTTTTTCCAGCCATGCTATTACCTCCTAACTTATTCCGATTTTCGTAAGAAAATCGAGAATAGCAACCGACAGGTTGCGTCAACTTATTCCGATTTAGTTGATTTTACTATTTTCGTTTCAAACTGTAAAGGGAGGATGAGGAGATTTAATAAAAAGTAAAGAAAATGATACAAAGAGGATACAAAATAACGGAAAATGAAATGCAGGAATGGCAAAAGCATGGAACCACAGTGAAATAGGAAGATTTTTGTGGCTTTGGTGACTCGTTAAATATGAGAGTGGGGCATATATGATAATTCCCGGGGTTTAAACCCGGTGGTGGAGCAAATATGCCCCGGAAAATCGAAAGGCGGGGTGTATATATATAAGTGCGGGGTTTAAACCCCGCGGTGGAGCAAATATGCCCCGCGTGAGACAGGGGAAGCGAGGCAGGGGACTAAAATGGAAGAACATACCGCTTGCGTTTTCCTTGAAGCCCCCCACAAAATATGGTATAATTTATTCCGACCTGTGAAACAGGTCGAGAATTGGGATTCGGAGAATCGAGAGCCAGAAGTGCTACATGTGTGATTAATTCTAAAGAAAGGTATGCAGAGGATGAAGAAAAAATTATTTGGCAGCATGAAACATCAGGCAGACGAAGATTTTGAATTGGAAGATTTTGACCTGATGGACATGGATGAAGAATTTGCAGAGGAATCCATAGAGGGATTTACGGAAGAATTTGCAGAGGATTATACAGAAGATACAGCCGAAGATTTTTCGGAAGAATATACAGAAGATGCAGAAATCTATGAAGAGGATGCCGACTTCGAAGAGATTACGGATGACGCAGAAATCTACGAAGAAGATGGGGATTTTGAGGATATCACGGATGATGCAGAATTTTATGCAGCGGATGCCGATATGGAAGAGGCTGTAGAAGAAGCAGAAATCTACGAGGATGATGTTGATATCGAAGAAATTACCGATGATGCGGAATTCTATGAGGAAGACGACAGCGATTTTGAGGAATTGGATGTGGACGGAGAACCCATTGGGACACCGGCTGCTTTTTCGGAAGAAGAGGATGAGGAGGATGAAATCCTGCTTGGCTGGGGGGATATGCCGGACAAAAATATTTTCCAGAAAATCTGGTATTCCCTGGTACACATGAGTGCCATGGATCGTGTAATTACCACCACGGGAGTGTTTATCCTGATTCTTGCACTGGTTGCAGGTACTCTTTATGTGGATAGGCTGCATCAGAAAAAGGGAGAACTTGCCGATGCAGAACTGGCGGTAGGAACCCAGCTTGACGGTATCACGGTAGTGGGAGAGAAGGGGCTGCTTGCCGTTTCCGATTCGGAAAAGTCCAAATATGCAATTGCGGATGGGGAAGAAGGCGAAGATCCGGATGATGAAGGCGGATATGATGAAAACGATTATATCAAGGATGTTACCGTTTCCATGAATCTGACTTCTGTAGAAAAAGACTTAAAAGTGAAGTTCGTAAATAAAGACACCAATAAACTGATTGCCAATGTGCCGTTTGAAATTGAGGTCAGGACACCGGACAAGAAAACGGAAGTCTGGACCGATGACGATATGGACGGAATTATCTACAAAGCGTCCATTACGCCGGGAAATTATACGGTTACCATGAAGGAACTTACGGATGAGAAGTATGCCAGCATCAGCTTTGATACCGAAAGCAGAAAGGTAGAAGTAAAGAAGGAAATCGCATACCAGAAGATTGATGTTTCTGATGAAATCAAAAAGGATAGTGAAGTTGCAGCCGGTGAAGACGGCGGCAAGGATAACGGTAATCAGGAGGAATCCGGATTACAGGACACGGTTGCCTGGGTGGAATCAACCAGAACGGTAATTGAAGAAGTTTATACTCCGGTGGATAAAAAGACCATTACGGATCCGCTTACCGCAGCAGTCACCAAATCCTTTATGCGAATGGGAAGCCTGAATCTTCCTAATATGGACTTAAAAGTAAATGAAGTCAAAACCATTACCCTTCCTCAGATAGATGGCGTGAATTTCGAGACCCCGACCTATACGGTCGCAGACCCTGGTATAGCGTTTGTGCAGGGAAATAATGTGGTTGGTTCGAAAGCGGGTTCCACGACCATTACTGTCAGTGTGGTAGGAACCAAGGCGGCAGATGCTTCCGGTGGAAATGAAACGCAGGATACTTATAGCGGAACCTTTACGGTGACGGTAACCAGTGATGTGGTGGCAGTTACCGGTGTGAGCTTAAGCGAAAGCAAATTATCACTCACCGTGGGCAATGAAACGAACCTTGCAGCAATGGTCACTCCGGAAAATGCTACCAACAAAGAATTAACCTGGAGCAGCAGTGACGAGAGTGTTGTGAAAGTGGAGTATGGGAAAGTCACTGCCCTGAAGGCAGGAAGTGCCATCATCACGGTAGCATCCGTTGCAGACCCGACCAAGAAGGCAACCTGTACGGTAACGGTTACGGCAAAAGCGGAGACCAGAACTCTTTCCGTGGATCCGACAACGTTAAGTTTCGCTCTGGGAAGTAAAGCAGAAATCAAGGCAACGGTTAAAAACTCCGATGCAAGTGGATCTGTTTCCGGTGTAGTGGATTATAAGGTGGATAAAACCGATATTCTGGACATTGTCATGGGAAGCGAGAGTGGTGGTGTTACCCCATTTACCATTTCAGCGAAAAAGAACGGTACCGCCACTATCACATTTACTTTGCGGGATACCAATCTTACGGCAAAGTGTAAGGTTACCGTAAGCAATCGGACCATGAAACTGGAAAAGACCAGTATGAGTGTGCTGGCAGGTGGCAAAAATACGATTAAGGCAACGGTGGGGAGTACCTCAGGGGAATTTAAGGCAGAATCCTCTGCTAAGGAGACGGCAACCGTAACGATAGCCGGTACGGAAAAGGATAATAGCGGAAACCTGGTAGCAAAAGTGGAAGTAACCGGTGTAAAGGCCGGAAGCGCAACCATTACCGTGGTGCATTCCGAAAACGGAACGGAAATCAAACAGACTTTCGCCGTTACCGTTATTGCCAAAGATACAAAATTAACGGATAAGAATAAACAGCAGTATTATGTGCAAACGGGCACCAATCAGTATCGGGAAGCAACTTATGCCGATTACTATGATGCAAGTATTACGACTCTGTATCTTAAAACAGAGGGTAAAGTGAAATATACAGGCTGGCAGACCATTGACGGCAAGAGATATTATTTTGATGCAAATGGAAAATATGTGACCGGTGAGCAGGTTATTCAGGGTGCAAAGTACACTTTTGCCAGCGATGGTGTTCTGATTACCGGAAGCGGTAATTTCGGTATTGATGTCTCTAAATGGAATGGTAATATCGACTGGACAGCAGTTAAAAATTCCGGTGTAGACTTCGTCATTATCCGAAGCGGATACCGGGGATCCTCTCAGGGTTCCCTGGTTGCAGATCCTAAGTTTGAAGCCAACATCAAGGGAGCAAATGCAGCCGGGCTCAAGGTAGGTATTTATTTCTTCTCCCAGGCTGTAAACAAGACGGAGGCGGTTGAAGAAGCTTCCATGGTACTGCAGCAGGTAAAGAATTATAAGATTTCTTACCCCATCTTTATCGATGTGGAGGAGGTAGCCGGTGGAGGCCGGGCAAACAATATTGACAAGGCTACCAGAACGGAAGTTATTAAGGCGTTCTGCCAGACGATTCAGAATTCCGGCTACACGGCAGGTGTCTATGCAAATAAGAGCTGGCTTACCGAAAAAATCGATACTTCTCAACTCGGAAGCTACAAAATCTGGCTTGCACAGTATGCCGCACAGCCGACCTACAGCGGACGTTATGATATGTGGCAGTACAAGAAAACCGGCAAAATCAACGGCATCAGCGGTGACGTTGACTTAAATATGAGTTATTTGGGATACTAAAGAAGGCACAGAAAGGGAAAAATGATGAGAACTTATCTTGTAACAGGAGGAGCCGGATTTATCGGTTCAAACTACATTCATTACATGTTCAGAAAATATGGGGATGAAATCCGCATTATCAATGTGGATGCACTGACCTATGCAGGGAATCTGGAAAATTTGAAAGATGTGGAAAATCGTGACAACTATACTTTTGTCAAGGCAAATATCTGTGATAAAGAGGCAATCAGCAGGATTTTTGCGGAAAATGACATAGACAGAGTCGTGCACTTTGCGGCAGAAAGCCATGTGGACAGAAGCATTCGGAATCCCGAAGTGTTTATTCAGACCAATGTGCTGGGTACTGCGGTTATGTTGAACTGTGCCAAAGCAGCATGGGAAAATCCGGACGGAACCTTTAAGGAAGGAAAGAAATTCCTCCATGTATCCACAGATGAGGTGTATGGTTCCCTGCCGGATGATGACAACGCATTTTTCTATGAAACCTCGCCATATGATCCGCATTCCCCTTACTCTGCAAGTAAGGCCGGTTCCGATATGCTAGTAAAGGCTTACATGGATACGTATCATTTTCCTGCCAATATTACCAACTGTTCGAATAACTATGGGCCTTATCAGTTCCCGGAAAAACTGATTCCGTTAATTATCAATAACGCATTAAAAGGGAAAAAACTTCCTGTGTACGGCGATGGGAAGAATGTCCGTGACTGGTTGTATGTCGAAGACCATGCAAAGGCAATTGATATGGTTCAGGAGCAGGGAAGACTGTTTGAAACTTATAATATTGGCGGTCACAACGAAAAGCAGAACATCGAAATTGTGAAGATTATTCTGGAGACACTGCGTGAAATGCTTCCGGATTCCGACCCCAGAAAAGCACATATCAATGAAGAACTCATCACGTATGTGGAAGACCGCAAGGGCCATGATCGTCGCTATGCGATTGCACCGGATAAGATCAAGGCGGAGATCGGCTGGTATCCCGAAACCATGTTCAAAGAGGGTATCCGTAAAACCATTGCCTGGTTTTTTGAACATGAAGACTGGATGGAACACGTTACCAGTGGGGACTATCAGAAGTATTATAGCGAAATGTACGAGTAATTCGTATGGTAACGTAATTATATGGGAATAGCATTTGCTGTTCCCATTTTTTACATAATGTGGTAAAATAATTCTATATGTCTTGAAAGGAGAATTTTATGAAAGGTATTATATTAGCCGGTGGCTCCGGCACCAGACTGTATCCGCTTACCAAAGCAATTTCCAAACAGATTATGCCTGTTTATGATAAACCTATGATTTATTATCCGCTGTCCACGCTGATGTTGGCGGGAATCCGGGAAATCCTGATTATTTCCACACCCAGGGACCTTCCGGTTTTTGAAGAACTTTTGGGGGACGGAAGTCAGCTTGGCATGAAACTATCTTATGCCGTGCAGGAAACACCCAGAGGCCTGGCAGATGCTTTTATCATCGGCGCTGATTTTATCGGCAGTGATAATGTAGCATTGGTTTTGGGGGATAATATTTTCTATGGACAGAGTTTCTCGAAGGTTCTGAGGGAGGTAGCTTCCAGAGAAAGCGGTGCTACCATTTTCGGCTACTATGTAAGAGATCCCAGAGAGTATGGTGTGGTGGAATTTGACGAGAACGGAAAAGCGCTTTCTATTGAGGAAAAACCGGAAAATCCTAAGAGTAACTATGCGGTTCCCGGACTTTACTTCTATGACAACGATGTGGTGGAAATCGCAAAGAACGTAAAGCCTTCCGCCCGCGGTGAGATAGAAATCACAAGTATTAATAATGAATACTTAAGACGGGGAATGCTGCGCGTGGAAACACTGGGCAGAGGTTTTGCGTGGCTGGATACCGGAAATCATGATGCCCTTCTGGATGCAGCGGATTTCGTGGCTGCTTTTCAAAAAAGGCAGGGACTTTATATATCCTGTATTGAAGAAATTGCTTATAAACGGGGCTTTATTACGAAGGAGCAGTTACTTGCCCTGGCAGAGCCTCTTATGAAAACCAATTATGGTAAATATCTGGTAGAGGTTGCAAATGGACTCTAAATTAAAAACAAGAGCCGTAATGACAGCCTGTTTTCTGGTAGTTTTACTATTGGGCGTTGTTCTCTGGGGCAATCTTTCGCACAGCGGCAAAACCAAAACTTCCGTGGCAGAGTCTATAGCGGAAACAGAAAATACTCCCTTGTATCAGAACGGTCAGATTGGGGACAACCTTTCTGCTTTTAAGGAAGACAGTACTTTTTTCGACGTCGAAACGGATCCCTTTTTGGAAGAACTTATGCAGGATGAAAACCGACTTTCCCTGATTGTGACCTCGATTGAAAAAGACCTTCGAATCCAGATTGTGGATGAGGATAACAAGCCGGTGAAAGGGGAGAGTTTCTTTGTGACCTTGAAGGGGCAGGGAGAATATAAGGATCTGGATAAGGATGGTGTCATCTATATCGGAGACCTGCCGGCAGGAGCGTATGAACTGTCGTTAAAACCGGTGGAAGGCTATAAGGTGCCCACAGAGGCAATGGATGTTACGGTTAAGGAAAAAGTGGAATATGTCTGCATTGAGGATATTACCCTTCTCATGAAAACCGAGGCAGATATTGATGCCGAGGCAGAGGATACGGCGGCACCCATTGAGGATGCGGATAAAACAGAAGTGGCGGGAACAATGCCCACTCATGGTAATTCCACGCTTGGAATTGATGTATCCAAATGGCAGAAAGAGATTGACTGGGACAAGGTTAAAAATGATGGGATTGATTTTGCCATTATCCGTTGCGGATATCGGGGTTCTTCTACGGGAAGCCTGATTATAGATCCCTATTTTGAGCAGAATATAAAGGGAGCAAAGGCAGCAGGAATTAAGGTGGGTGTCTACTTCTTCACACAGGCGGTCAATGAAGTGGAAGCGGTGGAAGAGGCCAGCATGGCGCTCAGTCTGGTAAAGGATTATGATTTGGAATACCCCATCTTTTTTGATACGGAAGGGGCAGGCGGAAAGGGTCGTGCCGACACCATTACCGTGGAAGAACGTACGGCAATCTGTGAGGCATTCCTAAGCACCATAAAAAACGCCGGTTACGATGCCGGAATTTATGCCAGCCGGAACTGGTATAACAATAAACTGGATATGGCGGGAAATCTCGACCGTTATATCGTATGGCTTGCAGAATACAGAAGCACACCGATTTATCAGGGATATTATCATATCTGGCAGTATTCCTCCAAGGGAAAAGTGGACGGAATAAGCGGCAATGTAGATATGGATATCAGTTATCTGGGAAGATAAGGAGAAAAATATGGGACAGATTACAGTAGAAACATGTGAAATTGAGGGACTCAAGGTTATTACCCCGAAGGTATTCGGAGATGCCAGAGGATATTTTATGGAGACTTATAATTATAATGATTATAAGGCTGCAGGAATTGACCAGGAATTTGTGCAGGACAATCAGTCTGCATCCAAGAAGGGGGTTCTTCGAGGGCTTCATTTTCAAAAGGAATTTCCGCAGGACAAACTTGTCCGGGTAATCAAAGGCGAGGTTTATGATGTTGCGGTAGACTTACGTCCTGGTTCCGAGACATTCGGTAAGTGGTATGGAGTACTTCTGTCCGAAGAAAATAAAAAGCAGTTTTTTATTCCCAAGAATTTTGCACATGGATTTCTGGTGCTCTCTGATTATGCGGAGTTTTGTTATAAATGTACAGACTTTTATCATCCGGGCGATGAAGGAGGAATCCTCTGGAAGGACGAAACCCTGAATATTGCATGGCCCATTCCGGAGGGAATGGAACTGACTTTGTCCGAAAAGGATGAAAAATGGGGCAGTTTTGAAGCATACGCAAAGGAGCTTGGTCGAGGTTAAGCATGGAGAAGAAGATTTCAAAAAAACTGGGAATCGGAATATTCTGGGCGGTGGCTCTCATAGTGGGAACTATCATTGCGGTACATCAAAATCCCAATGCCGATCCGGGTGAAGAACTCTTAAAAAAGGTGATATCCTGTGGCGTGATTCTGGTATCCTGTCTGATTTTTTCTTTTTTGTATGACAGGATTACGGGATTGCCGGCAGAACTTTGGCAAAACAGACATCTGATCTGGAAACTTGCCAAAAATGATTTTAAAAAGCGTTATGCCGGTTCCTATCTGGGAGCGGTCTGGGCAATGGTGCAGCCCGTGGTCACGGTGATGATGTACTGGCTGGTATTTGATGTGATTATGGGCAGTGCCGGCATGGCGATGCGCGGCGGCATTGATATTCCCTTTGTTCTTTTTCTGACCGCCGGACTGGTACCCTGGTTTTATTTTAATGAGGCATGGACCAATGGCACGCTGGCACTCTTAGAATATAATTATCTGGTAAAAAAGGTGGTATTTAAAATCAGTATCCTGCCTATTATCAAGGTAATCGGTGCCACTTTCATACATGCCTTTTTTGTGTGTATTCTTCTTGTAATTGCAGCATGCTACGGTTATATGCCAAGTGTGTATACCCTGCAGATTTTCTATTACAGCTTCTGCGTGTTTGTCCTGACACTGGCACTTAGTTATACAACCTGCGCACTGGTGGTTTTTATGCGGGACGTTTCGCAGATTCTCAGTATTGTATTACAGATTGGTATGTGGGCAACCCCCATTATGTGGGATTTCGGTGCGGTCAGTCCTACGGTTGCCAAGATTATGAAAATCAATCCCATGGTTTATATTGTGAACGGTTACCGGGATGCCATTTATGCACATTCCTGGTTTTTTGAGGACTTTTTTTCCACTATGTACTTCTGGATTTTTACCGTGGTGGTATTCGGAATCGGTGCGCTGATATTCAAGAAATTAAAGCCTCATTTTGCTGATGTTTTGTAGGAAGGATAGACAATGGATACTTTGGAAAGAAAGACTGCCATCCGTGTGCGGGATCTGAAAAAAGTTTATAAATTGTATGATAAGCCCCAGGACCGCTTCAAAGAAGCCTTTGGACTGACCAGAAAAAAGGCTAAGGAGCATCATGCCCTTAAGGGTGTGAATATGGAGATTTTTCAGGGGGAGACTGTGGGAATTATCGGCACCAACGGTTCCGGTAAATCCACCATCTTAAAAATTATTACCGGCGTGCTTTCCCCTACCGAAGGGGAGGTAACGGTTAACGGCCGTATTTCTGCACTGTTGGAACTGGGTGCAGGCTTCAATATGGAGTATAACGGCATTGAAAATGTGTACCTGAACGGCACTATGATGGGCTTTTCCCAAAAAGAAATTGACGAGAAACTTCCGGAAATTCTAAAGTTTGCGGATATCGGAGATTATGTTTACCAGCCGGTAAAGACCTATTCCAGCGGTATGTTTGTGCGGCTGGCTTTTGCGGTGGCAATCAATATTGAGCCGGAGATTTTGATTGTGGACGAGGCACTTTCCGTAGGGGATGTTTTCTTCCAGGCAAAGTGTTACCACAAATTCGAGGAATTTAAGAAGATGGGCAAGACCATCGTTTTTGTCAGTCACGATCTAAGCAGCATCAGCAAATATTGTGACCGGGTCTACCTCCTTAATCAGGGTTCCCTTTTAGGCGAGGGTAGCCCCAAGGAAATGATTGATGCATTTAAGCGGGTATTGGTGGGACAATACGAGATTAATGAGGGGGATGAGGAAATTAATTCCCTACCCGAAAATGTGTTGAACCCGGATCTTCTGGAATATGGCACAAAGCAGGCAGAGATTACGGAGTTTTATATTACCGACGAAAAAGGCATCAAGACCACTGCGGTGATTAAGGGCAGTGAGTTTACTATTCATATGAAGGTGGTCTTCCACGAAAGGCTGGTGGCACCGATTTTTGCATTTTCCTTTAAGAACATCAAGGGAACCGAGATTACGGGTACCAATTCCATGGTGGAAAAGGCATTTCTGGAACCTGTGGAAAAGGGAATCACCAAGGAAATCACTTTTACCCAGAAGATGAGTCTGCAGGGTGGAGAATACCTGCTTTCCTTAGGATGCACCGGGTATGCGGGAAGCGAATTTGAGGTTTATCACAGACTCTATGACGTATTAAATGTAACAGTCGTATCGGATAAAGATACAGTTGGCTTTTATGATATGGATTCCAAGGTAACGGTGGAAACGGCAGCCGAAAAAGGAGGCCGCGTGATTCCTTACAGACAAGAGGCATAATATGACGGACAAGATCGGAAAGATTACATTTGACCTTTCACATTATCCGGGGGAGGATCTTTACTGCGATGGCGCAGTGGAAGATGAACTTCTGGAGATTGTGAAAAAATATGCGGAAATTGAATATGCCGGCATTATCGAAGAAAAGGCGGACTGGCCCATTCTCTATCATCTGTCCCCTCTTCGGGAGAACATTGTGGACTGGATTCCCATGGAGAAAAATGCCAAGGTTCTGGAAATAGGAAGCGGATGTGGTGCCATTACCGGCGCACTTTCCCGCAAAGCAGGGGAGCTTACCTGTGTGGACCTTTCCAAGAAGCGCAGCATGATTAATGCTTATCGCCATGCAGAATGTGAGAATGTGACCATCCACGTAGGCAATTTTAAGGATATTGAGCCGGATCTGCCCTGTGATTATGATTACATTTTTCTCATTGGGGTCTTTGAGTACGGACAGGCTTATATGGGCAGTGACAGACCCTATCACGACTTCCTGAATATTATTAAAAAGCACATAAAAGAAAACGGCAGAATTATCATTGCCATTGAAAATAAACTGGGACTAAAGTATTTTGCAGGCTGTAAAGAGGACCATCTGGGCACCTACTTTTCGGGGATTGAGAACTATCCTGCGGGGGGCGGTGTGAGGACCTTCTCCCGGAACGGTCTTAAGAAAATCTTTACCGAATGTGATGTGAAAAATTATCACTTTTATTATCCTTACCCGGACTATAAGTTTATGACCGCTGTTTATTCCGACGAGTATCTGCCGAAGGCCGGGGAATTATCGGACAATCTTAGAAACTTCGACCGCGACCGTATGGAATTATTTGAGGAAAGAGCGGCTTTTGACGGACTTGTGGCGGATGGGCTGTTTCCGGTATTTAGCAATTCTTTTCTGGTGGTTATCGGAGAGGATTTTCCGACAAAATATGCCAAATTCTCCAACGACCGTGCACCGGAATACCGGATTCGCACCGACATTTTGAAGGACGAAAATAAAGAGTGGGAAGTGCGGAAATATCCTCTGGGAGAAGAGGCAAAGGGTCATATTCTGGGAATGGGTGAGGCGTACAAAAGCCTGACGGAGCGTTACCGGGGTGGAAAAGTGACCTTTAACGAATGCAGGATTGTGGATACGGAGGATGAAGTGTATGCCTCCTTTGAATTTATAAAGGGAACGCCCCTTTCCGAAAAGATGGATGCCTGCGTAGAGAAGCAGGATGAACAGGGATTTCTGGCTCTTCTTTCGGAGTATATGGAGCGCATCGGCTATCATGAGGAAGCACCGGTTACGGATTACGACCTGATTTTCTCCAATATTTTAGTGGATGGGGAGGAATGGTCCATCATTGATTATGAGTGGACATTCGGGCAGTCCATTCCGGTAAAAGAACAGGCATTTAGGGCTGTTTACTGCTATCTTTTGGAGGATGAGAATCGCAACCGGCTGAACATGGATGCCGCGTTTGATTTGTTAAATATTACCGAAGAAGAGGCAGAGGCATATCGGGAAAAGGAGGCCGACTTCCAGAAATTTGTAACCGGTAAGGCAAAATCCATGGCCGAGATGAGAGAATTGATCGGAAACCGTGTGTATAAGCCCCTAAAAATGTTAGACAAAATGCAGGAAGAGGGAAATGTGAACCGGGTGCAGATCTATGAGGACCGGGGCAATGGTTTTTCGGAAGAGGAATCCTATTTTGTAAAGGATGCTTATATAAGTGACGAGGAAGTAGAAATTGACATTACGTTAGATGGAAATGTACAGATACTTAGAATTGATCCATCCATGACTTCCTGCGTAGTAAAGGTGGAAGAACTTTTGTTTAACAACGAGGAAGTTCCGGTAAAGGACAAGAAAATCTATTATACCAACGGAAAGGTCCTAAAACCTTCTTCCACGGCGGTCTTTGCAACCACAGATCCGAATCTGTATATTAAGGTTTCGGATTTGAACCGCAAGGCAGAAAACACTCTTCATGCAAAGCTGCGGGTGGTGAAGCTTCCGGCAGAGATTGCGGAAGATATGGCAATGAGTGTAAAAAAATTATATTAAGGTTACTGTTTGGGTATTCACGAATCCTATGGGAGGGCGCGGCATGGGTATCAAAGGTCTGATTAAAAAACAGGTACAGAACCTGTTTGACAGGGAATATAATAAAGAACTGGAAAAGTATCGCGTAGAATATGCGGATTGGATGAAAAAGAAGCTGGATGCCCTGGTTAAGGATGCAGAAAAGCAGGGCAAAAAGGATGTTCTGCCCGAGGTTGTATTATTGTCTGCCGCAAACGGAACATGGGATGCAAATGCGGAGAAATACGCACAGGCTTATTTTGCAAAGCATCCGCAGATAATGTTTGCCTATACGGACGAGGATGTTTACACCGCGGATAAAAAAAGCGTGGAAGCTCCCTGGTTTAAGCCGGACTGGTCTCCGGATACCTTTATGGACAGGGATTATCTGGGGAGTGCCGTGATTGTCCGAAAAGATATCTGGGAACAGCTTCCGGAGGATATTACCGAAGAGGCGAAGATTCATGACCGACTGGTAGCCATTGCGGATGGTCTGTCTAAAGGCTGTGACCGTATCGGACATATTCCGGGGGCCTTTTATCACCGCAATGATTCCTGGAAAGGAAGCGTGGAAGGGGCCGGAAAGATGGCGGAGAAGGAGCTCTGCTTCGGAAAACAGGACAGTCTGTTGTCGGTAATCATACCCTCCAAAGACAATTTTGAAATGCTGAAGGTGTGTCTGGATTCCGTGAAAAAGACTGCCGGAGTGATTCCCATGGAAATCATTGTGGTAGATAACGGAAGCTGTGAGCATGCGAAGCAGGAAATCGAAAATTACATTGCCGAAGATGGCAAAATCAAATATATTTATGAGCCTGCGGAATTTAATTTCTCCCGTATGTGTAATCGTGGCGCAAAAGAAGCGGTGGGTGAACTGCTGCTTTTCTTAAATGATGATATAGAGGCCGTGAAGGAAGGCTGGCTTTCCGCAATGGTCAAAAAAGCACTGATGCCCTGGGTGGGTGCCGTCGGTATGAAGCTTTTGTATCCGGATAACGGCAAAATCCAGCATGCGGGCATTACCAACCTGACCATGGGACCGGTGCATAAGCTACAGTTTTTGGAGGACCAGAAGGAATACTATGACGGAAGAAACCGGGGCGTGAGAAACTGTATTGCCGTTACCGGAGCATGCCTGATGGTAAAGAAAGCTGCCTTTGAGGAAGCAGAGGGCTTTTGCGAAAATATGCATGTTGCCTTCAATGATGTGGATTTATGCTTTTCCCTTCATGAGAAAGGGTATTATAATGTGGTGATCTGCAACCATTATCTGCTTCATTGCGAATCCATCAGCCGTGGTGCGGACGAATCCGAGGAAAAATGGAAACGTCTGATGGGTGAAAGAAAAGCCCTGTATGAACGTCACCCGGGTCTTTACGGATGGGATCCTTATTACAATCCTTACCTTTGCGGAAACGGACTGGATACCAGGGTGGTGCCGGCTTATGAGGAAGGGGCACAGGTCGAGGATAGACGAGCTTTTGCAAAATCAGCCATGGTGCCCGGAAACGAGGGCATGATTCCTTCTGTGATTAAGGATGCACGGCACGATAACTGCCTGTTAATCCGTGTGGAATCTGTGGACGAAAAACATGTGCAGGGTTATGCCGTGGTACTGGGAAGTAATAATGCCGGATTTTATAAGTCCTTAATTTTACAGGGAAAAGAAGCTACCTATACCACAGAATATACCGGACAATACCGTCCCGATATCGCGGAAAATATGCCGGATCAGGAAAATGTGGCATTATGTGGATTTGATGTGAAGTTTAAGGAACCCTTACCGGCCGGTGAATATAAAATCGGGATGGTCGTAAAAGATAAGGTAAGTGGTACATCCATTGTAAATTACACAACCAGAAGTGTGTGCTTTTAAGACATAAAAAAGGAAATACTAGGAGTTTTATGGAAACGGATTACAAAGAAGCCTACGAAAAAGAACATTTGAAAAATGCAGACCTGGCGGGCCGTATTGCGGATCTGGAAATGCAGAATGAAGAATTGCAGTTTAAGATTGACCGCATTAAAAACAATCCTTTGTGGAAATTGAGCAAGCCTGCCAGAAATTTTGTGCATTGGAGCGTCCGTCAAGGAACCCGCATTAAAAACTGCGGCGGTCCCAAGGGGATTGTGCGTAAAATGCAGTATAAAAAAAGAGAAAAGAAGGCAATGCGTCGGTACGGAACCGAAAGCTTCCCTACAGAACAGGAAAGAAAACTACAGTCCGAAACCAAATTTGCCAACCCTGTGAAAATCAGTATTTTAGTACCGCTTTATAATACCCCCAAAGAGTTTCTTATAGAAATGCTGGATTCCGTGGTAAACCAGACCTATGAAAACTGGGAACTGTGCCTGGCGGACGGTTCTGACAGTGCACACGAAGAAGTGGGGAAGATTTGTGCGGAATACATGGAAAAAGACGGCAGAGGACGTATTGTCTATGAGAAGCTTGCGAAAAATGAAGGGATTTCCGGCAATACCAATGCGTGCTATAAAATGGCAACCGGGTCTTATATCGGTCTTTTTGACCATGATGACATTTTGCATCCCTGTGCACTTTATGAGTATGTGAAGGCCATTAACGAGCAGGGAGCGGATTATCTGTACTGCGACGAAACCACATTCAAAAGTGGGGATATCAATAAAATGCTGACCATGCATTTTAAACCCGATTATGCACCGGATAATTTGAGAGCCAATAATTATATCTGCCATTTCAGTGTTTTTTCCAGAGAGCTTTTAGAGGGAACCGAACTTTTCCGCTCCCGGTTTGACGGCAGTCAGGATCATGACATGATACTTCGGCTTACGGACCGGGCAAAGAAAGTGGTTCACATCCCGAAACTTTTATATTACTGGCGCAGCCATGCCGGCAGTGTGGCAAGCGGTATTGAGGCCAAAACCTATGCCATTGCGGCGGCCAAGGGAGCAGTGGCCGAACATCTGAAAAATCATGGCTTTGAAAACTTCAGAATCGAAAGCACCAGAGCCTTTGAAACCATTTTCCGCATTCGCTATCAGATTCTGGGAAACCCCATGATCAGTATTGTGATTGCCAATAAGGACCATGTAACGGATTTAAAGCGTGCCGTAACCTCCATTCTGGAAAAATCCACCTACGATAATTATGAAATTATTATTGTGGAGAATAACAGCGAATCGGAAGAAATTTTTGCTTATTATGATTCCCTTCGGGAATATGACAATGTGAAGGTGGTACGTTACGAAGGCAAATTCAATTATTCCGCGGTGAATAATTTCGGTGTAAGTCATGCAAAGGGTGATTACATCCTGCTTCTCAATAACGATACGGAAGTCATTACCGTAAACTGGATGGAAGAGCTTTTGATGTATGCACAGCGGAAAGATGTGGCCTGTGTAGGAGCCAAGTTATATTATCCGGATAAAACCATTCAGCATGCAGGGGTGGTTATCGGGCTAGGGGCTCACAGAACTGCCGGCCATACCCATTATAAGATGCCGAGGCAGAATCTGGGCTACATGGGGAGACTTTGTTATGCACAGAATGTCAGTGCCGTGACCGGAGCCTGCCTGATGGTGAAAAAAGCGCTGTTTGAGGAAGTGGGCGGCTTAAATGAAAATCTGGAGATTTCCTTAAATGATGTGGATTTCTGCTTAAGGCTGCTTCAAAAAGGATACCTGAATGTCTTTACGCCCTTCTGCGAACTGTACCATTATGAATCCGCATCCAGAGGATTGGATGACAAGGGAGAAAAGGCGGAGCGTTATAACAAAGAATCCGAATACTTCCGAAAGGAATGGAAGGAACTTCTGGAAGCCGGGGATCCCTATTACAATCCAAATTTTTCTTTGGACAGAAGTGATTTTTCCTTGAAAATCCTGTAGTTTACGGTTGCTGTGATAAAAGTATGCCCTGTAGGTTGCTTCAATTTACTTTGGAGAAAAAACGTGAAATTATTTAAGTATTCAATTCGATATATTATCGGCATCTGCCTGTTGATGGTCTGTATTCTGCTTACGGTCCTGTTTGCCCATTACCGCAACCGTAACCGGAATTTTGAGCATGTGGACCGCTATATTAATGAACTTTCCAACAATACAGCCAGTCATGTGGCGGATGTATTAGACGATAAACGTACATCCATAGATTCCATTGCGTATCTGTACGGAAACTCGATTAAGAGTAAGGACGTGGATTATACACTGCTTGCCGGACTGGAAAAACGGTCCGGTTTTGACTGGATTCGGTTTGTGGCTCCCGATGGTACGGACTATACCAGTGATGGTAAGACCACGAATGTGCAGGATCGGGAGTATTTTAGGCGAGGAATGAACGGGGAGACTGGTATCTGTGAGATATTAGTGTCCAGATTCAACGGGGAAAAATTAATCGTTTTTTATGCACCGGTTTGTTTTCAGGATAAAATATGTGGAGTTATGGTAGGGGTTTTGACAGAGAGGACAGTTTCCAACATCCTGGAGACGCGGCTGTATGATTATGCTACGGATACCTTTATTTTTCGGCAGGACGGTGTATTATTGGGGCAATACCAGGGGGATGGCACCTATCCGTTTCTGAGTATGGAGGAGGCAATTCAATATGTCAATGAATCCCAGCGGGATCAAGTCTTAGATGCCATTCAAAATCAGGAACTGTTTCCTTTTACTTTTACGGGTTCCATGGAAGAGTCTGTCGGATATGTAGTTCCGATAGCGGGAACGGATTGGTCTTTAGTGCAGATTTTTCCATCGGAAGCGGTTCATATTGTGATGCAGGCTACGCATACAGACAGTTTGAAATCCTTTGCGTGGATTATTATCTTTTTTGCCATATTCATTGCTTTTCTGATTGTGATTTACAGAAGGGATGAAAAGGCCAAGGCAGCAGAATTTACTTACAATAAAGTAAATGCATTGATGCGTAGCCTGTCGGAGGACTATGTCTACCTGATTGATGTGGATCTGGATACCTGCAAGGAGGTTCGTTACAGATTTTCCTCCGGTGATGGAATAAAAGAATGGGCAGATCAGGGGGCAGATTATTCAGCCCGCATTGAGAAGTACGCCGATACCTATGTGGCAGAGTATGACCGGGCTCGTTTTAAGGAGGCGACCCGGCTTTCCGTCCTTCAAAAAGTTCTTGAGAAACAGAATGATTTTTTTATTGAGTATGATGCTGTAATTGATGAAAATACATTGCATTTTCAAGCAAAATTTACCTTTTCTAATGAAAAACAATTTAGGAACCATATGTTGGTTTCTATTCGTGATATCACCGAAAGCACCAGAGAAAGAAAAGCAAAGGAAAAGGAACTTGCAGATGCCAGAAGAATGGCGGAGAGCGCAAGTAAAGCAAAGACGGCTTTTCTTTTCAGCATGTCCCATGATATCCGGACTCCCATGAATGCTATCATCGGCTATACAAACCTTCTTGAGAAGATTGTAGAAAATAAGGGAAAAGCGCAGAATTATATTCAAAAAATCAAATGCTCCAGTGATTTTTTGCTGGATTTGATTAACAATGTGCTGGAAATGTCCAGAATCGAAAGCGGTAAAATGACTTTGGACGAGTCCCTGTGGAATGTGGAGCAGTTTAATGATATGCTTATTTCTGTATTTGAAGAACAGATCAGGCAGAAGAATCTGCATTTTACAAGGCAGATACACATAATCCATTCGGATGTGATGTGTGATACGTTAAAATTGCGACAAATTTACTTAAATATTCTGAGCAATGCAGTTAAGTATACGCCCGAGGGGGGAAGCATATCCATGGTACTCGAGGAATTACCTTCTGAAAAAGAGGGTTATGGTCTTTTTCAGTGCGTTGTTTCCGATACGGGTTATGGAATGTCTGAGGAATTTCTTACCCATCTTTTTGAGGAATTTACCAGGGGGGCATCCGCAACGGAAAGTGGAGTGACCGGCTCCGGTCTGGGAATGCCCATTGTAAAGAAACTGGTAGAGTTTATGGGCGGAACAATCCTGGTGGAGAGCCGGATTGGAGAAGGGTCAAAATTTACCGTTTGTATTCCCCACAAGATAGCAGATGAAAACACGGTGAAGAGAATACGGGACCATGTCCAGGAATATTCAGATATGGTCTTTTCAAATAAGAGAATTCTGTTGGCGGAAGACAATGAAATGAATGCGGAAATTGCACAGGAGATTCTGGGCAGTGTCGGATTTGAGGTGGAACATGCAGAGGATGGAGTTATCTGTGTCCGTATGTTACAGGAGGCAGAAGAGGATTACTATGACTTGATTCTGATGGATATCCAGATGCCCAATATGAATGGATATGAAGCTACACGGCAAATCCGTAATCTTTGTGGGAAAAGAGCAGAAGTTCCCATTGTTGCCATGACAGCCAATGCCTTTGAGGAAGATAAGAAAAATGCATTTGAGGCAGGTATGAACGGACATATTGCAAAGCCCATTGAGATTGCAAAACTGATGGAAATACTGGGAAATCATTTACGGGATGATTAAGAATCAAAAAGGAGACAGAAGATGTTATTAAAAGAATGTTATGAAGCCTTTGGGGGAGATTATGAGTCAGTCAGGGATCGTATTCCCCAAGAGGAAATTGTCCGAAAATTCCTGATTAAATTTTTGAGTGAGCCAAGCTATGATAATTTGTGTAAGGCACTTGCTGCAGAAGAATATACGGAGGCATTCAGGGCTGTCCATTCTTTGAAAGGTGTATGTCAAAATTTAGGCTTTGATCAATTGCAAAAATCTTCTTCTGTTTTAACAGAATTGCTACGAAACAGTATGGAAAAACAGGTGGATATGGAGCAGTGTAAGGTGGCTCTCCGTGAGGTAAATGAAGATTATAAGATTGTGATCGATGCAATAACCCGGCTGGCAGCCGGGGAGTAAAAAGCAGTCTGACTGTTTTTCGTTATAGAATGTTTTGCTTTGCTGTTTGCACCCGGTTTTTTCATATCTTTCTTGGAATTTGTGTGATTTATCTTTAAAAATTATATGGGCTGTGCTATAATATTTGTCGAAAATCAAATTAGGAAAGGATGACACTTGGACTATGGATTATAGAAAGCAATTTCAGTTCTGGCTGGACAATGAATATTTTGAC
This sequence comes from uncultured Lachnospiraceae bacterium, assembly GCA_945919075.1. GTDB lineage: Bacteria > Bacillota > Clostridia > Lachnospirales > Lachnospiraceae > Acetatifactor. The sequence continues at coordinate 119,003 of CAMEIX010000005.1, forward strand.
GAGGAAACCAAGAAGGAACTCCTTGCCATTCGCAATGATGAAAAAGAGATTGAGGACCGCTTTTATAAGGATTTAGAGTTTGGTACGGGCGGACTTCGTGGAGTCATCGGTGCCGGTACTAACCGTATGAATGTTTATACCGTCAGAAAAGCATCCCAGGGACTTGCAAATTACATTATCAAAAAGGGCGGTCAGAAGAAGGGAGTTGCCATTGCATATGATTCCCGCAGAATGTCTCCTGAATTTGCCGATACCGCGGCACTCTGCCTGAATGCAAACGGAATTGAGGCGTATGTGTTTGATTCACTCCGTCCCACTCCGGAGCTTTCCTTTGCAGTCCGTAAACTGCACTGTATTGCAGGAATTGTAGTGACTGCAAGCCACAATCCTCCGGAATACAACGGATATAAAGTATACTGGGAAGACGGCGCACAGATTACCGCACCCCTTGATAAAGAGATTATCGGAGAAGTGAACGATATCACCGATTACAATACCGTAAAAACCATGGATAAGGATGCTGCCATAGAAGCCGGTCTTTATCATGTAATCGGTAAGGAAATAGATGATGCCTACATGGCAGAATTAAAGAAACAGATTATTCATCCGGAAGTAATCGCAGAAGTTGCAGAAGATATCAAGATTGTGTACACTCCTTTGTGCGGTACCGGAAATATCCCCGTAAGACGCGTGCTTTCCGAACTTGGTTTCAAAAATGTATATGTGGTTCCCGAGCAGGAAAATCCGGACCCCAACTTTACTACGCTGGATTACCCTAATCCGGAAGATCCGAAAGCATTTACCTACGCACTCCGTCTTGCCAAGGAAAAGGATGCGGATATCGTTCTGGCGACCGATCCCGATGCAGACCGTCTGGGTGTTTATGCAAAGGACTTAAAGACCGGCGAATATGTTCCGTTTACGGGCAATATGTCCGGTATGCTGATTGCAGAATATATTTTAAGAGAAAAGACCAAAACCGGCACCATGCCTGCAAATCCTGCACTGGTAACCACCATTGTAACCACCAATATGGCCGATGTGATTACCAAAGCATACAATGTTAAAATGATTGAAGTTCTTACCGGTTTTAAATTTATCGGAGAACAGATTAAGTGGTTTGAACGTGACAATTCCTACAACTATGTCTTTGGTCTGGAGGAGAGCTATGGATGTCTGGCCGGTACTCATTCCAGGGATAAGGATGCCTGCGTGGCAGTTATGTGCCTCTGCGAAGTTGCGGCATACTGCAAGAAGGAAGGCAAGACCTTATGGGATATGATGGTGGAAATGTACGAGAAATACGGCTACTTCAAAGAAACCCAGTACACCATTACCATGAAGGGTGTGGATGGTGCAAAGCAGATTCAGGATATCATGAACAAGCTTCGTGAGAATCCGCCCAAGGCTTTCGGCGATCTTAAGGTTCTTCGCTTCAGAGACTATAAGGAAGATAAGATTGTGGATATGGAGACCGGTGCAGTTACCCCCACAGGCCTGCCGAATTCCAACGTACTTTATTTTGAACTTCCGGATAACTGCTGGTGCTGTGCGCGTCCTTCCGGAACAGAGCCTAAGATTAAGTTCTACATGGGAGTTAAGGGCAACAGCATGGAAGATGCAGCAGCAAAAGTGGAGAAGCTGACCGAGGACTTAAAAGCGGTTCTGTAAATTATGACAAAGATCAGTAAGGCAAATATTAAGAAAACCATATATTACCTGAAAAGAAATGGGCTGCGGGATACTTTTCTCGCAGCCTTAGAACGTTTACAACAAAAAGGAGATTCCTATGTTTTTGTACCTCCTTCCGGGGAGGCATTAGCGGCACAAAAGGCAGAAACAAAAGGGAAAGAGGATCTTTGTTTCAGTATTCTGGTACCGGTTTACCATACCCCGGAAACATACCTGAGGGCCATGATTGAATCCGTACTGTCCCAGAGTTATGAGAATTTTGAATTGATTCTCGCAGATGCAGGTCGTGACGACTCAGTTAAAAACGTGGCAGATTCTTACAAGGATGCACGAATCCGCTATCTGCGACTTGCCGGGAACAGGGGAATTTCCAAAAATACCAATGAAGCTCTGAAAGCGGCAAAAGGGGATTATATCGGCCTTTTAGATCATGACGACCTGCTTACGGCAGATGCCTTGTATGAAAATTATAAAACCATTGAAGAGGCCCGGGAGAAAGGAATCTGCCTGAAACTTATCTACTCCGATGAGGATAAATGCAATGAAACCGGGGAAAGATTTTATGAGCCCCATTACAAAACGGATTTTAATCTGGATTTGTTTTTGTCCAATAACTATATATGCCACTTTGCCGTGATGGAAGCTGCTCTGATGAAAAATCTTATGTTTCGCGGGGAATATGACGGAGCGCAGGACTACGATATTTTTCTCCGTGCCGTAAACGGTACAAAGGAAGAGCAGATTTATCACATTCCCAGAATGCTCTATCACTGGCGTTGTCACAGTGCTTCCACGGCGGAAAATCCGGAAAGCAAGCAATATGCGTATGAGGCCGGCAGGCGTGCTCTGGAAGACTTTTGCAGAAACAGAAACTGGAAGGTGAAAGTGAGACATACCGCGCACCTTGGTTTTTATCAAGTGGAATATATTCCTGATATTCTGGCGGTCAGGGAGGATGTTGCGGCAGTGGGCGGCCCTCTGATTCGGGGCGGTAAAATAGTGGGAGGTATATATGACTCCCATGGAAAATGTCCTTACCGCGGACTGCACAAAGGATTCAGTGGGTATTTGCACAGAGCCGTCTTAAGGCAGGATGCGTATGCCGTGGATGTGCGTAATATAAGAGTGAGAAAAGAGTATATTCCCCTCTTGGAAGAAATGTCGGAGAAGTTTTGGAAAACACAGGAAAAGAGCGAGGCTGCCTATCGGAAACTGAGCATTCTTTTCTGCAGAAAATTAAGAGAAAAAGGTGGCAGAATCGTATATGCCCCGGATTTTGAGGAACGAAAATGAAAACCACCATTGTGATACCCAATTACAACGGAATACAGTATCTGCCGGATTGTCTGGCATCTCTCAGGGAAGAATTAAAGGAAAACCCTGCGGAGGTGGTGTTAATTGACAATGGTTCAACGGATGAAAGTGTTTTTTATATCCGGGATCAGTTTCCGGAGTTTGAGCTGGTTACCTTAAAGGAGAATACCGGTTTTTGCAAGGCAGTGAATCTTGGCATTAGAAAAGCCCGGACTCCATATGTCATTTTGCTTAACAATGACACGATCGTTAAGCCGGGTTTTGTAAAGGCATTGGAAGGTGCTTTGGACAGGAAGAAAAGGGCGTTTTCCGTAAGTGCCTGTATGTTGGACATGAAGGAGGAAAGCCTGCTTGATAATGCAGGAGATTTGTATTGTGCATTGGGATGGGCTTTTGCCAGAGGAAAGGGCAGAAAGGCAGAGGAATTTGACAGATTCGCAGAAGTCTTTTCCGCATGCGGCGGAGCTGCCATTTACCGGAAGAGTGTATTTGAAGAAATCGGTTATTTTGACGAGAACCATTTTGCCTATTTAGAAGATGTGGATATCGGCTGGCGGGCGGCAATTTGCGGTTACCGCAATTATTACGAGCCCGGGGCAAAGGTACTGCATGCCGGAAGCGGGGCATCGGGTTCCCGTTACAATGCATTTAAGGTCAATTTAGCCTCTGCCAACAGCGTGTATATGATTGGCAAGAATATGCCCCTGCCCCAGATTATCTTAAATCTTCCGCTTCTTGCGGCAGGCTTTTGCATCAAGTATCTGTTTTTCCTGAAAAAAGGTTTCGGGGCGTTATATTTTAAGGGCTGCATCAGAGGATTTCAGAAGTGTTTTGGCGAAGAGGGAAGAGAACACAGAGTGCCTTATAAAAAAGAGCATTTCATCCATTACTTCCGGATACAGTTGAAATTATGGAAAAATATCTACCGCCGTGTCAAAAATGAGTAAGATTTAGCAAGTTTGATAAAAAAATGATACAAAAATGATACAAAGAAAGCCTATGCTATGCGTGTATTACGAGCAGAAGGCTTTTTTTTGTCTGACAGGCAGGGGATTTACATGATTAAAGATAACCAGAAAGTCTTTAACAGATTACATCTCGTTATGGATGCGCTGATTATAATAATTTCATATGCGACAGCCTGGGTCCTGCATTTCAGGGTCTTTAACCATTTCGGACCGGAAGCAGGAATCCTTCCCATGGAGCATTATATGGGAACCCTGTTTTTTATTGTGCCGGCGTACATCTTTCTGTATTACAGCTGTCATGTATATGAGCCTCGCCGGACGAGCGGATACACTCGTGAAATCTGGAATATCATCAGTGCCAATACGGTTGGTCTGATTGCCTTTATCGTAGTACTTTACATCATCAAACAGCCTGATTATTCGCGAAAGATGATTGCCATATTCTACACACTGAATATCTTTCTGACCTCGCTATCGAGACTGTTTGTACGGAAAACTTTAAGAAGTTTCCGTAAAAAAGGTTACAATCTGAAACATATACTGCTAGTCGGCTATTCCCGGGCGGCAGAGGAGTATATAGACCGAATTCAGGGTAATCCGGAATGGGGTTACGTGGTCTGCGGTATTTTGGATGATTTTGTACCGGCGGGTACTCTCTACAAGGGGGTCAAGGTACTTGGCAGGGTAGATAATCTGCATGAACTTCTGCCTGCAAATGAGTTGGATGAGATTTCCATTACCCTGTCGCTGAAAAATTACGACCGGTTAGAGGAAATTGTATCGATTTGTGAGAAATCCGGCGTGCATACCAAATTTATTCCGGATTACACCAGTCTTTTCCCAAGCAAACCCTATACGGAAGACCTGATGGGACTTCCGGTAATCAATATCCGGCATGTGCCTCTTACCAATACGGGAAATATTATTCTAAAGAGAACCGTTGACATTGTCGGTTCCCTGGTGGGCATTATACTGACCTCTCCCATTATGTTGGTTTCTGCCATATTGGTTAAGTGTACCAGTAAGGGACCTGTGATTTTTAAGCAGGAAAGAGTGGGACTTCATAATAAGAATTTTTATATGTACAAATTCCGAAGTATGGAGCAGCAGACGGAAACGGATGAAAAGAAGGGCTGGACCGTGAAAAATGACCCCCGTGTTACAAAGGTGGGAAAAATCTTACGCAAGACCAGCATTGATGAACTGCCACAGTTATTCAATATCCTAAAAGGGGATATGAGTCTTGTGGGACCAAGGCCGGAGCGTCCACAGTTTGTGGAGAAGTTTAAGGAGGAAATTCCGCGCTATATGGTAAAGCACCAGGTCAGACCGGGACTTACCGGCTGGGCACAGGTTAACGGATACCGGGGTGATACCTCCATCAAAAAGCGGATCGACTATGACTTATACTACATTGAAAACTGGACATTTTTCATGGATATTAAGATTATTATCCTGACATTCTTTACAGGATTTATTAATAAAAATGCATACTAAAAGCGAAACGAAGGAGCAAGGAGAAAGAGAAATGGCAAACAATGGCAAGAAACAGGCAAAAAAATCAGGCGGTAAGATGATACTTCTGATTGTAGAAATCATCATCGTATTAGTTCTTTTCGGGGTATTATTACTTTTCTGGTGGCTGGAGAAACCGGATAAGGAAAGCGAAGAGGGAGAAAAGGGCGGCCCGCTTATCAATATATCCATTGATGAACAGGATTTGGAAATCAGTCAGAAAACACAGGAAAATGAAGTGATCAAGGGCTACAGGAATGTGGTTCTCTTCGGTGTGGATTCCAGAAAAGGAGCACTTACCAAAGGTACTTTAAGTGACTGTATTATTATTGCATCCATCAATCTGGAAACCAATGATGTAAAACTTTGCAGTATATATCGTGATACACTTCTTAACTTAAGTAACGACAAATATGGTAAATGCAACAGTGCATACAGCTACGGCGGTGCAGAGCAGGCCATGAAGATGTTAAACATGAATCTGGATCTGGATATCAAGGATTTCGTAACCATCGGTTTTGAAGGTCTTTCCAAGGTGATTGATGACCTTGGCGGTATCGAGCTGGATGTAGATGACGAAGAATTAATGCATATCAACAGTTATCAGCAGTGCATGGCACAGGAAATGGGTATTGATTATGTACCGGTTACCAAGACCGGTGTGCAGAACTTAAACGGACTTCAGGCAACCGCTTACTGCCGTATCCGTTATAAGAAAGGAAATGACTTTGCGAGAGCAGCTTCCCAGCGTGAGGTTATTCAGGCAATTGTAGATAAGGCAAAAACACAGGATCTGGCAACCCTCACCAAGGTGGCAAACGATGTTTCCTCCAATGTCTATACTTCCTTCAGTATGGATGAAATTGTTGGTCTTCTGGCAGATTTAAATAAATATCGTATTGTGGATGAAGGCGGTTTCCCGGAAGAACACATGAGAGGCAGCGATACCTTAGGTTCCAAGGGTAGTTGCGTATACCCTATTAACCTGACAGAGAATGTTATATGGTTGCATGAATTCTTATTCGATGAAAAGGACTACGAGCCTTCCGGAGAAGTAAAAGAGTACTCCAAGTACATTCATGATTATGTAGCACAGTATGTAAATATCAAATAAGATAAAGTAAAAGGAGCTGCAAGTCAGCTCCTTTTGTGTTATGGCAGCAAGATTCGCAGAGCGTATCTCGGCTCTGGCATTATGACATGGATATTTGGATGAATGGAGGATGATTATGGAAAAGATTGATGTGATTATTCCGGTTTACAAACCGGGCAGGGAATTATTTACCCTGGTTGACAGATTGATGAAACAGACTTTACCTGTCAATAAAATATATCTGGTGAATACAGAGAGGGAAGAATTTGAAAAACTGATTTCCACGGAGGCTTTTTTAACAAAGTATCCGGGTAGGGTGGAAGTAAAACATATAGCACAAAGTGAATTCGACCATGGAAGGGTGAGACATGATGCGGTCATGGCTTCGGATGCGGAGATTGTCTGCCTTATGACTATGGATGCCATTCCGGCCGATCGTCATCTGCTTGAGAGACTGACAGAACCTCTTAGGGTTGACAAAGTGGCTGCCAGTTACGCAAGACAATTGCCCAAAAAGCATTGCAATGAACTGGAACGCTATACCAGAAAATTTAATTATCCGGCAGAGTCTATGATAAAAGGCGAGGAAAACCTGCCGGTTCTGGGAATCAAAACTTTCTTCTGCTCCAATGTCTGTGCAGCATATCGTAAGGATATTTATGTGAAACTGGGCGGCTTTCCAACCAGAGCTATATTTAATGAGGATATGATTTATGCGTATGGATTGATCAAGGCAGGCTACAGAATCTGTTATGCTGCAGACGCAAGGGTATATCATTCCCACAATTATACCGGGAAACAGCAGTTTCAAAGAAACTTTGATTTAGGGGTCTCCCAGGCTGAAAATCCGGATGTGTTTCGCAAGATTCCATCCGAGAAGGAGGGCGGAAAACTGGTGATTTCTACCGTGAAATACCTGTTTGGAGAAAAGAAGTTTCTTCAAATTCCCCGTTTTTTTTATCAGTGTGCATGCAAATATGCAGGGTATCTGCTCGGTAAGAACTACCGTTTTCTGCCGAGGAAGGTTATTATGGCCTGTACCATGAGTCCTTATTACTGGAAATAGTCCATGTTGTGGGAAAACAGGCGGTTTATATCATGGTAAATAGGCGGTTTTTCTTTACAGTCAGCCTCCTATATGGTAAAATTTTTAGGAATTATATTTATTTTTTTAGGCATAAAATAATAGTGAGCCAAAAAGAAAGGATAGAATATGTGCGGTATTGTAGGATATATCGGTAAAAGTCAGGCAGCTCCCATTATTCTGGATGGTCTGGCTAAATTGGAATACAGAGGATATGACTCCGCCGGCATGGCAATTTTTGACGGGGAGAAGATTAATATTGAAAAATCCGTAGGACGACTGAAGGTTTTGGAAAATCTGACCCGTGGCGGTGCGACCATGCCCGGATTTTCCGGTATCGGTCATACCAGATGGGCAACCCACGGAGTTCCCAGTGATGTAAACTCCCATCCTCATTTTAATAAGAATCAGACCATTGCCGTGGTACATAACGGTATTATTGAGAATTATATTCCCTTAAAGAAAAAGATGATTGCCAATGGATATGAATTTGTTTCTGAAACGGATACGGAAGTTTTGGCGCATCTTCTGGATTATTATTACAAGGGAAATCCTTTGGAAGCCATTACCAAGGTTCTTCACCGCGTGGAAGGAAGTTATGCACTGGGCATTCTGTTTTCGGATCATCCCAAGGAAATCTATGCGGTCAGAAAAGACAGTCCGCTCATTGTAGGACAGAATGAGGATGGATGCTTTATTGCCTCAGATGTGCCGGCAATCTTAAAATATACCCGCACTGTGACCTATGTGGATAATCAGGAAGTTGTAAAATTAAGCGCGGATGAACTTCACTTCTATACGGTAGATGAAGAAGAAATACAGAAAGAATCCGTTACCATCGACTGGGATGCCAATGCAGCCGAAAAAGGCGGTTACGAGCATTTCATGTTAAAGGAGATTTATGAACAGCCCAAGACTGTAACGGACACCATTTCTCCCCGTATTAAGGACGGAGATATCGTCATCGACGAATTAAATATGACCGATGAAGAATTAAAGGCAGTTAGGAGAATTCATATTGTGGCATGCGGCAGTGCATACCATACCGGTGTAACTGCGAAATACATTTTGGAAGGTCTTTGCAGAGTTCCGGTAGAAGTAGACGTGGCAAGTGAATTCAGATACCGCAACCCCATCCTCGAAGAGGGCTCCATGGTAATTGTAATCAGCCAGTCCGGTGAGACGGCCGATACTCTGGCGGCACTCAGAGAAGCAAAGAGCAGGGGATTTAAGGTTCTGGGTATCGTAAATGTAGTGGGAAGCTCCATTGCAAGAGAGGCAGACAGTGTGCTTTATACCTGGGCAGGTCCCGAAATTGCTGTGGCAACCACCAAGGCTTACAGCGCCCAGCTATCCGCACTTTATCTCCTTGCTATGAAAATCGGAAAGGTAAAAGGCACTATTTCGAATGAACTTTTTGCAAGTCTGTTAGAGGACTTAAAGAAATTGCCCTATCAGATTGAATTATTGCTTGGTCAGAAGGAAAAAATCCAGAAGTTTGCAAACCGCTATGTGGGTGCGAAAGATATTTTCTTTATTGGACGTGGTATAGATTATGCCATTTCCCTGGAGGGGTCTTTGAAGCTGAAGGAAATTTCCTATGTGCATTCCGAAGCCTATGCGGCAGGAGAATTAAAGCACGGAACCATTTCTCTTATCGAGGATGGAACCTTGGTAGTGGCAGTATCCACTCAGCCAGAACTGTATCAGAAGACCATCAGTAATATCGTAGAAGTCAAGGCAAGAGGTGCTTTTGTTATGGCAATTGCAACAGAGGATAATGTGGCTATGGAAAAGGCTGCGGATTACACCATATATGTACCCGAGACTAATCCGTATTTTGCAAATTCCCTTGCCATCATTCCCTTACAGTTGTTCGGTTACTATGTAGCGGTAGGCAAGGGCTGCGACGTAGATAAGCCCAGAAACCTCGCCAAATCCGTGACTGTGGAGTAGGAGAAATACCAATGTCAGACAGCAATAAGAATGAGGATATTCTCGAGGATATCTTAGAGGAAGATACTTCAGAGAATCATAACGAAGAAGATAAAAAAGACGAATCGGAATATGAACAGGTCTGCTTTGTCTGCCGGAGACCGGAAAGCAAAGCAGGGAAAATGTTCAGGCTTCCCAACAATATTTTTGTATGTGACGACTGCATGCATAAAACCATGGATACCATCAGCCAGTTTGATTACCAGGGGATGTTAAATTATCCCGGTCTGATGAGTGGGTTTCCGGGAATGACCGGCAGCAGTGATAAGGATAAGAACAACAATGGGGATGTCCCCAATGGATTTCCCAATATCAGTTTTATCAACTTGTCGGATTTACAGGGAGACGGCGGGATTCCGAATAAGCAGAAATTAAAGAGAAAGAAAAAAGATAAGCCGGTTATCGATATTAAAAATATTCCGGCTCCGCATAAGATTAAGGCACAGTTGGATGAATATATCATCGGACAGGAACATGCCAAGAAGGTTATTTCCGTGGCGGTTTATAACCATTATAAGCGTGTGGCTACCGATACCATGGATGCGATTGAAATCGAAAAATCCAATATGCTGATGATTGGGCCTACCGGCTGCGGTAAGACCTATCTGGTTAAAACGCTGGCACGCCTTCTGGATGTGCCCCTTGCCATTGCGGATGCCACAAGCCTTACCGAGGCAGGCTACATCGGTGATGATATTGAGAGCGTGGTATCCAAGCTTCTGGCAGCAGCCGGAAATGATGCCGATAAAGCGGAAAGAGGTATTATTTTCATCGATGAAATCGATAAGATTGCCAAAAAGAGAAATGCCAATAATCGGGATGTCAGCGGAGAATCCGTACAGCAGGGAATGTTGAAACTTTTAGAAGGTGCGGAAGTGGAGGTTCCGGTAGGAGCCAACAGCAAGAATGCCATGGTTCCTCTCACTACCATTAATACCAGAAATATCCTTTTCATCTGTGGCGGTGCATTCCCGGATCTGGAAGAAATTATTAAAGAACGTTTGAATAAAAAGAGTTCCATGGGCTTTAATGCAACCTTGAAGGATGCCCACGACAAGGAAAAGGATATCCTGTCCCAGGTAACCGTGGAGGATATTCGAAAGTTTGGTATGATTCCGGAATTTATCGGACGTCTGCCGATCATTTATACCTTGGATGGTCTTACCAAGGATATGATGGTAAAGATTCTAAAGGAACCCAAGAATGCCATCTTAAAACAGTATCAGAAACTCTTGGAACTGGATGAAGTGAAACTGGAGTTCACGGACGGTGCTTTAGAGGCTATTGCGGAAAAAGCTATGGAAAAGGATACCGGTGCCCGCGCCTTACGTTCCATTATTGAAGAATTTATGCTCGATATTATGTATGAGGTTCCCAAGGATGACAATATCGGTAAAGTAACGATTACCGAAGAGTACATCAAGGGCACCGGAGGTCCGGTGATTGAAATCCGAAACGGCGGAAGTGCAGAATAATATGAAAGCATTCGTTTACAAAGGAAAATTTAATGGGGATGAAAGCAGTCTTCCTACAAGAGAACATCCGGAAGGTGCGGTTCCGTTTAAGGAAGCGGAGGACATGAAAAAACTCAGTTTTGTCATGAATATTGCCTCCATGATTCTTACGGTTTTCTTGTATGCAATAGTGGTGCTGCGTGCCGGCAGATTTTTTATTGATTTTACAGGAGCAGTTTTATCCCTGGTGTTCATGGTGCCCCATGAGTTTTTGCATGGCATTTGCTTTAAGGGCACTGTATACATGTATCAGAATCTGGCACAGGGCATGCTGTTTGTACTGAGTACGGAAGAAATATCAAAGGCCCGCTTTGTTTTTCTGTCTCTGTTACCCAATATTGTATTTGGGCTGATTCCTTTCGTTGTATTTATGATTAATCCAAATCTCACGATACTTGGAACGCTGGGGGCGATTTCCATACCCATGGGAGCCGGAGACTATTACAACGTATTTAATGCGGTGACACAAATGCCAAAGGGTGCACTTACCTATTTAAGCGGAATGCATTCCTACTGGTATTTGCCTGAGAGTAGCCCAAATCGTCATATTTGATATAATGGTGCCATAAGCAGAAAATGAAAGCCTATGGCATCTTTTTCTATTTCATCTGAATTCTTAAAGGAGACATAAGGGTAAGATGGTTAAATATATAGATATAAACAGGCCGGGTTATAGCGTTAAATGCAAAGTATATTGTGATGCATTCAGGGACGTAGAACATGTAATTGTGTTTGCACATGGATTTGGCGGATACAAGGATAACAAGGCAGCGGAAAGATTTGCCCAAACTGCACTTTCCAAGATTAAGAAGGCGGCGGTATTTGTCTTTGACTGGCCCTGCCATGGCAGTGATGTAAGAAAAAAACTGACTCTGGAAGATTGTGATTTGTATCTTAGCATGGTTCTTGACTATATCAGGTTACAAATGAAGACAGAAGATATCTATGTTTATGGGACAAGCTTTGGCGGATATCTGGTATTAAAGTATATCCATGATCATGACAGAAATCCTTTTAGGAAAATTGCACTCCGATGTCCTGCCATTTCGATGGGGGAGGTTATGTATAATAGAGTGATGACAAACGAAAACAAGGCTTTACTGGAGAAGGGCAAGGATATCATGGCCGGTTTTGACAGAAAAGTTCTTATTAATCAGGAATTTCTGGACAGCCTTATGGCATCTGATATCAGAAAGTGGGAGTATTTTGATTATGCAGATGATATCATCATCATCCATGGTACCAAAGATGAAGTGGTTCCCTTCGAGCAAAGCAGGGATTTTGCGGAAGAGAACGTTATCGAGTTTATTGCGGTAGAGGATGCAGACCACAGGTTTCAGGATTTAAACAAACTAAAACTTGCGCATAGTTATATTCTGGATTTCTTTCAAATTAAATAGATACGATAGATTCATAAATTTGTGTTGAGGGTATTTATTATATTGACGGATGGAACGAATTTTTGCGAATATTTCGGGGATAGACAGATTCCCATTTTTGTGAACGGAGGTAAATATGTCAGAGAGGGAAGAGAAATTCGAGAAGATGCTTCAGGCAACTGTGAAGGAATATGACGATACAGTAAGGAAAATGGAAAAACTGAAGAGTGAGAATAAATCAAACACGGTCACATATAAACAATTGATGGCAACCAAACTCACGCTTCAAAATATGATTTCCAGATATAAGATTTATGGTTTGATAGAATAAAAGAAATTATGTAATGCTTGGAATAGAAGTAGAAGATACCTCCTATCCCCATGATACATAAAATAGTGATGTATGGGTATCTATAGCAAAAAAATGAGAGTTTAGCATCCTTTTCGTCATAAAAATTATCAAATTCATAGTCAAAATAGATGCGTGAGTATCTATAGAGAAAAATATAGAAAATGGTATCCCTTAATTTTCAAAAAAGGGATACTAATTTCATGATAATTTTGTATAGATACCAGATAGCAATTATAGGTGCATAAATCATTGATATAACGAATAAAATGGATGCAAAAATAAGAAAAAATCTGTATAGACCGAGTTCCTGTATTTGAGGAGCCCGATTAATCAGAGGTTGATTAATTTTGGTTGGCTGGGTATCAATAGAGTAAAAGGCGATGGTTTTGGTTGGACTTATCCTGAACAAGGCGGACAATATACAGATGAAATTGCTAATGATTTAAGAGAAAAGATAGACACTATTATGGTGATCTAAATTCCCATTGAACTAAGTCGCTGGTATAATAGATTGTTTTTATTTTGAGGAGGGAGTATTTATGACAAAGGAGGAATTTTTAAATCGCATAAAGGAAGACGAGGAATATTCGCCCGGCTGGCAGGCAATTGATGATGCTTTTGAAAAACTGTATCCCGGGCAAAAGCCTGACCATTTTGGAACAACTATACCGTCAAGAGCTATGTGGGGTGGCGATGAATATTTAGATGGTTTTTCGGTGTACACCTCGACGAAAGGCTATAAGCACTTGGTTACCTATGGAATGACAGTGCTCTATGGTGACGAGGAAGCTTTTGGCGGTGAGTGGAATGGCTGGGGCTACGAAATGACCATAAAATTGAAAGAAAAGGACACCGAAAACTGTATGTGGGCTATCAATATGATGTCAAACCTTGCAAGATACACATACAAAACCAAGCGTTTTTCGTGCCAAATCAGTATGTTAAAGGCGACGGCACTTCCCTGCATATCGGTGAAGATTCCTTAATAACGGCACTTTTATTAGTAAACGATACCGAAGCAGAACCGCAGATGTCCGTGTATGGAAAGACAGAATTTATTCAACTTGTCGGAATAACCGAATCGGAAATTCAGGCGATTATTGAAGATCAAAACAATATTCCTAAACTAATAGAACTTATGAAAGCAGATGGAAATGAAGATTTGGTTACGGATATGAGAAGAAATAAGTCTTATTTATAACGCTCGGAAGTTGTAGAGATAAATCGGAAGTTGAGGAGAGGATTGTGTTATGACATTAAAGGATATAAGTAGCGGCCCTGATTGGGTTATATGGGTAGTTGGCATTATCTTAGCTATATTCAGTATTATTCTTCTTACAGGACATGGTGCAAATTTGATAGCTGGATATAATACAGCAAGTAAGGAAGAAAAGGATAAGTACAATGCTAAGAAACTTAGTAGAGTCGTCGGAAGTGGAATGATCGTTATAACTGGTTGGGTGTTTGTTATGGGGATTTTTGAGAATGTATTGCCAGCATCATTTGCTACAATATTTTTAATTATTGTTATAATAGATATTGTAATAATGCACGTGATAGCAAATACTGTCTGTAAGAAGTAGACAGATTCCAGTTTGTCGAACACATGAAAATTTGAAGTTTACGAATACTTTATGTTCTTGTCAGTGCACATATCGGAAAAAATATTTGGTCATTTAAAGGCAAAGGTTCAATATATGATGTGTTGAACCTTTTATCATACCCATATAGTTGATGAAATAAATAGTTGACAAACACAACTGCATGAGATATTATTCCTTTAAAAGGGAGGAATGATTATGAATCAAGCAAAGCTACTTAGAGAAAATACAAGAATTTTGGAATGTCACCTGGGAAACATCAATAAAACAGATTCCTGCTGTTGTGGAATAAGTGAACCAGAGTGTTTTGTTTTGGTTGAAATTGGTAGAAAACCAAATATTTCAGTAAAAGAATTGGCAGAGATATTGAGGTTAGATAAAAGTGGTGTCAGCAGAACGGTTGAAGAACTTGTTCAGAAGGATTATGTAGAAAGAAAACCATCTACAGTAGATAGAAGATTTGTGGTTTTAAATCTTACACTCAAAGGAAAAGAGCGTTTTGAAAAAATTGAGAATGATATGAATCGAAAATTTAAAGAGATACTAGATAAAATTCCGGTTGATAAAAGAGAACAGGTGATTGAAGCACTTGAATTATATAATGTCGCTTGCGGTGAACTTGAAAGGATTAAAAGAGGGTGTTTGCAATGAATCATGTAGAAAAGGCGGTAGAATACTACAATAATAATTTTAATTGTTCGCAAGGAGTATTTACATCATTTGCGACAGAAATGGGAATGGATGAAAAATTAGCACTCAAGTTAGCTACAAATTTTGGTGGTGGTGAAAGAAAAGGCGAATTGTGCGGAGCCGTAGCAGGTGCTTTGATGGTTCTTGGACTACGATGTGGACATTGTGATAGCGAAGATATAGAAGGAAAATCAAAAGCTTATGCGGTATCAACTGAATTTATGGACCGATTTATTAAGAAAAATGGTAGTGTAGTATGTCGTGAATTGTTGGGATATGACCTTACTAAGGCAGAAGATAAATTGCTTATTGAAGAACAGAAACTTTTTAAAACATTTTGTCCGAAAATGGTAGAGAGTGCCGCTGAGATAGTGAATGAAATGATTACTGAGCGGATATGTTAAGGAGGATTAGACGATGAATGAGCAGAAGATATATGAATTGATGAATAGTAATTTGGGATTTTACCTTGCAACAATGGATGGTGACCAGCCAAGAGTAAGAGGAATGATGTTATTTAAAGCAGATAAGGATGGAATTATTTTTCATACAGCATCTACAAAAGATGTGTACAAACAGCTTCAAAAAAATCCCAAAGCGGAACTTTGCTTTAATGCTAACGGTGTTCAGATTAGAGTGACAGGCGAAATAGAAGTTTCGGCAGATGAAAAATTGCGTGAAGATATTTTTTTGCATCCTACTAGAAAGTTTTTGCAAGCGTGGAAGGAAAATGGAATAGATAATCTTCTTACTGTTCTTGTGATGCGAAAATGTGAGGCTGTTATGTGGACAATGGAAACAAATTTTGAACCTAAAAAAGTAATAAGTATATGTAACGGATGATGATTAAATATACTGCACATTCATTACAACAATAAGAGTGAAACTTCTTTAGGCTACAATCAATAGCGGTGTAAACGAAAAAGCAGTCTTAAATGA
>CAMEIX010000006.1 GCA_945919075.1 uncultured Lachnospiraceae bacterium
TGGTACTTTAGGAAGATATTCTCATTTTTCAATTACAGTTTGCGAAAACTCAAGATAATATAGTAGTAGTTGGGAGTATGATATTATGATTATTGAAACAAAAAGATTGTTATTACGACATTTTACTAAAAGTGATGCGAAAGAGGCACATGGACTATTTTGCGATGAAGAAGCCATGCGTATGGTTGGAATGTATCCGCCCTTCACCCGATTTGAAGAAACAGAAGAGAGAATCAATAAATGGGTGAACGCAAAGAGATACCTTGCGATTGTTCTTAAAGAAACAGGATCACTGATAGGATATTTAGTAATTAATCCGGATTCCGAGGAATGTAGAGAAGACACGAGAGAGTTGGGGTTTGCATTGATTTCAAAGTATAGGGGACAGGGTTATATGAAAGAGGCGGTAAATGCTGTCCTAAAGGAATTATCAAGGAACAATATAGCGTATGTGTGGGCTTGTTGTTTTAAGGATAATATTGTTTCGGAAAAGCTGATTAGAAGCTTAGGATTTGAACTTCAGCAGGAAGGGATTTTCGATTCTCCAAATGACAGGAAATATGAGTCTCTTGAATTTAGAATGAAATTATAATCTGTGTCAGACACAAAAAATGACTTCAGATTCAATTTTGGGAACTGGGAAATCGGAACTCTACTGACAGATGTTATAGTAAAAAAATGGAGATTATATCATGAAAAAAGTCTTATCTATCATGCCAAGCATCTCTTTCAGCACCAGAGTGTATCGCCTTTGAAAAATGTGACGAGGACGCAAAGGTTTATACTCTGCTTTCCTGAGTGGAGGGAGAGGAAGCGGAAAAAGTTCTTCCTCAAGCATCCTACTAATTTCATTTGTAGGGGATGAAAGAATTCTGCGGTTTACAGCTGTATTCCATCCTGCTCGCGTGCCGCTCGTAGAAATGGGATTTCATAAGGAGGATAAAGTGTTATGAGTAATTTGCTTGGATATAAAAATTTACCACTTAAGATATTGAATCAGATTAACAGCGTTGTGGATATATGGAAAAGGCATTTGAAAGATAATTTGATTGGCGTATATTTACATGGTTCAATTGTACTAAAAGCATTTAATCCGGATTCAGGAGATATTGACATACTAGTGGTTGTCAAGGACTCCGTTAAAGTAGCGACGAAGCTTGAAATTGCCAAGGATATCATAAAAATTGATAGAAGTCCGTGTCCACTTGAGATGTCTGCAGTGAAACAAATTGATGCAAAAAATTGGAAGACACCGGGAAACTGTGTATTTCACTACAGTGATTTTTGGACGATAGAATATCTTGAAAGGTTTAAAAATCCGAATCTGGAAGTGTATGTGGCAGACCATGAATTTCCTGATGCAGATGTAACCAGCTATATCAAGTTGCTTAAGCAATGTGGCATTGTGCTGTATGGAGAGGAAATACAGGAGGTATTTGCAGATGTTTCAGATGAAGATTTTTGGTCGGCAATCAGTGCTGATATTGAGAATTATGACTTTCATGATTATGATGCCAGATACTTTGCAAGTAATATTTTGATACTGGGAAGAATTTTATCTTTCAAGAAAGAAAAAAGAATATTGTCAAAATATGAGGGCGGGCTTTGGATGATCAAGAATGTTCCTGAGAACTTAAGATACATACCGGAACTTGCAATGAAAATATGGTATGAAGGTGGGGACCACATACTTCCTGATGATGATCTAAAAAGATTACGCGATTATCTTGTAGGAGAGATAACATCTTAGTTATAGAGGAAGTATTGTTTATTTAAGTAATAAGAAAGAGTGGAAGTTTGGAGAAATCATATGAGAATCATAGAATATTTTACAACAGAGAACAAAGAATACTGGCTGAATGAAATAGGAAAATCTGATTGGGGAGCGGGACAGTATCTATATCAGCTTCTTAGAGACAGTAGTTTCAAAAGTATGGTCGGTGAAACAGCACTTGTACCCATGCTTGTGGATGGGGATAAATTGATTGCATTTTGCACATTTGCTCCCTTAGATGACATACAGCCGACAGATATGTCTCCATGGGTTGGTTTTGCATATACATTTCCGCAGTATAGAGGTCATCGTTATTTAGGTCTTTTATTAGACTATGCGGAATCTATTGCTACGATCATGAGAAAGGAATACATATATATTTCCACAGGTCATACAGGTTTGTATGAAAAATATGGGTATGAATTCTTTAAAATGGATAAAGACATAGGCGGTGAGGATTCCCGTGTATATCGTAAGGCTCTTGCAGAGGATGGACCGGACAAGGACAGAAGAAATGAGAATGGTGCTAAGTGGAAGGCAGAGATTGTAAAAGAAGCAAAAAAAGGTGTTGATATGACCGCATACTGCGGATTTTCATGTAATCATTGTTTCCTTGGTGAATGGTGTGGAGGATGTCGTTCCGTATTTAGTTGCTGTTCTTATGGAACACTTTTTGAAAAGGGTAAATGTCCCAACATAGTATGTTGTCAGGAGAAGGGGAATGATGGGTGCTATGAATGTGAGGAATTGGACAAGTGTTCCAAGGGATTTTACCGGCCGGACAATGAGGGAGCAAATGCATGTAAGGCACAGGCTATGTATATCAGAAAATATGGAAAAGAGAAGTTCTTCCAGGCCCATGATAAGCTGCATGAAATCTATGATTTTGAAAAGGCGCAGGAAATATTAGGGACAAGTGTAGAGGAAGGATTAAAGATATTGGAAAGCATGGTGTAAACGCTAATATAAAGGCGTCGCATAAGCGTGTAGGGATTGGGCGAGGTATTGATATGTATACGAATAGCCGTGATGAAGAAGTAAAGCTATTAAAAAGGCTTTGGAAAGGAAAACTATAAAACTATAATGATTAAGAGTAAAACAAAATTTAATGCAACAAAAGAAGATGTTGCAAAGATGTTTCAGGCGAATCATTTGCCTCGTATAAGTACAATCGAAATATTAGGAAACGGTGAATTTAATGCGGCCTTTAAGGTGTGTACGGAGAAGAACAAGGAATATGTGGTCAAGATAGCACCGCCATGTGACAGTAAAGTTCTTACATATGAAAACAATATGATGGAATCAGAGGTGTTCTGGTATGAGCAGATGAGAGAGAAGACAGATATTCGCATTCCCAAAGTGTATGCTTCTGATTTTAGTGAAAGAATAATTCCAGCCGCTTATTTTATTATGGAAAAGATGGATGGAAAACCTCTGTGGGAGATGGGATTTTCTGAAACAGAATATGCAAAGGTTCAGGAGCAGAAAATATATATGCTGACACAGATTCATAGGATACATAATCATTTGTTTGGATATAGGCAAACGGGTTTGCAGAATTCCTGGTATGAAGCAATTAGAGGAATGGTTTCTAATATGATCAAGGACTGCGAAGCAATGGGAATAGAAACACCTAATGGTCATAAGCTGCTTATGGCTATTGATAAGCATGAAGACCTATTGAGAGATTGTGAGTGCTGTATGGTCAACTTTGACCTTTGGGATAGTAATGTTCTTTATCATAATGGAAATCTATGCTGGATTGATCCTGAAAGAAGTTTCTGGGGAGATAGAATTGCAGATTTTATCACATTAGGGAAAGGGCAGAAATCACCTTTGTCCGATAAGTTTTCTGAGATAGAAATCTATAATCGTACTGCTGAAACACCGATTGTATATGATAAAAATATGGAAATCCGTTATCAGGTTGCGGTGGGATATCTTGCACTGATTGAAGAAGTTGAAAAATATGTCAGATATGAGCCTGAAGAGGAAAACTATATTAGGAATACAGTTGATGCCGAAGCAATGTTTGAAATGGCTTTTGGAGTGTTACTTTAATTGTTATGCACATTGAAGGCTTTGTCACAGGTGGCTAAGCGTTATGTAGAGGAATATTTGATTGAAAACCATGGGAGATGCTTCTTGCTTGAAGGGCCATAATAGGCGTTATTTTCTATATTAGCAACAAGCGCTGAGTTTTTAAGGGTCCAAATCAGCGCATATAAGAGAAAAGAGAAAATACGCTGACATTTTAGCAATAAATGTAGGTAGGAATTTTAAAATTGAAAAAAGCGCTGAAAGGAAAGCGAAAAATGTCAGTGTATTCAGAGAAAAATGGATTTTGCACCTATTCTCCCAAAATGAGCGACAGCGTAAAAAGATAAAATCTTAATAAACGCTCATCTGTTTGACGATTTCCAGTTTATCAATGCGGTGCCATTCGCATTCCGTTGCACTTCATGCTCATGGAATTGAGTAGTTGTGTTATAATCAAGAAAATGAGAGAAAGTTGAGGATTTTATATGATATTGTGCATTGCTAAGGCTCCATGCAGAGTTTGAGGGACTGTATGGAGGAATTGTAGATAGCCTCAGACTTTGCTTCGAAAAGAAATGATAAAGAATAATTCTAAGGAGCAAAGAAATGAAAAAGAAAATAAAGAATACATATATAAAAGATTTAAGAGAATTTTTGGTTTTGTGGAGCACACAGAGTTTGTCTCAGCTTGGCAGTTCGATGACTGCGTTTGCTTTGACGCTCTGGCTCTATGAGGAAACCGGGTCTGCTTTAAAGACTGCAACTCTCACGATATGTTCCTATGCACCCTATGTTATTATGAGCATTTTTGCAGGAGCACTTTCGGATAGGTTTGACAAGAAGAAGACCATGCTTGTTTGTGATTTGCTGGCAGCACTGAGTACGATGACAGTACTGGCATTGTATCTTACAAATAATCTTGTGGTATGGCATCTATATGCAGTTAACGCTTTTTCCGGTCTGATGAATACGGTGCAACAACCGGCGTCCGAGGTAGCGACAACCCTTCTGATTCCAAAGGGGCAGTATCAGAGAGCAAGTGGACTACAGTCTCTTTCCAGATCACTTATTTCTATTTTGAATCCATTGTTTGCCACGGCATTATATGGACTGGCAGGATTGGAAATAGTAATTTTCTTTGATTTGGGAAGCTTTGTCATGGCGTTCCTGGCACTTCTTTTCTTAATAAAGATTCCCAAGGTATCTAAGGATAAAAAGGAAAGTGTTCTGATGTTGGCAAAGGAAGGGATTGCATATCTGAAGAACACACCCATGATTCTTACTATGATTTTGTTTTTATCAGGAATCAATCTGGTTGCTTCGGCATTTGATGCAGTTTTGCCGGGACTTATCATTCCAAATCCAAAGGGCGGTACTGTTATACTTGGTGTGGTGACTTCTTTCTCAGGGATTGCCATGATTTTTGGGAGCATATTGGTGTCAGTCCTTCCAAAACCAAAGAATCGTATGAAGGTCGTATATATCACCATGCTGATATCGATGGGGATTGAGAACTATATGATGGCATTTTGCAGGGAACCCTGGCTATGGTGTATTGGTCAGATAATTGGCTGGACTTTAGTTCCGGTGATGAGTGCCAATTATGATGTTATTTTCCGAAGCACTGTTCCTGTTGAACTCCAAGGGAGGGTATATGCATGCAGAAATACATTGCAGTTTTTTACCATTCCGATTGGACTTTTTCTGGGAGGTTTTATGGTGGATAATATCTTTGAGCCTTTTATGGAAATGTACCAAAATCACGCAGGTCTTACCTTTTTGTTCGGATGCGGGAAAGGCCGAGGCGCAGCCGTTGCTATGTTTGTTTTAGGCATAGCAGGAACGCTTCATTGTCTTGTTTTTGGTAAAATATTGAAAAGATTTAAATATCAGGACAATTAGTTATTTTATAGGACCGAGATAACAAAATGATGGAGGAATATCATTTGAAGGTACATGAAGAGGTTATTTTTATATGGATGGGCAGTATGTTGGACGATTATATTTTCCTATTTTAAGAAATGAATATCTGGAGTGGTGTAACACACAGTCGCAGACATCGCAGGGGTGCGTCAGTTTTTGAAGGTCGAAATCTTTACACGAAGTATGGTGGAGACAAATGCATTTTGCAAAAAAAATCAGGAGCAGATTTTACAGAGCCAAAAACAGCAGGAATTTTTGTGTCTATGGCGACATGGGCGAGTTTTCATCGTAAGGATGATGTTACACCATCTGATCAATATGGAGTATGATTATTGAATTAACAATAATAGTTACTTTATCTCTGACTTTAGTTGACTAGAGGCATACGAAAGAGGAATTGGGGAAAGCGATATGAAGTGGTATGTTGAGAAATATGATAAATTAAAGAATGCGAAGCCAATCATTTCCGTCTGTGGAGATGATTGCACTGTTTGTCCCAGATTTTTGGCACAAACCGAAGAAGAATTACATGAGACTGCTGAATTTTGGTTTAAAGCCGGATGGAGAGATCATGTAGTGACAAATGAAGAAATAAGATGTACAGGATGTGGCTGCAGACCGAATTGCAGTTTTATGCTTTTGCCGTGTACCAAAGAACACAAAGTCACAAAGTGCAGGGAATGCGGTGAATTTCCTTGTGATAAAGTCAAGAAAACTTTATCAGGCTCTCGGGAAAAGATGGCGAAGTGTCAAGCGGCTTGTGAATCGGAAAAGGAATTCGAATTATTCAAGCGCGCTTTTTATGAAAAAGAAAAATTCTTTTTCTGTGGAGAAAAACAGAATGGGATTCAGTTGGTTGCTTTGCCGTGCCTTTGTGTTGATGTGTTCGACGGTACTGACGAAATAAGACCGGGTGGAGAAGCACTGAATTTTGCAGTGCATGCATCCGCGTTTGATAAGATTGATGTAACGCTTCTTGGTGCAGTCGGAAACGATGATTATGCAAAATGTATTATGGATTCTATAGCAGACAAGAGGATAAACACGAAGCATCTAAGAATAGAACCGAATAAAAGAACCGCAAATAATAGAACCTACCTGACAGAGGAAGGGGATCGATATTATAAGGAGGATTCCTGGGACGGTGAGATAGTGGATAAAATGCTGTTGAACGAGAAGGAAATGCGTGTATTAGCTGAAGCGGATGCTGTTTTTGTTCACTTTGGGGCTGAATGTTTTAAACAGATTGTGGAAGCGAAACAGAAATACAATTTTAAGCTCGCAGTGGATTTTGACACTTACAGAGATTTCAAAGATATGGAACGATATGCTCCTGATATTGATTATTTCATGATAAGCGGAGAAGAAAGCTTATTATATTATTTTGAGGAATTCTCAAAGAAATATGATGGATTGTTCAATATGACTTTGGCTGAAAACGGCAGTGTGACTTATTATAAAGGGGAATGTTATCGGGTATCTGCTTGCGGAGTAGACAGTGTTATCGATACTACCGGTTGTGGAGACAGCTATCACGCCGGATTTGTTTGTTCTCATTTAATTAATGGGGACATCCTGATGGCAATGAATAAAGGGGCGGAAATTGCATCAGAAACACTGGGGCACTATGGGGGATTTTGAGTGAGAAAGAAGAAAGACCCGCCAGTAAGGAATCAAGGCGTATGTATTGATACCTGTTCGACGCTGGGAATCTGCGCAGAAAGAATGGTGAAGGATGCAATAATCGGTATCATATTTGGTTCAGCTACATATGAAGGCAGAGTTGCCATTGGGTAATTAGTAAAATCCGGGCTTCAAGTAGTGGAGGGTAGAAAAGATCCGAAAATAATAAAGGTAATGAGGTGATTCATGATGGAGGAAAACATGATATCGAAGCTGACTTCAAAAGATGACAAATATGCTTGTGCTTTAGCCGATCAGATCATATCCGAAAGTCAGGAAACAGATGAATGGTACGAATATTTTGATGATTTTGCTACTCTTCTTGATCATCCAAAATCATTGGTGAGAAATCGGGCCATGTATATTCTTGCTGCAAATGCGCAGTGGGATGAGGAAAACCGTTTTGATAGGGTTATTTCTGATTTCCTCACACATATTACGGATGAAAAACCGATTACAGCCAGACAATGCACTAAGGCTTTGGAACAGATAGGCTTGGCAAAGCCACAGTATATTCCAAGGATACTGACATCCTTGCAGAGTGCAGATTTATCTAAGTACAAGGATAGTATGCGTCCGTTGATTGAAAAGGATATAGCAGAAACAGAAAGAATATTGAAAGATTTTCTTTGTAAAACGCAAAGGTTAGAAACCGGCAGATTATTACTGAGAGAGATACAGAAAACGGATGTATCACAGAGGCGATGAAAGAGGTTATGCGGTTTGCAGAGACTGTACTTGGGATGGAGGAATGTATTACAGCCTATGCCAAAGTAAATACAAACTCGGCAAATGTATTGCATAAGCTGGGGTTCATCGACGAGACGGAAATTCCTTACGAATGTAGTGGCGGTGATATGGTAACCGAGGGGATTTTGTGCCGGTATAAAAAATAACGGATGAATAGAATATATTTGAATAATATTTTGAAGGGAGATTTTAAATGAAAACAGAAGAGGTTAAATCAAAGGAACAGGCAAAAACAGGTAACAAATATCAAATGATGGGAATGAGTATCGGAATGTGTTTCGGAGTATCGCTTGGACTGGCATTTGGCAATTTGTTATTTGAACATGGTAACATAGGAATGTGTCTTGGTTTACCTATTGGTATGCTACTTGGTATGATAGTGGGAGCTGCAAAAGATAAACAGGTGAGCCAACAACTGGAGGAAAAAGGCTACAAAATTACAGCAATAGATGTGATTGGACAGGATAAGTATGAAATAACGGTAACTGACAAAAGTGATAATGTTAAGAAAGTTGAAGTGTTGAAAGGGGATATGGAATCGGAACAGTTTCAAATAGGCGATTTTGTTTATATTGATGAAGACGGTCACATGGAATCGGCCATGGATAATGAAAGTTGAGACACTTATAAAAATAAAATAACAAAATGATGGAGAAATAGGATGATTATTAAACCTTTAGAAATGGATCATATTTCAGCATGTGCGGACATTTTATGTGCAGTATATAACAACGAACTGTGGATGTGCAGATGGGATAAGGAAACCGCAATGGATTATTTGCAGGATTTTTATGACCATAAAAAGTTTGTAGGTTTTACTGCGTGGGAAAAGGAAAAGCTGATTGGGGCATTATTTGCCCATGAAAAAATCTGGTGGAATAACAGTGAAGTCTTTATTGAGGAAATGTTTGTTCTTCCAAAAAAACAGGGACAGGGGATTGGCACCCTGTTGTTAAAGGAAGTTGAGAAATATATCGATGAGAAACATCTTGCAGGAATTACCTTATCCACCAATAAATATGCCCCGGCACCTAAATTCTATGAAAAAAACGGATTTGTGCAATGTGAACATGTCATTTTCATGGCAAAAGATATGGTGGAGTGATGCAAAGAGGCGAAAGTCTTTAGGAGAGCGATGAAAGTATGCAATTGGTATTAGCGGATGATTTTGACTTGATAAGAGAGAAATACATTGACGTAATCGAACATACAAAAGATATGAATCTTCATGCCAGGTGGATTTATGGTAAGCACCCTACAGATGCAATGATTAGGTCCTACATTGACAGACAAGAAATGTACTTGTTTATGGATGGGGAAAATGTTGCAGGTTTGACCGGGATTACCATGTATCAGGGAGAGGATTATCATGCAATAAACTGGAGTCAAAGTCTGAAAGATGATGAGGTGGCTTCCTTACATATACTTACGGTAACTCCTGAATATCAGGGAAAGGGTATTGCTAAAAAAATGATGGCAGAAATTATTGCAATGGTAAAGCAAAATGGAAAGAAATCGATACGGCTTGATGCATTAGCATCGAATACCCCGGCTCAGCATATGTACGAAAAACTGGGGTTTATATATCGGGGAAAGCAGAATCTTTTTGCACAGAATACAGGATGGACGGATTTTCTGTATTATGAATTACCGTTAAGCAAGGAGATTAGCATTGGGGGATAGATGATGAAGGAAATGTCAAAAAAAGAAAGAATACTGCATGCCACACTCGATCTTTTTGCCCAAAAAGCATGGATGAGTTAATGGAGAATGCTATGGATAAAATTCCAAACATCAACCAGTTCAATAATTTAGACGATTAGAGATTTAAGATTTTAAAGAGGTAGAATTATGATTGTAATGCTGAACGGACAAAACCATAAAGGAAGTACCTATCATATCGGAAGGATGATTGCTGATAAAATTACAGGTGATCATGAGATTCGGGAATTCTTTTTTCCGAGGGATCTGAATCATTTTTGCATGGGCTGTTATCAGTGTATTGAGGATGAGAAGGCTTGCCCGTATTATGAAGAGAAAAAAATAATCCTTGATGCCATCGAAGAAGCGGATCTGTTAATTGTTACCACACCTACCTATTGTATGCATGTTTCTGCACCGCTGAAATCTCTTTTGGATATGTTATTTGATATGTGGATGGTACATAGACCGAAAAAGTGCATGTTTGAGAAACGCGCGGTTATTGTGTCAACTTCCGCAGGAGCTTCTACGAAGTCCGCAATGAAGGATGTGGAGGATTCCTTATTCTATATGGGAGTACCATCAATCACGAAGTATGGTATCGCAGTCCAGGCAATGAATTGGGATGGGATTACGGAATCCAAAAAGGAAAAAATAGATAAGGGTACGACCAAAATTGCCCATAGATTAAGCAAAGGGAAAAAGCCTCATGTTGGGATAAAGACGAGATTTATATTTAACATGATGCGAATGATGCAGAAAAATGGTTGGGGCTCCTCTCCGGTAGAGAAGCTGTATTGGGAACAAAATGGATGGATTTCGAGCGGACGTCCATGGAAATAGGATAGGATGGTACAGTACTGAGATGATAAATTTTGCTAATAATATGATTTTGGAATTTGAAAAAGATTCAGACCGTCGTATTGCAAGTATCTGCAGGGCACTTACTCTGCTAATTACTATTGTGATATTGCTAAACATTTTGCATATATTTAAGATTTCCACCGCTTTGTATCCGACGCTTATTATATCAGCTTTAATATTACTAATTCCAACCTTGTTATATGATATTTTAGGCTTGCGAACAAAGTTTATAAGATATCTTGTACTAACACTTCTGGTTTTTATGTCCGGACTTATGTACTCTATTCTTTCCTATCATGTAATTATTATGCTGGTATTGCCTATAGTGGTTTCATGCCTGTATTGTAACCGGGCAAATGTTTTATACACCATGGTATTAAGTATTCCTGTGATGATAGTAAGTCATCTGATGGCATTTAAACTTAAGATTGTACCTGATGAACCGCTTATTACGTTAGAGGGTGTGTTTCTATACGGAATTGTACCTCGTGTAATTGAGCTTATTGCAATATCTGTAATCTGTATCGGCATAACGGGCAAGCTGCAACGCTTGATTTCAGCCCTTGTCAAAAAAAATAATGAGCTGTATGAAGAGCAGCAGGTTATGGTGGGGTCGCTTTCTGAACTTGTGGAGGCACAAAGTCATGAGACAGGACAGCATGTAAAACGTGTTGCGGCCTATACAGAAATATTATGTCGTGGAATGGGACTATCAGAGGAGGACACTTGGAAGATCAGTGTAGCAAGTATGATGCATGATGTTGGTAAAATATGTGTACCACGGGAGATATTGCATAAACCCGGTAAACTTACGGACGATGAATTTTCGGAGATAAAAAAGCATGTGGATTATGGATATAAGCTTTTGAAAAACTCACCCGGAGAGATCATGCAGCTTGCGGCCAGCATAGCGAAAGAGCATCACGAACGCTTTGATGGTAAGGGTTATCAAAGCAAGCTTGAAGGGGAACACATCAATATATATGCACGATGTGTAGCGGTAGCAGATGTTTTTGATGCACTTGTAAGCAAACGCTGTTATAAGAAGTCATGGACTCCCAAAGAGGCGCGGGAAGAAATATTAAGTCAATCCGGTCGTCAGTTTGACCCACAAATTACAAAGTTATTTGATGAGCATTTTGATGAATTCCTTAAAGTTATGGAGGAGTATCCAGATGTTTCATAAAAGCTTAGTTCTGTAGCTTAGCATGGAAACAGTTTTTATTTATGATATATCAGGAGAGTGATGAAGGATATGTCAACAAAAGAAAGAATACTATATGCCGCACTGGATCTTTTTTCTGAAAAAAGTTATAACGGAGTGGGTGTAGATTTGATAGCAGAGAATGTGGGACTGAAGGGGCCTTCTCTTTATAGGCATTATAAAGGGAAAGAAGATATTTTTAATTCTCTGATTGATATGGTTAACTCTCATTATGAAGAGGGGTTTGGCTTAAAACAAAATCCGAAGGAACTCCCGAAAAGCATGGATGAGTTGATGGAGAATGCACTGGAAAAAATTAAGTTCACGATGCATGATGATATCGTTCGAAAGACCAGACGAATCCTGGCAATGGAGCAGTTTCGAAACAAACGGATGGCAGAGCTTACATCCTATTATCATCTGGAGAATCTTCAACAAATGTATGCAGGTATCTTTGCAGGCCTGATGGAAAAGGGGATTTTGAAAAAGGATGATCCAAAATACCTTGCATTAGAGTTTGTTGCGCCGGTTTCATTGCTGATTCATGTATATGACAGACAACCGGAAAGAGAAGAAGAGGTGCTGGATAAAATCAGGAAACATTTTGAGCATTTTGCTAAAGAATATGGAGGGAGTAGAAAATGGTAATAAGAAATGAAAAACCGGAAGATTATAGAGTCGTGGAAGAAATGATTAAAAAAACATTTTGGAATCTATCTGTGCCGGGATGCAATGAACATTATTTTGCACATCAGGTTAGGGAAAACGCTGATTATATTCCTGAACTTGATTTTGTTATGGAGGAGAATGGGCAAATTATTGGACATATTCTGTATGTAAAAGCAAAGCTTATTGCGACGGATGGAACTGAGAAAAAGATCTTGTCCTTTGGTCCGTTTACGATTCATCCGGACTATCAGAGAAAGGGATATGGAAGAAAACTTCTTAATCATTCCTTGGAAGCAGCCAAGGAAATGGGATATGACACGGTTGCAATCTATGGAAATCCTGAAAACTATGCCTGTTATGGTTTTAAGAATTGTAAGAGATTCAATGTCTGTATAGACGATAATGTATATCCTGTAGCACTTATGGTAAAGGAACTGGAAACAAATGTGCTATCCGGTAAAAATTGGAAATATATTGAGAGCCGGGCTCATCAAATGGATGAGAGTGGTTTTGAAGAATTTGATAGTACCTTCGAACAGATGGAAAAGAAATATTGCTATACGCAGGAATTGTTTTATATCTATTCAAGGTCGAATGTTCTACGCTAAGGTGATATACATATTTAGTGAATTAAGCAAATAGAATTGTGACGGTGATCATTCGTTTCTGACGTTCAAAAAGGATTTGTTGGAGTAGGGATACAAGCTGAGCAAGATTTCTATAAAGGAGCATACATAGGGGGAAACATATGAAAGTATCAATACGTACATGGAAACAAACAGATGCTGCATCACTGGCATCTGCATTATCCAACAAAAAGATACAAAATAATTTACGGGATGGATTGCCATATCCCTATACAGAAAAGGATGCTTTGGATTATATTAATTTTATTCTGTCTTCAGATCCCCATGATACATTTGCCTATGCCATTGATGTGGATGGTGTGGCAGTCGGAAGTATTGGTGCCTTTCGTAAGGAGAATATCCATTATCGTACTGCAGAAATCGGTTATTATCTGGCAGAGGAATATTGGGGCAAAGGTGTTATGACAGAAGCAGTCAGATTGCTTTGTGAAGATGTGTTTGCAAAGACGGATATCATCAGAATTTTTGCAGAGCCATTTGCTTATAATACCCCGTCACGGCGTGTCCTTGAAAAAGCAGGATTTCAGTTGGAAGGTATTATGAAGTGCAATGCGGTGAAGAATGGAAAGATACTGGATATGGCACTTTATGGAATGACAAGGCAAATAGGTGAACTTCGTAGAATTAGCGAGGTGACGGATTATGAATAAGGAATACATGATTGAATTAAAAGACATTACAAAAGAATTTAAGGTGCTAAACCGGAGAGAAGGACTGAAAGGAAGTTTTCAGGATCTGTTTTCCCGTGATTATAAAATAGTACGTGCAGTGGATCATATTTCACTGTCGGTAAAGCCTGGAGAGATTGTAGGATTTTTAGGACCAAACGGTGCTGGAAAATCAACTACCATTAAGATGATGACCGGTGTTTTGGAACCGACAAGCGGGGAACTTCTGGTAAACGGCAGAATTCCTTATAAAAACAGAACACAGAATTCACAGGAAATCGGTGTTGTATTCGGACAGCGTTCCCAGCTTTGGTGGGCGTTGCCTTTGATTGAATCGTTTAAACTGTTAAAGGATATTTATCAGATTCCACAGGATGAATATGATGGAATGATGGAATTATACGGAAAACTGGTTAATTTCGATGAGATTCTACATAAGCCGGTCCGCCAGATGTCATTGGGACAACGTACACTAAGTGATATTCTGGCTACCTTTTTACATAATCCGAAGGTTGTTTTTTTAGATGAACCGACGATCGGTCTGGATGTTGCGATGAAGAGCAAAATCCGGGAATTGATTTTGGAATTAAATAAGCAGAAACACACGACGGTCATCCTTACCACACATGATATGGGAGATGTGGATGCATTGTGTGAGCGGATTGTCATCATAGATAAAGGTAAAATGCTTTATGATAATGACATTGCGCATCTGCGTAAATTCTTTGGTGCATACCGTACACTAAAAATCCGTCCGAGAGAAAATATTGGTGTGATGGTAGAAGAACTGGCAAAGGAATTAGAAACAATGGATGTGCGTATTTCCCATGATAATGAATGGGTTTTTCTTCTGGTAAATGAAGAAAAAACCAGTGTCCTAAAGGTGCTTGGACGGATTCAGGAAAAGCATAAAATCAAAGATATGCAGTTAGAAGAAATCTCCACCGAGGATGTAATAAAAAAAATATACAAGGAGGGGATCTGATGAACCGCCTCAAAAAATATTTTGCCCTGACAAGAGCAGGTATTATTGAGTGTGTCAATTATCGTATGGCTCTTGTTGTCATGGTTTTTGGCAATCTATTATATCTGACCTTAATTTATTTTGTCTGGAAAGCAATCTTTGCCTCATCCGGAAGCGATGTGGTAAACGGGATGACATTTGAAAGTACGATGATATATCTGGTTCTTGCCACCGCCTTGTTTAATTTCATGGAAATGTACATTGTCTGGGAGATGGGACGGGATATCCAGAGCGGAAAAATTGCTTTAAATCTGCTAAAACCAATGAAATACAAGGATTATCTATTCTGGAGTGTATCCGGTAGTTTTGTGGTAAACTTTGTATTTACGTTTATTCCCACGTTTCTCATTGTTATGCTTGTGACAAAAGGGACGATTGCAATCGGAATCAACTTAATCTATTTTATAATTGCTGTCGTTCTGGCAGTAATCATTAATTATGAAATCGATTTTATCATCGGGACGGTTTGTCTGTATACCGAATCCATCTGGGGAATTAATGTGATGAAACAGGCGGTGGTTGCACTGTTATCAGGCGCTACCATTCCTCTGGCTTTTTTCCCGGATAAATTGCGTGCTGTCATTGCGTATCTGCCGTTTCGGGCAATTTATGATACACCTCTCACGATTTTGTTAAGCCATAATCCGGATACCGGTATGGTGGCTGAAAAAATGCTGGTATCTTTTGCATGGGCGGTGGTCATGTCCTTAATCAGTAATCTGTTTTGGCGTATTTCCATCAAACAGGTGACCGTGAACGGAGGTTGAGTATGAATACGAAAAAAAGAGGATTATCTTTCTATATCAAAATATATTTTAAAATCATTGCGCAGGATATTAAAAGCAGGATGAGTTACCGTGCGGACTTTATTATCTCCACCTTAGGTATGATTGCAACCAATATCGTTGGTTTTGTAGCATTCTGGCTGATGTTTAGTAAATTTCCTTCCATTAACGGATGGGGATATTATGAAATGCTCTTTTTATACGGTTTTTCACTGGTTGCCATTACGCCAACACAGTGCCTTTTGGATAATAACTGGAATTTAAGAAGGTATGTTTATGACGGAGATTTTGTCAAATACTGTTTTCGACCGATTAATTTATTTTTTTATTTCGAATCGGAAGTCTTTGATGTCAAAGGATTTGGACAGCTTTTCTTCGGATTGGGGACCATCTGCTATGCCTGGTATCATCTGGCTTTGCCTGTAAATATACTTATGATTTTAAAACTGATTGTCTTTCTGATTTCAGCTTCCTTTTTTATGATGGCGATGCAGACTGCGGCAGCAGCAACCTGTTTCTGGATTGAGAATTCCTTTTATATTTTGGATTTGTCTTTAAAACTGAAGGATTATGCCAAATATCCGATTACCATTTATAATCCCGTATTCAAGTTTTTATTTACGTTTTTATTACCGGTTGCATTTATTGCCTACTATCCGAGTCTTGTGATCTTAAGACCGGATGAAGTGCCCCTCTTATCCTGGCTTTCACCGGTTATCGGCGTTTTATTTTTCTATTTAAGTTATAGGTTGTGGATGCGGGGAGCATCGCGTTATGACGGAAGTGGTTCATAAAAAACAGAGCAAGCAGGATGGAGGGTGAATGATGATAGAATATGTAAATAATATCAGTCCGGAAGAATATATGGAATTACGCAAAAAGGTTGGCTGGTGTGAGTTCCCTCTTGAAGAAGCGGCTGCAGGAATTAACAATTCATATATGGTGTTATGTGCGAGAGATCATGGCAGAGCAGTCGGCGTTATGCGCCTTCTTTGGGATGGGTAACCAAATAAAACGTATTATGTGTTACTACAAAGGAGCATTCAGTGGGGAATGTGCCCGGGTACTGCGATAGGAACCTGTCCTAAGAGAGAGGAGAAGAAATGGAAATTGTGCCGGTAAAAATAGAAGATGCAGAAGAACTTCTTTCCATATATGCACCCTATGTTCGGGATACCGCGATATCATTTGAATACGAAGTTCCTTCTTTGTCTGACTTTCAAGACAGAATACGAAGTATCTCATCGATCTTGCCATACATAAAAGCAGTAGAGGCCGGTGAAATTCTTGGATATGCTTATGCCGGTAAATTCAAGAGCAGGAAAGCATACGACTGGTCAGTGGAAGTGACTGTTTATGTGAGAAAAGATTGTAGAAGATCGGGCGTTGGGAAATTGCTCTATCATGCATTGGAAGATTCTCTGAAACGTATTGGTGTTTTGAATATGAATGCATGTATAGCTCTTCCAAAAGAGGATGATGAACATTTGAACAATGACAGCTACTATTTTCATGAAAAAATGGGATTTCATCTTGTGGGGACTTTTCACAATTGTGGTTACAAGTTTAATACATGGTATGACATGATTTGGATGGAAAAATTCATTGGGGAACACCAAAAGTATCAAAGAAATGTCAGATTCGGTGAGTGGACGGTGAAAAATGATTAAAATTGAATTATTATCAACAGAAAACTTTAAATTAGATTCATTGGACAATTATCCAAGAAAACAGGATGTAAAAAAAGTATACCGTAAACACGATGGAGAGTATATTCTTGTAGACTGTGTTTATACAGAAGATTGGGATATGGAAAAAAGACGTTCTGTGGCAAAGGATATCAGCAGCGATGATTATATTACACATCTTGCAATTGAAAATGATGAAGTGGTTGGATTTATCGGGTTAAAAAAAGATTTGGTTGAGTCCTATATGATTTTAGATTTGATGCAAGTATCGGCTATCTGTAGAGGACAGGGGATTGGAAGGAAACTGTTTGATATAGGGAAGGAAGAGGCCAGGAAGGCCGGAGCCAAGGCTTTATATATTTCTGCATGTTCATCTGAAGAAACGATTGCTTTTTATAAAGCTATGGGAGCTAAACTGACAGATTGTCCAATAAAAGAAATTGCAGAAGATGAACCATATGATCTGCAAATGGTTTGTTGTGTATAAAGAGGGATAGAAATGGTTAGGGAAGTTAAAGAAGACGAATTAAATGAACTGTTAGAATTATATTTGCATTTGCATGAGAAAAGTATACCGGAAATGTCAGAGCACTTGGACAAAACATGGAAGACTATCATGCAGGATGAAAACCATCATATTATAGTTAAGATGGCTGATGATAAAATTGTAGCTTCCTGTGTATGTGTGATTATACCTAATTTAACAAGAAATGTAAGACCGTATGCATTTATAGAAAATGTTGTTACCCATGCCGATTATCGTGGGAAAGGATATGCAACAGAATGCTTAAACTATGCCAAAGAAATTGCGCAAAAAGCAAATTGCTATAAAATGATGTTGCTTACCGGTTCCAAGACAGAAACAACACTTCGGTTTTACCAAAATGCCGGTTATAACAGCACGGATAAAACAGCATTTATCAGGTGGCTTGAGTAAAGATAAAGTTTCGTTTTCTAAGGAGGAATTAATAAATTGAATGTTTTGGTAGTATATTGTCATCCTTGTGAAAATAGTTTCACCAATTTCATTAAGAATTCCTTTTTGAAAGGTTTGCAGGATGCCGGACATACCTATATCCTATCCGACTTATACAAAGAAGGCTTTAATCCCGTTATGAGTGAAAGTGAATATTTAAGGGAAGGATTTTACAGACTGGATAGGAACGTTTCACCGGATGTTGTAAGAGAACAGGAGAGGATTAATGCATCCGATGCCATTGTATTTATTTATCCTGACTTTTGGACAGCATCACCCGCTATGCTGGAAGGCTGGTTTCAAAGAGTGTGGACATATGGATTTGCTTACGGAGATTCTCCAAAGATGAAAGTCCTTGAAAAAGCGCTTTTTCTAATCACAATGGGTGGCTCATTGAATGATGAAATAAGAAAAGAACAATTAGAGGCAATGAAGACAATTATGGTCGGAGACAGAATCAGAAACAGGGCGAAAGAGTGCGAAGTTTACGCATTTGACCAGATGACCAGAGGATATGGAAATGATAACAATAGGAAAGAGCGAATAGAAAGATTTTCAGCTAAGGCGTATGAAATTGCAAAATCGTTATAGGAAGAACGGATATTAATGTCAGGGAACAAATCTGAAAATAAGAATTGAGCGAGCTCTTTAGAGCGAGAGATGCTCGAAGGGCCATAATAAGCGTTATTTTCTATGTTTGTAAAAAGCGCTGAGTTTTTAGAGGTCAAAATCAGCGCATATAAGAGAAAATAGAAAATACGCTGACATTTTAGCAATAAATGTAGGTAGGAATTTTAAAATTGAAAAAAGCGCTGAAAGAAAAGTAAAAAATGTCAGCGTAATCACAGAAAAATGAACTTTGTACCTATTCTCCAATAATGGACATCAGCGGAAAATGATAAAGTAAAAGAAGGAAACTAAGAAATGAACAAAAAAATAATAGAATTTCTAAAAAATCAGCCGATACTTTATGCCGAAAGTGATGATGCATTCTGGGATGATGAGCATATTTCAAAGCACATGCTTGCTGCACATTTAGATCCCGATTGCGATAGCGCGTCCAGAAAACAGGCAGGGATTATTGCTTCCGTAAACTGGATATCAGAGCTTTGTGGTGGCTCAGAAAAGAAAAAACTATTGGATTTGGGCTGCGGACCGGGAATTTACGCAGAGTTACTTGCAGAGAAAGGGTTTCAAGTTACCGGAATTGACTTTTCCAAGCGTTCCATAAATTATGCGATAGATAGCAGTAACAAAAAGCACCTGAATATCACATATCATTATCAAAACTATTTGCATATCAATTACGATGAAGAATTTGATGTTGCAATACTGATCTATTGTGATTTTGGGGTTTTGTCTCCTGAAAATAGAAGTATTCTATTACGGAAAACCTATCGGGCATTGAAGCCGGGAGGAATATTGATTCTGGATGCTTTTAACGAACCATATGTGAAATCTTTTGAAGAAATACAAAATATTTCTTATCAACCAGGGGGCTTCTGGGCTGCGGAACCCTACGCATTAATACAGAGAAATCATTATTATCGGGAAAGCAGAAACACTTTGGAGCAATATCTGGTTATCACGGAAAATAACTGCAAATGCTATAATATCTGGAATCAAATTTATACACAGGATATGTTTGCTAAAGAAGTTACAGAGGCGGTGTTTGAGACAGTAAGCTTCTTTGATGATGTTCAGGGTAAGGAATATACATGTTTGGCAAATACTATCTGTGGCGTATTTCGTAAACCGGGAATTGAAACGAGGTAAATTCTCCTGAGATGAAAGTTCAGGATGCAGTGATGCTTGTCGCTATGGAGCGGTTTGAAGAATACATCGGATATGCAATTGTAGATATAGATAGTGACGGGACAGAGGAACTGTTGATTGGTTCGAGGATAGAAGCAGATAGATATAACTTATACTATGCTTCCGGCTGATTATGTTCAGATGAATCTTACGCCTATCGGTGAGTGGGTAAAGTAAAGTGAGGATTATTATTCAAAACAAAGGAGAGCACGATGACAACAGAAAAACAAAAGCATTCCCCTCTGTCAAATGTTCTGTATATGCTGAAAATATTGTGGTGTGGGAGTAAGGGGTATGTTATCTATACCTTTATCAAGGAATTCAACGAGAATGTATTCTGGACGATATTTTCAGTATATCTTACAGAGTGGATATATACTGCTATCGAAAACAAAACGCCCTTTACAATGCTTGCTTCATTCGTTGGAGCAATGTGTATAGGGCATATCTGTATTCACATCACGGCGGCAATTCATCAGCTTTGTGAAAAGCAGTTCCTGCCGAAAATGTATCAGGATTTTTACAAGCGTGTTATACGAAAGTCTATCTCAATGGAATATGCCGAATTTGAACGTCCCGATTTTTACGACAAGTACACCCGTGCACTGAATGAATGTCAGCAGAGAGGCAGCACAATTCTCTACTACTCCGCTTATCTTGTGGCAAGTATTGCCTCGGTTATTGCGGCAACAATTATTGTGGCAAATGTAGATCCTTGGTTGTTGCTGTTCATCGTGCCGATGGTGGCTGTTTCGATGTTTTTCGGCAAGAAGGAGGGCGACATCTACTATTCCCTTGATATGTCAAACACCCGTGACGGACGTATCGGCAGCTATGCAAAGCGTGTATTCTATGAAAAGAAATACGCAGCGGAACTGCGTCTATTCGGTATAGGAAAGCTTCTTCTTTCCCGTCATGAAAAGGCATATGAGGAAATGGAGGAGCGCACTCGCAAAATGCGCAGAAAGTTGTGTATTATCGAGCCTGTAAAGTGGATATTATACCATATTCTGTCAACCATTCTCCCATATCTTTACATAGCATTCGTGCTGAACAACGGCGAGGCGCAGACCGCCGCTTATGTTGCGATGATACCTGCTCTTTCAACTCTTTCATGGCGCACCTCCGACACAGTTGAGCTTATCGTTTCCCTTGCAAAGGAAAGCGCATTCGTAGCTAATCTGCGTGAGTTTCTCTCCTATGAACCGAAGACTGATGCTGATGAGCTTATCAAAGCGGAAAACCTTTCGGATATTGAGATAGAGAATATGAGCTTTACTTATGAGGGTGCAGACCAGCCTACCCTTCACAATGTGAATATAAGCATTAAAAAGGGCGAGAAGATTGCAATTGTCGGTCACAACGGTGCAGGCAAAACAACGCTTGTAAAGCTTATTATGGGACTTTACAACCCTACTGAGGGCACTATAAAGATCAGCGGTGAGGATATCGCAAGCTATGAACCCAAATCACTTCACCGCTGATTCGGGACGGTATTTCAGGATCTGCAGGTGTTTGCACTTCCGCTTTCCCACAACGTGCTTATGCGCAAACCGAAAAATGAAGAGGAGCGCAGACTTGTGGAGGAGTCGTTGCGGAAAGCACAGTTCGGTGACAAGCTTGACAGCCTTGAAAATGGCATCGACACAATGGTAACAAAGGAATTTGATGAAAACGGAATAGGGCTTTCCGGCGGCGAAGCACAGAAGATAGCCATTGCCAGAGTTTTTGCACGAAAGCCTGATATTGTGATCCTTGATGAACCAAGTTCCGCACTTGACCCTATTGCCGAGTACAATATGTATAAAAATATGCTTACCGCAACAGATGGTGAAACAGTCATCTTCATATCACACCGTCTTTCCGCCACCCGTGATGCTGACTGTATCTATATGTTTGAACACGGCACTGTAATTGAACAGGGCAGCCACACCGAACTTATGGCACTGAACGGAAAGTATGCCAAGATGTGGAGATTACAGGCGCAGAACTATTTAGCTGAGGAGGTGACGGCATGAGCGTAAAGAGCAAAAAGAAAAAAGATAAGATCAAGATGAAGCGTCTTATTTCCAATGTGTGGTATGTGATAAAATACGCCTTTGGGCACGACAGCAGGCTGCCGCTTTCCTATATTATAAGCCGATGTGTATTTATGAGTATCGGTGCATTTATCGACACCTTTCTGCTTATGGAGATCATCAATATTTTCACTGACACTGCCGATATTAGGAGCGTTGTAAAAGTGCTTGTGGTGATGTTAATTCTGTTCACCTTCCGTATGTTCGTTTTTCGATTTCTTGAAAACTATTTCTGGACGAAGATGATAGGCTTTGAGGGCAAGGTTCAGCGTGAGCTTATGGAAAAAGCACAAAAAATGGACCTGAAATACTATGATATTCCCGAATACTATGATGATTTTGTAATTGCCGCTTCCCAGTCTGAGGAAATGTGCAAAAAGGCAATAATGAGTGTGGCCAACATTATTTCTCAGATCATGGCAATGCTTGTTGCGGGTACTATGATTTTAACAGTTAATGCGGTAATTTTTATTTTCCCCGTGATCGGATTTGTTGTGAATATTATAACCCGTTTTATTATTACGAAGTTAGAGTACGAATACAATCTCGAAAAACAGCGTATCGGCAGAAAAGCCGACTACTCAAAACGAGTTTTTTATCAGCCTGAATATGCCAAGGAGATTAAGCTGACAGGCATTGAAGAAGCACTTATGGAACAGTATGACGAGGCTATCACCGAGGAACGAAAAATGGCGCTGGGTTACTCCCTTAAGATTATCGTGCCGACCCTTATCAACTGGATAACGGTTTTCACCTTGTGCCAGTTCTATGCGGTTCCTGTTTATCTTGCCTATCTTGCAATTGAGAAAGGGTCAATTCAGCTGGGCGAGGTTGCTTCACTAAAGAACGCTACCAACGGCATAAAGGGCTATCTTGACGATATGAACTATGCATTGGTGGATTTTCAGAATGTGGGACAGTATGCGGAGAAATTCCGCCGCTTTATGGAGTACGAAATAGGCATTGAGGGCTGTGAGGGTGAGATGCCCGTCCCCGATGATGACTGCACCCTTGAACTGCGCAATGTAAGCTTCAGATACAAGGATACAGAAAAGTATGTACTTAAAAATGTCAGCATGACGATACGAAAGGGTGAGAAACTTGCTCTTGTCGGTGAAAACGGAGCGGGCAAGTCCACGCTTATAAAACTTATTATGCGCTTGTATGAAGTGAACGAGGGTGAGATACTTTTCGGCGGAGTTGATATACGAAGGCTGAACACCAAGGCTTACCGTCAGAAGATCGGTGCAGTTTTTCAGGATTTCCAGATCTACGGCGCAACTCTTGCCGAAAACGTTAAGACGGATTTTGTGGGCGAAGACGACAGCAAAAAAATCGTTGAGGCACTTAACAGGGCTGACTTCGGCGAAAAGCTGGCATCTCTCGAAAATGGTATCGACACAGAGCTTACCAAGGAATTTTCCGATGAAGGAACAATGCTTTCGGGCGGAGAAAGTCAGAAGGCTGCAATTGCACGAATGTTTATGCGTGATATGCCCATCGCCATACTCGACGAGCCAAGCTCTGCACTTGACCCCATTGCCGAGTACCGTCTCAACAAAAGCATGCTTCAGAATGCGGAAAATCAAGCAGTCATCCTTATTTCACACCGTCTTTCCACTACAAAGGATGCTGACCGAATAATTCTCATAGAAAACGGCTCCATCGTCGAAAGCGGAACACACGCTGAACTTCTTGCCAAAAACGGCATCTATGCCCAAATGTGGAATGTTCAGGCAGAAAAATACTGCGCTTCAATTTATGCGTGATGTCCTTATAAAAACATCTAAAAGTTTATTCGCAAACTATCTTTTGACCAGGATGAGTTGTAAAAGGTGAGTTAACTGGAAAATGAGAATTGACCGAGCTCTTTAGTGCGAGGGATGCTTCTTGCCAGAGGGCCATAATAGGCGTTATTTTCTATGCTTGTAAAAAACGCTGAGTTTTTAGAGATACAAATCAGCGCATAAGAGTAAAAAAGGTAATTACGCTGACATTTTAGCAATAAATGTAGGTAGGAATTTTAAAATTGAAAAAAGCGCTGAAAAAGAAGTGAAAAATGTCAGCGTAATCACAGAAAAATGAATTTTGTACCTATTCCCCCA
The DNA here is from genome assembly GCA_945919075.1 of uncultured Lachnospiraceae bacterium. Taxonomy (GTDB): domain Bacteria; phylum Bacillota; class Clostridia; order Lachnospirales; family Lachnospiraceae; genus Acetatifactor. The sequence continues at coordinate 24,395 of CAMEIX010000006.1, forward strand.
AAATGGGCGTCAGCGTAAAATGATAAAATTTCAACAAACGCTCATTCGTTTGGCAATTTACAGTTTATCAATGCGGTGCCATTCGCATTCCGCTGCGCTTCATGCTCATGACGCGCTGTCGCGCTATGCGTCCAGTCTGTGGAGGTGAAGAATATGGTGGTATTCTTACGATTAAGAAATATCTAAGTACATAGAACTGTGTTAAATAGTTTTATGTACAAGCAAAATACTAAAAACTATTTAAATAAGGAGATTATGCAATGATATTTCAAGACAATGTAATGAAAGAATATTTGAAAAATGTTTATTTTATAACCGGAACACCTTGTGGCGGAAAGACGACGATTTCTCGGAAGTTAGCCAAACGTCATAATTTATTGGTTTATGATATTGATGAGCAGTTTGAAAAGCATCAGAAAATTTCAACCTCTGATTTTCAGCCGGCAATGAATAAAGTTTTTATAGATGCTGATGAGTTTTTTGGACGCACTGTAGAGGAATATAAAAGGTGGCTTATTGATAACACAAGAGAACAATTAGATTTTGTATTATTGGATTTAATTCGTCTTTCACAAAATCAGATTGTATTATGTGACTGCCATTTGACAGTGGAAGAAGCTGATAAATTAACGGAAGCGTCAAGAATAGTCTTTTTGATAAAAGAACCATCGAATTTAGTTGATGATTACTGTAATCGCCCCGACCATCAAGGATTCAGAGATTTTATTAACAGCACATCGGATATTGAAAAAGCAAAGGCAGTATGCAATGCGACCTTGAAAAGTCTCAACGAGAAAAGATGTAATGATATCAAAGGCAGTCATTATTTTTGGATTGAAAGAACTGAAAATAGTACAGTTGATGAGACTGTAAGGAAAGTAGAGAAACACTTTGGCCTTGGCGGAAAAGATTTCAGTATGGATACCGTTATCTTAAGGATATTGTTAATTATGGAAATGGAACCGACCGATTGTATGTTAAAGATTTGATAGGAAAGAGTTAAATATGATGGACAATAAAGAAATAAAGGCGTATTTGCCGCCTGATTATCCCAGTGTTTCGGGAATTATTGCAGGTGTCAGTAAAGGACAAGTATGGGCTGATTATACACATCTGCCGGGGATTTACGTGACCTATTCATACTGTGTCGGGGGATGTGGAATAGTTGGTAATCTGACGGAGTATTCGGATGAAGAAATAAAAAGTTTTTTGGAGAAAGTATTTAGCAATCTTCGTTCAGCGGGTGAGGATTCATTTGAATTTTCCTCCGAGAATGAAGGGATTTATGCGCGTATATTACCCTTGTTTCAAGAGAAAGAAATAGATTCTGAAATAGAGTATTCCTTCCTTGGGAAAAGCAAATGGGAAGAAGAGATTGCGATACCGGAAGAGGTATCGATTCAGCAGGTAGACCATAATCTGATTGAAAGAATAGAAAATGGCAAAGTCAAAAATGGAGAAATGTTTCTAAAGCGTTTCATGAATTCCTGGAAGGATGAAGAATCCTTTTTTGCTAACAGTGCCTCTTTTGTTGCAATCAGGAAAGACACTATAGTCGGAATTATTTTTGGCTCAGCCACCTATGAGCATAGGTGTGCTATTGATATCGAAGTTGAGGAAGAATACCGCAGAAAGAGAATTGCAAGGCGGCTTACTGTGGAGATGCTGAATCATTTAGTGGATAGAGGATATGAATTGCAGTGGGACTGCACACAGAGCAATGAGATTTCTCGAAGGGTAGCAGGGTCGATGGGCTTTGAACAGATCAGAGAGAGACCTTATTACTGGTTTGAAATATAGGTCTATGAAAGTTTTTAAGTCCGGTTTGTAGAAAAATGCAAAGAACGATTGGGGTTCATGGAGAAGAAATTTTGATGACTTTGCTTCGTTGCTTGACCATCCAAAATCATTGGTAAGAAATCGGGTGTTGTATATTCTTGCTGCAAATGCTAAATGGGATGTGGAAAATCGTTTTGTCAATGTCATATCTGATTTTCTTACACATATAACGGATGACAAACCGATTACTGTCAGACAATGTGTTAAGGCACTTGCTCAGGTAGGCTTGGCGAAGCCACAATATATTTCAAGGATATTGTCGTGCCTGAGGGACGCAGATTTATCAAAGTATAAAGAAAGTATGCGTCCGTTGATTGAAAAGGATATAGCAGAGACAGAAAAATATTGATAGATTTCAAGCTTGAGAGATAGGGGAAATTTGAATAAGAGCCATAGGTGTGTGAATACTACTCTTAATATAGTGATTTCTGTTTATAGTGCAATGCTTGCATGTTAAGATTGACGAAGTGCAAATATTGCACTACTATATATATGGAGGTGCAAATATGGGTAAACTGAAAGAGTTAAGAATGGAAAATAAGTTAACACAGCAGCAAGCTGCCGACTTGGTAGGAATTTCTTTACGCTCGTATAAATCATACGAAAATGATGAAGAAAAGGCTGGAAGTTTAAAATATAATTATCTGTTGCAAAAGTTGGCAGAGATAAATCCGATTGATGAAGAACATGGAATTATTGATACTGAGTATATAAAGCAAAAATGCCAAAAAGTATTTGAAAAATATGATGTTAATTTCTGCTATCTTTTTGGTTCTTACGCAAAAGAAAAAGCAAAACCAACCAGTGATGTGGATCTACTGGTTTCTGCAAATGTAAAAGGTCTGAAATTTTACGGACTGGTTGAAGAAATAAGAACTGCGCTACACAAGAAAGTAGATGTTTTGGATATTAACCAACTTAAGGATAACTTGGAACTGATACAGGAGATACTACAGGACGGAATAAAAATATATGGATAATGTGAAAAATGACAATTACTATATACAAAAAACAAGATAGATTTAGAGTTTATAGTAATACATATGAAAGATGTAGACGTGGAGGAATTGAATAAAAATGAAATATTGTTTGACTCCATGCTATTTCGCATGATACAGCTTTCTGAAAATGCAAAAAAAGTTAACGGACCAATACAAGCAGGAGCATAGCGATATCCCATGGAATGCAATGTATGGTTTACGAAATCGTATTGTGCACGATTATGGGAATGTGGATTTAAATGTTGTTTTTGAAACATTAAAGAATGATATACCGGAGTTGTTGGAAATGATTCTGAAATAAGTACAGATTTGTCAGGACACAGTATGTAAAACCAATATATTGAAAAACGCGAAGTTGCAAGAAAAATTGGAGGGGTTGTCTAAATGAATGGGCAAGTAAAAGAGTTTATAGATAAATATCCAAATGAGATTATTGACATGTACAATAAGTTAAGGGGACTGATCTTTGATAGTGTTTCATGCGAACCGGAAGAAAAAATGTGGGCAAAATTACCAAGCTATTACTAAGGGAATGCTGCAAATCTATTTACAACAGGATATACCATATGAAGTTCTGAAACAGATAATTGCAGAAACCCTGTTCAGGAGGTGAATGAAGAGTAAACAATTGAAATTTAACGTGATACCATAAAAATGTAATCCTAATTCGTATCACTAATATACGATTTATAGTAGAGGATGATTATATGAGATTGAGATTTGCTTTAATATCAGTTGTAATTGGGGCTTTGGCTTTAACCGGTTGCAGCAATCAGAGAACAATACAGGAGTCAAATATAAAATCAGAAGAAAGTTCTGAATTATCGGCAACCGGTGCTTATAATAGCATGGCTATAACTTATCCCGGTAAATACACAGTGGAGTTACATTCGCAAAATGCGGGTCATCCAAATTCAGAATGTGATTTTGCAACTTTCATTAATTGGGGGAGCAAAGGTGAAGAACATGGAGATTGTAATATTTATTACCATGTAATGGCAGATAACTTCATCGAGAATGATTATGCTGCCTATGATGAGTTTGAAGAAGTAATGGTGAACGACAAACTCTATAAGGTTATAAGAGCTGAGGACACACTCACCATGTTATATAAAGTAGATAAGAGTTTCTATATTAGAATAGAACTGTTTGGTGCTGACCAGTATGATAGTTCGGGTAATCGTACTGAGGTTACATGTTTTCCGGCGGATTATCTTGATAATGGATGGCTTGATAAGGAGATTGTATTAAATATTACACCAGTGGAATAGATGTGATATCGAAAATTTTATAACTATGGAGGAAACGTAAATGAAAAAGAAAACACTCATATTTGTACTGTTTATAATTGTATCAATAGTTTTCATCTTTCTTGGATTCGTATGGTATGCAGGGGCTTCCATTCCATTTCAAGATTCAGAATTAGTACCTGCGAGTGCATTTTCTAAACAAGCAAGCGACTTGATGGCCGCAAAGATTATGATGTTGTTTGGGGGAGTATTGCTTACCGGTTCCATCATATTATACATAAAGCGGAGGTAATTGGAATGTACACCGGGTTGTTGATAAAAGAAAGTCTTTTGGATGAAAACATTCTTGATTTCGTTGAGATAAAGAATGTTGATATTTGGGTTACCAATCATAATCCAAAATACTGGACAGCAGTATCCTTTGTAAGTAGTTGCATGGAGTTTCCGGAAAAACTATCAAAAGCATTACGAGAAGATTTGCAGATACAATGGTATGTTGACATGAAAGCGGATAACACAAAATATATCGTTTTGAAAGATCTTGTTTTGAAATATGAAATTGGTAACCGTATGGAAAAAGAAAGTGTAATCAGAAAATGTATCGAATTGGGATTGCCGATGGAACAGCTTGATTGGTCTGAATGAAAATTTGACAACGCCGGTATGCTTAAAACAGTAAAGAAAGCCAGGATAAAAAGATGATTATTTTGATAACAGGTGCATCACATACAGGTAAGACTGCGTTGGCACAAAAGTTACTTGAGAAGTATAAATATCCATATTTATCAATAGATCATTTGAAAATGGGGTTAATTCGCAGTGGAAATACAGAATTTACTCCATTGAGTGATGATGCGGATCTTACGGAATATTTATGGCCGATTGTTTGTGAAATGATAAAAACAGCAATAGAGAACGAACAAAACCTGATTGTGGAAGGCTGCTATATTCCTTTTGATTGGGAGAAGAGTTTTACTGAGGAATACTTGGACAAAATAAGATATTACTGCCTTGTAATGAGTGAAAAATATATAAGAAATCATTTTGATGATATTAAGAAATATGCGTGTGTAATTGAAAATCGTTTAGATGATGAGTGTTGCACTTTGGAAACTGTTTTGGAAGATAATGCGCAAGTTTTAGCATTGGCTAAAAAGTATCATGCTAATTACATACTTATTGATGAGGAATATAAAATAGATCTTGATTTGTAGTGCCAACTTGAGACGCAAGGGAAAGCTGAAAGGAAAACCTATGGTGAGAAAAAAGATAGTATTAAGTATGACAGTGATTACTCTGGCAATGCTTGTCTTGGCAGGTTGTGGTAAGAAGAATTCTGATTTGGATACAAAAGAAAGTGGACACATAGAATTGACGGATGAAATGGATTGGTATTCCTATGACCCGGACAATCTTTTTGGCATTTCGGCAACCGTGGTTGATGATCATACGGTTACATATGTATTTGACAGGGAGAAGTGTTTATTTACGGCAGAAGATGTTTCCAATGCTTATAAAGAAGGTAACATAGAGGGCTGCAAAGGAGGCGGAGCCCCCCGCTATACTCCGGAAGAGGTAAGTTACAGTGAGGATCGTGAGAATGTTTATTTGTCTATGACATATCCTAAAAAGCAGGATATGTCCAAGGTGGATGGATTTTGGTTTTATATTTCAGAGGATGAATACTTACGATGTGGCTATACCAGGTCAACACCATATATCGACCATGTCATCATTACGGAACGGCATAATGCAGGGGAAGACGGATATCAATGGGATGTCAGATGGGGAAATGACTGGACACAAAGCTGGAACTTAAACGACAGCGGTTCATGGAGTGAGCCATACGATAGGCATTATAATTGGAATAATATGCCGCTCGAATAAGAATAAAGAATATAAAATTGTCCATACTCTATCGTAAGTGACAGAGTATGGATTTTTTTGCACAAAATGCTCTGTCTGAAAGGAGACAAAGCGTGGAACGAGGACAGTTTATGCAAGGGAAACAGAGCATTTCCTTAAAAGAACCGGTGTATATGAATGCGACAGCATCCGTAGTGGGAAAAAAGGAGGGAGAGGGACCTCTCGGACTGTTATTTGATATGGTTGGTGAGGATGATAAATTTGGTGCCAAGACATGGGAAGAGGCAGAGAGTGAATTGCAGAAGACAGCGGTGTATATGACGATGCAAAAAGCAGGAATCAAGGCAGGAGATATACGTTACCTGTTTGCCGGTGACCTTTTGGGGCAGGAAATGGCCACTTCCTTCGGATTGGAAAGCTTTGAAATTCCTCTGTTTGGTTTGTATGGTGCCTGCTCCACCTGTGGAGAGTCCTTAAGCCTTGGGACCATGGCAGTAGCGGGTGGATTCGCAGATCAGGTAATTTGTGTGACCTCCAGCCATTTCGCCAGTGCGGAAAAGGAATTCAGGTTTCCACTGGCCTATGGAAACCAGCGTCCCCTCAGTGCCTGCTGGACCGTTACCGGAAGCGGTGCATTCTTGCTGGGAGCGGTTAAATGTGAAAATACACTGGCCAAGATTACCGGCATTACCACCGGAAAAATCGTAGATTTCGGATTAAAGGATTCCCTGAACATGGGAGCATGTATGGCACCTGCTGCAGCTGATTTAATCAGCACGAATTTTAGTGACTTTGGAGTAGGTCCGGAGGAATACGATAAGATTATTACGGGAGATTTAGGGACTGTGGGACAAAAAATATTGCTTGATCTTTTACGGGATAAGGGGTATGACATTTCGGACAGGCATATGGACTGCGGAATTGAAATCTATGATGCCCAAACCCAGGATACCCATGCCGGTGGCAGCGGCTGCGGCTGCAGTGCGGTTACCCTGTCGGCTTATATTTTGAAACAACTTCGGGATAAGAACTGGAAAAAGATTTTGTTTATACCTACCGGGGCGCTGCTCAGCAAGGTCAGTTTTAACGAAGGAAATTCGGTACCGGGCATTGCACATGGGGTGGTAATCGAAGCCTTATAGTCATTTCTCTGAAGCCTTATAATCTTTTCAGTGACTACTTGAAATATCCTCCATGATTTAGTAAAATAATTAAATAAGAGATGGATGGAAAGTCGGGTGAGAAAATGCGTACTATGGAATTTAAGATGGAACGCGAGGGCCTTTTGAAAGAAGGTCAGAAGATTACGGTCACGGAAGGTGTACTTCCCAGTAATTATTATTACACGATTGACCCGTCCCTTGCCATGTCCGGCAATATTCCGCTTCGCAACCGCATGCTTGCGAGGGAGGGAGTTGTGACGGCTGTGGTACAAAATGCACGAGGTTATTATGTGACGGCTGAATTTGACGAGCCGGAACCGAAAAGATAATTTAGGAGGATATGATATGATTCAGGCAGTACAGACAAAAAATGCACCCGCAGCAATAGGTCCCTATTCCCAAGGCATGATTACCGGTAATTTATTATTTACATCCGGACAGATTGCAATCGACCCTACTACCGGAGAGATTGTGGGGAGCGATATTACCGAGCAGGCAGAACAGGTTATGCGGAATCTGGGAGCCATTTTACAGGCAGCAGGTGCCGATTACACCGACACCGTAAAGACCACATGCTTTCTTGCCAACATGAATGATTTTACGGCATTTAATGAAGTATACGGAAAGTATTTTATTAACAAACCTGCAAGAAGTTGTGTTGCAGTAAAAACACTTCCCAAAAATGTGCTCTGCGAGGTTGAGGTAATAGCAGACTTAAGCATGGCAGGATTTGATGTATAGTATGAAAGCAGAAGAGAAGAATCTGATTTTAATCGGAATGCCCGGAGTCGGTAAAAGCACTGTAGGCGTGGTAGCAGCAAAGCGTCTGGGGTTTGGTTTTACCGACTCCGACCTGCTTATTCAGGACAAGTATGGTAAACTGCTTCATGAACTCATTGAGGAGAATGGAATCGAAGGCTTTTGGAAGATTGAAAATGATGTGAATGCAGCAATCCAAAAAAGCAAAACGGTGATTGCTACCGGAGGAAGTGCCTGTTATGGGGAAGAAGCCATGAAGCATTTAGGCGAAATCGGTGTGATTGTTTATCTGAAACTCGGATATGAATCTTTATGTGAGCGTCTCGGTGATCTGAATGCACGGGGCGTTACTTTACGTCCGGGACAGGATCTCTACGGTCTCTTGGAGGAACGCACGCCATTATATGAAAAGTATGCACATATCACAATTGATTGCGAGGGAAAACAACTGAGGGAAGTGGTGCATGAACTTTGTGATGCATATTTGGACTACATCGGAAAGACGGAAAGTATATGAGCAGAAATAAAACAATGAGGAATTCCTTTTTACTGTTTTTAACAGCCTGCATCTGGGGTATGGCATTTGTTTCCCAGAGTAAGGGAATGGAGTCCATGGGGCCTTTTACCTTTAATGGCATAAGAAGCCTTTTGGGTGCGGCTGTGGTATTCCCGGTTGTGCTGGTACGGAGAAATACAGTAAAGAAGGAAGCAGAAAAAGCCGGTAAGGATTACCGGAAACCGGAATTAAAAACCACCCTTTTGGCGGGACTGTTGTGTGGCATTTTCTTTACCAGTGCCAGTATGTCCCAGCAGATTGGCATGCAGTACACCACAGTGGGCAAAGCCGGATTTATCACGGCATTTTATATTATTCTGGTGCCGATTCTGGGAGTATTTTTGAAAAAGAAGATTCCTTGGATTGTATGGCCGGGAGCAGCCATTGCCTGCTTTGGTATGTATCTTCTGTGTATGACGGAAGAAAGTTTAAGAATCTCCTGGGGAGACGGGCTCATCTTCCTGTGTGCCGTTCTTTTTGCGGGGCATATCCTGACTGTGGATACCTTTGCGGATAAGACGGAGGGGGTCATGATCAGCTTTATGCAGTTATTGTTTTGCGGAGTGGTCTGTACCACCATTGCCCTGTTTCTTGAGCATCCCACCTTTGGACAGATTGAGGAGGGATTAGGGGCAATCCTCTATGCAGGTATCTTGTCCTGCGGTGTGGCTTATACGCTCCAGATTATCGGACAAAAGGGTGTCAATCCGACGGTGGCAAGCCTGATTATGTCACTGGAATCGGTAGTGTCTGCGGTTGCCGGAGTGGCAGCATTTAAAATCGGACTTTTGAAGACGGATCAGACCATGACGGCACGACAGGTAATCGGCTGTGTGCTTGTATTTGCCGCTGTAATACTGGTGCAGCTTCCCATACCCGAGAAGGGACGGAAGCAGGCAGACAAAAAATAGGAAGAATAATTTCAGAAAAAACATACATAATAATCCATGAATTCGGAATCGGAACAAGTTGACGCAACCTATCGGTTGCTGTTCTCGCCCTACGGGCGGAACAAGTTGACGCAACCTATCGGTTGCTGTTCTCGATTCCTTCGGAATCGGAACAAGTAATGGAGGGAAATTCATGGATTATTTTAATGCTTTTTGGGTAGGTGGTCTGATTTGTGCGCTGGCACAGATTCTTTTGGAGAAGACCAAGATGCTGCCGGGACGGGTCATGGTGCTTTTAGTGTGTCTGGGAGCGGTTATTAATTTCTTCGGGTGGTATGAGCCTTTTGCGGAATATGCAAAAGCGGGAGCATCGGTTCCCCTGCTTGGCTTTGGCAATGTGCTTATGAAGGGGGTAAAAGAAGCAGTGGATGAAAAGGGCTTTCTGGGCATTTTCCAAGGCGGATTCAAGGCCGGAGCTGCCGGTACCAGTGCCGCACTCATCTTTGGTCTTCTTGCCGCATTAATCTTTAAGCCAAAAATGAAAAAATAAAGAATTATTAATTTCCTTTTCTGTCGAAATATGCTATTATTAGGCAGAAAGGAAGTAAAGAAAATGATTTGGCTTATCTTATTGTTCTTTTTCAGTTCTGTTTATATGGAGCTAATTTATCATATCGGATGTTTTGGATTTAAGGCTTTTAACCCTATACTCGCGGTATTTCCATGGTTGTTTTTTGCAGGATTATCCTCGCTGTTGTCGGGATTCTTACGCAAACGCAAAAATAAAAAGATATTGTGGGGACTTTTGATTTTTCAGTTCCTTTTGTATGCCGCACAGCTTGTATATATGAAGATTTTTAAGCAACCCTTACTGATGGCGGCTGTTACCAATGCCGGTGCACAGGCACTGACCAATTACTGGCGTGAGGCACTGACAGGTATTTTGAATGCCTCCGTATGGCTTATTTTGCTGGCACTGCCTTTTGCCGCAACGGGCTATATTATTAGCCAGTATACGGTCAGCCTGAAAAATCATTCCCGTAAAGAGCGGCTTCGGGAAATAATCGTAATGGCCGCATCTTTTTTGGGCTTTTTGGCAGTAATCATTATCGGCTCAGCAGCAAAGGCGGAATATGCAGACAGTTATGTGGAGTTCTACGACCCGGAAGGTATTATTTGTGAATATGGCGTAACGCCTTCGTTAGTACGGGATTTGGGAAGCGGCTTTTTCAAAAAGGAGACATCCCTGGAAACCGGTGCGGACCTGGATTCCTATCTGGACAGTCAGGGCAAGCAGGAACAGAATCCGGTTACCGATCCCGGTGTATCAGACGTTTCAGAAGGAGACGGAGAAATTACGGAACCGGAAGAGGTTTTAGATACTTCGCCTAATGTGATGCCCATTGATTTTGAATATATCAAGGCCAACACAACGGATAAGGATGTCCTCCAACTGGTAGAATATATGGAAAATATGACTCCCACCAACCGCAACGAATATACCGGTATGTTTGAGGGGTATAATCTGATTTATCTGACTGCGGAGGGCTTCAGTCCTTATGCGGTGGATGAAAATCTCACCCCCACTTTGTATAAGCTGGTAAATTCGGGTTTTGTGGTAGATGACTACTATGTGCCTCTGTGGCAGACTTCTACTTCGGACGGAGAGTATACGAACTGTACGGGGCTGATTCCGGATCAGCAATTCTCCATGAAACGCAGTGCAGACAATGACATGTGTTTCTCACTGGCTGAATTTTTTGCCAAAGAAGGGGTTAAGAGTTATGCATACCACAACAATTCCCTTTCCTATTATGACCGGTATCGTTCCCACCCTAATCTGGGATACAATTTTAAGGCCTGCAAACTTGGGGATCTGGATGAGAAGACCTATGGCGGACAGGTATTTGAAATGGAAAATGCGGGTTACTGGCCGTCCTCTGACTTGAACATGATGGAAGCAACCATTCCGGAATACATAAATGAAGACAGATTTCATGTTTACTATATGACGATTTCCGGTCATATGAATTATAATTTTTCCGGAAACAGAATGTGTTCCAAACACAAAGAAGACGTTGCGGATCTTCCTTATTCGGATGAGGGCAGAGCCTACATTGCATGTAATATGGAACTGGATCTTGCACTTTCCTATTTGATAGAGCAACTGGAGGCAGCAGGCAAACTGGAAAATACGGTTATCTGCTTAAGTGCGGACCATTATCCCTATGCCATGGAAGTGGCTAATCTGGAAGAACTGGCAGGAAAACCTCTTGCAGGTACTTTGGATATCTACCGGAATAAACTGATTCTCTGGAACAGCGAAATGGAAACCGTTCATATTTCCAAACCGGCCAGCTCCGTGGATATTCTGCCGACGCTTTTGAATCTCTTCGGATTTGAGTATGATTCCAGATTATATGCTGGTAAGGATATTCTTTCCGACAGTGCAGGACTGGTTATTTTCTCAGACCGTAGTTTTATTACGGAGCGTGTGGAATACAATAAGAAAGCAAAGAGCATAACCTATCGGGAAGGCTATGAAGAAGACGAAGCATATTATGAAGCAGTCAAGAGTCAGGTAAAAGGGCTCTATACCTATTCCGCAGGTATTCTGAATAACAATTTCTACAAATATATTGAAGAGGCGTTACCGGAAGAATACCAATCTAAGATTGATCCGGAGTGGATTAAACCCCATCCGCCGGCACCCAAAACGGAGCCTGAGACCGAAAACGGAAGCAATGAGAATGAACAATAAGTAATAAAAACCTCCTGTAACAGACAGGAGGTTTTTTGTCAGAGTAATTCGCATGGAATTTCTTTTTTCAGTAAATACTTATAGCAGGCATCATCCCAGATTTTCTCGGGAGTTTTATCCGCAACAAAGGATTGATAGGCTGTACCCGTTACCAAAATGGCCTTTTCGCCGTCATAACGTATGGTAAGTATAAAGGCTTTCACAATGTTTTCAAATTGGGTTGCATCCCGGCCTTTCAGGATGGAGGTCATATGAACCGGCATCAGCTCCATTACGAACTGCATACGAAGCGGGGGCTGCTTTCCCTTGATTAGCTGAAAGCAGGTATGTTTTATGTCACTCCAGGGCACATATTCGTATTCCGAAGGAGCGAATTCCTTCTTAAGTTTCCCGTCAATGGAGAAAGTGGTAGCCATGGTAATGGAGGCTTCTTCCATGAGGAAGACATCAAAAGCATCCCCGCCAAAAAGGGTGGACATGAAGGATTTTAAATGGGTGATTTGTAAAGCGATCATGTGTGCTCCTTAAGAGTCATAAGTATTTTCACAACAATATAACAAGAACATTTTCAGTATAGGCTCTTGGGTATCCGGTGTCAACCGGCATCAAAATCAAATTTCGGAAGGTTGCTCTTTACATATGCAGAAAGATATGATACCATGATACGTGGTAATGAAAACCATGTGAAGAAGTATCTGAATGTTTATGAGAGGAAGTACCGATGAGTTATAAAATTGTTGTAGACAGTTGTTGTGAATTACCTGAAAAATGGCAGAATGATCCCAGATTTGAAAGTGTTCCCCTGCAGCTTGAGGTAGGGGATTATCACATTATTGATGATAAGAGCTTTAATCAGAAAGAGTTTTTGCAGAAGGTTGCGGAAAGTTCGGCCTGCCCCAAATCTGCGTGTCCGTCTCCCGAGCAGTACATGGAAGCCTATAATACGGAAGCGGACCACATCTATGTGGTTACCCTGTCTTCCAAGCTTAGTGGAAGTTATAACAGTGCGGAATTAGGTAAGAAGCTTTATATAGAAAATCACGGTGAAAAGAAAATTCACGTCATTGATTCGCTTACCGCAAGTTGCGGCGAGAGCCAGATTGCGTACAAACTGGTGGAATTGGAGGAGCAGGGACTTCCCTTTGAAGATATCTGTACGCAGATTGATAAATTCAGGGACGAAATGAATACCTACTTTATTCTGGGGAATATTGACACCATGTACAAGAACGGTCGTATGTCAAAGGTAAAGGCGGTTTTGGTTTCTACCCTCAATATTCGTCTCATATTAGGAGATGATGAAGGGACAATTGTTCTTAGAGGTCAGGCGCTTGGCATGAAGAAGGCAATGGCCAAAATGGTAGATCTGATTGTGAGTGAAATCAAGAATGCCGGGGAAAAGCGCATCATGATTTCCCATTGTAATGCATTGGAAAGAGCCATGATTGTGAAAGAGGCTTTGGAACAAAGGGTATCCTGCAAAGAAATTACTTTACAGGACACAGCCGGTGTCAGCAGTATGTACTGTGCTGACGGTGGCGTAATAGTGACGGTATAATAGGGACGTTCCTTTTGTCCTGATAACAGGACAAAAGGAACGTCCCTATTGAGTTTCTTTTCGCTTTATGTTAAAATATCCCTATCTTTTTAGTACAAATGAAATGCGAGGATATGAAATGGAAGTTTACAAGCAGGAATTTATTGAGTTTATGATAGATTGTCAGGTGCTCAAGTTTGGAGAATTTACCTTGAAGAGTGGCAGAAAGAGCCCCTTTTTCATGAATGCGGGCGGTTATGTGACCGGTTCCCAGCTTATGCGTCTCGGCGAGTACTATGCAAAGGCCATTCATGATAAGTATGGAGATGATTTTGATGTATTGTTCGGTCCGGCTTACAAGGGTATTCCCATCAGCGTGGTTACCGCCATCGCTTACAGCAAATTATACGGAAAAGAAATCCGTTATTGTTCCGACCGCAAGGAAGAAAAGGATCATGGTGCCGACAAGGGCAGTTTCCTCGGCTCCAAATTAAAAGACGGCGACAGAGTGGTGATGATTGAGGATGTTACTACTTCCGGTAAGTCCATGGAAGAGACCGTTCCTAAAGTAAGAGGTGCTGCAAATGTGGAGATTATCGGTCTGATGGTTTCCTTAAACCGTGAAGAAGTTGGTCTTTCCGGTGAGAAGAGTGCACTGGAAGAAATTAAGGAAAAGTACGGATTTGATGCCAATGCCATCGTAAGCATGTCTGAGGTAACAGAGTACCTTTACAACAAACCTTACAAAGGAACTGTATATATTGATGATGCATTGAAGGCTGCTATCGATGAATACTATAAACAGTATGGTGCTACAAAATAATCTGGGAGGTTAAAGAATGGAAGAAAAAATCTACAAAACCATGAAAAACGCCGGTGCTACCAACATCATCGTTGGTATTGCCTCCATTATTGCTGGAGTTGCTACAGGAGTGATGCTCATTATTGCGGGAGCAAAACTTTTGGCACGAAAATCAGAAATATTATTCTAAATAATGGTAAGTAATTAATGGCAAGGGGCATTCTTGAGGATGCCCCTTGTACAACTTTTTGGAAAAACGAACCTGAAAGAGGTGCATTATGGCTCGAAGAAAGAATTATATATTTACCAACAAGAAGCATTCCGAAAAAGCAATTATGTCCACGGCATTAGGGGTACTTTGCATTTTTTCTCTGATTGCGGTCACGTTTCTCTCTTACAAAAAAGGAGGAGAGGCACCAAACGGTTATGGATTTACGGGACTATTTGCCCTGATTTTTTCTTTGGTCGGGCTGCTGTTAGGGGGAATTACTGTCCGGGAAAAGGATATGTTCAAATTCTTTCCGGTTCTGGGCATCGTATTGAATACAATTGCCATTTTAGGGATAGGATTTATGGTATATATAGGAAATTACCTGTAAAAAGACAGGCAAGAAAATGTGTATAAGAGGTGTGAAAGGTGGAAAACGTGAGAAATGAATTGCGGGCGCTTTTTTATGAGCGCTTATGTGAAATAAAAAACGGCGCTTACGCGGACAATGCATTCGGAACTTATTTTATGGCAGAGGCTTCCTGGCTTTGCCATCTTTTTCATGTTTGGGACATGGTAGAAAGCGGCAGGCTTTTTGACCTCGACATGGAAGAACTGGAAACCCTAAATCAGGAAAACTATGGAGAAATCCTGCCCGGTAATTATGAGGAGAGTTATGCGGACCCGGCTTACGCCACAGCGAAGCTCGGAGAAAAATACGGTCCCTTCTTTTCGGCTCTGCATACCCAGATGCGTCAGGGACTCGGATATGCCTATGATGGGGAGGAGGAACTCTTTCTATCCCTGCCGGAACTTTTTTTGGAGATTTACGGGGCTTTCGAATTTCAATATGGTGAGCTTAAAGAGGAACCTCCTTACGAGGAAATAAAAAGGATTTACTATTCCTTCATGACTGATTATGCGGAATTGCGGTCAGAAAAACAGGTTCGTGAAATGGTGGTTCCGGAAGAAAACAAAGCCAAAAAAAGAGTGATGACAGCCGATCTTTGCGACCTGCGTTATCTTTACTATTTCGGTGAGTATGTTTCTGACAGTGAACTGAAAACGGCCGCTTTCTTAAATACGGTTTCCGAGGAAAAAATCAAGACCATGGCCGACACTTTTACGGAGGGATACCGTATTGGTTTTGCGGTGACGAATAAGGACATTTCCATTAAAAAATGTGTCGGTATTTTCTACAATCTGGGCTTTGAGAGAGTAGTCAGGGAAGCGGTGAAGAATTTTGAGAAAATAGGGTTAAAGTCCGGTATCTGCCGCGGACATTATCAGAGTCTGCCGGCTAACAGACAGTATGTTTTCGACCACCGGGATGATGATGTCCTGTTTATGGATAAGGCATATATGAACCGCAAACTGGAGACCATGCGGGTGGCTTTTGAAAAATATAAGGATGAGGCAAGAGTTTACGGCGGACCTGCCTTAATGGAAGTGTTCGGAGAGGAGCCTTTTTCCCCGGTACAAAAGAAAGAGTGCCTGACCGGTGATGACCGGTACCAGAAAATGAAAGTGGAATTTATGTCTCATTCCAGAAGGCTTCGCAACGAATATATCATTGAAGAGGAGAGGAGTTTTACCATTATTGCGTTTCCTACGCCGGATGTGGGGGAGAAATTTGAAGAGATTTTTGATGAAATCATCCGAATCAATACGCTGGATTATTCTCTCTACCAAAAGATCCAGCAGACCATTATTGACTCCTTAGATCTTGCGGAGTATGTGGAAATAAAGGGGCAGAATGGCAACAGGACGGATTTGAGGGTGCAGTTAATTCCCCTGAATAATCCTGAGAAGGAGACCAAATTTGAAAACTGTGTGGCAGATGTCAACATTCCGGTCGGAGAAGTATTCACCTCCCCAAGACTTACCGGGACAAACGGGATTCTTCATGTAAGCCGTGTTTTCTTAAACGAACTGGAATATAAAGACCTGGAAATGCACTTTGAGGGTGGTATGGTCCGGGATTACCGTTGCGGGAACTTCGAGAAGGAAGAGGAAGGTAAACGTTATATCAAAGACAACGTACTCATGCATCATGACACGCTTCCCATGGGAGAATTTGCTATCGGTACCAATACCACAGCTTATGTGATGGCGGAAAAGTATGATATCGGAGCCAAACTACCCATCCTGATTGCTGAGAAGATGGGTCCCCATTTTGCCGTGGGGGATACCTGTTATTCCCAGACAGAGGATGTGAAAGTTTATAACCCGGATAAGAAGGAAATTATGGCAAGGGATAACGAGGTTTCCCTGCTTCGTAAGGAGGATCCGGCAAAGGCATATTTTAACTGCCATACGGATATTACGATTCCTTATCACGAACTGGGATTATTACAGGCGGTCTGTGAGGATGGAACAAAAATTGAGATTATAAGGGACGGACGTTTTGTTCTGCCCGGTACGGAAGAACTGAACAAACCTTTTTCGAAATTCATACAAAATTAAACAAAAAGCAATTGCGAAAAAGCACTTTTTTTAGTACACTAATGAAGAGAATGTTTTCTCTTAAGGAAGACTTGAAAGGAGAACTGTAAAGTGGCACAGGTAGGTATTGTAATGGGCTCCGATTCGGACATGCCCGTTATGGCGAAAGCAGCAGATATTTTGGAGGAATTGGGCATTTCTTATGAGATGACCATTATTTCTGCGCACAGGGAACCGGACGTATTCTTTGATTATGCAAAGACTGCGGAAGAGAAAGGATTTAAGGTCATTATTGCCGGTGCGGGTATGGCAGCTCATTTACCCGGTATGTGTGCGGCCATTTTTCCGATGCCTGTTATCGGCATTCCCATGCATACAACATCGTTAGGAGGCAGGGATTCCCTGTATTCCATCGTACAGATGCCTTCCGGTATTCCGGTGGCTACCGTAGCGATTAACGGCGGGGCAAATGCCGGACTTCTGGCAGCAAAGATTCTGGCCACATCCGATGACGCGCTTTTGGCTAAATTAAAGGACTACAGCAGAAACCTGAAGGAACAGGTTCAGGCAAAGGATGCTAAATTACAGGAAATCGGATATAAAAAATACATGGAGAAATAGGGAGACAGACAATGGATTACAAGAACGCAGGCGTAGATATTGAAGCCGGATACAAATCAGTAGAACTTATGAAAAAGCATGTAAAGGAGACCATGCGTCCCGAAGTACTTGGAGGGCTCGGCGGATTTTCCGGTGCATTTTCCCTGGCAAAGATTAAGGAGATGGAAGAACCCGTACTTTTATCCGGTACGGATGGATGCGGCACCAAGGTGAAATTAGCATTTCTTATGGACAAGCATGATACCATCGGTATTGATGCGGTTGCCATGTGCGTCAATGATGTGGCATGTGCAGGAGGGGAGTCTTTGTTTTTCTTAGATTACATTGCATGCGGAAAGAATTATCCCGAAAAGATTGCAACCATCGTAAGCGGTGTTGCGGAGGGCTGTAAGCAGGCAGAATGTGCGCTGATCGGCGGAGAAACAGCAGAGCATCCCGGACTTATGCCGGAAGATGAGTATGACCTGGCAGGTTTTGCGGTAGGTGTGGCAGACAAGAAGGACATTATTACCGGGGAAGAAATTAAAGCCGGGGATGTGTTGATTGGCATGGCAAGTTCCGGTGTACATAGCAATGGTTTCTCTCTGGTGCGCAAGGTCTTTGAAAAGGAAATGACCAAAGAAGGTTTGAATACTTATTACGAGGAACTCGGTAAGACACTGGGGGAGGCACTTTTAGCACCCACCAGAATTTACGTAAAGGCATTAAAGGCTATCAAGAATGCCGGCGTAAGGATTCATGGCTGCAGCCATATTACCGGAGGCGGCTTCCAGGAAAACATTCCCAGAATGCTTCCGGAAGGAAAAAGAGCAGTGGTACAAAAAGATTCTTACGAAGTGCCTGCAATTTTCAAATTGATGCAGAAGAAGGGTGACATTGCAGAAGATATGATGTACAACACCTTCAATATGGGACTTGGCATGGTACTTTCTGTCAATAAAGAGGATGTGGATAAGGTTATCGTAGCCATTGAATCCGCAGGTGACAAGGCTTATGTAGTGGGTCACGTGGAAGATGGCGAGAAGGGAGTTACCTTATGTTAAGAGTTGCGGTGTTGGTTTCCGGCGGCGGAACCAATCTTCAGGCAATTATAGATGCCCTGGAAGCAGGCAGAATTACCAATGCCGAAATCATAGCGGTTATCAGCAATAACGAAGGAGCAAAAGCACTTACCCGTGCAAACAATCATCATATTCCCGGAATGGTAATGAGCCCTAAGAATTTCAAGGACAGAGAGGCCTTTAATGAAGCCTTTACCGCAAAGATGGAAGAACTGGCACCGGATCTCATAGTACTTGCCGGATTTCTGGTTAAGATTCCGGAACAGATGGTGAAGAAATTTTCCGGAAGGATTATTAATATTCATCCTTCTCTGATTCCTTCTTTCTGCGGAGTAGGTTTCTATGGGTTAAAGGTTCACGAAGAAGCTCTCAAGCGTGGTGTTAAGGTAACGGGAGCCACGGTGCATTTTGTAAACGAAGGAATGGACGAAGGTCCTATTATTGCACAGAAGCCGGTGTTTACCGAGAAGGGAGACACGCCGGAAATTTTGCAGAGAAGAGTTATGGAGCAGGCAGAATGGATTCTGCTTCCCCAGGCAATTGATGATATTGCCAATGACCGTCTGATTCTGGAAGATGGTCATGTATACAAAAAACAGGAGGAACTCTCATGAAGGTACTGATCGTAGGCGGCGGTGGCAGGGAACATGCTATTGCAGTCAGCATGAAAAAAAGCAAAAGAGTGGATAAGATTTACTGTGTACCCGGCAATGCGGGGATTGCAGGCATAGCAGAATGTGAACCCGGGATAGGGGTTATGGAATTTGATAAAATCATAGCGTATGCAAAGGAAAAACAGGTGGATCTTGTTTTTGTGGCGCCCGATGATCCTCTCGTGGGTGGCCTTGTGGACGAACTTAAGGCGGCCGGCATCAGAACCTTCGGACCGGATAAAAAGGCAGCCATACTGGAGGGAAGTAAGGCTTTTTCCAAAGACCTTATGAAAAAATACAATATTCCCACCGCTAACTATGAAACTTTTGATGATCCCGAAAAAGCACTGGCTTATCTGGAAACTGCGGAAATGCCCATTGTACTGAAGGCAGACGGTCTGGCACTGGGAAAGGGTGTTTTAATCTGCAATACTTTGGAAGAGGCAAAAGCCGGCGTGAAAGAAATTATGCTGGACAAGCACTTTGGCAGTGCCGGAAATCGTATGGTTATTGAAGAATTTATGACCGGACGCGAAGTTTCCGTTCTTTCCTTCGTAGATGGCAAAACCATTAAGCCCATGACAAGTGCGCAGGATCATAAGCGCGCAAAGGATGGGGATGAGGGACTTAATACCGGTGGTATGGGAAATTTTTCACCCAGTCCTTTTTATACCGAAGAAGTGGATGAATTCTGTAAGAAGTATATTTATCAGCCCACCGTGGATGCCATGGCAAAGGAAGGCAGGGAATTTAAAGGGGTCATCTTCTTTGGATTAATGCTTACTCCCAAGGGCCCCCGTGTACTGGAGTACAACGCAAGATTCGGGGATCCGGAAGCGCAGGTTGTGCTTTGCAGAATGGAAAATGATATTATGGATGTCATTGATGCCTGTATCGACGGCACTCTGGATCAGGTGGATTTGAAATTTGAAGATAACGCGGCTGTCTGCGTGGTGCTTGCAAGCGACGGTTATCCTGTAAAATATGAAAAAGGTTTTGAAATTACGGGTCTTGAAAATTTTGAAGGTAAGGAAGATTACTATTGCTTCCATGCCGGAAGTAAATTTGATGCCGATGGAAAGATTGTGACAAACGGTGGGCGTGTACTTGGCGTTACCGCTAAGGGTGCAACCCTGAAGGAAGCAAGAAAGAAAGCCTATGATGCCGTGGAATGGGTAGATTTCGCAAATAAGTACATGAGGCACGACATCGGAAAAGCAATTGATGAAGCTTAGTGATTTCAAATCAAATACGGGAGGGAACAAAGAGATGAAAATTTTTAAAATAAGAAATACTATGATGAGTATTCTTTGTCTGGCGTTGCTTCTGATTCTGGCACCGGCAATGAATGCAAATGCACAGACAGAAGGTACCGTCACCGCATCTTCCGCCAATATCCGTACCAGTGCCGATGCAGACAGTACGGCAATGGCAAGTGTATTAAATGGTGCAAAGCTTACAATCTTAGATGAAGTGACCGGAGCAGACGGACAGATCTGGTACAAAGTAGAAGTAGACCCGGAAAGATATGGGTATGTAAGAAGTGATCTTGTTACAAAGAAAGGAGAGGTTGCCTCCAATACCGGAACCTCAACTATAACAAATGAAGGAGTTACCGCTGTGCAGCCTATCAGTGCATCCGTAACAGGGGATGCCGTAAAAGTAAGAGCCGATGCTTCCACAAGCAGTTCACAGGTAACTACCATAGGAAAAGATGTGGTATTTACTGTAAATGGTACCAAAACAAACGGTAGTGAAACCTGGTATCAGGTCAGTTTTGTGAATAACGGAGCAGAGGTAAATGGCTTTATCCGTTCCGATCTTGTGAAACTTTCCGGCGAATTACAGACTCCTACCGTTACGACACCGGATACTCCCGCAGAAGAGCCCGGCGATGGCGATACGGAAGGCGACAGTGCTTATGCAGCATATGAAGTTACCGCCGTTGGCGAGACCTGGTATCTGTTAGATAACATCAATGGGAAAAAATATCCCATCCAGAAGATGCTTACCGAGGCAGAGGAAAATGCAGAGAAACTTACTTTGGCACAGAAAAAGGTTTCCAAACAGAAGGGAACTATCGTTATTTTGATCATTATCCTGCTGATTATTATCCTTGGAATTGCTTTCCTGGCATTCAAATTAAAGGATATGATGGATGACGGCGCTTTTGATTTTGGAGGTGGCAAAAAGCCTCAAAACAACGGACGCAGTCAGACAGGCAGGAATCCTAATACAAGACCTGCAGGTGCAAGAAATACCGCAACAGGCGCAAACAGAACCGGCAACAGTAACGGCAGACCTGCAAATAATAATGGTAAACCGGCAAACAATAACGGCAGACCGGCCACTCGTTCCATGAACGGTACGGCAACCAAACCGGCCACACAGGCTGTGAAACCTGCCGGCGCAAGACCGGTCAGTGCAACGGTAGAGGATGTTAAAAATTCCGTACAGTCTGCAACAGGATTTCCGCCTACCGAAAAACAGATTGAAGAAGAATCTAAAAAGACTGTAGAAGAATTAGAAAAGAAAATGAAGGAAGACTCCTCCACAAAGAAAAGACAGTCTAAAAATTTCATGGAAGATGATGAATTTGCATTTGAATTCTTAAATTGGGAAGATGAAGAATAGACTGCATATTATTATGGGAAAGTCGGTTTTACGAGGTAGATAAATGGTACTGAAAGAAAAAACAATTGAAAAGTTTTATAGGGAAATTTATAAGCCGGCTTTTTCCATGGAAGAATTTATAGACCGCATGGAAGGGTGCTTTAGGGGGATTGCGGAAGAACTGTCCTTGGCAAAAATGGAGTGCGTATTAAATGCAGAAAAAACCATGTTACGGAATCCGGTGGTAAATGGTGTTAAGGTATTTTATGACAGCTATAAACCGCTTGGCGAAAGCTTCAGTATGCATTATGTGAACGGGGACGGCAGTAGATTGGATATACTGTTTTATGCCGAGAAAGGACATGTATTTACGGAGGAGGAGAAGAGTTGTATTCCTTTGATTTCGAATCCTCTGTATACCATATTAAGTTACATTACAATCCGTAACCTGTTAGAGCGTGCTGTAAATATGGATCTTGCTGTCGGGGTATCCAATCTGACGGCATTTGATAAACATGTGGATAGTTTGATTCAAGAGAAAAGGATTGAGAATTATCATGCCGCATACCTGAATATTCATAATTTTAAGTATGTGAATCGTGTCCTTACTTATCATGGCGGAAACGAGGTTTTAAGAATATTTGCGGAAGAGATACAGAAAAGCCTGCGGTCGGATGAGATGATTGCCAGACTCGGAGGAGACAATTTTGTGGTTCTTGTCCGCAATGAAAATGTGGATGATTTCTGTAATCTGGTTCGCAATATTCATATAGACTATGAACAGAATGAGAAGAGGTATCAGTTTGAACTGACGGTTACTATGGGTGTCAGCCATATGCAGACAGTATCCGATATGGGTGATATTATGCTTCGGGTAAGTGTGGCATATCAGAAGGCGCGTGAGAAAAAAAGCGGTGGGTTTGCCTTTTATACCGATGAAATTCTACAGTCTGTTATGAAAGAGAAAGAAATCATTGCCTGTTTTGAAAGAGCACTTGCCGCGAAGGAGTTTGTTGTTTATTATCAGCCCAAAATCATGACTGTCGGAAGTATCATAAATGGTGCGGAAGCTTTAGTGCGATGGAATAAAGACGGGAAAGTGGTTTCGCCCGGGGAATTCATTCCGGTATTAGAAAAAGACGGAAGTGTCTGCAAACTGGATTTCTATGTGCTGGAAACTGTCTGTCAGTTCTTAAAAGAATTGCAGGATGAAGGGTCTCCACTTATTAAGATTTCGGTTAATTTTTCCAAATGTCACATGGAAAATGAATCTCTGGCGCAGGATATCAGTGATGTAATTAACCGGTATGGAATTCCACATCAGTATATCGAAATTGAACTTACGGAGAGTGAGGATTTTGATGACTATGCAGTTATTGCAAGAGTTGTAAACAGTCTGAGGGCAGAGGGTATCTATACTTCCATAGATGATTTTGGAACCGGATTTTCTTCGTTGAATCTGCTCAGACTGATTCAAGTAGACCTGTTAAAGATTGACCGTGCATTCATTCCCATGGATGAGGAGTTCGAGAGAAGATTCCGGGATTTGGTTATGTTCAAAAACATTGTCCGGATGGCGAAGGAGCTTGGTATCCAGATTGTTGCGGAGGGAGTGGAGACCAAGGAACAGTATGATTATATCAGTACCACCGGTTGTGATATGATTCAAGGATATTATTTTGATAAACCGCTCCCGAAGGATGAATTCTTAAAAAAATTAAAGATAGGAAAATACTAAGTAACAAGGTATTTGGTATTGAGTTTAGAGACAGAAGATAAGGGAGTCAAAAGGGACGTTTTTTGACTCTCTTTCTATTTCTTAAAAAAACATAAACCGGCATCAAACAATTGACGGAAATTCTATTTGTGATAATATGAGTATAACAGGGAAGGAAGGAGCGGATGCCGGATGATTATAGAGATTGATTTTAACAGTGATGAGGCACTGTATATGCAATTACGCAATCAGATCATTTTGGGCATTGCTACTTCCCGGTTTCATGTTGGGGAACAGTTGCCCTCAGTCAGACAGTTGGCAGAGGAAATCGGTATCAATATGCACACGGTAAATAAAGCCTATACCTTACTCAAACAGGAGGGATATGTGAAGGTGGACAGACGCCGCGGTGCCGTGATAGCAATCGATGTGGACAGACTGGAAACACTTGCGCAGCTTCAGGATGAATTAAGGGTGATTCTTGCAAAGAGCATCTGCAAGAATATTTCCAAGGAAGAGGTGCATGCTTTAATTGATGAAATATATGAGGATTATGGAGGACATTTTTAATGCAGCAGCAGTTTACAAATAAAGCGAAAGCCGCATTACTTTTAGCAGAGAAGGTAGCTAAAAAACTTCACCAGGGTTATGTGGGGACCGAACATATTCTGGTGGGCTTGATGCAGGAGAAAACCGGCGTTGCCGCCAAGGTGCTTTTTGATAATGGTGTGGATGAGATGCAGGTCATGGATATGATCCGGGATCTTTTGGCACTTGATAATGCCATTGCACTCAAGGATAAGGAAACCTATTCTCCGAGAGCCATGAAGGTGCTTGAGGATGCACACAAATTAGCAGAACGTTTTAAGGAAAAGGCAACGGGTACGGAGCATATTTTAATGGCATTAATCCGGGAAGGGGAGAATGTTGCGGTTCGACTTCTTAATACCCTGGGAGTATCCACGCAGAAGTTGTATGTGGATCTTTTGATTGCCATCGGCGAGGACGGCGGACTCTATAAGGAGGATCTCGCAAAGAACAGGCAGAATAAAAAGGGAACAGCTATGCTGGAACAGTACAGCAGGGACCTTACTGCACTGGCTAAGGATGGAAAACTGGACCCTGTAATCGGAAGAGAAGAGGAAATCAAGAGAGTGATCCAGATATTGAGCAGGCGTACCAAAAATAATCCCTGCTTAATCGGTGAGCCCGGTGTCGGAAAGACAGCGGTAGTGGAGGGGCTTGCACTCCACATCGTATCCGGGGATGTTCCCTTTACCGTAAAAAATAAGCGTGTGCTTACTTTGGATCTTTCCGCTATGGTTGCGGGAAGCAAGTACCGCGGCGAATTTGAGGAACGTATAAAGAAAGTGGTCAGGGAGGTAATCGAGGATGGCAATGTAATTCTCTTTTTGGATGAACTGCATACCATCATCGGTGCCGGAGGAGCAGAAGGAGCAATCGATGCATCCAACATTCTGAAGCCTTCCCTTGCCCGTGGTGAGATTCAGTTAATCGGTGCCACAACCATTGCTGAATATCGTAAATATGTGGAAAAGGATGCAGCGCTTGAACGCAGATTCCAGCCGGTGAATGTTGAGGAGCCCGATACTGAGGCAGCAGTGGAAATCCTTAGGGGTATCAAATCCCGCTATGAAGAACATCATAATGTAACGATTTCAGATGAGGCGATTGTGGCTGCCGTGAAATTATCCAACCGTTACATCAATGACCGTAATCTGCCTGATAAAGCCATTGACCTGATTGACGAGGCAGCGGCACAGGTCAGACTTACAACGGTAAAATTGCCGGAAAAACTGACGGAAATGCTGGAACAGATTGAGAAGATGGACCGGCAGATAGAGCGTTCTCTGCGTATGGATAATTTCGAACAGGCCGGAGAAATTAAGCGGAATCAGGAAGAACTGATTCAGAAGTATGAACGGCAGAGAGAACGGTTTGAAAAGCAGAATGAACAAAAGGTATATGTAGTGGGGGAAGAGGAAGTCGCAAGAGTGGTTTCTCTTTGGACCAAGATTCCTCTGAATAAGATTGCAGAAAAAGAAAGCGAAAGGCTTTTGAAACTGGAAAATACCCTTCATAAACGTGTTATCGGGCAGGAGGAGGCAGTTTGTGCCGTTGCCAAAGCTATGCGGCGCGGCCGTGTGGGACTGAAGGACCCGGCCAGACCAACAGGGTCGTTTCTGTTTTTAGGTCCTACCGGTGTAGGAAAAACGGAGTTGTGCAAGGCCCTTGCAGAAGCTATGTTTGGCTCTGAAAATGCCCTGATTCGTGTGGATATGTCGGAATATATGGAAGGGCATTCCGTTTCCAAAATGATTGGATCCCCTCCGGGATATGTGGGATTCGAGGAGGGTGGCCAGTTGTCGGAAAAGGTTCGCAGAAACCCTTATTCCGTAGTCCTTTTCGACGAAATAGAAAAGGCCCATCCGGATGTCTTTAATATTCTGTTACAGGTTTTGGATGACGGACATATTACGGACTCTAAGGGGCGAAAGGTCAGCTTTAAGAACACCGTACTGATTATGACAAGCAATGCCGGCGCCCAGAGAATTGTCGATCCCAAAAATCTTGGATTTGCAGCAGAAAGCAGCGAGAAGAAAGACTATGAAAAGATGAAGAGCAGCGTGATGGAAGAAGTGAAAAAGCTGTTCAAACCGGAATTTATTAATCGTATCGATGAGATTATTGTATTCCATCAGTTAAATGACGAAAACATGAAGTCCATTGTTACGCTGCTTGCAGACAATCTTTCCAAACGCTGTGAGAACCAGATGGATATCAAACTGAAACTGTCTCCGTCCTTAAAGGAGCATCTTGTAAAAAAATATGCCGACAAAAAGATGGGGGCAAGGCCGCTTAAAAGGGCCATCCAGACGGTGATTGAAGACGAACTGGCGGAAGAAATCTTGAAAGGAAATGTGAAAAAGGGCGATCAGGTTACCGTTGGTTATAAAGGAGAAAAGGTTACTTTTACGGTAAAAAATTAGTTGCCTTTTCCGTGAAAAATTTGTAGAAAGAATTTCATAAATATATTATACTATAGATATACGTTACGGGATGAGAAATCCTGAGGCAGGAGGAAGCACAAATGGCAGTTATTGCAGAATTACTTCGTACAGAGAGCAATGGAGCAATCAGCTTTGGTAATCACACCTTAGCACAGAAGACCAAGAAAGAGGATACCTTTGCAGGGAATACCTACAAGGTCAAAACATTTAACGAAATCACCAAGCTTGAAAAGAATGAAATGTTTTTATATGAATCCGTTCCGGGAACCAGTGTTACCGGTCTTGTGGAAACGGAAGACGGTGTGGAGTTTATGGTAGAAGGTGCTGAGGATGCACAGCTTACTCTCGGGCTGAAGGATGATACCGAATATGAGGTTATGATTGGCGGAGAGAGTGTGGGCAGAATGAGCACAGGTCTCGGCGGCAAATTAAGTCTCAGCGTAGAACTTGCAGGCGCAGGTGAAGTTGCAGTAAAGGTTGTACAGGCATAATGACTAAAATTAAAAAAAGTACCGTTTTCTTCTGTAAGGAGTGCGGCTATGAATCTGCAAAATGGATGGGGCAATGTCCCGGTTGCAAGGAATGGAACAGTTTTGTGGAAGAGCCGGTGAGCACCCATGCGCTGAAGAAAAACGGAAGCGGGAACAGCACAGTCAGTGGTACAGCGACTGTGCTGTCGCAGATTACAATGAAAGAAGAAGACCGGATAAGCACCGGTATGAAGGAACTTGACAGGGTATTGGGAGGCGGCGTTGTGGCAGGCTCCCTTACTTTGGTGGGAGGAGATCCCGGAATCGGAAAATCCACCCTGCTTTTGCAGGTTTGCCGGAATCTCTCCGATAGCGGACATAAGGTGCTGTATATTTCCGGAGAGGAATCCTTAAAGCAGATTAAGATGCGCGCCATGCGAATTGGCGAGTTTAGCGATAATCTGCTTTTATTATGCGAAACAAATCTTTCCATAATTGAACAGACCATTAAAGAACTGGAACCGAAGGTCGTGATTATTGATTCCATCCAGACGATGTACAGTGAAGAAGTGACCTCAGCTCCCGGCAGTGTATCCCAGGTGAGGGAATCCACCGGCATGTTTTTGCAGATGGCAAAGGGCCTTGGGGTCTCGATTTTTATCGTGGGCCATGTGACCAAGGAAGGTACCGTGGCAGGCCCCAGAGTTTTGGAGCATATGGTAGATACAGTGCTTTATTTTGAAGGGGACCGGTATGCATCCTATCGGATACTTCGTGGCGTTAAGAACCGATTTGGTTCCACCAATGAGATTGGTGTTTTTGAAATGCGTGAGCAGGGACTTACCCAGGTGGCAAATCCTTCCGAATATATGTTAAGTGGAAGACCGGAAGATGCAGCCGGATGTGTTGTAGCCTGCACGGTGGAGGGTACCAGGCCGCTTATGGTGGAGTTGCAGGCACTTGTCTGCAACAGCAATTTCGGCATTCCGAGAAGACAGGCTACAGGAATGGATTTTAATCGTGTGAATCTTCTGATGGCAGTGCTGGAAAAAAGAGTTGGTGTACAAATCAGTAATTGCGATGCCTATGTCAATCTGGCAGGCGGTATGAAGATTCAGGAGCCTGCGGTGGATTTGGGTGTAGTAATGGCGATTATTTCCAGTTTCCGCAACCGGCCGATAGATGAGAAGACAGTTGTATTCGGAGAAGTGGGACTGAGCGGAGAGGTAAGAGCGGTAAGCCTTTCCGAACAGCGTCTGCAGGAAGCGAAGAAGCTGGGATTTACTACCTGTATAATGCCGAGGGCCAATGCAGATGCACTCCAGGATAAAGGGGACGATAAGATTAAGATCATCGGGGTGTCCAATGTACAGGAAGCGATTGAACTGATATAAAATAAATCTACGAAAGCATCAGTAACGACTGGTGCTTTTCTTGTAGGATGAAGGATGGCATAATATTATATATTGAAGTTTCCTGCTTGTCAAAGGATAAATTGGAAACTTGGTGCTTTTGAAGGTGGATAATTAATCCATTTACAAAATACGAGCACATAGATACTATGTAAATACTATTTCCCGAGACTGTAAAGATACAGCGACCGTAGATTTACAGTCTCGTTGCTACTGCGAGGAAAATAAAATGAAAAATAGTAAAGCAATCAAAATTTTCGTTAATATGCTCCTTCTTTTATCCACGGTGTTATTATGTGCCTGTTCCGAGGAAATCCCATATAAAAATGCAAAAAATTATAATCGGTTTCAAAAGCAGACAGTGGAACTTACACCAAGTGCTAAAGATGTACATGATATGGAGTTGTTATGTGCCAACGAGTCGCAAATGATATACATGGAATGGCTTCTGATAGAGAAGGAAGGTACTTATGATTACAATACGAGGTTTTATTTGTACGATTATAATACCGGAAAAAGCAGACCGATAGAATTGGAGGGCCTAATACAAGGGGCTACCCTTTATTATGCTTGTTTTTATGATGAGAATGCACTGGTTGTGTCAGACAGAACCAGACATACTATCTATTTGTATGATGAAAATTTGCATTTGATTGAAAAGAAGGAATTGCAGGATATAAAATTTCCTGATGGAAATAATTATCTGGAAGAAAGTAATATAGAATCTCTATATTGTGATGATCATTACATCTATTTTACCAGTTATGGTTCTTTATACATTTTAGACATGGAGCTAAATGGTGTTTATGCTGATGAGAGAACCGGAAGGGGCTTTACGATTCTTCCCAATAAATACAAAAATACAATATTTGAATTTTGGGGAAAGTTTTATACTTTTGATCCAAATAAGAAGGCTATCATACCCCAAAAGGGCTATGAAAGATTAAAGGACTGGGATTTCGGACGAATATATGAGGGGGATGCAACATACGACTGTTATTTCTTCGATGACAATAATACTTTGAGCGATACCGTGTGGGACAATGGTTTGTTTGGATTAAAGGATGGAAAAATTTATCAGATATTTGGATTTGATGAAATGGATATTTCTACTATAAGGGTTTGCTATGGGTGTGGTATATCGGATGGTGAAAAGGGATATCGACTGATTTGTTTATCAAGTGATGGAAAACGGTTGCAGATAATTCATCTGACTCCCTCTAAAAAAGCAATGAATTATGCAGCAGATAATGGGAAAAAGCAGGTGGATTTTGGATGTATGTATCTGTCCGGACAAATGCAGAACGTGATAAATGATTTTAATGCAGATTCTACTGAATATAAGATAAATATAGTTAATTATTTGAGTAAATACGATAATTATGATGAGGCGTTGCTACATTTTAAGCTGGACATTTTAGATGGAAACAAATTGGATATGATTTGTCTGTATGGACTGGATCCGGATACCCTCATGGAAAAAGGTCTGTTACAGGATTTAAATGAATATTTCCTAAGTAGCAAGGTGGTTACAAAGGATGACTTTACAGAGGCTTTTCTGGATATTGTCACCGATGAAACGGGTAAGATTTATTACTTGTACCCCAGTTATATGATTACCGGATTTGTAAGCGAAGATACTATAGATTTTTCTGACTTAACAGAAAAAATAAACCTGCTTAAGGAGGATAAACTATATTTTGGCGAGTGTAATTCCAGAATGCTTTTATCCAATATATTACGGTATTCAGGGAAACGTTATGTGGATGTGGAAAATGGTGAGGTTCATTTTAAAGAAAAAGATTTTCAGTCGCTGCTTCAGTTAATCAAAGCGCAAAAGAGTGTTTCTGTAGAGGATGTGGAGGCAAATACCATGTTTTGCAAGGGGGAAGCTCATGCGATACAGGCAGAAATCCTAAATCCTTATTGGTATTTCTATTATGAAAAAATATTTGGAAAGAATTTTCATGTTACCACACCCGGTTATGATGGGGCTGTTCTCTGGGAACAATATAATACTTTGGGAGTGATTTCTTCATCAAAGGATAAAGAGGGGGCATATGCGTTATTTGAATATCTTTTTAGTCCCAATGTCTATAGTGCTAATTTTTCTTATGATGGATTTCCGGTCTTGAAGACGTGCTGGGATAATTGGGAGACCAAAATACTGGCAACCGAAAAATATATAGATGCCTATGGACAATATCATATACCTCAAAACAGAACATTGGGATATGCAGAGGGGCAGTGTATCATTGAGGTGGGAAGTATATCAGAAAATGCCGTAAAGCAAATGAGAGAGGTTACGGAGAAAGCAGTTTATATTAAGCCTTTGTCCTATGAGTATATAAATATTATCACAGAAGAGGCAGATGCTTATTTTTTGGATCAGAAAAGTCTGGAAGATACCTGTGATATTATAGAGCAGAGAATGAAAATGGCTCTTGCAGAGCAATAATTGGAAACACTTAAAATTTAAAAGAGGAAAATAAAAAAAGAACTGATATTCTCAGTTCTTTTTTTAGCAGGGGAAGAGGGGATCGAACCCCCGTTTACGGTTTTGGAGACCGCCGCACTACCGCTGTACTATTCCCCTATTTGCTCAACGAAATGTATTATAGCATAGGTCTGAAGAAAAACGCAAGCATAAAATGAAAAAAAATATAGAATCTTCTGTCAAAATGTAATATACTGATTTTACAACATATTGATTACAGCCAGTAAAATCAGGATAATTCCGCCTGCTCGGGAGAAAAATCCCGGAAGCTTTGAAGCAGAATGCTTACCGAGAACGGAACCGGTAAAGAGAAACAATCCGTTAAGGAGCATGGAAAAAATCAGGACAGCAGTTTTATTCACAGACCCCATGGCAACACCGATTCCTACGGCCCCTCCGTCTATGGAAAGGGCAATGGAAAGCAGGACTGCTTCGGAAGCGGAAATGTTTAAGGAACCATCCTTATCCGCATTGCCCGAGGTTTCGGGATGAATCAGCTTCAGGATTCCGAATATAAACAGGATAGTGCTGCACAGCAGGGTGGTAAGATAGGAAGGAATAACGAGGCAAAGCAGTCCGCCGAAGAAAAGGGCAAGACCGGTGATAAGACCGCTTACAATTTCAATGATACAGGCGGATAGCCAGGGAATCCTGATTTTATGGATACCATAGGAGAAAGCAACAAAAAAGGCATCGGCAGAAATGGAAAGGGCAACGAGGAAGGCTTCGGGAAGAGTGGCAGGAGAAGGCATAAGCGTCCCTTTTTCTTTTTACTGCATTATATTCCGAAAAAAAAGCATGGTGCATGCCAGGAAGGAAATAGGGATAATCCCATGAAATATGAATATATGTCACCCGTGGGCAGATTATGCATCCAAACGGATGGAGAGTACATTACCGGACTTGGAATCGATTATGAAACGGAAACTGCTGCAGGTACTCCACCGGAAATTGTAATATAACTGAAAAAAGAGCTGGATGAATACTTTGCGGGAAAGAGAAAGCGTTTTACCGTGAAGACCAGAACAAGCGGAACACCCTTTCAGGAGAATGTTTGGGCCGCACTCAGGACCATTCCCTATGGAGAGGTCAGAAGTTACAAGGATATTGCGGTACAGATTGGAAACGAAAAAGCATGCAGGGCAGTTGGAGGGGCCAACAATAAAAATCCACTGCTTTTGCTCAATCCCTGTCACCGGGTGGTGGGTGCGGACGGAAGCCCGGTGGGATTTGCCTGCGGGGTGGAAATAAAAGAAAAATTGCTTTTGTTAGAAAGAACAAACGGGAGAGAAGATGGAACAGAAATTATATGAATTGCAGGATATGGTAAAGGTGGGATGCGGCGGATGTATGGGCTGTTCCTCCTGCTGTGAGGGCATGGGAGACACCATTATTGTGGACCCTTATGACGCGTATCGTCTGACGGAAGGACTGAATCTGTCTTTTGAAGCCATGCTGCAAAACGGACTTCTTTCCCTTCATGTGGAGGATGGTGTGATACTTCCGCATCTTACCATGAATGAAAATAACAGGTGCGTTTTCTT
The DNA here is from genome assembly GCA_945919075.1 of uncultured Lachnospiraceae bacterium. Taxonomy (GTDB): domain Bacteria; phylum Bacillota; class Clostridia; order Lachnospirales; family Lachnospiraceae; genus Acetatifactor. The sequence continues at coordinate 57,092 of CAMEIX010000006.1, forward strand.
AAATGATGCGGGACGCTGCTCCATTCATGAATCAAGGCCGGGACTTTGCCGGATTTTCCCTTTGGGGAGGCAGTATAAGGATGGCAGAATATATTATTTCCTACTGGATGAATGCAAGAAGTCCGGAAAAGTAAAGATGAAAGTGGAGAAGTGGATTGATACGAAACAGACCCGGGTGAATGAACAGTTTCTTCTGCGCTGGCATGATTATATTAAGGCATTCAGAGGCTGTGCAAAAGAGAAAATCAGGGAAGAGGGCGGGGAGACCGTGATGAAACAAAAAAATATGCTGCTCTTACAGACTTTCTACTTCACTCCCTACAGGGATGATTTTTATGAAGAATTTGAGGAGCGGTTAAATTATATGGAGAACCTGTAACAGAGTGGGACGAAGTATCAATTTTCGCAGACAGAAAACTGAATTTTGCACTGATTTTACATGATTTTGTGTCAAAAACACGAGAATTTGGTAAAACTGTTACTGTACTTTTTAAAAATTTATGATACAATGAAAATACATGAGTGTCACTTTTTATGGGGGAAAAGGTTTGGAACAGGATCTTACGTACAGAAGACAACTGATTATGGGGTATCAAAAAGAGCTGGAACCTCTGATGCGTTATATGAACTGGCTGGAGGACAAGAATGGCAAAAAGGTCAGTTCCCTTTATAAGGGGGATAATGACAATACCATTTCGTTTCCGGTATACGACGGTACTTTGCTTGCATTTGTAAAAGAAGCAGCGAAGACCAGTCTGATGGACAGAAACTATATGTATCTGTACAATCGGTATTCCATGCCGACTCCGAAGGATGAGCGCGAAAGAATTGAAAAGGTTACCATTAAGGATCTGGAAATCCTGCCCGGGGTTTTGTCCAAATATGTGCTTGGTGGTATGACGAAGGGGTATGTGTGGCCGATTGCCGTAGAAGAGGGAATTTTTCTTGCCATCTTAAAAAAGATGAAAGAGTTGGAAACTCTCTGGTGTCAGCCGACTGTTTAATGAGGTATAACGGGAGTATTGGTTTATGGGTGAAAAATCATTGCAAAAGAAAAAGTACATATTGGAGACTGCCCGTAAAGTCTTTATGCAGAAAGGCTTTAAGAATGTTACCATGAAGGATATCGTAGAGGCCTGCGATATCAGTCGTGGCGGTCTTTATTTGTATTTTAGCAGTACCGAGGAAATTTTCCTGGAAGTTCTGCATATGGAAAGCGAACAGAGTGATGATGTATTTTCCGACAGTATCGGGGATGATGCTACAGCCGCGGATATTCTGGCATTTTTCTTGAACGAACAGAAAAAGGAATTGCTGCGAAAGCGGGACACCCTGACCATTGCCACTTACGAATACTATTTTGAAAGCAATGTACCCAAGAAAGAGAATATTTTAAAAATCCAGTTTGATTCTGCGGTCAAAATTATCGAGAAGCTGATTCAGGCGGGAGTCATGAGCGGAGAATTTTCCTGTGAGGACTGTCTGGGAACCGCAAGAAATATTATGTATGTTTTAGAGGGACTTAAGATATCTGCACAGACCAGAGGGGTTACGGCAGAAATGGTGGACAGGGAGTTAATGTTCATCTTAAAGGAACTGGGAATTAAAGAATAGGTAACAAGACAATGAATGCTTCAGGGGCAAAACTCTGGGGCATTATACTTGTCTTAAAATAAATAAACTTACGATATTCACAAGGAGGATATCATGGGAAACGTTAGACGTATCTACGTAGAGAAAAAAGAGCCCTTTGCCGTTAAAGCCAAAGAGCTGCATGAGGAACTGAAAAATTATTTAGGGATTACCGGGCTCTCCAAGGTAAGGGAACTGATTCGCTATGATGTGGAAAATCTGAGCGATGAAACCTTTGAGAGGGCTTGTCATTTGGTATTTTCAGAGCCGCCTGTTGATGATTTGTATGTGGAAACACCTACCCTTGCAGATGGGGACAGAGTGTTCAGTGTGGAATTTCTTCCCGGACAGTTTGATCAGAGAGCGGATTCCGCAGTCCAGTGCGTACGCTTCTTAAAAGAGGATGAAGATCCCATTATTCGTACTGCTGTAACTTATGTGATTTCCGGACATATTTCAGATGAGGAATTTGCTAAAATCAAGTCTTATTGCATCAACCCGGTGGATTCGAGAGAAACCGGTATGGAAAAACCGGATACTCTGGTTACCGAGTTTGAAGAGCCGGCAGATGTTGTGATTTTTGAAGGCTTTTGTGAGATGCCTGAGAAGGAACTTCGGGATTTATACGATTCCCTCGGACTTGCCATGACCTTTAAGGATTTCCTGCATATTAAGAATTATTTTGCAAAGGAAGAGCACAGAGACCCTTCCATGACGGAAATCCGCGTGCTTGATACTTACTGGTCCGACCACTGCCGTCATACCACATTCTCCACAGAGCTTACGGACGTAGAATTTGAAGATGGATATTATAGAGCACCTATTGAAACTTCCTATCAGTCTTATCTGGATACCAGAGAAGAGATTTTTGCCGGTAGAGAAGATAAGTTTGTATGTCTGATGGATCTTGCGCTCATGGCAATGCGTAAGCTTCGTAAGGATGGCAAACTGGATGATATGGAACAGTCTGATGAAATCAATGCCTGCTCCGTGGTAGTTCCCGTGGAAATGGATTACGGAAATGAAACCATTACGGAAGAATGGCTTGTGTTCTTTAAAAATGAAACCCATAACCATCCTACGGAAATTGAGCCTTTTGGTGGAGCGGCTACCTGTCTTGGCGGTGCTATCCGTGATCCCCTTTCCGGGCGCGGTTACGTATATCAGGCAATGCGTGTAACCGGTGCGGCAGATCCTACTGTTCCGGTTGCCGATACCCTGCATGGAAAGCTTTCCCAGAAGAAACTGGTTCGCGGTGCAGCAGCGGGATATTCTTCCTATGGTAATCAGATTGGACTGGCTACCGGTTATGTAAAGGAAATTTATCATCCTGATTATGTGGCAAAACGTATGGAGATTGGTGCCGTAATGGGTGCCGCTCCAAGAAAGAATGTTATCAGGGAAACATCCGACCCGGGAGATATCATTATCCTCCTCGGTGGACGTACCGGTCGCGATGGCTGCGGTGGAGCAACAGGTTCTTCCAAGGTGCATACCGATACCTCCATTGAAACCTGTGGTGCAGAGGTTCAGAAAGGTAACGCGCCTACCGAACGTAAGATACAGCGTCTTTTCAGGAGAGAAGAAGTAAGTCGCCTGATTAAAAAATGTAATGACTTTGGTGCCGGCGGTGTTTCCGTTGCCATCGGAGAATTAGCAGACGGTCTGGTGGTAGATCTGGATAAAGTTCCTAAAAAATATGCGGGCCTTGACGGTACCGAACTTGCCATTTCCGAATCCCAGGAACGTATGGCAGTAGTGGTTGACCCCAAAGATGTAGAGGAATTTTTGGGCTACGCCGCTGAAGAAAACTTAGAGGCAGTTGCAGTGGCAACCGTTACAAAAGAGCCCAGACTGGTGTTAAACTGGAGAGGAAAGGATATTGTAAATCTTTCCCGTGCATTCTTAGATACCAATGGCGCACATCAGGAAACCAGAGTATGCGTTGAAATTCCGAAGGAAGAAGATAATTATTTCAACAAGATTGCGGTTCCTGCGGTAGAAGAGAATCTGGAAAAAGAAGATGTAAAGGCAGCTTGGCTTTCTCTGCTTGCCGATTTAAATGTATGCTCCCAGAAGGGGCTTGTGGAAATGTTTGACTCCTCCATTGGTGCAGGTTCTGTGTTAATGCCCTATGGTGGTAAATACCAGCTTACCGAAACCCAGTCCATGGTAGCAAAGCTTCCTGTACTTCGCGGTAAGACGGATACCGTTACCATGATGAGTTACGGGTTTGACCCTTACCTGTCTTCCTGGAGCCCTTACCATGGTGCAGTATATGCAGTGACGGAATCCATGGCAAAAATTGTGGCAGGCGGCGGTGATTATAAGAAGATCCGTTTTACCTTCCAGGAATATTTCAGACGTATGACCAGCGATCCGAAACGTTGGAGCCAGCCTTTTGCGGCACTTCTTGGTGCTTATGACGCACAGATCGGTTACGGACTTCCTTCCATCGGTGGCAAGGATTCCATGTCCGGAACCTTTAATGATATTGATGTTCCTCCTACACTCGTATCCTTTGCCGTGGATATTGCAAAGGACAGCGATATTATTACTCCCGAACTGAAGGCGGCAGGAAATACCATTGTCCGTTTCAGCATCGAAAAGGATGAGTACGATATACCTGTTTATGAGAAGGTTATGGAGCTTTATGACAACATCAGAGGACTTATGCAGAAGGGAGTAATCGTATCCGCTTATGCATTGGATTCCAAGGGTGTTGCGGCCGCTGTTTCCAAGATGGCGTTTGGTAATAATCTGGGTGTGAAGATTGCAGAGGATATTTCTGCGGATGCATTATTTGAAAACGGACTTGGCGATATTGTAGCTGAAATTCCGGCTGATAAGCTGATTGTACTTACGGAGTCTGACATTGATTTTGATAAGATTGGTGTTGTCACCGATGAGGCACAGATTGTATACGGTGATGTGACCATCGATATGAAGGACGCTTTAAAGGCATGGAAAGGAACCTTGGAAAAGGTATTCCCTACAAAAGCGGTTCAGGATACCACACCTGTGGAAACTGGACTGTATCATAAGGAAGACATTTACATTTGCAAGAATAAGATTGCAAAGCCCACCGTATTTATTCCGGTGTTCCCCGGTACCAACTGTGAGTATGATTCCACCAAGGCATTTGAGCGTGCCGGTGCAAATGTGGTTACCAAGGTATTTAAGAACCTTACCGCAGAGGATATCCGTGATTCCGTAGCAGAGTTTGAAAAGGCAATTGATCAGGCACAGATTATCATGTTCCCCGGTGGTTTCTCAGCCGGTGATGAACCCGATGGCTCCGCTAAATTCTTTGCAACCGCATTCCAGAATGAAAAGATGAAGGAAGCGGTCATGAAACTTTTGAACGAAAGAGACGGTCTTGCACTGGGTATCTGTAACGGTTTCCAGGCGCTCATTAAACTGGGACTGGTTCCTTTCGGCGAAATCGTAGGACAGACCGAGGATTCTCCGACTCTTACCTTCAACACCATTAACCGTCATATTTCCAAGATGGTTTATACCAAGGTAGTTTCCGACAAATCCCCCTGGTTACGCGGTGCAAAATTAGGACAGACCTATTGTAGCCCCGCATCCCACGGTGAAGGACGTTTCGTGGCAAAGAAGGAGTGGCTGGATAAACTGTTTGCCAATGGCCAGGTTGCTACCCAGTACGTAGACATTGATGGTAATATTTCCATGGATGAGGAATGGAACGTAAACGGTTCCTATCTTTCCATCGAGGGTATCACTTCCCCTGACGGAAGATGCTTTGGTAAGATGGCTCATGCAGAAAGAAGAGATAAATCCGTTGCAGTTAATATTTACGGCGAACAGGATCTCAAGATCTTTGAAAGCGGTGTAGAATATTTCAAATAGTTAATATTCAAGATATAAAAGTTAAGCGAGGCAGTTTCGGCTGTCCCGCTTTTACTTTTCGTATGGGGAAAATCAGGAAAAAGGAGTGAAAATATCATGTGGGATACAGATGTTATATTTCGTAATATAATGGAGGCAATTGGTACAGGCGGTATCGGTATTATAGGAATTGATGGTCTTGGAGGTGCGGGCAAGAGTACAATATCTGAAAAAATATGTCAGAAACTTGAAGAAAATAATTATCATACCATTTTACTTCATATTGATGATTTCATCCATGTACGTAAAGTAAGATACAATGCAGAATACCCCGAATGGCAGTGTTACTATGATTTGCAGTGGAGATTTGATTATTTTGCCAATGTGATTAATGAAATTAGAAATAATAGCGACGATTGTATTTCTGTAGAACTGTATGACAAGGATCATGATACCTATTTTACACAGAGTTTTCCTATTCATGATAATACGATTGTGATTGTGGAAGGAATCTTTCTACAAAGAAAAGAATACTCTAATCTATTTGATTATATGATATATATTGATATCCCGGAGGAAGACAGGCTTTATCGTGTGATAAAAAGAGATACCTATATTGGCAATGAACAACAAATTATTGACAAATACAAAAACAGATATTTCCCGGCTGAACACAGATATATAGAAGAGTACCGGCCGGAAGAGAATGCGGATTTCTTACTAAACTGAGTCCGATACCGACAAAATCAAAAGTGCGAAGCACGACAGGCACGAAGTGACTGAATTTTGGAGGTAAGTAGATAGGAAAATGAGAATTGACCGAGCACTTTGGAGCGAGGGATGATAATTGACCCAAGGTCAATTGTATGGGTACAGAGATAAAGAAAAATCGAAATTTGTATCACAACCATTGTCCTAACAAAACACTAATGTCATCCTCACAGAGAAGTATTGGAACATCGACGGGAAGCCGGGGCATAGGAGGCGAAAGAAAGGGTTTAAACCCCGTGGGGGAAGATATATGCCCCGCGGAGCGGTGCCATTCGCATTTCGCTGCGCTTCATGCTCATGACGCGCTGTCGCGCTATGCGTCTGTTCGCATAAATGTGCATTTGTGAGTAAACTCCCATGCACATTCATGCTCCATCCGCGTACCGCTCAATAAACACCATATAACACTTGACAACAGTTACACACTGTTATATACTGTTTACTGTAGATGATCATTACAGAAAGAGGTACCAGATAATATGCATATTATCATTAATAATTCTTCCATGATTCCTGTGTATGAACAGTTGATGGATCATATTAAACAGGGAATCATAAACGGAGATCTGAAGGAGGGAGAGGTGCTTCCCTCAGTCAGGGCTTTTGCCAATGAATTGAAAATCAGCGCACTTACCGTCAAAAAGGCCTATGACAGGCTGGAGGAGGACGGTTTCGTGGTGACGGTTCAGGGCAAAGGAACCTATGTTTCGGCAACCGACAGGCAGCTTGCCAAAGAGGCACGGAAAAAGGCTGTGGAGGATGCTTTTTTTGCAGCGGTTTCAAAAGCCAGATCCGTAGGAATAAGCAATGAGGAAATGAAGGAAATTTTGGATATTATTCTGGAGGAATAAGTATGATTGAGGTGAATGGTTTAAAGAAGAGATATCAGGATTTTTGCCTGGATATATCGCTTCATGTGCCGGCCGGAACGGTATGCGGCATTGTAGGAAAGAACGGAGCAGGAAAGAGTACCACTATTAAATCCATTCTTGGTCTTGTAAAGCCCGATGAAGGGGAAATACGGGTGCTTGGGAAGAATATCGGAGAACTTACCGTAAAGGATAAGGAACAGCTTGGAACAGCATTGGCTGACTCGGGATTTTCTCTGGAACTTAATGTGGAGGATACGATTGCTGTTCTTAAGAAAATGTATCAGAAATTTGATGAAAAATTTTTCAGAGAGGAATGCGGCAGGCAGAATATTCCCCTGAATAAAAAGATGCGCGAGTTTTCCACCGGCATGAAAGCCAAGGTGAGAGTGCTTACCGCGGTCAGCCATGGGGCCAGACTTTTAATTCTGGATGAACCGACAGCAGGGCTCGATGTGGTAGCCAGAAAAGAGGTAATTGATATTTTAAGAGATTTCCTACAGAAGGACCCGGAAACCTCCATTCTCATCAGTTCCCACATTTCATCGGATTTAGAAGGGCTGTGTGATGATATCTATTTCATTCATGACGGAAAGGTAATTCTGCATGAAGATACGGACCGGATTTTGGGAAATTACGGGGTCCTTCGTGTCAGTAGTGAAGATTTTGCAAGACTTGACAAGCAATATCTGCTCTGTACAACAAAAGAATCTTTCGGCTTTGTGTGTCTTACCAAAGAAAAGATGTATTATCGGGAAAATTACCCGGATATCGTGGTGGAGAACTGTAAACTGGATGATGTGATTCTGTTAATGCTGGGAGGGAAATAACATGAGAGGTCTGCTTGAAAAAGATTTCCGCTTATTGTGGAAAAGAAAGAATTATCTTCTGATGATAGGAATCATGGCGATTCTATTTAGCAATACCATGGATGGCTATTTTATTGCTCCTTATATCTGCCTGTTATGTATGCTGTTAACGGTTAGCACAATCAGTTATGATGAGTTTGATAATGGGTATCCCTTTTTAATGGTTCTTCCCATTACCCCCAAGACTTACGCTGTGGAAAAGTATGTGCTGGCTGGCATTATGGGGACGATTAGCTTTCTGCTTACGGTAGTGCTGCTTGTGTCAGCAACCTTTTTACAAACCCAGTCCATAGAGGTATCGGTGTTGATTGAGAAACTGGCAATTTTTGCTCCTTTCTATATGATAATGTTTTCTGTGATGGCACCGGTTCGGTTAAAATTCGGTAATGAAAAGAGCCAAATTGTACTTCTTCTGGTAGGCGGAATCGGTATGCTGGCAGCTTTATTTGGGAAAAAACTTCTATCCCTATATCCGGAAGGGATGGCAGGAATCGTGCAAAAAATGCAGCATATTCCGGATGAAGCATTTTTGTGGACAGGAGTTGTGCTTCTGGTGCTCCTTGTCTTGGGTTCCCTAAGAATCAGTATTTCCATCATGAACCATAAGGAGTATTGATTTGTTCATGATATTTTGAGTATAAAAATCTCCATTGTTGCGAAAAGTTTACGGTTTCGCAATGGTGGAGATTTATTTTTAAAAATTTTATGATTTCAGAAAAGGAATTTCGACACCAATACAGAATATTAGATATGAGAGAGTTGTTTTGTGCAGGCATTTATGCAGAAAGGCAAAAACATGACTATCAGAGAACAGTTGGAACAGTGGGAAAAAGTGTATTTAAGTCCTTATGCGACATTCAGCGTGAATTCGAAAGGACGGGACAGGGTGGAAGAGCAGTGCGATATCCGACCGGTATTCCAAAGAGACCGGGACCGAATCTTACACAGCAAGTCCTTCCGCAGATTAAAGGATAAAACCCAGGTATTTCTTACACCCGAGGGGGATCATTACCGGACCCGCCTCACGCATACCCTGGAGGTTTCCCAAAATGCCAGAACGATAGCAAAAGCACTTCGGATGAATGAAGATCTGGTGGAGGCTATCGCACTTGGCCACGACCTTGGGCACACTCCCTTCGGGCATGCCGGAGAGCGTGCACTGAATGAGATTTGTCCTTATGGATTCAAGCACAACGAGCAAAGTGTCAGAACCGTTGAAAAACTGGAAAAAAACGGTGCCGGATTGAATCTTACCTTTGAGGTACGGGATGGTATCCGGAATCACCAGACAGATTCCATGCCCGCTACATTAGAGGGCAAAATTGTCCGTTTTTCCGACAAGATTGCTTATATTCATCACGATATGGATGATGCAATCCGGGGCGGAATTCTAAAGGAAACGGATGTGCCGAAGGAAATCGGGGACGTAATCGGTTATACAACGGGAGAACGGCTGGATCATTTTATTCATGATCTGGTTACCACCAGTTTTGAAACCGGTGATATTAAGATGTCAGAGCCGGTGGCACTTGCCATGAAGAAACTGAGGGCTTTTATGTTTGAAAGGGTTTACCAGAATCCGGATGCAAAGAGTGAAGAAGGAAAAGCAGAAATGCTGATGAAGACACTCTATGAGTATTATCTGAAAAACATTGACAAACTGCCCGCTGATTTCTTGAAAATGATTGATGAAGGGGAACATAGGGAAATTGTGGTCTGTGATTATGTGGGAGCCATGACCGACCGGTTTGCCATTGCGACTTATGAAGAACTTTTTATTCCCAAATCCTGGCACGGATGATGGGGTAAATCATAATACAAAAAGAACGAAAAGAGGACAATATGTACTATCCTGAAGAGATTGTGGAAGAAGTCAGGATGAAAAACGACATAGTGGATGTGGTCGGCAGTTATGTGAAAATTCAAAAAAAGGGAAACAGTTATTTTGGCTGTTGTCCGTTTCATAACGAAAAGACTCCTTCGTTTTCCGTTTCGGGCAGTAAGCAGATGTATTACTGCTTCGGATGCGGTGCAGGGGGCAACGTTTTCACATTTGTTATGAATTATGAGAATTACAGTTTTGTCGAAGCTGTTAAAATGCTGGCGGACAGAGCGGGTGTAAAACTTCCGGAACTGGAGTACTCCGAGGAAATGAAAAAAAAGGAGAACCACCGGGCCAGACTCTTAGAAGTAAACAAAGAGTCCGCAAAATACTATTATTACCAGCTTCGCTCCAAACGGGGAGAGGTGGGGCTTAAGTATCTTAAGGACAGGCAGCTGACGGAAGAGACCATGAAAAAATTCGGCCTTGGTTATGCCACGGACGGACTGTGTCGTTACCTGAAGGAAAAAGGATATGAGGACAAATTAATAAAAGAAGCAGGCGTAGCCGGGTTTGATGAAAGGCGTGGTTTGCATGATACGTTTTGGAATCGTGTGATGTTTCCGATACAGGATATTAACCACAGGGTCATCGGATTCGGCGGACGTGTGATGGGCAAGGGGGAGCCCAAATACTTAAACTCTCCGGAAACGCCCATATTTGATAAACGGAGAAATCTTTACGGGATGAATTTCGCGCGTACCGCAAAGGCCGGAAACCTGATTATCTGTGAAGGATATATGGATGTGATTTCCATGCATCAGGCAGGGTTTACCCAGGCCGTGGCATCCTTAGGCACTGCTTTTACCACGGAGCAGGCTTCCCTTATGAAGCGTTATACGGATAAGGTGCTTCTGGCTTATGACAGTGACGGAGCAGGCACCAAAGCAGCGCTTCGTGCCATCGGGATACTTCGTCAGGTGGGACTTACCGGCAAGGTAATCAACATGCAGCCCTATAAAGACCCGGATGAATTTATAAAGAATCTGGGAGCGGAAGAGTTTCAGAAAAGAATCGACCAGGCGGAAAACAGTTTCATGTTTGAGGTCCGGATTTCGGAGCGGGACTATGACTTAAAAGATCCCGAGGGGAAAACCGCATTTCACCGTGAGATTGCCAAAAAACTTTGTGCCTTTGAAGATGAAGTGGAGCGCGAAAATTACCTGGAGGCAGTGGCGGATAAGTATCATATCGGTTTTGAAAATATGCGAAAGCTGGTTAATTCCTATGCATCGAAAACCGGACTGGTACAGGCTGTTGAGAGACCAAAATCCGGCATTCATTCAAAGCCTTCCAGGGAAGAAAATGCGGATAAGGTACAGCGGATGTTACTCACCTGGATTACGGATTATCCGGAACTTCTGCCCAAAATCGAGAAGTATATTGCGCCTTCTGATTTCACGGTAGAGTTGTACAGAAAGGTTGCGGAGCGCCTCTTTTCGGATATGAAAGCCGGCAAATACAATCCGGCATCCATTATCAGTATGTTTACGGATGAAGAGGAACAGCGTATGGCAGCCGCTCTGTTCAATACCAAGGTGGAAGCTATTGAAACGAAGCAGGAAAAGGAAAGAGCTTTTCACGATATCCTTTATGCGGTCAAGAAAAACAGTTATGAATACTATTCCGGGAAACTGGGAACGGACGTGAATGCACTCAATCAGGTAATTGCCGGGAAAAAGGCGTTGGAAGAACTTGGGAAAATGCATATCTCATTAGATTAAAGGTTATAATACTATTACATTTTGAAAGGATGGAACCCTAACAATGGATGAAAACACAAAGGCAAAATTTGACGAGAAAATAAAAGAATTGCTGAGCATGGCAAAGAAAAAGAAAAATGTACTGGAATATCAGGAAGTTGCGGATTTCTTTGCAGACCTTAATCTGGAAGACGATCAGATGGACAAGGTGTTTGAATTTCTGGAAGCCAGTGGCGTGGACGTGCTTCGCATTACCGAGGACGATGAAGTGCCCGAAGAAGAAATCATGCTGATCGAAGAGGAAGATGTAGATGTGGAAAACATCGATCTTTCCGTTCCGGATGGCGTCAGCATTGAAGATCCTGTCAGAATGTATTTGAAGGAAATCGGAAAAGTGCCCCTACTTTCCGCAGAGGAAGAAATCGAACTCGCCCAGAAAATGGAAGAGGGAGATCAGGAGGCCAAAAAACGTCTTGCAGAGGCAAACTTAAGACTGGTAGTAAGTATTGCAAAGCGTTATGTGGGCCGCGGTATGCTTTTCTTAGACCTGATTCAGGAAGGTAACCTGGGTCTTATTAAAGCTGTGGAAAAATTCGATTATCGGAAGGGATATAAATTCTCCACCTATGCTACCTGGTGGATCAGACAAGCTATTACAAGAGCTATTGCCGATCAGGCCAGAACCATTCGTATCCCCGTGCATATGGTAGAAACCATTAATAAACTGATTCGTGTCAGCCGCCAGCTTTTACAGGAACTGGGCAGAGAACCGTCTCCGGAAGAAATTGCGGCAGAAATGAATATGCCTGTGGAACGTGTCAGAGAAATCTTAAAAATCAGTCAGGAACCGGTTTCTCTGGAAACTCCTATCGGCGAGGAGGAAGACAGCCATCTGGGCGACTTTATTCAGGATGATAACGTACCGGTACCTGCGGATGCGGCAGCCTTTACCCTTTTGAAAGAGCAGCTTAATGAAGTGTTAGATACCCTTACGGACAGGGAGCAGAAGGTATTAAAGCTCCGTTTCGGTCTGGACGACGGCCGTGCCCGTACGCTTGAGGAAGTGGGTAAGGAATTCAATGTAACACGTGAACGTATCCGTCAGATTGAAGCAAAAGCACTCCGTAAACTGCGTCATCCTTCCAGAAGCCGTAAGTTGAAGGATTATTTGGATTAATATGGAATTATCGGTCAGATTAAAGACAATTGCAGATATGGTGACCGTCGGAAACCGGGTGGCGGATGTGGGCTGTGATCATGGATTTGTATCCATTTACCTTTATGAAAAGGGAATTGCACCCCGGGTCTATGCCATGGATTTGAGGGAGGGCCCGCTTCAAAGAGCCAGGGAGCACATTGCAGAAAAAGGCTATGAGGCATACATAGAGACACGCCTGTCTGACGGTGTGGAAGCACTTGGTGAAGGAGAGGCGGAGGCGCTCGTCTGTGCCGGTATGGGAGGCAGACTGATAGCTGCAATCTTAAATGAGGGAATGGAAAAAGTCCGTGAGATGAAGGAACTGATTTTAGGTCCCCAGTCAGAACTTGCTTTCCTCAGGGAATTTCTTCGTAAAAATCATTTTCAGATTATACAGGAGGAAATGGTAAAGGAGGAAGGCAAATATTATCCGGTTATCAAGGCAGCTTTCGGAGCGGAAGAGCTAAGCAAAGCCGGAATTGCCATGAAGAATCGGAACGGACAGGAGATACCGGAAGAATTCAGACAGAAGCTGGAGGATGCTTACGGACCGCTTTTAATCCGGAATGCCCATCCGGTTCTAAAGGATTTTCTGGAAAACAGATATAGGTTAAATGAATCCATTCTGGGCGGGCTTACCGGTGAAAAAGCAGCGGGGCGAAGGGCAGAACTTCTGGAAGAACAGGAAGGAATTCGAATTTGTCTGCATGTCATGGCATAGTTTAAACACAGGGAAGAGGGTTACTTATGAAATGTACGGATGTACGGGAAAGGCTTGAAATCCTGGCACCCGCAAAGTTTGCGGAAAGCTGGGATAATGTAGGACTGCTTGCAGGAAGAAGCAGTAAGGATATCAAAAAGGTTTATCTGGCCGTGGATGCGACGGATGAGGTGATTGAGGATGCCATCGAGGCAGGGGCGGATATGCTTCTGACCCATCATCCGTTAATCTTTAAACCGTTAAAGGCGGTGACCGAAGAAAACTTTATCAGTCGCAGGATCCTGCGTATGCTTCAGGCAGATATGTGCTATTATGCCATGCATACGAACTTTGATGTTATGGGGATGGCGGATGCAGCAGCGGATGAACTACGATTAAAGAACAGGCAGGTTCTGGATGTCACCTATGAGGATGATATTTCCAGAGAGGGAATCGGAAGAATCGGAAGCCTGCCGGAGGCTATGACATTAAATGCCTGTGCAAAACTGGTGAAGGAGACATTTCGTCTGCCGGCGGTCAGAGTATATGGGGAACTTTCTGACAGGGTAGAGGTGGTGGCTGTTTCACCCGGAAGCGGCAAATCCGTGGTGGGTGCAGCTGTGGATGCAGGTGTGCAGGTGCTTATTTCCGGCGATATTGACCATCATACCGGTATTGATCTGGTTGCACAGGGAGTCAGTGTGATTGATGCAGGCCACTATGGATTGGAAAAACTCTTTATACCGTATATGAAGGATTATTTCAAACGTAACATTCCGGGAATTATAGTAGAGACTGCGGAGGAAAAAAGTCCGTATGTCGTGATTTGAGGAGGGAACCATGATTACATTAAAGATTGAAGGGGTAGAAAAACAATATCCGAAGGGAATCACTTATGAGGAAATTGTGAGGGATTATCAGGACAAATATGAAAATCAGATTGCGCTGGTTTCCATAAACGGTAAAGTTACCGAATTGTTTAAGCGGGCAAACAAGAGTGGGGAACTGGGCTTTTTTACCTTGAAGGACGCACTGGGAAGCAAGACCTATGCCCGTACCGCCACCATGATGTTAATGAAGGCTGTATTTGACGTGGCAGGGCCTGAATGTGCACAGAAATGCAGAGTAAATTTCACCATAGGACCCGGCTATTATGTGACAGCCGGTGATTATCAGATGGATGAGGACTTTATCCAAAAGGTAAAGGCACGTATGGAAGAACTTCGGGAGCAGAAGATGCCCATGTTAAAACGTTCCTACAGCCTCGATGATGCCAGAGAACTTTTCCGGGAAAATGGAATGGAAGATAAACTCAAACTTTTCCATTACAGGAGAAGCTCTTCTGTTAATATCTATGAGATGGAAGGGTATTATGATTATTATTACGGTTATATGCTCCCCAATGCGGGTTATGTAAAACATTTTGATCTGATTGCTTATAAAGAGGGCATGCTTTTGGTGCTTCCGAGAGCCAAGGAACCGGATGTGGTGCCCCAGGTTCCGGAAAGGCATCTCTTATTCGAAACCTTAAACGATGCAGAAAAATGGGGCGAAAAGATTAATATTACAACCGTTGGGGATTTGAACGATGCAGTCTGTTCCGGAAGTATCAGCGATATGATTCTGGTGCAGGAGGCTGAGCAGGAAAGAAAAATCGGTGAAATTGCCAAAGAGATTGTTAAGCGCGGTAATGTGAAATTTATTATGATTGCCGGACCTTCCTCTTCCGGAAAGACCAGTTTTTCCCATCGTTTATCCATTCAGCTTCGTACCCAGGGCATGACACCCCATCCCATTGCACTGGATGATTATTTTGTGGACAGGGAATTTACGCCCAGAGATGAAAACGGGGATTACAACTTTGAATGTCTGGAAGCATTGGATGTGGAGAAATTCAATCAGGATATGATTGCGCTCTTAAACGGTGAAGAGGTTGAGATGCCCACCTTTAATTTTAAGATTGGCAAGCGGGAATATAAAGGGAATACCATGAAACTTGGAAAAGATGATGTTCTGGTGATTGAGGGTATTCACGGGCTGAACGATAAGATGTCTTATGCCTTGCCTGATGAAAGCAAATTCCGGATTTATATCAGTGCACTGACCAGCTTAAACATTGATGAACACAACCGGATTCCTACCACCGATGCCAGACTGTTAAGGCGCATGGTAAGGGATGCCAGAACCCGCGGCTCCAGCGCGAAGAGAACTATTCAGATGTGGCCCAGTGTAAGACGCGGAGAAGAGGAGAATATTTTCCCCTTCCAGGAAAGAGCAGATGCCATGTTTAATTCGGCGCTGATTTATGAACTTGCGGTAATGAAACAGTTTGCAGAGCCTCTTTTATTCAGTATTGAAAAAGGGGAGCCGGAATATTACGAAGCAAAGCGCCTGCTGAAATTCCTGGACTATTTTCTGGGAGTAAGCAGTGAAAACCTTCCCAATAATTCCATTTGCAGGGAATTTGTGGGGGGAAGCTGTTTCAATGTATAAAGGATTGTTGCCTCTGAAAGAGATGACAGGAAAATTTTAGAATTATTTAAGAGGAAGTTTTTTGACAGAGAAGTTTCGCAGTGCTAAACTAAATACGCTTTTTAAACAAGTAGGACAAATAATCGCGGCCACATAAGTGGGTGAGGAAAGTCCGGGCTTCATAGGGCAGGATGCCGGATAACGTCCGGTGGAGGTGACTCCAAGGAAAGTGCAACAGAAATAAACCGCCGGTCTTAGGACCGGTAAGGGTGGAAAGGCAGTGCAAGAGACTACCGTCCGCATAGTAATATACGGAGCCATGTAAACCCCATCCGAAGCAAGACCAAAAGAAAACGATAGGCTTGCCCGGCCTGTTTTCAGGTGGGTCGCTTGAGGCTGCCGGTAACGGCAGTCCTAGATAGATGATTATTCAATGACATAACCCGGCTTATCGTCCTGCTTGTTATATGTGATAAGTTCCCGCAGGGAACTTATCACGTAGCGTCAGCCCCTTTGCCGAAGGCAAATTCAAATGGGCTGACGTTCCCGAAAGGATGTAGCGTCAGCCCCTTTGCCGAAGGCAAATTTGAATGGGCTGACGTTCCCGTAGAAAGACGTAGCGTCAGCCCCTTTGCCGAAGGCAAATTTGAATGGGCTGACGTTCCCGTAGAAAGACGTAGCACCAGCCCCTCGCCGAAGGCGAATTAAATGGGCTGGTGTTCCCGAAAGGAAGAGAATTTTATGAAAAGAAAAAAGAATGCGCTGTGGTACTGGGGCGTCGGCCTAATGATTTTCTGGGTGATTGTCATGATTCTTCTGTACTGGGACCAGCCCACCGCAGAAGAAAAGTACGCATATGTAGTAAAAATTGAAACTCCCTATTTTAAGGGACATGGAGGTGTCTCTACCGTCCAGGAGGATGATGTTTATTTTTATACAACGGCACATATGATGACGGGCATGAACATAGGGGATGAGGTTAACATAACCACGCATGATGGTACGGTTGGTAAAGGAGAATTATACTACGTATCCGAAAATGCTGACGTTGCCTTTGTAAAGGCCAATAAGAATGATGTGGGCCTTGTTACAGTGACAAAGGTGGTTACGGCGCGCATTGATAAATTAAAGGAAGGCGATTCCCTCTGGTCCATCTATTATGTGGAAGGGGAATTGTATGATACGGAGGGAGTGATTGTTTCTCCCTGGATTTATGTGGAAGACTTTGGTTCCGACATGATGGTGATGACGATGGAAGTGACACCCGGAATGTCCGGATGCCCCATTGTAGACGGTCAGAATGCATTTTACGGCATGCTTTGCGGAGAGAGTGGGGACGGTGAAGTAGCAGTACTTCCGTATGCCGTATTGAGTGCAGAATGGGAAAATGCAAATGCAGACAGATAAAATTTATACCAAATAGAAAGAAGGAATTAAAATGACAAAAATTGATATTTTCTCAGGATTTTTAGGTGCGGGAAAGACAACCCTTATTAAGAAACTGTTGAAGGAAGCACTGCATGGGGACAAAACAGTTCTTATTGAAAATGAATTCGGAGAAATCGGAATCGACGGTGGCTTCTTAAAGGAAGCAGGAATTGAGATTAAGGAAATGAACTCAGGATGTATCTGCTGCTCCCTGGTAGGGGACTTCGGAACTTCCTTAAAGGAAGTAATCGAAAAGTATGCACCTGACAGAATTCTGATTGAGCCCTCCGGAGTGGGTAAACTCTCCGATGTGGTAAAAGCAGTGGATGATGTTGCGGCAAATCTGGATGTTCAGGTAAACAGTGCGGTAGCAGTAGTAGATGCAGCAAAGTGCAAAATGTATATCAAAAACTTTGGTGAATTTTTCTGTAATCAGATTGCATGCGCCGGAACTATTGTACTCAGCCGTTCCCAGAATGTGAGCGAAGAAAAGCTGAATACCTGTGTGGAACTGATTCGTCAGTACAACAAGGAAGCAACCATTATCACAACTCCCTGGGACGAACTTAAGGGAGAGGATATCTTAAAGACCATTGAAGGCGCGGACAAGCTGGAAGATATGATTCACGCACTTTTGGAAGAAGAGCACGGACACCATCACGACCACTGTGATCATGACCACGAAGACCATGACCATCACGACCACGAGCACTGTGACCACGACCATGAAGACCATGACCACCACAATCACGAGCATTGCGACCATGACCATGATCATCACGACCACGACCATCATGACCACGAACATCACGATCATGACGAAAACTGCACCTGCGGTTGTCACGACCATGACCATCATGATCATCATGACCATAAGCATCATCATGCGGATGAGGTGTTTACAAGCTGGGGTAAGGAAACGGCAAAAGTATTTACAAAAGAGAAGATTACGGATATCCTGAATACCTTTGCAGAAGACAACCTTGGTATGACCTATGGTGTCATTTTGCGTGCAAAGGGTATGGTTCCGGCTGAGGACGGTACCTGGATTTACTTTGATTATGTACCCGGAGAAAGTGACATTCGTACGGGTGAAGCACAGGTGACCGGAAAACTTTGCGTCATCGGCTCCAAACTGGACGAAGAGGCACTGGAAGAACTGTTTTTAGCATAATAAGGAAAGAGGGATATTATGAAACCCGTATACATGATTAACGGCTTTTTGGAAAGCGGTAAAACAGAATTTATAACGTATACTATTGCACAGCCCTATTTCCGGACAAAAGGACTCACCCTTATTATTGTGTGTGAAGAAGGGGAAGTGGAGTACGATGCAAAACTTTTAAAAGCAAACAGAGCAGTTGTGGAGATGATTGAGGACGAGGAAGAATTTACGGCTGCCAATCTGGTAGAACTGGAGAAAAAGCACAAGCCGGACCGTATTATCATTGAGTTTAACGGTATGTGGAATTATAAAAACGTTAAGCTTCCCTGGCACTGGCGCATTGAACAGCAGATCACAACGGTCGATGGTTCTACCTTCCCGGTATACTATAACAATATGCGTTCCCAGTTCGCGGAAATGATACGCGGTTCCGAAATGATTATCGTAAACCGCTGTGACGGAGTGGAAGATTTAAATACCTACAAGAGAAATATTAAAACCATCAATCCAAAGGCAGATGTAATTTTTGAGGATAAAAACGGTGAAATTACGGATATCCTGGAGGATGACCTGCCCTATGACCTGAAACAGGATTTTTTGGAGCTGGATGATGAGGGGTACGGAATCTTTTTTATGGATATCATGGATCATCCCGAGCGTTATGAAGGAAAAACGATAGAATATCTGGCAATGGTATTAAAGCCGGAGGGATTCCCGGAAGGGTATTTTGTACCCGGCCGAATGGCTATGACCTGCTGTGCGGAGGATATTTCCTTTCTGGGATATGCGTGCGAATATGAGGGCGCGGCTGCCCTGAACCAGAAAGAATGGGTAAAGGTGACGGCAGTAGTCCATCGCAAATACTGGAAGGATTACAATGGGGAAGGACCGGTACTGACGGCACTGAAAGTGGAGAAGGCCAAGGCTCCCAAGCAGGAAATCTTAAGTTTTACGTAGAAAGGCATGGTGTAATCACCAAAAGATGGCAACAGGGTCTGAAAAAGAACTATTACAATTGCAGAGCCGCCTAAAAGATCTGGCAGAAAAGTCCTATCGGCAGAATGCCTATACGCACACAGGTTTTCTGGGACTTGCACAACTGGATGTCTATTACAGGATGGAAAAAGAACTTTCCTTTTCCCATCCTGCTTTATTTGGCGGGTATGACGGTGCAGAGCGGATGATGATTCGTTTTGGAAATCCGGAGGAATTTGGTTATGAGGAAGATTTCCCCATTGTCTGTATCAAAGTAAGTCCTCTGCTTGCAAAATTTGCAGAAAATCTTTCTCACAGGGATTTCCTGGGGGCACTGATGAACCTGCAGATTGATCGCAGTCAGATTGGAGACATTCTGGTGGGGGAAAAGATAAGTTATTTTTACTGTGTGGAGACCATGGCAGATTTTATCTGTGAAAATCTGACGCAGATTAAACATACTCATATCCGTTGTGAAGTTACGGAGGAAAATGCTGATGTTGTGGCAGAGGAACCGAAAGAAATGACGGTACTGACCTCATCACTTCGGGCGGACGGCTGCATTTCCAAGGTATATAATCTTTCCAGAACAGACAGTCTGAATATGTTTCAGGCAGGAAAAGTTTACATAAACGGTAGAATGACGGAAAATAACAGTTATAATCTGAAGGAAAATGATGTAGTAAATGTGCGGGGCTACGGTAAATTTATTTTCCGTGGTGTGAAATATGAAAGTAAGAAAGGAAAGTCCTGTTTGGACATTCTGCTCTACCGGTAAGGAGGCTTAAGATGTACGGGTATACGATAGAGCAATGGTTTTTCTTGTTTTGCTTTTATTCTCTTTTTGGCTGGTGTTATGAATCAGCCTATGTATCGATAAAACAAAAAAGATGGGTTAACCGGGGATTTATGACCGGTCCTTTTCTGCCGCTGTACGGAAGCGGTGCGGTGATGCTTTTATTTGTTGCGGCACCTTTCCGGGAACATGTCTGGGCAGTATTTCTGGCCGGTGTTGTGGGTGCCACTATTTTAGAGTATCTGACGGGAACTGTTATGGAAGCCCTTTTTAAGGTACGGTACTGGGATTATTCCAACATGCCCTTTAATTATAAGGGGCGCATATCCCTCTTTGCATCCCTCCTGTGGGGCGTCATGGCCGTGTTTATTAATTATTTTTTGCAGGTCTACGTGGAAAAGTTAGTGTTCTTCATACCGGAGAAAACGTTATCCGTGATAGACTGTGTTCTGCTAATTGGAATGGTGGCGGATTTCTCCCTTGCATTTAAGGAAGCGCTGAATTTCAAAATGGCACTTTCCAAGCTTTCCGGCATTAAAGAAAACCTGCAGAGAATTAAGCAGAAGTTAAACAGCCTGACTCCCATCAAGGGAGACGAACTGGAACAGAAGAGGGATTTCCTTTGGGACGGTCTTACAAGACATTCTGCGGAAATTAAGAATGAAATTATCAATCTCTATTCGGATTACAAGGAAAACCAGGCAAAGAAGGAACATCTCAAAAAAGAAAAATGGCTTTACAGAATTTTGCGTAATAACCCCACTATGCATTCCGAAAAGTATAAGGAAATTCTGCAGGAACTGCGGGAGCATATCAAAAGATAAATGTATTTTCGGGCGAGTTTATATTGCTTCATATCACAGAATATGATAAAATATTTTTCAGAATAATTATCGTTTAAGGAGGATCTCATGACAGCTAATGAATGTATCAAAGGTCGCAGAAGTATCCGCGCATTTCAGGACAGAGCAGTGGGGCATGAATTGATTGCCAATATTGTGGAAACCGCATCTTTCGCTCCCAGTTGGAAAAACACCCAGGTAGCCAGATACATTGCCGTGGAAGGTGCCTTAAAGGATCAGATTGCAGAGGAATGTACCGGGGCTTATGCCAGAAATGGTGAAATTATCAAAGAAGCGCCCATGTTAATTGCAGTGACTATGGTAACCGGCCGCAGTGGCTTTGAGAGGGATGGGTCTTTCAGTACCACGAAAGGAACCGGATGGCAGATGTTTGATTCCGGCGTTGCTTCTGAGGCGTTTTGTCTTGCAGCATATGAACAGGGACTGGGAACCGTTATCATGGGTATTTTTGACGAAGCGAAAGCCGCTTCTTTATTAGGCGTTCCCGAAGGTCAGGAACTTGTCTGCCTTATTCCTATCGGATATCCTGCAGAAAGCCCTGCAGCACCGAAACGGAAAACGGTGGAAGATTTATTAACATTTAAGTAAATTTTAAAAATCGAAGAGATTTTCTCTTCGATTTTTTTTAGGAGGTAAGAGATGAGACATTTAATGAGTCCGTTGGATTTTACCACGGAAGAACTGGACAAACTGTTTGATCTGGCAGAAGATATTTCCGCCAATCCGAAAAAATATGCACATGCCTGTGACGGAAAGATTATGGCAACCTGTTTCTATGAGCCAAGTACCCGGACAAGACTCAGTTTTGAATCCGCAATGATTCGTTTAGGAGGACAGGTTCTGGGATTTTCCGACGGTTCCAATTCCTCAGCAGCAAAAGGAGAAAGCGTTTCCGATACCATCCGGGTGATTTCCTGTTATGCAGACATATGTGCCATGCGCCATCCCAAGGAGGGAGCTCCCATGGTTGCGGCAGAAAAATCCGGGATTCCCGTTATCAATGCAGGTGACGGGGGACATCAGCATCCTACACAGACCCTGACCGATTTGTTAACCATCCGCAGTCTGAAAAAGAGACTCGATAATCTGACCATCGGGCTTTGCGGAGATTTAAAATTCGGACGAACCGTACATTCCCTGATTCATGCCCTTACCCGTTATAAAGGGATTCGCTTTGTATTCATATCCCCTGAGGAATTAAAAGTGCCGGATTACATCACAGACATGCTTAAGGAAAAGAATGTTCCGTACAAAGAAGTTATGCATTTGGAAGAAGTCATGCCCACACTGGATCTTTTGTACATGACCAGGGTGCAGAAGGAGCGTTTCTTCAATGAGGAGGATTATGTCCGCCTGAAGGATTTCTATATTCTGGACAGTGCCAAGATGGAGCTTGCCGGTAAGGATATGCTGATTCTGCATCCCCTTCCCAGGGTGAATGAAATTTCCGTGGAACTGGATGATGACCCCAGAGCCGTTTATTTCAAACAGGCGCAGTATGGTGTTTATGTCAGAATGGCACTGATTTTAACACTGCTTGGACTGGCAGAATGATAGGAGGAATGCGATATGTTGAATGTAGGAAAGATAGAAGAAGGTTTTGTGTTGGACCATATCAAAGCCGGAAAAAGCATGGATATTTATAAGCATCTGCAGCTTGGAAAACTGGATTGTACCGTGGCCATTATTAAAAATGCCAAAAGCGAAAAGATGGGCAAGAAGGATATCTTAAAAGTGGAATGTGACATTAACCAGTTAAATCTGGATGTGTTAGCCTTTATTGACCACAATATCACCGTAAATGTCATTAAGGACGGTGAAATCGTGGATAAGAAGGAACTGGTACTTCCCAAAATGATTAAAAATGTCATCCACTGCAAAAATCCCCGCTGCATCACCTCGATTGAGCAGGGACTTCCACATATTTTTGTGCTGGCAGATGAGGAAAGGGAAATCTATCGTTGCAAATACTGTGAAGAAAAAGGAAGCGGTATGCAATAAACAGATTGACAACTTCTGACAATCTTCCTGCTTGCATATTAGCACATCTTTCGGTATAATAAGCACAAGAATGGCTTTTATACAAAGGAGGATGCATTATGGCAAGAACATTGGATCCCGATATTAAATTCAGAGAAAGAAAGAGATGGGTATTTTTCGGATTACCTTTCACCTTTACCGTGTACATCGTAAAAGATGATATGTTTACCATTGATCAGGGTTTCTTAAAAAAGATTGAGAATGACTGTTACATGTATAAGATTCAGGATGTACAGTTGCAGGAAAGCTTTTGGGAGAGAATCTTCGGACTGGGGAGCATTATCTGTTTTACCGGTGATACCACACATCCGAAACTTGAGATTAAGCATATTAAAAACGCCAAGAAACTCAAAAACTATATCCTGCAAGCATCCGAAGCAGCGCGTATGAGACGCAGGACGTTGAATACCCTGAACATCGGGGCGGAAGATTTGGACGATATGGCAGATTAAAAATAGGACGGAGGCTTCTCCGTCCTATGCTTGTTTTTTGTCACATTCACAGGGTTCGTTTTCTAAGACCAGTCGCTCGAATAATAAACCTGTGGCAAACCAGAAGGGCAAAAAGTCCAGTCGGATAACACTGCCGATATTCCATTTGGAGCGGCTGTAATCCCAGGGACATATTGCTTTTTTCTGCAGGATTCGTCCGCTTAAATATTCCACGGCATAGATTAGGGATGCATAGAAGGAGCCCCTGAAAAGAAGGGACCTGTTCTTAAGCATTTTGCTTATGGGGAGAATGAGACAGCCCAGACCGTAAATGGGAAACATCCAGACAGAAGTGTTTCCCTTTAACGAAAACTGTCTCCTTCTAAGTCCGCAGACGGCGGTATATACGATTTCAATGCACCAGCCAAGGATGCCGCAGTGGATAAAATTATGGATATACTTTTTCATATTGGTAAGTATTGCCTATGAATACGGATTTATACAGAAAAGGAATGGGAAGGGATTTTTTAAATGAATTATCAAGAAAGTCTGGAATATATAGAGAGTCTTGCAGGAATCGGAATTGTACCGGGACTGGATAACATTACAGGATTATGTGAGCGACTTCACAATCCCCAGGACAGACTCCGGTTTGTCCATATTGCGGGAACCAATGGTAAGGGCTCCCTTCTTGCTTATATATCCACCATACTGAAAACCGCCGGTTACAAGGTGGGACGGTATCTTTCCCCGGTGATTTCCAAATATACGGAAAAGATTCAGATAAACGGAAAAAGTATCACCCAGGCGGAGATGGCATCCGTGCTTACCAAGGTGAAAGAAGCTGCGGACGACATGGTGGCAGCAGGACTAAATCACCCCTCCGCTTTTGAGGTGGAGACGGCAGCAGCTTTTTTGTATTTTGCACAAAAAGAATGTGATATTGTGGTGCTCGAATGCGGAATGGGCGGGAAGGAAGATGCTACCAATCTGATTACCACGACACTGGTATCCGTATTTACAGGTATCAGTATGGATCATATGCAGTTTTTGGGAAATACACTTCAAGAGATTGCAGAGAACAAAGCCGGTATTATAAAGCCCGGTGTAAAAGTGGTTTCTGCCGGACAGGAGGCAGAGGTTGCCGAAATCCTTTTAAAAAGAGCTGCGCAAATGCAGGCGGAAGTTGTATTTACAGGAAAGCCTGAAAAGGTAAAATATGGATTGGAAAAGCAGACTTTCACCTATACCGACAAAAAGGGAAAAAAGTTTGGGGACCTTACCATAAAACTGGCCGGAACATACCAGATTGAAAATGCAGCTCTTGCCGTGGAAACGGTGACCGCCCTTACAGAATGCGGCTATGATATTTCCGAGAAGGAGCTTCGAAGAGGACTTCTGGAAACGATGTGGGAAGGCCGTTTTGAGGTGCTTTCCAAGAAACCATATTTTATAATAGATGGTGCCCACAATGAAGATGCAGCGAAAAAACTTGCCCAATCTGTTCGTTTTTACTTTTCAAATAAACGAATTATCTATATAATGGGAATGTTAAGGGACAAAGAATACGAGAAAGTGGTGGCGGAAACCGTAAAATATGCGGACCAGATTATTACCGTCACTTCTCCCGGAAATAAGAGGGCGCTTCCGGCAATGGATCTGGCGAACACGGTACGGGACTATCATCCCCATGTTACCACCGCCGACAGTCTGGAAGAAGCAGTGGAAATGGCGTATCTTCTGGCAGGCAGGGAGGATGTGATTCTTTGTTTCGGTTCGTTGTCTTATCTTGGCAGGATGAGGAAAATCCTTAAGCAAAGAGAAGAAAAACGAAAGAACCCCAAAAGGAGATAATGATGGATCAGCAGAAAATTGAAACGGGTGTCAGACTGATTTTAGAGGGCATCGGAGAAGACTTAAATAGAGAGGGCTTACTGGAGACACCGGCCCGTATTGCCAGAATGTATGAGGAAATCTGCGGCGGCATGGGGGAGGATGCGAAAGAGCATTTACAGAAAACCTTTACCGTGACGGATGGCGGGATGGTTATAGAAAGGGACATTACTTTTTATTCCCTGTGTGAACATCATATGCTGCCTTTTTTCGGTAAGGCTCATATTGCCTATATTCCGGACGGAAAAGTGGTGGGCTTAAGTAAACTGGCCAGAACCGTGGATGTATTTGCCAGAAGGTTGCAGATTCAGGAGCAGATGACGGCGCAGATAGCGGATGCCATTATGGAATATTTGAAACCTAAGGGAGTCATGGTGGTTTTGGAGGCGGAGCATATGTGTATGACCATGCGGGGCATCAAGAAGCCGGGAAGCATGACACAGACGGTGGCACTCCGCGGAGCTTTTGTGGACAATGTGGATTTGCAGAGGCAGTTTTATGAAACGAATCGATAAGATTTTAAAAAACAAAAAATACAGAGAGCATATAGAAAAAATTGAGATGGCAGAGGTTCACAGGGACTTCTGCCGTCATAACATGGGGCATTTTCTGGATGTGGCCAGAATTGCCATGATACTTAATCTGCAGGAAGATTTCGGCCTGCCCGGAGAATGGATTTATGCGGCAGCGCTTTTACACGATATCGGCAGATGGGTTCAGTATGAGACCGGGGAGGACCATGCTAAAGTCAGCGAAAAACTGGCACCGGAAATCTTAACGGAATGTGATTTTACGGAGGAGGAGAGCCGGTCTATTGCAAAGGCTATCGGTAACCACCGTAACCGGGAAATTGCAGGGGACAAAAACCTGGACGGGCTTTTATACAGAGCGGATAAGCTAAGCCGTCCCTGCTATGCATGTAAAATGGAAAAAGCATGTGACTGGAAGCAGGATAAGAAAAACCTGAGTTTAAAAATATAAGCAGCTTTTACGGAATGAAGACTGCAATCAGATAAATCATTTTAATCGGAGAGACAGGAGAGAAAGCGTGAGTAAGAAAACAGAGGTTAGAGAAAAGATACAAAAAGATTTATTTGCCCTTGCCGACCCGGGGTACCGTGATTTTCATGCAAAGCTCATGCCCACGATTTCCAAAGAAACCATTATCGGCGTGCGAACCCCCGCATTACGTAATTATGCAAAGCACGTGGAGGATGCAGAGATTTTCTTATCTGACCTTCCCCATGCCTACTATGAGGAAAATAACCTTCACGGGTTTCTGATAGAAAGAGAAAAGAATTTCGATACCTGTATTTCAAAAATAGATGCCTTCCTTCCCTATGTGGATAACTGGGCTACCTGCGATCTGATGTCCCCCAAGGTATTTCGTAAGAACAGGACAGAACTGCTTGAACACTGTAAACGCTGGATGGCGGAGAAAGAGACATATACCATACGGTTTGGTATGGAAACTTTAATGACGCATTTTCTGGATGAGGATTTCAAACCGGAATATCTGGATATGGTCGCTTCCGTTCACAGCCGGGAGTATTATGTCAATATGATGATTGCCTGGTTTTTTGCCACTGCGCTCGCCAAGCAGTATGAGGCAACCCTTCCCTTTCTCGAGGAGCAGAAACTGGAGGTATGGACTCATAATAAAACCATTCAGAAGGCCATCGAGAGTTATCGGGTGAAGGAGGAACAAAAAGAGTATTTAAGAACTTTAAAAAGAAAGAAGGACGGAACATGGCAGTAATGCGGATAGGAAATACAGACTTTATGACAGAGGGAAAGACCTATGTTATGGGAATCTTAAATGTAACACCGGATTCTTTTTCCGACGGCGGAAAATGGAATGATAAAGACAGGGCTCTTTTTCACGTGGAAGAAATGCTGAAGGAAGGAATGGATATCCTGGATATCGGCGGGGAATCCACGAGGCCGGGATATACTCTTCTTAGCGATGAAGAAGAGATAGGCCGTGTGATTCCCATGATAGAGGAAATCAAAAAGAACTTTGATGTGCCCATTTCTTTAGACACCTATAAAAGTGGTGTAGCAGCAGCCGGAATAGCTGCAGGAGCCGATTTGATTAACGATATCTGGGGACTGAAATACGATGAAAAAATGTCTTCCTTAATTGCGGAGAGCGGATTGCCCTGTTGCCTGATGCATAACCGCAAGGAGGCAGTGTATGGGGATTTTTTGCAGGATGTGGCTGCCGATCTGGCCGAAACCCTGCATATAGCGGAGAAGGCGGGAATAAACGGGGATAAAATTATCTTAGATCCGGGTGTGGGTTTTGCTAAATCCTACGAACAGAATCTTCAAGTCATAAATGGCATGGACAGCCTTAAGGTATTAGGATGTCCGCTGCTTCTTGGTACCAGCAGAAAATCCGTCATCGGGCTGACCCTGGACCTTCCCGCAAGTGAGCGGGTGGAGGGAACTCTTGCCACCTCGGTGCTTGCTGTCATCAAGGGGTGTATGTTTGTGCGTGTGCATGATGTAAAAGAAAATGTCAGAGCCATTCGTATGACGGAAGCAATCCTGAATAGCAGATAGGCGCTATTTTGAAAGTCTCTTTTACATTTGTGTGCCTCTAAAGGGCGGATAAAATCTCAATTTTTGCACCAATAGAGGAGTATATATAGATGAAAATTTTGGATGTTATTTCTTGGTTACCTGAGAAGGAATTAAGTATAGGGAAAATAGAAGAAATAGTAACATCTTTGAATAATGGCGAACATAGAGAAGATGGGTATTTACTTGAAATGAATTTACCAAAGGACTTTAGTAATAATGTTATCAATGCATCAGAAGAACTTATAAGTGAAGGTAGAAAAGTTTGTTACTTGTTAAAGGATTGCAGTGTCATTGCAGTTGTAGGATATAAATAAACTCTAGTTTATAGAACTGCGAGATGAATTCCTACTTTCTTAGCAATAACAAATAAGAATTGACCGAGTTCTTGAGAGCGAGAGATGCTCTAAGGGCCATAATAAGCGTTATTTTCTATGCTTGTAAAAAGCGCTGAGTTTTTAGAGGTCCAAATCAGCGCATATAAAAGATAATAGAAAATACGCTGACATTTTAGCAATAAATGTAGGTAGGAATTTTAAAATTGAAAAAAGCGCTGAAAGAAAAGTAAAAAATGTCAGCGTATTCAGGGAAAAATGAATTTTGTACCTATTCTCCCATAATGGACATCAGCGTAAAGTGATAAAATCTAAATAAATGCTCATTTGTTTGACAACTACCAGTTTATCAATGCGGTGCCATTCGCATTCCGCTGCACTTCATGCTCATGATGCGCTGTCGAGCTATGCGTCTGTTCGCATAAATGTGCATTTGTGAGTAAACTCCCATGCACATTCATGCTCCATCCTCGCACCACTCGTAGAAACGCGCAACTTCCAGCTTGTCGGGCGACAAATAATAAGAGGATCTTTTATTGATGAAAAATGCTTCAGAATATCATACAATAGAACATAATTTTGAACCTGTATTTAATGCACAGTCACAGATTCTGATACTGGGCTCTCTTCCTTCTGTAAAGTCAAGGGAAAATAATTTTTATTACGGGCATCCCCAGAATCGTTTTTGGAAGCTGATTGCCACACTATGCCAAGCAGGGGTTCCCCAGACAATCGAAGAAAAGAAGAAGCTTTTGTATGACCACAAAATTGCTATATGGGATGTCATTGCAAAATGCGATATAATAGGCTCCAGTGACAGTACAATCAAAAATGTGGTTCCAA
This sequence comes from uncultured Lachnospiraceae bacterium, assembly GCA_945919075.1. Lineage (GTDB taxonomy): Bacteria > Bacillota > Clostridia > Lachnospirales > Lachnospiraceae > Acetatifactor. The sequence goes on from CAMEIX010000006.1 coordinate 86,398, forward strand.
ATGATATGCAAATTATTCTTGACCATGCACCGATTAAAAGGATTTATGCCAATGGTGGAAAGGCGTATGAATTATATATGAACTACTGTTATCCTTATTGCAAAAGAGAGATTATAAAACTTCCGTCAACAAGTCCTGCTAATGCTGCATTTTCTTTGGAAAAGTTGCTTATGGTATGGAGTGATGCCATATCGCTTAAAAGAATTTGATAGATTCCGAGTTGTAGGGATGAAAAATCCGGAAAGAACCGTGGAGGAGAGGATGCCTTATGGAATGGGAAATGTGTGATGAAATTCATATAGATGGGTTAGAGGTTTTTGCTCATCATGGAGTTTTTGCCAAAGAAAAAGAAGAGGGACAAAAGTTTGTGGTCAATGCCGTATTATATACGGATTTGCGTAAAGCGGGAAATACGGACCGACTGGAGGATTCCACCCATTATGGAGAGGTTTGTCTGCTGATCCACAGAGTGCTTACGGAAAATACCTATGATCTGATTGAAAGGGCAGCCGAAGAATGTGTCAGGGAGATTTTACTGCAATTTCCTCTGATCCGGGAAGTGGAACTGGAGCTTATAAAGCCGGAGGCACCCATCCCTCTGCCCTTTGAAAGTGTATCTGTGAAAATAAAGAGAGGGTGGCACCGGGCTTTTATTGCGTTAGGTTCTAATCTGGGAGATTCCAAAGGCTATATAGAGGGCGCCGTGATAGCACTAAAAGAAGACAGAAATGTTTTGGTGGAGAAATTGAGCGACCTTCTTGTGACAAAACCTTATGGGGGTGTGGAACAGCCGGATTTCTTAAATGGGGTGCTTGAGATAAAAACCCTGTATCATCCGGAAGAGCTTTTAGTAAACTTAAATGAACTGGAAAGGGCAGCAGGCAGGGAAAGAACGATCCACTGGGGACCCAGAACTCTGGACTTGGATATTATTTTTTATGATAAACTCATTTATGAAAGCGAGAATCTCATAATCCCTCATGTGGATATGCAGCATCGGGATTTTGTATTAAAACCCATGGTGCAGCTTGCACCGAACTTCCGTCATCCCATTCTGCAAAAGACTATGCAGGAACTGTTAGAGGAATGTAATGCATGATAAGGATACAACTATTCTGTTTTTTGTTCCGCATCCGTCTTTCACAGGATGGAAAGAAGCAACTTCACACTTTGCTTAAGGAATGGAAGAACAATTGTAAAAAGGCAGAAATCCGGGACATGGTAAGGGCCGTGGAGGTCATGCCGCAGGGACTTAAGGGATTTGTGCAGAATAATGTGGAGAATGGGGATGTAATCCGTATCTATGATTTGTTATGTCGTTTTACTCCGGTACCGGGAAAGTATGTTGCCCGCAATTTAACCCATAATCTGCATATGGAAAAAGCTGCCGAACTACCGGATCTGTCCACTACCGGATATCTGGAAAAGCAGGCCTTATGGGGAGATGTACATTTCGGCAAAAGCAGTATTGCTTATTCAGGCTGTGAAATTATGGCTGTTTACAATGCACTTAAGGCATTGGGAGAAAAGACGGATTATTCGGTATTCTGTCATCTGATTTCCAAATTTGAGAAAAAGGGTGCGACACTAGGGGGAGAGTTTGGGGTAAGTCCCCGGGCCATATACCGGTCTTTACTTAAGCAGGGTTATGAAACCGTATTTTGCACCTGTGAAGGCGAAGAGGAGCTTCTTTCCTTGCAGGAAAAGTATCCGGTTTACATTGTTACGGTATACAACAGCAAAACCGATATCACAGAGCAGATTCATACGGTATGTATCTGCAAAGACAAAAATCAGTTTGTGGTACATAATGCAAGTCATGCCTATGGCAGAACCTATTCGAGCCTGCCAGAGGCAATTGACAACATTACGGGGATGTCCCCGAAACCAATGAGTATCATAGGAATTAAGCACAGATAGTTATTTCTTCGTAAATTCAAGACTCTTTTTGGACATATGGGTTGTTATCTGTTATAATGTTGGAAATCATACAAAATGAGAGTGGGGCACATTATGGGGAGTAAGACAAAGAAAAAGGCACAACAAAAGAAGAGCGTTCAACAAAGGAAAAATGTTCAGCAAAAGGAAAACATTCAGCAAAAGAAGAATGTTCAGCAAAAGGATAACGCACAACCCAAAAGAGGCATGCGTAAGGACATTCTGGTTGCCGTTATCCTTGTGATAGTTCTTATTCTCAGCATTGTTGCATTTTTTGCTGTCAAGAAGAACAAGGAAGAAAAGGCATTGATTAGAAGCAAGGCAGCCGGTATTGAAAGCACGATCGAAACATTTTACGGAGAAGCGGACATTACCGTGGAAGGGAAGAGTGTAATAATTGAGAATCCCAGGTTCAGGGAGAATGAACTGATGACCTCCATCTGTTTTTACAATTATTATTATACCTATATTTGTCCTGAACAAATCCATTTGTATGAAGATTATACGATTGAGGAATTTTACGCAAATCTGGAGAAATATGTGGGGCGGACAGACAGTGTTTTGGACTGGTGCGATGCCTTCGATTTTGACTTTTGTGACCCCAGAAACTTACAGCAGAATATGCAGGGATTTTCCCTTTACCGGGAAATGGTATCCGAAATAAAGGAAAGACTTTCAGTGGATTATGAGAATGCCACAGCGGATCAGGTTCTTGAGGCATATAAGGCTTTCGAAAAAGACCTGACAAAGGACTTGGAATAACCCGGAAAATATGCTATTATCATAGGGATTGAAGAGCATCGAAAAGAATATAGTGCATCTATTAAAAATAGAGTGCATCTGACACGAGGAGGAAATAAAATGGATATTGTATGTTTGGATTTAGAGGGCGTTCTGGTACCGGAGATTTGGATTGCATTTGCAGAAGCAAGCGGCATTCCGGAACTTAAGAGAACCACCAGGGATGAACCCGATTATGATAAACTGATGAAATGGAGAATAGGAATTTTAAAAGAGCATGGTTTGGGACTGAAGGAGATTCAGGAGACCATCGCAAAGATTGATCCTATTCCGGGCGCAAAGGAGTTTTTGGATGAATTGCGTTCCATCACCCAGGTCATTATTATCAGTGATACCTTTACCCAGTTTGCAACCCCTCTTATGAAGAAACTTGGCTGGCCCACTATTTTCTGTAATTCCCTGGAAGTAGCGGAAAACGGAGAGATTACCGGATTTAAAATGCGTTGTGAAAAATCCAAGTACACCACCGTAAAGGCACTTCAGTCGATCGGTTATGAGACCATTGCCAGCGGTGACAGTCACAATGACCTTGGCATGATTGAAGCAAGCAAAGCTGGATTCTTGTTTAAGAGTACCGAGCAGATTAAGGCGGATCATCCGGAACTTCCTGCCTATGAAACCTATGAGGAACTGCTTGCAGCTATTAAGGCAGTACTTGCATAACCGTATTCGGTGCGAAATGGCTTCGTTTGTCAGCTCTGACAGGTAATATCATTTCAAATAGAATTCCCCCTCTTGCCCAAAGGTACAGGAGGGGATTTTTATGTCAGACTTTTTTGTGAATTTTCTGAAATCTTTCGCACAAATTGCTTGCCTGATGACCGGAAACATAATAAAATGAAAGTAGTATTAAATCCAGGAAAAGGATGGTGACCGGTTTATGAAATTGACATTTATCGGAGCTTGTCATGAGGTGACGGGAAGCTGTCACTGTATTGAAGTCGGAGACAAGTGTATTTTAGTGGATTATGGTATGGAACAGGGAGTGAATGTATTTGAGAATGCGAAACTTCCTGTGGACGAAGCCTGTGTAGACTATGTTCTGCTGACCCATGCACATGTGGACCACTCCGGAATGCTTCCGCTTTTGTATGCGAGAGGATTCAGAGGTCAGGTGTTTACAACCGAGGCTTCCGCGGATTTGTGTGATATCATGCTTCGTGACTGCGCACATATTCAGGCAATGGAAGCGGAATGGAAGAACAGAAAAGCAAAGAGGCATGCCGGTGCTCCCATGGTGGAACCGGAATATACCATGGAGGATGCAGAAGGTCTGATTAAAAGGATTGTACCCTGCCGCTACAATCAGATTATTGAATTGTGTGAGGGTGTTAAGATACGGTTTACGGATATCGGTCATCTCTTAGGTTCGGCAAGTATTGAAGTGTGGCTGACGGAAGGGGATGTGCAAAAGAAAATTGTATTCTCCGGGGATATCGGAAATAAGAATCAGCCTCTTTTAAAAGACCCCAGTTACACGGAAGAGGCAGATTACGTGGTGATGGAGAGTACCTACGGTGACCGGTGTCACGTGGATGTGCAGCCGGATTACGTCAAGGAATTAAGTGAAATTATCCAGCAGACCTTTGATAGAGGCGGTAATGTAGTCATTCCCTCTTTTGCGGTAGGAAGAACTCAGGAAATACTTTACTTTATCCGAAAGATTAAGGAAGACAATCTGGTAAAGGGACATGGTAATTTCCCGGTTTATGTGGATAGTCCCATGGCTGTGAGGGCGACTTCCATTTTTCAGGACAATATTGCACAGTGTTTTGATAAACAGGCACTGGAACTGGTGAAAAAGGGAATTAATCCGATTTCCTTCCCCGGCCTGAAATTGTCCATTACAAGTGATGAATCCAAGGAAATCAATTTCATTGATACCCCAAAGGTAATTATCTCTGCATCGGGTATGTGTGAAGCGGGTCGTATCCGGCATCATTTAAAGCATAATCTCTGGCGTGAAGAATGTACCATTCTGTTTGTGGGATATCAGGCAATCGGCACTTTGGGAAGAGCCATTGTGGATGGGGTCCAGGAGGTAAAACTTTTCGGTGAACCGATTGAAGTCCGGGCCGAAATCCGGAAACTGACCGGTATGAGCGGTCATGCGGACAAGAACGGACTCATCGACTGGGTAACCGCTTTTAAGGAAAAGCCCCGCAAGGTATTTGTAGTTCACGGAGAAGATTCCGTAACAGAAAATTTTGTGGAATGTCTTATGGTGGAGCATGGCATCAAAGCCTATGCACCCTACAGCGGTACTGTATTTAACCTGGCAAGCGGCAAACTGGAATATGAGGCAGGGCCGATTCCCGTTAAGAAGAAAGAGAAGGCTGCCAGTGGCGTATTTGCGAGACTTCTTGCAGCCGGACAGCGTCTGCTTGCAGTTATTAAAAAGAACGAGGGTGGCAGCAATAAAGATCTTGCACGATTTGCAGATCAGATTACCTCCCTTTGTGATAAATGGGATGTATAAGGAGTTAAAAATGAGCTACGCAGATAATGTATTTATAAATATGTGCAGGGATATTTTGGAGAACGGTACCAGTACCGAAGGGGAGAAGGTACGTCCTCACTGGGAGGATGGTGCCAGCGCTTATACTATTAAGAAGTTCGGGGTCGTGAATCGTTATGACCTCTCCAAGGAATTTCCTATCCTTACATTAAGAAGAACGGCACTCAAAAGTGCCACGGATGAAATTCTCTGGATCTGGCAGAAGAAGTCCAACAATATTCACGATTTGCACAGCCACATCTGGGATGAGTGGGCAGACGAAGACGGCTCCATCGGAAAGGCATACGGTTACCAGTTAGGCATCAAACATCAGTACAAAGAGGGTATGATGGACCAGGTGGACCGTGTTATCTATGATTTGAAAAATAATCCTTTCTCCAGAAGAATCATGACCAATATTTATGTGCATCAGGATCTTCATGAGATGAATCTCTACCCCTGTGCATACAGTATGACATTCAATGTGACGCAGAAGAAGGGCGACGATAAACTGACATTGAATGCGGTGCTTAACCAGCGTTCCAATGATGTTCTTGCAGCCAATAACTGGAATGTGGTACAGTATGCGGTGCTTGTGCATATGCTTGCCCAGGTATGTGACATGAGGGTGGGCGAACTGGTTCACGTCATCGCGGATGCCCATATTTATGACAGGCATGTGCCCCTCATTGAGGAACTGATAAAGAGGGAGCCGAAGCCTGCACCGAAGTTCTGGTTAAACCCGGATGTTCATGATTTTTATCAGTTTACCAGGGATGATGTAAAACTGGAAGGTTATGAATTTGGCCCCCAGATCGAGAATATCCCCATTGCTATTTAAATTGTGTCAAGTTTCATTTGAAACTTGACACGCAGCGTCGGCCCATTGCCGAAGGCAAATCAGATGGCCGACGTTCCCAGAAAACGCAGCGTCGGCCCGTTGCCGAAGGCAAAATGAGATGGCCGACGTTCTCCAGACACGCAGCGTCGGCCCATTGCCGAAGGCAAATCAGATGGCCGACTTTCCTACGATTTGTGATAGGTTTTTAAGAAAGAGTAGAGTATGGAACTAATTGTAACAGTGGATGAAAATTGGGCAATCGGCAAGAACGGCTTAAGCCTTGCCAAGCTTCCGGCAGAATATCGTAACAGAGAAAAACTGACTCTCGGCAATACCGTAATCATGGGTAGAAAAACCTTTCTTTCTCTTCCCCAGGAACAACCCCTGTACGGCCGTGAGAACATAGTACTGTCCTCCAGGGAAGACTTTTCTAAGAAAGGAATTACCGTAGCCCATTCTGTGGAAGAGGTACTGGGATTAGTGGAGGACAGGCCCGGCGATGAGATATTTGTCTGCGGCGGGGAAGGTACTTACAAGGCACTTTTGCCGCATTGTGACGTAGCACATGTCCTTTTTGTGGAAATGGAGTACGATGCCAATCACTATATGGAAAATCTGGATAAAAGCGAAGAATGGGAACTGGTGGAAGAGAGTGATGAGCAGACCTATTTTGACATGACCTATTATTTCAGAAAATATGTAAGAGTGCGTTGACTTTTTGTAAAAAAAGGATAATAATTGTAAAAAAGAATTTTCAAAGTACGGAAAACAGTTTATTCCGTATAAGGAAATTCCGTATTAGAAATTATTAGAATAAAAGTATTAGAAAGAGAAGGGAAGTAGACAACATGGATTTAACAACCAAGAAAGACATTGACTGGGCTAATTTAGGCTTTGGTTATGTACAGACAGACAAAAGATATGTTTCCAATTTTAAGAACGGAGCATGGGATGAAGGTGCACTCATTTCTGATGCCAATATTGTAATGAATGAATGCGCAGGTGTTTTGCAGTATGCGCAGACCGTTTTTGAAGGATTAAAGGCATACACCACTCAGGATGGTCATATCGTAACCTTCCGCCCGGACTTAAATGCCGAAAGACTTGCGCAGTCCGCAAAAAGACTGGAAATGCCCGTGTTTGATGAGAAGAGATTTGTGGATGCGGTAGAGCAGGTAGTAAGAGCAAATGCAGCTTATGTTCCTCCTTACGGTAGCGGTGCTACTTTATACTTAAGACCCTATATGTTCGGTATTAATCCGGTAATCGGTGTGAAGCCTGCAGAGGAATACCAGTTCAGAATTTTCTGTACTCCCGTAGGCCCTTATTTTAAGGGCGGCGCAAAGCCTCTTACCATCAAGATCAGTGACTTTGACCGTGCGGCTCCTAACGGAACCGGCAACATTAAGGCAGGCCTGAATTATGCAATGAGTTTACATGCTATCGTAACTGCCCATAACGAAGGCTTCGATGAGAATATGTATTTGGATCCCAAGACCCGTACCAAGGTAGAAGAGACCGGAGGTGCTAACTTCCTATTCGTAACAAAGGACGGCAAGGTTGTAACTCCCAAGTCAAACAGCATTCTTCCTTCCATTACCAGACGTTCCTTACTTGTTGTAGCAAAAGATTATCTGGGACTGGAAGTAGAAGAGAGAGAAATCTACAAAGAAGAACTTGCGGATATGGCAGAATGTGGCCTTTGCGGTACCGCAGCAGTTATCTCCCCTGTCGGAAAGATTGTGGACCATGGCAATGAAATATGCTTACCCAGCGGCATGACCGAAATGGGACCTGTAACCAAGAAACTCTATGATACACTCACCGGTATTCAGATGGGACGTATCGAAGCTCCGGAAGGCTGGATTCATGTTATTGCATAATGCAACCAAAAAGAAATTCATAATTATCATAATGTTTTGCCTGTCACTGCTTCTTACAGCGTGTGGCGGGCAAAACGCTTCTACGAAGATTGTTCTTACTACGGGTTTTGCCAAGAATGAGGTTTTCAGGATAGATAACAAATCCTGTAAACTGCCAGAAGTTATGGTTTATCTGACCTGTATGCAGAATCAGTATACGGAGGTATTCGGGGAGGAAATCCGGCAGGTCAGCCTGGACGGCGTGACACTTGAGGATAACCTGAAGGAGACGGTGTTGGCACGTATTGCGCAGGTAAAAACGCTGAATCTTCTGGCGGAAAAAAAGCAGATTTCCTTAAATGATGAGGAAACCAAGGCGGCCGGGGAAGCGGCGGATGAATATTACCACTCGTTAAGCAAAAAGGAAGTGGAGACCTTAGGAGTCACAAAGGATATCCTTTTCCAGATGTATTCCGAGTATGCATTGGCTGAGAAGACATATGCCTACATTATTCAGGATATTAATCCCGAGATAAGCGATGATGAGGCGCGGATTGTAAGGGTTATGGATATTTATATCAAAACCTACACAAGAGATGGAACCGGTGAAAGGATTGAATATACAGACCAAGCCAGAAATCAGGCGTATTTAAGAGCTAAAGAAGCATATGAACTGGCAACGGACGGTGGGCAGTCTTTTGAAAAGGTGATGGAAGAATACAGTGAGAATCCTCCGGCAGAGTTGTCCTTTGGGAAGGGCGAAATGTCCGAAATACTCGAAGAGGCTGCTTTTAATATGGGAAACGGAGAAATCCGTGGCATTATTGAGGATGAGGACGGTTATCACATTTTAAAATGCGTCAGTACCTTTGACCGGGAAGAAACCGACCGTAACAAAGCAATCATCATGGAAGAAAGAAAGAAGCAGGTCTTTGACGAAGAGTATGATGTATTTGTGGAGGGCCTTACCAGAAGATTGAACGAAAAATTATGGGAAGAAGTAAGTTGTATCCAGGATGAGGAGGTACGAACAAGTTCATTTTTCGAAATTTTTAATAATTACTTTAGATAATTATTAGCACTCGAACGTTTTGAGTGCTAATTTTTTATTGACTTTTCTTTCAAAGGGGTTATACTGTACATTAGCAATACCCTTACGGGAAAGAAAGGACAGTGAAAGTTATGGCAACAAAAAAAGGTAGTTTATCCATTAACAGCGACAATATTTTTCCGATAATCAAGAAGTGGTTGTATTCTGACCATGATATCTTTTTCAGAGAGTTGATTTCGAACGGCTGTGATGCCATTACAAAATTAAAGAAATTAGACATGATGGGAGAGTATACCCTTCCTGATGGCTTTAAGCCCAGAATGGATGTGGTGGTAAATCCTGAGAAAAAGACATTGACCTTTATCGATAACGGTCTTGGTATGACGGCGGATGAGGTAGAAGAGTACATAAACCAGATTGCATTTTCCGGTGCAACGGATTTCATCGAAAAATACAAGGACAAGAGCAATGCAGACCAGATTATCGGTCACTTCGGTCTTGGTTTTTATTCGGCATTCATGGTAGCGGACGAGGTAACCATTGATACATTATCCTATAAAGAAGGTGCAAAGCCTGTTCACTGGGAATGTGACGGCGGTACGGAATTTTCCATGGAGGATGGTGACAGAAAAGAAGTGGGCACCACCATAACCCTGTATCTCATGGATGATTGTCTGGAATTTTGCAATGAATATAGGGCAAAAGAGGTCATCAAAAAGTATTGTTCCTTTATGCCCACAGAGATTTATGTAAGCAAGGCAGATACCAAGGAAACCCAGATTATTAAACCGGATGAGAAACTTGACAGTGATGAAGTGGTAGAAACCATTAAGCCGGAAAAAGAAGGGGACGAAGAAAAGTTAAAGATTAAAAAGCGCCCCGAACTTATGAACGAGACCACGCCTCTCTGGATGAAAACTCCCAACAGTTGTACCAAAGAAGAATATCTGGCCTTCTACAGAAAAGTATTCCAGGATTATAAGGAGCCCCTGTTCTGGATTCATTTGAATATGGATTATCCTTTTAACTTAAAGGGTATTTTATATTTCCCCAAAATCAACACCGAGTATGAATCCATTGAAGGAACCATCAAGCTTTACAACAATCAGGTATTTATTGCCGACAATATTAAAGAAGTCATTCCCGACTACCTGATGTTATTAAAGGGTGTGATTGATTGTCCGGATCTGCCTCTTAACGTATCCAGAAGTGCTCTCCAGAATGATGGCTTTGTAAAGAAAATCTCAGAACATATCAGCAAGAAGATTGCTGACAAACTTGCCGGCATGTGCAAGACGGAAAAAGAGGAATATGAAAAATACTGGGACGATATCAGTCCGTTTATCAAATTTGGCTGCTTAAAAGATGATAAATTCTGCACCAAGATGACAGACTATATACTGTTTAAGAATCTGGATGGCAATTACATGACACTGCCCGAGTGTCTGGAAGTCAATGCAATTGATGTGGAAGAGAATGCAACCGATGAAGACGGCAATAAGGTGGAAGCAGAAGTGGTAAAGGACGAACCGGCGGATGAGGAAGTACAGGAAGAGTCCGAAGAAAAGAAGGAAAAGACCATTTATTATGTGACCGATGAAGTCCAGCAGAGCCAGTACATTAATATGTTTAAGGCAGCAAAGATGGATGCTGTTATTCTGACACACAGCATTGACCAGCCGTTTATCAATCAGTTGGAGGCAAAGAACGAGGGAATTAAATTCCAGAGAATCGATGCAGATTTAACCGATGCATTCCGTGCAAAAACCTCCAAGAAGTCCGAAGAGGAAATGAAAGCACAGGCAGAAAGCATCGGTGCCATCATGAAGAAAGCCTTAAAGAAGGATAAACTTGAGGTTAAGGTGGAAAAACTGAAAAACAAGAAGATTTCTTCCGTGATTACCCTGTCCGAAGAGAGCCGCCGTATGCAGGATATGATGAAGATGTATGCCATGAACGGCATGGATATGGGTGGATTCGCAGAAGAAGGAGAGACCCTTGTTTTGAATGCTAATCATCCCCTCGTGCAGTATGTGATTGCAAATCAGGACGGAGAGCATGTGAAAATGATCTGTGAACAGTTGTATGACCTTGCAAAATTGCAACATGCGCCCTTAAAGGCAGAAGATATGACTAAATTTATTGCAAGAAGCAATGAGATTATGCTCCTTCTTGCAAAATAATACCCGGTAAAGAAAGAGGATTATCATGCACGATAAACTGACCAGGAACGATATTAAAAGAATGGAAGAGGAAATAGAATACCGGAAACTGGAACTTCGACCCAAATTGATTGAGGATGTCAAAGAGGCCAGGGCACATGGTGATTTAAGTGAGAACTTTGAATATTATGCGGCAAAGAGAGAGAAAAATAAAAATGAAAGCCGCATCCGGTTCCTGGAACGTATGATTCGTACTGCAGTGGTTATTTCCGATGATTCCGCAGAGGATGAGGTGGGACTGAACAACACGGTGACAGTGGCCTTTTGTGATGACGGCAGCGAGGAGGTTTACAAAATTGTGACCACCGTAAGAGGAGATTCGCTGTCCGGACTGATTACCAACGAATCTCCGCTTGGTAAGGCGCTTCTTCACCATAAAGTAGGAGATATTGTACATGTGCAGGTCAGTCCCCAGGTGGAATATGATGTGGAGATAAAAAAGATTGAAAACACGGTGGATGACGGAAGCGATAAAATCCGAAGTTTTTAGAGAAATTGCCGGATAAGGCAGACAGATATGAAAAGAGAAGAACCGTACCAGAATCGCAGAGGGCTGCGACTTTGGTACGGTTTTTTGTTCCTTTTATGACCCCGGTTCAGCAATACGGCTGACGGCAACATAAATCCTTGAAATGGCATACCAGGTTGCAAAGTCAGTGATACCGGTTGGTGGGAGATTGAAGACAGTCTGGAAGGTTCGTACCGCAGCCTGTGTACGGGGACCGTAAATTCCGTCTGCCACAATCCGGGGAATTGCCGGATAGTTTTGTCCGATGCGGTTTAACTGCTGCTGCAATTGTCTGACTTTATCTCCCCGGGATCCTATTGTCAGGTTATAGCCGGGCCAAGAAGAGGGGACACCGGAGATGGTGCTTGCAGTGTTGATAAAGACATCATTTCCATAGTAATTCCGAAGAATGCTGATGGCAGAATATCCCTGGTCACCAAGGTATTTGGAACCCCATTGGCTAAGTCCTGAACAGGTCGTTCTGGTGCCATCACAGTAGGAAGTAAATAGGGGCTGTTGTATACCGGGACGGGAAACAAAGTTGGCAAAAACAGAATCCACCAGACGGCTGATGTTCTGGTAGATGTTTCGTCCGTAAATCCATTTCTGGTCATAAGCGGTGGAACTGGTAATGGTAAAATCATAGCCCTGATTACGGTACCACTCCGTATATACCCGGTTCAGGGTAAAGGACATGATTGCCAGAATATTGGCGTAGAGTGTGGACTCCGGCCAGGTCGAGTATATTTCGGAGGAAACCACATTCTTAATGTAGTCCGTATATCGAACCCAGTAATTGGCCGCACTTCTGTCTGTGGGAACACCATCATGTACAATGATGTATTCCGGAATAACAACGCGGTTTAAAACAATTTCACCGCCTTCTGTCACCGGTTTTACTTCTGCCTCAGGGATTTTGGGCGGATAATTTCCCCAGAGAGTATGGTCTGGAATGTTGATAAACTTTTCCTCTACTTTAGATATCTCAAGAGGATTTAAGCGGATTGGCTGAAGGGAAATGCTGTCACTGAAAATCTCGGACCCGCTTACCAAAGTAGGTTCATATCCCGGGGCGGATACCAGGATATTGTAATCGGAATAAGGTCGTATTTCTGTTTCCGGTTCCAGACTCAGTTCCACCGGAGGAGCCGGCAATGAAACAAACTCAGTCTGACCGGAATTATCTGTTCTAAGTTGTTCTAAAGTGGAATCGGGATCGGCAGAATAGGAAATGGAAACCGTAGCGCCTTCAATCGGAATCTGCCCGACGGAAGAGATGACACTGATTTGTAACTGCCCGCTTCCCGTTAATTGAGATTCGTCCATAACTCACCTCATTTTTTTAGTTATAACAGTATATGCAAACAGAAAAAAGAATTGCCTAAAGGGAGTAAAAAATGGTATACTGTTTACAGAGTTTAAATTAAAGTGGGGCGAGTTTGTGCGAGAGGTAATTGACAGTATTTTGGAAGGAAATATAGAGGATGAATATGCACCTCTTGGGTTTTCTGTTTCCAAAGTTGAACTTACGATGAAACGTGGTGAAAATCCGGCTGGAACATTCCGGATTTTTTCCGGTGACCGGAAATATACGCATGGATATGTTATTACTACGGACAGTCGTATGGTATGTCAGACCAAGGAATTTGTTGGAACGGATGAAGAGGTGTCTTTTGAATTTCACGGCGAACATCTGGAGGAAGGGGAAGTAGTAAAGGGAGAATTCTGCGTCATAAGCAATCATGGCGAATTCTATCTGCCTTTTGTGGTAACCGTGGTTCATTCTGTATTAGATTCTTCGTTGGGAGAAATTAAAAACCTGTTTCATTTTACCAATCTTGCAAGGAGTGCGCCGGGGGAAGCGACGCAGTTATTTTACAGCAAGGATTTTGCAACGGTATTTAAGGAAAGTGACAGGGAGTATTTTGGTTATTACAAGGGACTCTCCAACAGTAGCGGCAATGTGCGCAATATAGAGGAATTTCTGATTTCTGTAAACAAGAAGCAAAAAATTGATTATATTGTAAAACCCGGAGAAATTCATCTGGATGAGGATCATCTGGAAAGTGAATATGAAATTTCCATTACGAAAAACGGTTGGGGATTTACCCGTCTGGCCACGGAAACGTGCGGCGATTTTGTGAGCGTGGAAAAGAAGATCATTGAGGATGACGACTTTGCCGGAAATGTATGCCGCATTACCTTTTCCATTCATCCGGAGTACTTACATAATGGCAATAATTACGGCTGTATCCGGCTTACCGGCAGTTATGATGAAATAGAAATACCAGTTACGGTTAATTATCACGGTGTCGGGAATAAGGGGATTTACCGCGCGGAAAAGAAGCGGGTGCTGGTAGAACTGATGGAATTGTATCAGTCCTTCCGAATGCGCAAAATCGGTACCAATGCATGGTTGCGTGACAGTTCCAAACTGACAGAGAGGATGCTTGCAGCAGACGAAAAGGATCTGCGTGCCCGGTTATTTAAGGCACAGCTTCTGATTACCGAAAGAAGAATCAATGAAGCCAGATGGATTTTGGAGCATGCAGAACGTGATCTGGATGAGATGGCGGAACCGGATGCAGTGGCAGAGGCCTATTATCTTTATCTGACCAGTCTGGTTCGGAACGAAGAGGATTACATCGATATGGTTACGGAGCGGGTAACCGCACTGTATAACCAAAACAGAAATGAGTGGAGAATTGCATGGCTGCTTTTGTATCTTTGTGAGGACTACAGCCGTAGCTTTTCAAAAAAATGGATGTTTATTGAAGAGCAGTTCGAGAGAGGCTGTGTCAGTCCCGTATTCTATGCAGAAGCGGTTCTTCTTTTGAATGCCAATCCCTCCCTGCTCAATAAACTGGGTAAATTTGAAAGAAGACTGTTGGCCTACGGTGCAAAGGAAGAGGCGTTAAATGCAGATGTCTGTATGCAGATGGTTTACCTGATAAGTCGTGAAAAGAATTATTCCGAGGGACTGTTCCGCACCTTGACCCGATGCTATAAAGTGCATGAGGAAAACAGCATTCTGCAGGAAATTTGCAGTCAGTTAATAAAGGGGAATAAATGCGGCAGGGAGTATCTGCAGTGGTATAAAAAGGGCATTGAAAAAGAACTTAGAATTACCAGACTTTATGAGTATTACATGATGAGTGTGGAAAAGGATTCCACACCGGCTTACAAAGCACCGGCACTTCCTAAAATGGTTTTAATGTATTTCTCCTATCAGAATAGCTTAAGCAGTGAACAGATGGCTTATCTGTATGCAAATGTGTATAAGAATCGTGACCAGTTTGTTGGCTTGTATGAAAATTTCCGGGGCCTGATGGAACAATTTGTGGTGAAGGAACTGTTGCAAAGGAAGGCAGACCGTAATCTGACTTACCTTTATCAAAATGTTCTGGACAAGTCCATGATGAATGAAAAATGCGCAGAAGCTTTTGTGGAACTGGCATTTCTTTATGAGATTCAGTGTAAGAAGAGGGATATCTGCAGAGTCATTGTTTATGAGCCCGGTATGAAGGAAGAGAAAATCTATCCCGTTAATGAGGGCAGGGCGTTAATCTCCTTGCCGGGGACGGATTACCATATTTTCTTAGAAGATGATAAGGGAAACCGGTATGTGAACGGGGTTCCCTATACCTTGGAACGACTTCTGGAAGCAGATGATTTGTTGGATTATGCCATAACCATGATAGAGGACTCCCACGAAGTCAATATGTACTGCTGCTTCCACGGAAAGGACCTAAATGAAGTAAGAGCGGATAATGAGGCACGTTTTGTCAGTTTATACAAAGATCCGGGGCTGATTCCTTTTGTAAAGCGGAAAATCGGTTTTAAACTGTTACGTTACTATTTTGACCAGGATAAGCTTTTGGAGATGGATGCACTGCTGGCCGGTATGGAACCAAGGGGATTTACGGCAAAAGAGCGGGATGATGTGCTCAAGTATATGGTCCTTCGGGGAATGGAAAATCATGCATACGACTGGATTAGGGAATATGGTCCCTATGGTATGGATCCCAAAGCAGTGGTGAAAATATGTTCCAAACTTCTGGAGCATGAGGAGTTTATGCAGGATAACGGAATCGTGAATGCGGTTTATTATGCCTTTGTCCATGGCAAATACGAGGAAAAGGGGCTGCATTACCTGTCCCTTCACTATGAAGGTCTGACGAAAAATATGCGTGATATCTGGAAAGCAGCAAAGTCCTTTGAGGTAAATGTGGACGAACTGACAGAGCGCATGGTACTTCAGATGCTTTTTACCGGAGCATATGTGGGAGAAAAGATGGAAATCTTCAAATCCTATGTAGAAACCGGAAGAGGACGGGAACTGGTGCGTGCCTTTATCACCCGTTGCGCCTACGAGTATTATGTAAAAGACCGCCTCACCGATTTGTATATCTTTGATCAGATTGCGTTGGCATATCGGCTGAAGGAAGAGGTGGAAAGTGTCTGCAAACTCGCATTTGTGAAGCATTATGCGGAAAATCCGGGAGAAGTGACCGAAGAGTGCATAGAGATACTGACGGCCTTTATCAGGGATCTTATGAAAGAGGGAATTGTCCTTAAGATGTTCAAGGCATTTCCGGGAATCCATGATGCCTTTATCAACAGTCTTTCCGACCGTACCATTATTGAGTACCGGGCTTCGGAAGGAGCAAGAGCGGTGATGCATTACCGCCTTGGACATGGGGATGGTAAGGATGATGAGGTCTATAAGACCGAAGAAATGAAGGTTTCCTATGGCAATATTTATTTCAAGGAGTTTGTTCTCTTCTTTGGGGAATGCCTGCAGTATTACATTGTGGAGATTAAAGACGGCGAAGAGCAGGTGACGGAAAGTGTAACGCTTCAGGTCAGCGAAACTTCCAATGTGGAAGGAAAGTACAATGCCATCAATGATCTCAGCATCAGTTATACCATGGGGGATTATGAAACAGCGGACAGGCTGCTTGCCGAGTTCTCCTATACGGATTATCTGCAGAGAGGATTGTTTGCAATCAAATAAAAAGGAGCTGAAGCTACGGAATGAAAGACAGAATTATCGTAGGATATGACCTGGGCCCTGCTTCTGCCCAGATAAGTTATTGTACATATGAAAATCAAATACCGGAAACTTTGGCTGTTATACCGGGAACAGAGAAGTACAGCATTCCCACCATGCTTTGCAAAAGAAATAATGTCAACCAGTGGTTTTTCGGTGACGATGCAGTCCGGCATGCAAATCAGGGGGATGGGACGTTAGTAACAGATATTGTGGAAAAAGCACTTGCGGGGGAGCAGATTGAAATTGATGGGACAGAATTTGATGCGGTTGCACTGTTAACCCTGTTTATCAAAAGGAGTCTTTCCAAACTGTCCGCTGTATTTAACGGGGAAAGAGTGGAAGGAATCATGTTCACCTGCAAAAATCTGGACACCGATATGGTAGAGGTGCTAAAAGGTGTGGTTTCCGGCTTAGGGCTTAAGACAAAATATGTCTGCTTCCAGAGCCATGCGGAAAGCTTCTACCAGTATATGCTCCATGAACCGGAGGAACTGTGGGTCAGGGATGTTTTATTATTTGACTATTCTTCGGACATTATGAAGGTTTACCGAATGGAATGCAACCGCAGGACGACACCCATTGTTTCCTTCATAGAAGAAGCGGAGTTTTCCTTCTTTGCCTGCCATGATTTTCCGGAAGAGGACTATCTGAAGGAGAAGGTCTTTGAACAGATGGACAGCCGTTTCCTGTCCGTTCTGGAAGAATGCTGTGAAGGAAGATTGATTTCCACTGCCTACCTGATTGGAGACGGTTTTGCGGAAAGCTGGATGAAAAATTCCCTGCAGTATCTTTGCAGGGGAAGAAGAGTATTTCAGGGAAATAACATGTATTCCAAGGGTGCCTGCCATGGTATGATGGAGCGGATTATTCCCAGTAAGATCGGAAAGCAGCATGTATTTTTAGGAGCGGAAAAACTAAAGTCCAACATTGGGATGAAGGTATTCAGGCAGGGGAAGGATTCTTACCTCGCACTTTTGGATGCGGGCATAAGCTGGCATGAAGCGAATAACGAGGTGGAATTCCATCTCTTGGGAGAAAACTATTTTGATATTACCATTACTCCGCTTAACGGCAGGGATGTGCAGGTAATCCGGGTTACGTTGGAAGGTCTGCCGATTCGCAAGACCCCCACAAGGCTTTATCTGAATATATCCATGACGGATGAAAGTAAGGTTAAATTGTATGTGGAAGATTTGGGATTTGGGGAGATTGAACCTTCCGGTTATCAGAAATGGACGGAGTATTTTGAAGTGTAATTTGTAACGGAGAGGAGTGTGTGCGATTTGGGAAAAGTACATATGTGCACAGGGGACTACGCCACTACCCCCTATTGCTTTGACAGTCTCGGAGTCCGGGTTTTTTCTGCGGAGGAACTGTGCTATGTATTAAAAGAAAACGCATTCTTTTTGGACCGGGATATTATAGACAGAAGGTTGGTCAAATGGATTGAGGAGATGCTGAAGCTGCCGGCACTTGCCGCAGCTCTCTATCCCCTGCTTCGAAAAAAAACATCGGCAGGTTCCTTTGCCGGTATTATATTGGATTATGTGGGGTTGTATGATTCCGAAACGGTTCGCAGGACCGAAGCCGTTTACCGGAATGGTGACGGATTAAATGTGTATGAGAAACAGAAAAGCCGTGTGGATTATCTGTTAAACAATGAAAAGTATGCACTGGCGTTAGAGGAATACGGAGCACTGTTGGAACAGCTTCCGGAGGGAGAAAGAACGCTGACTTCACAGATTCTTCACAATCGGGGAGTGGCCTTCGGCGGATTATTCTTGTTTGAACTTGCAGCGGAAGCCTTTATGGATGCTTACCGGTTATCCGAAGATCCGGACGAACTGGTTGCCTTTCTGGGAGCCAAGAGAATGCAGCTTACGGATAAGGAATATGTGGCATTTCTTTCCTCGTCCAACCAATATTACGAGACCGGTCTTACACTGGAAAAACTGGTGGAGGAGGTTCGGACATCTTACGAAACCAGTATAGAAAAGCAGGAGACGGACCAGATACTTTTGATGCATGGAGAGGACAATGCCGGGTATTACAGTGCGATGAATGAAAGAATCTTTGCATTGCAGAATGTATATCGTGCCAATATAAAGGACTAAGGAGCGACCATGGGTTTTTGGAAACGATTATTCGGGTTGGAAAGAAAGACGGAGCAGGAAGATGAAGAGCAACAAATTGTCTACCGCAGGGAAAATGTCAATTTTAACAATCCGGAAGAACGCAAAAATTACATAACAAGCTGTCTGGAACAAATGGCAGATGCAGAGAAAGA
The DNA here is from genome assembly GCA_945919075.1 of uncultured Lachnospiraceae bacterium. GTDB lineage: Bacteria > Bacillota > Clostridia > Lachnospirales > Lachnospiraceae > Acetatifactor. The sequence goes on from CAMEIX010000006.1 coordinate 105,461, forward strand.
AATCAGTATCCTGACCGGTGAATACAGTTTGGTCACGGCATACCTGACAGATATGGAAGAAGTGGAAGCACTGCCGGAGGAACCTATGGGGCAGATTCGTGCAACGGCCACGGTTATCAAACGGCTGGAGCAGGAAAGTCAGGAATTTTTAAGCAGCAAAAGCAGACTGTCTGACGTGGATTATGCACATATCCGTTCCATGGAGCAGGATGTGGAAGAGGGCATCCGTAAGATAAAAGAAGCGGAAAACTTTCAGAAAATAGTGAAGCAGGATATGCGCAGACTGGAAGCCGAGAAACAGACATACCGTTACCGCAAGAATGAACTCTATGGATTCTTAAGTAATTACAGGGGCATGGTCAGTGTGATACTGATTACCATGATAGTCAGTATTGTAATGCTGCTTGTCATGCAATTTGTTTTCAAACTGCAGACGGTGATTGCCTATTTTGTGCTGATTCCGGTGGCGGTGATTTTACTGGTCTTGTTTTTCGTCCGTTTTCTGGATGCCAGAAAAGAACTGGAAAAGGTGGAACATGCACAGAACCGGTTGATTCAGTTGCAGAACAAGGTCAAAATCCGATATGTAAACAACACCAATCTGTTAAATTATTATTATCTCAAATTTAACGTGGAGAGTGCTGCCAAACTGGAAGATCTGTGGGAACGCTATGAGGATGAAAAAGAAAAGCGTCTGCATTTTGCGGAAGTGGAAGACCGACTGGATTCCAACCGGGAAAAACTACGCTCCGTTCTGGTCCGGTTCCGCGTGAAATATCCGGACCGGCTTCTGGCAAATCCGGATGCTCTGATAGATGCCAAAGAAATGGTGGAAAGCAGGCATGAAATGATCTTACGAAGACAGGCACTCCGCAAGCAGATGGATTACAATCGGGACTTAATCGGCGCGGCGGCAACCGAAATAAAAGAAGTGGTAAACCAATATCCCAGATATGAAAATGAAATTCTGGCAATGTTAAATGAAGAAGAGAAAAAATATGTGATGCAAACCGAGAGTTAAGGTTGACTTATAGGTAGGTTAGTTATAAAATGTGCGTGGAGGGCAAAGCCCTTTTAGATAGCAAACTTAAGGAGAAAAGACAATGCAGAAATTGGAACAGCTCTATGAAGGCAAGGCAAAGAAAGTATTCAAAACCGAGGATCCCGATATCCTGATTGTAGATTATAAGGATGATGCAACCGCATTTAACGGTGTGAAGAAGGGTACCATCGTTGGGAAAGGTGTCATTAATAACAGAATGACCAACCATGTATTCAAATTGTTGGAAAAGGAAGGTGTTCCGACTCATTTTGTGGAGGAACTTTCCGATAGAGAAACCGCAGTAAAGAAAGTAGAAATCGTGCCTCTGGAGGTTATTATCCGTAACGTGGCAGCAGGCAGCTTTTCCAAGCGTTTGGGAGTACCGGAAGGAACCGAATTTACAGAGCCCACCATCGAATTTTCTTATAAAAACGACGAACTTGGTGATCCCCTGATTAATGCTTATTTTGCAAGAGCATTAAATCTTGCAACATGGGAAGAAATCGAGACCATTAAGAAATATGCGTTCAAGGTAAATGAAGTATTAAAGGCATACTTTTTACAGGCAGGCATTAAACTCATTGATTTCAAGATTGAATTTGGCCGTTATCACGGAGAGATTATTCTGGCAGATGAGACTTCTCCTGACACCTGCCGTCTGTGGGATGTAAACACCAACGAAAAACTGGACAAAGACCGTTTCCGCAGAGATCTGGGAAATGTAGAAGAAGCATATAACGAAGTATTCAAGCGTTTAGGTCTTGCCTAATTTTTTCGCAATAACCAAAGGAGATTTTTATGAGTACAGATGTATATACAAGTCCCTTGTCCGAGCGTTATGCCAGCAAGGAAATGCAGTACATTTTTTCTCAGGATATGAAATTCCGTACATGGAGAAAATTATGGATTGCTTTGGCAGAGACCGAAAAGGAATTAGGTCTGCCTATCACCGATGAACAGATTGAAGAATTAAAAGCCCATGCGGATGATATCAATTATGACGTAGCAAAAGAAAGAGAAAAGGTTGTTCGTCATGATGTTATGAGCCATGTCTATGCATATGGTGTACAATGTCCGAAAGCAAAAGGAATCATTCATTTGGGAGCTACTTCCTGCTACGTAGGTGACAATACCGATATTATTGTCATGACGGAAGCTTTAAGACTTGTCAGAAAGAAACTGATTAACGTAATGGCGGAGCTGGCAGCATTTGCCGACAAGTACAAAGCACAGCCCACTCTGGCGTTTACCCATTTCCAGCCTGCACAGCCTACTACCGTAGGTAAGAGGGCAACCCTCTGGTTACAGGAATTTACCCTTGACTTAGAGGATCTGGATCATGTACTTTCCACCATGAAGCTTTTGGGCAGCAAGGGAACTACCGGTACTCAGGCATCCTTCTTGGAACTTTTTGAAGGCGATCAGGAGACCATCGATAAGATTGACCCCATGATTGCTGAGAAGATGGGATTCAAGGAGTGTTATCCGGTATCCGGACAGACTTATTCCCGCAAGGTGGATACCCGCGTCGCCAATGTTTTGGCTGGGATTGCTGCAAGTGCTCACAAAATGAGCAACGATATCCGTCTTTTACAACACTTAAAAGAAGTGGAAGAGCCTTTTGAAAAGACCCAGATCGGTTCCTCTGCAATGGCATATAAACGAAATCCCATGAGAAGTGAAAGAATTGCTTCTTTAAGCCGTTATGTGATGATAGATGCACTGAACCCGGCGATTACATCCGCAACCCAGTGGTTTGAAAGAACCCTGGATGATTCCGCAAACAAGCGTCTTTCCATTCCGGAAGGCTTCCTTGCGATTGACGGAATCTTAGACCTTTGTTTAAATGTGGTGGATGGTCTGGTAGTATATCCGAAAGTTATTGAAAAGCGTCTGATGAGCGAATTACCTTTTATGGCAACGGAGAATATTATGATGGATGCTGTAAAGGCAGGAGGAGACAGGCAGGAGCTGCATGAAAGAATCCGCGAACTTTCCATGGAAGCAGGAAGAAATGTGAAGGTGGAAGGTAAGGAAAACAACTTACTGGAGCTGATTGCGGCAGATCCTGCATTCAATCTTTCTTTGGAAGATCTGCAGAAGACCATGGACCCTGCAAAATATGTGGGACGTTCCAAAGAGCAGGTTGAGGCATTCCTTACGAAGGTTATCAGTCCTATTTTGGAGAAAAATAAAGACATCTTAGGCGTTAAGGCTGAAATCAACGTATAGGCAGTTTATTATAGCAATAGAAATAATGAACAGCATAGCCGCGTCTTGTGGCTATGCTGTTTGTTGTTAGCGTTTTGTGTTTAGGGGAGAGATGTTTATGGAATTAAAGGAATTACAGCTTGGACAACTATTGATTATTCAGATTATTTGGGGAGAAATGGAATTGGAATTCCATACGGAACCGGTAGCTCATGAAGGTAACGGAGTAATCGTAAAACCCTATGAACATGACGGACACCCGGTGGAATTTAATATTGAAGCCAAGGGTGAAATTTACGCAGATTTATTTACGGACCATCCGGTTACAGGAGAAAGAGTTTCCTGGAAAAACGTTAAGATTGAAACCTTGGAAAGAGACGGTAAAATCGTATATCTGGTGAACACAGCAAGCTATAACCGTTATGCCCAGACTGATGAAAGAAGAGAGCATGAAAGATTACTGGTAGGACAGCCGGGCCAAATCGTAAATGGTATTGGGGAAAAACCAAAGGAAATTTTCATTCATGATATGAGTGATAACGGCATGTCCTTCTATGCAAATGATGATTTTAAGCCTACCTCCAACAGGGTTTATATTTCCTTTCAGGACAGTGTCAGCAAAAGCTCTTTCAGACTCAAAACGGAGTGTCAGATTGTGTACACGAAAAAGGAAGAAGACAGAACTTTTTACGGCTGTGAAATTTTAAATGTAAATCATGATTTCTTATTGTATGGCTGCTTAAAGCGGTTGCGTATGGGTAAGAAATAATAATTACTTATATCATATATAATTAACATTGATTTTACTTATAAATAGTATTATGTTATAATAAACTCCGTAATCCTTATCAGGGGATAATCTAAGGAGGAAAAGTAATGGTTAAAGCAGTAGTAGGCGCAAACTGGGGAGACGAAGGAAAAGGTAAAATCACGGATATGATGGCGGAAAACGCGGATATTATCGTACGTTTTCAGGGTGGAGCAAATGCAGGTCATACCATCGTAAACAAGTATGGTAAATTTGCTCTGCACACATTACCTTCCGGTGTATTTTATGATCATACAACAAGCATTATCGGAAATGGTGTTGCTCTTAACATTCCTATATTGATGGGAGAGATTAAGTCCATTACCGACAGAAATGTACCGATGCCCAAGATTCTGATTTCAGACAGGGCACAGATTGTAATGCCTTATCATATTTTATTTGACCAGTATGAAGAGGAAAGGCTTGGCAAAAATTCTTTTGGTTCCACGAAATCCGGTATTGCACCTTTTTATTCTGATAAATATGCAAAAATCGGTTTTCAGGTGAGCGAACTTTTCGATGACGAATTATTGCGTGAAAAGGTTTACCGTGTGCTGGAAACGAAGAATATTCTGTTAGCCCATCTGTATCATAAGGACCCTATCGATGCAGAGGAACTGATTAAGACTTTGCAGGAATACAGGGATATGGTGGCTCCTTACGTATGTGATGTGTCTGCATATCTGGATAAGGCACTTAAGGAGGGAAAGACAGTATTGTTGGAAGGCCAGCTCGGAACCTTAAAGGATCCGGATCATGGTATCTACCCCATGGTTACTTCTTCCTCCACTCTGGCAGCATACGGCGCCATCGGTGCAGGTGTGCCCCCTTATGAAATTAAGGAAATTGTAACCGTTTGTAAAGCATATTCTTCCGCTGTAGGTGCAGGAGCGTTTGTTTCCGAAATCTTTGGGGAAGAGGCAGATGAACTTAGAAGAAGAGGCGGCGATGGCGGAGAGTATGGAGCCACCACGGGACGTCCCAGACGTATGGGATGGTTTGACTGTGTAGCTTCCAAATACGGATGTCGTCTGCAGGGTACCACGGATGTAGCATTTACCGTGCTGGATGTACTTGGATATCTGGATGAAATTCCGGTATGTACCGGTTATGAAATTGATGGGGAAGTAACTACTGACTTCCCGGTAACTTCCAAATTGGAAAAAGCAAAACCCGTTCTTAAGACATTGCCCGGCTGGAAATGTGATATCCGCGGAATTAAGAAATATGAGGAGCTTCCCGAAAACTGCCGCAAGTATGTAGAATTTATTGAAGAGCAGATCGGATATCCGATTACCATGGTAAGTAACGGTCCCGGCCGTGAGGATATTATATACAGAGAGAGTCCTCTTAAGAAATAAGTGGTTTTGTCGTGTCTTCCTTCAAGATAGGAGAATGAAATGAAAAAGAGAAAGCAGATAGCAGCCTGGATTGGGATTATACTGTTGGTAGCCATGTATGTGGTAACACTCGTCATGGCAGTAGTGGATAAGTCGTCCTCCGGAAGCTGGTTTATGGCAAGTCTGGCCATGACCATGGTTATACCGGTACTGTTGTGGTTCTACATCTGGTTATACGGAAGAATGACCGGAAAAAAGACCATCGCGGATTCGAGATGGTCTGAAGATAATGAAGTGATAGATACAACTGACAATCGTTTATCAGGTGAGGGAGAGGATGAGACGATCTAAATCATCTCTGGCCTGCTTATAGGAAGAAAAAATAATGCCGTGGATGCCCAGTGCGTTCGCGGCATTTACATTTGCTTCGCGGTCATCAAAAAAGACGGATTCCTCCGCTTTTAAATGATATTTGTTAAGCAGATGTTCGTAAATGGCGGGCTTTGGTTTGACTGCATGAATGTGGCAGGAAAATACACCGCCGTCCATGTATTCTCTGAAACTTAAGGCTTCCGGATTTTCCCGAATCAGTTTTTCATAATAATTGGACAGGAAAAAGACCTGAAACCCCCGGTTCTTCAGTTCTTTCACCCAGGGTATGGCAAAGTCCCGCATTTTCACTAAGTCATGGCAGTTTTCCATGGATCTGCGAATATCTTTTTCAATTTCAGGGTCGGAATTAATGAATAACTGCACTACTTCCTCATCCGGTAAAAGTCCCAGGTCGTATTCGCTCCAGGAGGGGTTAAAAATAGTGGCCCGAATAAGCCTCTCAATCATATATTCCTTATAGCCAAGATTGGCAAAATGTTCTCTGTAGGTGAAATCCACCAGAACTTCTCCGATGTCAAAGATAATATTTTTTATCATGTCCTATCCTTTCTTATTATTTCAATCAAAGCTTTGGCAGCGGGTGATATGGAATTTTTGGCTGCCGTAACCATACAAATCTGTCTGCGTGGAATCATTTCGTTAAAACGGAGTGCGAACAGTCTGCCGTTAGCCAGATAGGGGAGTGCGAAATCTTTTACCACGCATCCCACACCTAAGTTTCGGAGTGTAAACTGGACAATCATGTCGCTGGTAGCAAGTTCAAACTCCGGGGTAATGCTGACATGATGTTCTTCCAGAAAGTGATCCATATAGTGCCTGGTGCTGGTATTGCCCTCCAGACAGATGAGAGGAAGCCTTTCCAGTTCGGAGAGATCCAGCGTTCTGTTCTTGTAGGAGGTGAAACGTCGTCCGCAGATAAAGATGTCTTCAATTTCTTTCACCGGTGTATAGACCAGATCATCACTGTCGACGATGGGCGAAGTAACGATACCGAAATCAATCTGGTCGTCTTTTAACCCCTGCAAGGTTTCCGGAGTGGGGGCATTGCTTACCTTCACTTTGATGGCAGGATGCATTTCGTGGAACTTCTCCAGATAAGGCAGCAGGAAAAACTGCAACGTCATATCACTGGCGCCGATTTTGATTTCACCCAGTTCTAAATCCTGCAACTGCTTCAACTTCTGCTCGCCGAGTAAAATATGCTCGTATCCGGTTTTCACATAATTATATAAAAGTTCCCCCTCCGTAGTCAGCTTTACCCCTTTTGAAACCCGGGTAAATAACTTAACCGAAAGCTGGTCCTCTAACTGTTTGACGGACTGACTGACCGCAGGCTGTGAAATGGATAAAAGACCTGCGGCACTTGTGAGGGAGCCGGTTTTTGCAACATAATAAAATACTTTGTAATATTCCAGATTGGTAACCATCTTTTCACCCTTTCTCACTCCATATTACTACAAATAAAAAAAGCGGGCAACAAAAAGTCCCGGATAAGCAAAGCAAATCCGGGACTCTTTAAGGGGAGGATAAGTATTTTTCATCGTTGGTACAGGACATCTTCAGCGGTGGGAACCACCGAAGACTATTTATAGTATGAACGGAAAATTTGTCTTTATACATAGATTTCAAAAAGTTTCTTTTTTTTATGTAGAAGACGTAGTATAATGTTTGCGAAAAGGAGAGACAAAATGAAAAAGAAATCCCATTTTAGTTTATTAATAGCGATTATCATGCTTTTTACCATTTTTCTTGCAGGCGGATGCGGGAAAAAGGAGCAGGGTGCCGAAATCAGGGTGGGAACCCTAAAAGGCCCTACTACCATTGGCATGCTGTCTTTGATGGATAAATCTGCCAATGACGAAACGGTAAATCATTATGATTTTACCATGGTTACGAAAGCCGATGAACTGACTGCCATGATGGTAAAAGGAGATTTGGATATTGCCCTGGTTCCTGCCAATGTGGCAAGTATTTTGTATCAGAAAACAGACGGTGGAGTCGCAGTGCTTGATATCAATACCCTGGGAGTGTTATATATGGTTACTGCACGTGAGGATATTACGGATATCAAAAGCCTGGACGGAAAGACTATTTATCTGACCGGAAAAGGAACTACCCCGGATTATGCATTGCAGTACCTGCTTGCGGCTAACGGCATGAGCACGGAGGATGTAACGCTGGAATATGCTTCCGAGGCTACGGAAGTGGCAGCCATTCTGGCTCAAAAACCGAAGGCCGTAGGACTTCTTCCTGAACCTTTTGTGACGGTAGCCTGTGCCCAGAATGAGAACCTGTCGGTATGTCTTTCGCTGACCGAGGAGTGGGATAAGGTGGCAGGAAATGACAGCAGAATGGTCACCGGCGTTACTGTGGTCAGAAAAGAATTTTTGGAAGAGCATGAGGGCGCAGTCCGGTTATTTATAGAAGATCACAAGGCAAGTACGGAATATACCGGCACTCATTTGGACGAGACCGCTGCGTTATGCGTGGCACAGGAAATAATCGCAAAGGAGCCCATTGCAAAAAAAGCGATTCCGCAATGTAATATCACCTGCATTACAGGAGAAGAAATGAAAAATGCCCTTTCCGGGTATCTGGGTGTGTTGGCGGATTTGAATCCGCAGAGTGTGGGAAATAGTCTTCCCGGAGACAATTTTTATTATGAATATTAAGTCGAAGCACATTTTACAAAAATGCATGATCGTATTTTTGTGGCTTATCATCTGGCAGATGGTAAGCCTTTTTGTGCGTAATGAGATATTGGTTGCAGGACCCATTGAAACTGCAAAAGCCCTGCTTAAGGACGGAATGGAAATTCGTTTCTGGAAGACGGTGGGAATTTCGCTTTTCAAAATTATGGGCGGCCTTCTGGCAGGGCTTTTTACCGGCTTTGTACTGGCAGTCTTAAGTTACCGGCACTCCTTTTTGGAACAGTTTCTCGAACCGGCTATGGTTTTTGCAAAATCCGTACCCGTTGCCGGATTTGCCGTCATACTGTTAATCTGGTGGGGCTCGGGATTTTTATCCGTAGCCATCAGTTTTCTTGTAACACTTCCGCTTATGTATGTAAACATTCTGGAGGGCTTAAAAAACTGTGACACGAAACTGCTGGAAATGGCAGTTCTCTTTTCCTTTTCCCCAAGGGCCAAAGCGTTTTACCTGTACCGGCAGTCGTTAAAACCATTTCTGTTAAGCGGACTAAAAACCGGAGTAGGCATGAGTATCAAGGCAGGTGTGGCAGCCGAAGTAATCGGAACACCAAAGTGGTCCATCGGGGCAGCCCTTTACGAAGCCAAAATCTATCTGGAGACCGACCGCGTATTTGCCTGGATTATTGTGGTCATTCTTTTAGGAACTATCGCGGAAAAACTGCTTTTGGGCATTGTTTCACTTCTCTTTGCACGTAAACCTAAAGTAATAGCAAAAGCAAGAAGGCCGGTGCCGGTAAAAGGAGTCTGTATTCGGAATGTTACCAAAAGTTTTGGAGAGAAGAGTGTGCTTCAGAACCTGTCTTATACAATGCAAGAGGGAGAGATTACCTGCCTGATGGCACCTTCCGGTGCCGGAAAGACGACTCTGCTGCACATACTTGCCGGCTTATGCGATGCAGACAGCGGAGAGATTTTGTGGGACGGTCCCGGGACACCGGGGATAGGCATGGTCTTTCAGGAAGACCGCCTTCTGGAAGAGGAGACGGCACTTAAAAATGTGGAAATGGCGTGCCCGGAAAGAACCACTGCGAAAGAAGTGCTGTCAGAACTTTTGCCTATGGAAGCGCTAAATAAAAAGATAAGTGCACTGTCCGGCGGCATGAAACGGAGAGTCTGTATTGCCCGGGCGCTGGCAGCACAGGCGGATGTACTGGTACTGGATGAACCCTTTACGGGGCTGGATGAGGAAAACCGTAAAAAGGCGGTCAGGGTGATTTTGAAACATCTGAACGGGCGGATTATGATTTTAAGCACACACAATGGGGAAGATGCGGAACTTCTTGGCGCAAAAGTGTGGAAAATTTCGTAGACAAGCCCCGTTTCTTATGCTATAATTCTTGTTGACTGTGGCTACGGAAAAGGTAACCGCGATTTTAAGGAGGAAATGTAACAATGAGTTTACAGGTAGAAAAATTAGAAAAAAATATGGCGAAACTCACGATTGAAGTTCCCGCTGAAGAATTAGAAAAAGCACTTGAATCTGCTTTTCAGAAAAATAAAAACAAGATCAGTGTTCCCGGTTTCCGTAAAGGCAAAGTACCCAGAGCAATGATTGAAAAGATGTACGGTCCTGCCATTTTCTATGAAGATGCAGCAAACGAACTGATTCCTACCGCTTATGAGAAAGCACTGGATGAGTGTGAAGAAGAAATCGTTTCCGCACCCAAGGTGGATGTGGTTCAGATTGAAAAAGGCAAGGCATTTATCTTCACCGCAGAAGTTGCCCTGAAGCCGGAGGTAACTCTTGGTACCTACAAAGGTGTGAAGGTAGAAGAAGCAGACGTAGCAGTTACTGACGAAGAAGTAGATGCACAGATTCAGACCGAAAGAGAAAACTCTGCAAGAACCATCACTGTGGAAGACAGAGCAGTAAAAGCAGGGGATATTACCACCATTGATTTTGAAGGATTTGTTGACGGTGTTGCATTTGACGGCGGCAAGGGTACAGATTACCCTCTGACCATCGGTTCCGGTTCTTTCATTCCCGGATTCGAAGAGCAGCTTATCGGCGCTGAAATCGGTAAGGAAACAGAAGTAAACGTTACTTTCCCCGAAGATTATCATGCTGCTGACCTTGCAGGAAAGCCCGCTGTATTCAAATGTACCGTAAAGGCCATTCAGGAGAAGGAACTTCCGGAACTGGATGATGAATTTGCAAGTGAAGTATCCGCATTTGATACTTTGGAAGAATACAAGGCAGATGTAAAGAAAACCCTTGAAATCAAAAAGGCAGATGCTGCGAAATCCGCAAAAGAAACCGCAGTAATTGATGCCGTTATCGAAAATGCAACCATGGAAATTCCGGATGCAATGGTTGAGACCGAGCAGAGACAGATGATTGAAGAATTTGCACAGCGTATCCAGATGCAGGGTCTTACCATGGAACAGTATATGCAGTTTACCGGTATGACTCCTCAGGTAATGATGGAGCAGACCAAGCCTCAGGCACTTAAGAGAATTCAGTCCAGACTGGTTCTGGAAGCAGTAGCAAAGGCAGAGAACCTTTCCGCAAGCGAAGAGGATTTCGAAGCAGAAATCAAAGATATGGCTGAAAAATATCAGATGGAAGCTGACAAGGTGAAGGAACTTCTCGGCGAAAAAGGCAAGGATCAGGTATACGAAGATCTGGCAATCAGAAAAGCAGTTGAATTCCTGGTAGCGGAAGCAAAATAATTGATTACAGTATAGAAAAGCACTTCCCGGGTACACTTTCCAAGTGGGCAGGTATCGGAAGTGCTTTTTTTACACAAAATAGCATAGAAATAGAATGAGAAGGAGAATGTTATGAGTGTATTAGACGGAATGCAGCCGGAAAGAGTCTGGCATTATTTTTCGGAAATCTGTAAAATTCCCCATGGCTCCGGAAATGTAAAGGGAATCAGTGATTATCTCGTAAACTTTGCGAAGGAGCATGGTCTTTCTTATAAACAGGATGAAATGTTAAATGTAATCATAAAGAAAGATGCCACACCGGGGTACGAGAAGGAAGCCCCCATCATTTTGCAGGGGCATATGGACATGGTAGCCGTAAAAACACCGGAGTCTTCCATAGATATGAAAAAGGATGGTCTGACCCTGTGTGTGGAGGGAGACTATCTCTACGCAAAGGATACCAGTTTAGGAGGCGATGACGGTATCGCCGTGGCGTATGCTCTGGCTATCCTGGAGTCAGGAGAGATTGCGCATCCTGCTTTGGAGGTTATTGTCACTGTGGACGAAGAGGTAGGTATGGATGGCGCAAGAGCCATTGATCTGACCGGATTACAGGGCAAGCGAATGTTGAATATCGACTCCGAAGAAGAAGGCATTTTCTTAACCAGTTGTGCCGGAGGCGGATGCATCCGTACTTATCTGCCTGTGGATGTGAAGGAAGTAGAAGGCATAGCCTGCCGCATCAGTGTGGAAGGCCTTTTAGGCGGACATTCCGGGGAAATGATTGACAAAGAAAGAGGCAATTCCAACTGCCTTATGGGAAGACTTTTGTACCGCCTCACCGGGCAGATGCCGATTTACTTAAAAGAACTGGAAGGCGGTCTGGCAGACAATGCCATTCCAAGAAGAACCATTGCACAGGTTCTGATAGACGGGGATAAAGAAGAACTGTTTAAGGATATCGTACAGAAGGTGGAAGCCGAGATTCAGACAGAACTTGCAACCAAGGACCCGGATTTCGAGATAACGGTTGTAACGCTTGGAGAAGACAAAGCGGTATGCACGGAGGAAGAGAGTACGGCAAATCTGGCTTCCTACCTGATGGCACTTCCAAACGGAGTGCAGGCTATGAGTGCGGACGTAAAAGGACTGGTGGAAACCTCCCTAAACCTGGGAATCCTGAAATACGATGCCGAGGAGCAGGAAATAACCTGTGCCATTTCTGTAAGAAGCTGTATCGAAAGCGCCAAGAAGGCGCTGCTTGATAAAGTATCCGCCGTGACCGAACTTGCAGGAGGGCATTATGCTGTTTCCGGGGAGTATCCGGGATGGGCTTACCGGGTGGAATCACCGTTTCGTGACCTTTGCGTTTCCGTATATGAGGAAATGTATGGAAGGAAACCGGTTCTTAGAGCCATTCATGCAGGGCTAGAATGTGGTATCATTGCTTCCAAGATAGAGGATCTGGACTGCATCTCCATCGGACCGGATATGGAGGATATTCACACCACGGAAGAGAAACTGAGTATCTCCTCAACTGCCCGTGTATGGGATTTTATCATAAAAGTATTAAGCAAGAAGGATTACTAATTTGTTGCAGAAACTGGAACCCTTTCTGATTGGCGGTATAATGGCATTTGTGCTAAATGTGCCGTTGACATTCATAGAGAAGAAGTGCCTGGGATTTATAAAAGGAGTACGATTAAAAAGAGTACTTGCCATTCTAAGTTCCCTGGTACTTCTTTTTTTTATAACGGCCTGTCTTCTTTTCCTGTTTGTGCCCAAAATCATTGGATTTTTCGGCGTGTTATGGGGGAAAATTCCTGATTTGTACAAAATGCTTGCCAATTTATGTGTGGAGGAGGAAAACTCCCTGCAAGGAGAAATCGGGTTGACGGGGAGAATGTGGAATGTTCTGCTGGATAAATTAATCCGTAATCTGCCGGCAGTCTTTTCCCAGATATCCGTGCTCTTTACCGGTCTTACGGATTTTTTTGGAAATATGTTAGGACATCTGACGGATTTTGGCATGGGAATTGTTTTTGCCGTTTACCTCTTGCTTTATAAAGAAGCGGTGCTGACGGAAGTAGTAAGGGCACTGGATTTCTGGCTGCCGGATGAAACGGCAGAGTTTGTAAAACTGGTATTTACAAAATGGTATGAATTGAACAGGCGTTTTCTGGTGGGACAATGCATGGAATCGGTCATTTTCGGCAGTATGTTCTGTATTGTACTAAATATCCTGCGGATACCCTATGCAAACCTGATTAGTATCATTATGACCGTAAGCGCCCTGGTTCCGATAATCGGTCCATTCATAGGAAGCTTGATGAGCGCAGTATTGGTGGTGACGGTCAGTCCGTTCCAAATGCTCATCTTTTGGATGGTATATTTTGTAATTCAGCAGGTGGAGGATAACCTGATATATCCAAAAGTGGTTGGAAATTCTGTGGGATTACCTCCGTTTCTAATCTTTTTCGCAGTGCTTCTGGGACATAAAATAGCCGGAATAATCGGGATTTTACTGCTGATTCCCATGCTTGCAACGGTGTACTATATCCGCCATGACAAAAATTGTTGTAATTTTTTTGAAAAAAAATAGAAATAGTACTTGATTTATTTCAAAAAATACGTTAATATACTACTTGTGTCGCGGGGTGTGGCTCAGTTTGGTTAGAGCGCTGTCTTAGGGAGGCAGAGGCCGCAAGTTCGAATCTTGTCACTCCGACTTATGAAAAGCCTTGATGATTCAAGGCTTTTTTCAATTTTAAAAATATGATAGAATAGTAAGTACAATATACTTTAGGAGTGTCGTTATGCAAGGCTATAACTGTATTATGATATATGACAAAACCGGGGAGAAACTTTTATTCTGTAAGAGGACAAAGGACCCCTATCTGGGAAAATATAATCTGGTAGGCGGTAAGATAGAAAGGGAAGAAGATCACTTTGCCGCCGCTTATAGGGAACTGAAGGAAGAAACCGGTATTGACAGGGCGCAGGTAAAACTGCACCATATGATGGATTTTACTTATTATAATCAAGACTGCTATGTAGAAATCTACGTGGGCAGGTTGGAAGAAGACGTTGTGCTGGTGGAAGAGGAGCATCCCCTTTTGTTTTTGGATTTGGAGAAGGAAGATTTCTTTGATCTGGAACAGTTTGCCGGGGAGGGCAATATTGGTCATATGATCGAACAGGTAAAAGAGTTTGGATACGGGATTACGGAAGGGTAAGAGATGGCTGAGAAAGATAGAAAGAACAACAGGGTAAGTGAAAAGAAGAGGACATTTGATAAGAAACCGGAGGGAAAGAAGCCCTGCTCCGTAATGGGGAAATGTGGCGGTTGTAAGTGGTTAAATCTCTCTTATGAAGAGCAGTTACACAAAAAAGAGAAGACGATTAAAGAACTATGCGGCAGATTCTGCAAATTTGCGCCTATCATCGGTATGGAGAATCCCTATCATTACCGTAACAAAGTGCATGCTGTTTTTGGGCAGGACAAAAGACATAATATTGTTTCTGGTACCTATGAAGAAAAGACCCATCACATTGTACCCGTGGATTCCTGCCTTCTGGATAATGAGCAGGCAGACCGGATTATTCTCACAATCCGGAAACTGATAAAATCCTTTAAAATCCGCACCTACGATGAGGACACCGGATATGGACTATTTCGACACGTTCTGGTGCGTGTGGGTAAAAATACCGGACAGATTATGGTGGTGCTCGTCCTTGCCTCACCCATTATGCCGTCTAAGAATAATTTTGTGAAAGCACTTTTGAAGGAGCACCCGGAGATTACCACCGTGGTTCTGAATATCAATGGGCGTGGAACCAGTATGGTACTGGGAGATAAGGAGACCGTACTTTACGGTAAAGGATATATTGAGGATGAGTTGTGTTCCAAGACATTCCGCATTTCGGCGCAGTCCTTTTACCAGGTTAATCCGGTTCAAACCGAGAAACTGTACAATAAAGCCATGGAGTTTGCGGGCTTGACCGGAAAGGAGACAGTACTCGATGCCTATTGCGGCACCGGAACCATCGGTATCATCGCCTCGGGACAGGCAAAAGAAGTAATCGGCGTGGAATTAAATAAAGCAGCGGTTGCGGATGCAAGACTGAATGCAAAAAGGAATGATGTGAAAAACATCACCTTTTATGAGAAGGATGCAGGGCAGTTCATGGTACAGATGGCAGAACAAAATGCTCACGTAGATGTGGTTTTCATGGACCCGCCCCGTGCCGGCAGTGATGAGGCATTCTTAGGTTCCCTGGTACGCCTGAAGCCTGCCAAAGTGGTTTACATCTCCTGCAATCCGGAAACCCTGGCACGGGACCTTACCTACCTTACAAAACATGGATATAAGGTGGAAAAAGGCGTCGGCGTGGACATGTTCCCTTGGACCGGGCATTGCGAGACGGTTGTTCTTTTGTCCCAACGGAAAGCAGATGATTATGTTGAAGTAGAGTTGGAACTGGATGAGTTTGATGTGACGAGTGCGGAGAGCAAGGCGACTTATGCTGAGATTAAGGATTATGTCGCTGCGCATAATGATGGGATGAAAGTTTCTAATCTTTATATTTCGCAGGTAAAGAGGAAATGTGGAATCGAGGTTGGGGAGAATTATAATCTTCCGAAATCTGAGGATAGCAGACAGCCACAGTGCCCAGTGGAGAAGGAAAAGGCGATAAGGGATGCGTTGGAGCATTTTGGGATGGTGAAATAAGTTTTTCATGTTCAAGAAAGGATTTGAAGTAAGAGTATAGAAATAGGATTTGATGGCACTCGGGCAGAAAAGCTTGGGTGCTTTTTTAATGGAAAAAGTGCAGGTCGTATATTATAATAGGATTATGCTTGGTGGAGTGTTGATTCCACCAAATCGGTATTTACAGAAATAAAGGAAAGCGTACTGACATTTTTTTTGATTTCTACCATAAAAAGGATATTTTTGTTCGTATCTAATATATAGGACATGGGATATGACGGCAGTGAAATGAAAGTGTAAAGGAGAATCACATGAAGAAAAATATATCATTACTTATATTGTTTTGTTAGCTATTCTTTTGATAATGCGACTAACACATGGCATTCCTTTTGGAATTACGGTTTCTGAAATAGACGAATTATACGGAATTGTGCTGAAAATCAATAAACATATTGTATTAATTTATAATATTGTAATTATGCTGGGATGTTTGGTAGGTACCATTTTGGTGACTGTGAAAAAGGACAATACATTCTCTCTAAAATGGTTGATTCTCATAGTAATGTTAATCAGTTTTTTGTTTTTACCGATAGGTATGTCAAAGCATATATGTATCCAACCGAATGAAACATTTATCGAGATTTGGTCTCTTGTCTCACTGGCTATGCGTTGATTTGCATGTGGTTGAATGTATGAAAAATTAATAGTTTATTATGTGTAAGCGGTAGTTCATAAACTAAGAATTTTACGTTGCGAAATATATCATAAAAAGGAGAATCGTTATGAAGAAAAAAATATTGTATGCAATATTTGTCATTTGTATAGTTTTTATTGCTGGATGTGGAACAAAAGAAAATAAAGAAAAAATTGCAATGGTTAGTGAAAAAACAATAGGTGATGAATTGTCTATAGAAAGTGAAAATGAGATTGATGACAACATCACAGAAGTGGAAGAAAATGCTGATTTTGTTTGTGCATCAGGTAACGTAGATGTAGATAAAAGAGTAGAAGAAATAGTAGAATTGGTTGATGATAATGAAAAAATAGAATCTATGGAATGGGTTGAAGAGAATCGTTGCTATAGAGTTAGAATACAGTACATTGATACTCCAAAGGGAGAGTATGAGCACAAAAGAGATTATTTCTTTTATGTAGATGATGAAATAGGAGCAATCGTAGTAACTTATCCATCAAGTGACGAAGTTGGCGCTGGTAGATATGTATATGACGCTTGTGATTTTGAAGCAAAGTTGGAGGATGTAAATTTTGATGGACTTGATGATTTAGTCATATTCCTTGGACATTCAGGTGCACAGGGAGCTATGGTTAATTGCGTGTATTTAAATTATGGTGGAGTATTTGCTTATAACGCATCATTTGAACAGATACCAAATTATCAGATTGATAAAGATAAAAATTTGATAATTGGAAGTTATAGAGGAGATGCTAATACACATGTGGAGTGCAGTTATAAGTATGATTACGATACAAATGCTTTTGTGCTTTGTGAGGAGAATGTTATTGAATGAAGGTGAAGCCTGCTTTTGGTGTAAATAGATTAATCGGTATTGATAAATTCAATAACATTTTTTGTTGGAGAAAATGGAAGTGGAAAGTCAACATTACTTGAAGCAATTGCAGTGGTGCATGGTTTTAATCCCGAAAGTGATACAAAGCATTATGCTTTATCTACGCATTCTGAATTATGTAATGCTATAAGAGGTTCAAAAGGATATAGAAAGGAAAATGGACAGCTTTCTGACAATTCCATTCGTGGACTTAAATGTTTAAGCAAGGATATGGAATATTTGTATTACAGGTACGAATTGGCTAGATTATGGAAATGAAATATGAAGAAAAAAATATATCGAATAATAACTCATGTTGTATCGATGATAGTTGTTATATGTATATTATCGTCGTGTAAAAATGAAAGAATAGATACCTTTACATCACCCAATGGTATGAATAAAATAAAGATAGAATATGATTATGCAAGTAGACCGACGCTTTTTTATAATGATGAAAAAGTATGGGAGTATCCGAATAGTGGTTTTAATGAAGAAGCATATTTTTACATAGAGTGGGAAGCTGAAGATATTATTAAATTAAAGTATGATGATGAAAGTCATAATGGAAAGAATAAGGAAGAATATAGGATTGAATTAATGTTACCAGGAGATGTCGCATCATAATTTGAGTTTATTACATTAGAAATGCTTAACGAATGTCATCTTTGGAATCATTTGATGATCATTATGTGAATGAAGAATTCGATATTGGCTTGTGTGATTATAAAGCCGTCGATTGATTTAATACACTACTACAAATAGGAAGTTGTAATCCAATGGTGTCACAAAGTGACTGGATTTTGGAGGTAAAGAGTATGAAAACTAAGAAGATTATTACAGCCATTATAGCTGCTGTTCTTGTATTAGCATTATTGACGACTTTATTTATTGTGTCAATCAATCATTACTTTGACACACATACTTGGGCAACAATTTATATATCAGGCGAAATTAATTCCGATACCTTCGACGCTTTTGCCGAGGAACATGAATACTTAAAAGGTGATAACATAGAATTTGGAAATGTGATACTGGTTATTACTGATATTACACATGACGGTACTGTTACATTTTCAGTGCAGCAAGGAAATTTATATAATGAAGCCGGAGAAGTTGTTAATACTGATATTATTGTCAAAGGTGTAAAGGCAAATTACAAATTGAATGATGGGACTGTGTACTTAATAGTAAACAGCAATAGATATCAATAATTTCCGATTGTTTCCTTAACAATTTGTCGAGTCAGAGTAAATATATAATATTTTCTAAGTGTTAATAGTAGAGATGAGTTTATAATTATATGATAATAGAGTATTTTTTGGGTGCAAATGTATGGATAAAAATAAAAGAAATCTTTTGTATATATTATTAGTATTATATGTTGAAATACTGACTGCCTTTAGAATAGGATTCAATGTTAATTCTAAAATGTATGATGTGTCTTACGGGTGGGCAGGGTATAGTCCGTGTTTGACTAGTATTGGCTATATTGTTAGCATAGGAGTGACTATAGTAATCGTAGTATTCATTCTTGTTCCAAACATTTACCTGACAATGAAGATAATCAATAGTAAACAATGTAAAGGTCAAATTTTTATCATCTGGGCATGTGTTATATTGGGAGTTATTATAGCTGTTCTATTGAATTTAGCGGGTATTAGTATAATAGGAAGGATGGCCTGCTCTTTGTTTGAGTTTATTAATAGTGGAATAGAGTTATATTATATGGACTGGTTGATGTGAGATAAATTGATTTTTCGGATCGCAGAGTATGATGCTTCGCTCTTATGGAGGCTGATTGGTGTTGCGAACCTACTATGTTTTGAAAAGGCAAAGGAAACGTTTTCTGCGATGGGAGTCATTCTAAAACAAAAAATGCAGGAGCTAAATAAGCAGAATAGATGAAAGAGTAATATCAAAAAAGCCTATTTTGTTAATGGAGTGAGTGAAATGAAAAAAACATTATTTATATTATTTATCGCAGTATTATTCAGTGGGGTGTTTGGTTGTAGTGATAATTTCAATAATCCTGAAGAGACATCTAGTGATTTGCAAGTAGACTATGATGCTGCTGAGATTGAATTCACTGAATATATAAACAATCTTAAATTGCCTAGTTATTATGTGTCTATTACCACAGAGCCGGCAAGTAATAAATATGATATTACAGGAGATGGATATGAAGATTTATTTAGACTATTATATTATGGAAGTGGGATGCCGAGAGTAAGTTTCTCAATGTATGACCCTGTGAATCATAACGGGTATATTCTGGACAGTTATAATTTCAGCTATAGAGTGGAAAATTGTGATGAGAATGAGTTTGTTATAGTAAAATATAATGCTGCTATCGGTGAAAAAATTGTTGGAACGATTATACTTGAAAATGATGAGCTTATATTTATAGAGAATTAATAATCCCTATTTCGAGGAAGAAGAGCTATGATTAAAAGGAAGACAAATTATATTATTTTAATTTTGACAATTGTATTGTTGTTTGTGACAGGATGTGCGCTATCAGGAGTATCAAAAGTATATAAATATAGAACCACCGGAGATGATATAGTTGAGGATTTCTATCTTGAAAAAACAGAGTATTATTCAGATAAGGTTGTGATTTACTGGAACGGAACAATCAATAACATAGATAAGTATAGTTTTTCTGATGCATTTGAAATAAAAGGAAATACTCTTGTTTTGAAAACAGATAAGCCAGAAGACTTTACTTCGTTTTATATGTCTTATGCTGATTTTGATTATAAATTTCGCTATCTTGACAGTGACCAATATGCATGCATATGTACAGTTATGGATTCAGAAGGTGGCTTGCATTATAGTGGAAGCATAGATCGTTATTATACTGAAGAAGAGAAAGAAAAGCAAAAAGAACAGGCTCAAGAGAGAGAAAATGAGCAGAAAGAATTGTTTGAAAAGCTTGAAGGAACCTGGAATAGTGACGATGGAGAGTATTTTAGAGTTTATAAAGATGATGATTATTCTATTCAATATTATGTAGATGAAAGGGAAGGAACTGAAACACCGATATTTTTTCAGGACTATTTATATGTAAACGAAAATAGGATAGCTATTTCGTATATTGATGGACCGTTTGATGCGTGTTTTGAAATTATTTTATCGGAGGATGGTCAATCATTTGAGTACAATAGCAAGGTGTTTTATAAGGGATTGTGATAAACTGATTACAGTATAGAATACGAAATTTGAGAAGCTGATTAATACTATGATTAAGACAAAATGGAAATAGGTCAAGAGTTCGTGAATATGTCTTTGATTCTGACAGAGTTACTATACCATCTGGATTGGATTCCGTAGTGTTAGGTTGTACCCATTATCCATTGCGGCAAAACACCATTAAGTGTTTTATGGGAGAAGAGTTTTATCTGGTTAATCCCACTTATGATACCGCAAAGGGATTAAAAGAATTATTGGCGGAATAGGGAATTTTAAATAAGAAAAACACAAATCTGAATATGAGTATTACGTCAGTGACGGTGTGGACCAGTTTATCTCCTTTGCTGACAGAGTGCTGCCTTGCTATGTAACGGGTACAACTGTTGTGGATATTGAGTGTCACGAAAGGAGAGAATAGGAATTGAAAAAAAAGAGCACTTTTCAAATTGTCTGGATGATAATATTTATTCTGGTTAATTTTCTTGGCTTTGGAATTGGCGGCATTTTGATGCTGTTTCAGGGGAATTTAATAAAGAGCATAGAAAAGGAACAGAAAAATGAAGAAAAACAATTAGCTGTTATTGAAGAATTAAGGGATTCCGGTGAGTATGATATCTATGATATGTTTTCCGGGGTTTGTGAGGAAAAATATCAGGAAGATGTGGACAGAATCTTAAAGGAAAAAGGTATTGTAGATTATTATATCGTGGAGTATGAGGGTTCCTGCGCAATTGTTGACATGTCTTCCCTTCAATATAGCTGTGATATAAGATCAGGCGATAAATATCTTCTTGTAGAGAAGGAACCTGTTTATGTGGACAAAACATCCCAAATCCCGGTATTACAATGTGTAGCCCATGCTGATGGTTATTTGGGACATCCTGGACCGGGGATTATCATATTTGGTTTCTTTGGGTATATGGTTATGGGGATAACGGTTATTTTAGATGTTATATGGCTAATCGTTTTACTCATTGTGAAATTGGTTAGTAAGAAGCAACAGAATTAAATTACTATTGTTTTGCCAACGACTGTCCTGTTTTATTAATGAAGGGAGAATTATGAAGGAAATTAAAAAATCTATTATGATATCTGTGTTTATTAATTTCTCATGTTTTTTAATAAATATGATTACATATTGGTTATTTGGAAAGATCTTTCTTTGTATAAAATTGTCTGGTGGTGAGTGGGTAGGATATGATGGTTTTGGAGTGATGTTAAATAAAACTTTTCCAATGTCAACATCAGATATATCTTTAAGTGGTGAATATTGGATATCGTTTGAACCAATAAGTCTTTTAGTTACCTTGATGCTTTTCTTTATTATTCCTTTTATTTTAATGAAAAAGAATAGAAAAGAATAAACAGAGCCAAGTGGGACTGGGAGTAGACAGAGTAATCCGCAATGCGATAAAGCCTTTGTTTGTCGATTGGGAAAATTATCTTAGGAGCATTCCTGTTAAGTAACAAATAACTGGTTTGCAAAAAATGAGTGCCTACCATAGAATAATGATTGTTAACTTGGCGGTTAAAAAAATCATTGTTCAGAGGAGACACCCACAAATGAATTATAAGCAGAATGAGAAAATCAATCAAGTAAAAGAATCAACTTTGGTAGT
>CAMEIX010000007.1 GCA_945919075.1 uncultured Lachnospiraceae bacterium
TAAACCCCGCGGGAGCGGAAATATGCCCCGCAAAGCAGAGGATATGTCCAGAGAGGAGAGAGCGGGGCATGAGAGGCGAAAGAGAGGGTTTAAACCCCGCGGGGGCAATAATATGCCCCGCAAAGCAGAGGATATGTCCAGAGAGAGGAGAGAGCGGGGCATAGGAGACAAAAGGGAGGGTTTAAACCCCGCGGGGGCAATATAATATGCCCCGCGAAGTAGAAAAATGCCCCGCAATGGCAAAATATGCCCCGCGAAGCAAAAGTATTGTAAATAAGTATACAACAAAAAGGAAGGGGTTTAACATATGAAATGTGAAGAAGTTAGAAAAAGGATGCATCAAATCAATGTGGAGTTAGAGAAAATTAGTCTTATGGAGATAAAATTTCCAAAGGGGGAGTTAATATGTACTAAAAATGGAACCCGCTATAAATGGTATGTAAAAGACAAAGAAGGTACCATTTATCTTCCCAAAAGCAAACGTAGGATGGCGGAAAAGTTAGCCTATAAAAAGTATATTGGATGTAGAAGGCAGGAATTGGAGTGTGAACTTTCAGCTTGCAGTGTCTATTTACAAAGGGTGATATCGACGGAGGGAAAGTCAGATCAAATGCGCCTTCACCCAGAGTATCGAAAGCTGCTTGGAAAATATTGCTTTCCCTTGGATGAAGAATTGAGAAAATGGCAAAGTGATAGATACGAGAGATGTAAAAAACATGAAGATGCTTTGGTGATTAAAGGTACGCAAGGAAAGATGCTTAGATCTAAGTCAGAGGCTATTATTGATATGATGCTTTATAAAAATGGGATTCCGTTTCGATATGAAGAGAAACTGATATTGAATGGAATAACCATATATCCGGACTTTGTAATCAGGCATCCCAAGACGGGGGAGTACTATTATTGGGAACATTTTGGGATGATGGATGAAGAAGAATATAGGAATCACGCATGTGAAAAAATAAAATTGTATTGCGATAATGGGATTATACCATCCATTAATCTGATAGCAACCTACGAAACCAAAGATCATCCACTTAGTATAGAGCAAGTGGAAAAGATTATCACAGAGTATTTTTTAGTGTGAAAGGTATGATAGAAAATGGTATATCTGTTTTTTTTAATGATATTGCCTGTTATAGCATAGTGGTTATAGTATAGCAGCTTTGTTGTAATGGCGAAGGATTTGTATTGACATATAAAATGTAATATGTTACATATATAGGTAACATATTACATTAAAATAATAAATATAACAGAAAATGCATGACAGAATATATATAATATTTTATATCGAGGGCGTATTAATGAATCATGGAAAAGCAGAAATAGACATGGATTACAACAGGATTGTTTCGGATAACAGAGTGGAGTTTGGACAGATGCCTCCGGGCACATTCTTGGTAGGACTTCTCAGCGCATTTGACAACAGATTACAAGCAGTGGCAGATTCCTTTTTTGAGGAAATAACGTGGAAACAGTTTTTTGCCATTATCTGCATTAATTTATGCAAGGAACATCCCACCATAAATGAATTGTCGGAGATAATGGGCAGTTCCCACCAGAATGTCAAACAGATATTGATAAAACTGCAGAAAAAAGGCTTTGTACAAATGATTACTGATGAACAGGATAAAAGGAAACAGAGGATTATATTGACCGGAAATTGCTATGAATTTTGCGAAAGAAACGAAGCTGAAAGCAGGGTACGATTAAATCAGATGTTTGAAGGCATACCCGAAGAGCAGATAATTACAACCATTCAAACAATTTCACAAATGGAAAGGAATCTAAAAAAGTAATGAAGACAATTATAGTATACTCATCACAAACCGGTTTTACAAAGAAATATGCACAGTGGTTAGCAGAAGAATTGGCAGCAGATGTTATTCCATTATCAGATGCTAAAAAGAAGAGAGAAGATTACTTTGCCCCTGCAGATGCCATTATTTACGGAGGATGGGCCATGGGTGGAAATATTGTAAAGAGTGAATGGTTTAAAAGTAGAATTCCGGCCTGGAAGGATAAGAAACTGGTTCTTTTCTGCGTGGGTGCAAGTCCGAATGAGAATCCGGAAGTTGAGGTGGCACTTGATAAGGCATTGACAGAGGAAGAAAAGAAATATGTAAAAGCATTTTACTGTCAGGGTGGGCTCTCCTATGAGCGGATGAAACTATCATCTAAACTGGCTATGAAAGCATTTGCGTCCATAATAAATAAGAAAAAAGATGCAACTGAGCAGGAAAAGAAAATGGGAGAGATGATATCACATTCGTATGATATCTCAGACAAGAAGTACATCGTACCGATTGTGGAGTACCTGCAGTAAAATAATTGCAGAAAAATACATTTAGAAAAACAAATATAGAAAAAACAAATATAGAAAAACATATATGGCAAAACACATTGACAAGTATCTATATATAATATATACTACAGGTTAGTAAGAATTTGTAAGAAGGTGGTTAGCGTGACAAAGCAAGAGGTTGCAAATATCTGTAAGGCAATGTCGGATACAAACAGGCTGAGAATCATAGAAATGCTTACCCGGGGAGAAAAGTGTGGATGCAGTCTTTTGAAAGAATTGCAGGTAACACAACCCACATTATCCCATCATATGAAGGTTCTTGGAGACTGTGGCCTGGTAAGCTCCTATAAGGATGGAAAGTGGCAGCATTATTCCATCAATTGTGAAAAGTTCAAAGAGTATAAGGAATATATCGCATCCATTACTTGTTGTGTTGAAATTTCCAAGGATAATGGTTCAGAAGGGTGCTGTGTCGAAATTTCAAAGGATAATGGTTCAGAAGAGTGTTGTGGGACGAAATTTGCAAATTAAATGCCGGTGCAATGGTACCGGCAAAAAATAAAATAAATATATAGACGCTTGTCTATATAGACGGAGGTGGATGTATGTGGACATTTATCCAGAAACAGATACTTGGCATGAAATGGTTAAGTGTCTTAATTGGAAAGTTATTAAATGCATTAGGATTGGATATAACAGGAAAATTAGGAGGCAGCATTCATTTTTTTATTTATGATATGATAAAGATTGTAGTTTTACTTTGTACCCTGATATTTATCATTAGTTACATTCAAAGTTATTTTCCGCCGGAAAGAACAAAGAAAATACTTGGAAGGTTTCGGGGAATCGGGGCTAATATCATAGCGGCACTCTTGGGAACCGTAACACCATTTTGTTCCTGCTCATCCATTCCGCTTTTTATCGGATTTACCAGTGCGGGACTTCCGCTTGGAGTTACTTTTTCCTTTCTAATCTCATCACCTATGGTTGACCTGGGATCACTGGTGCTTTTGATGAGCATATTTGGTGTTAAGGTTGCGGTTGTGTATGTTGTCCTTGGACTTGTGATTGCGGTTGCAGGCGGAACACTAATTGAAAAACTGCATCTTGAAAATCAGGTAGAAGAGTTTATTCGAAATGCAAAACAGATTGATATTCCACAGGAAGAACTAACCACTAAGGACCGTTTGCAGTATGCTGCAGACCAGGTAGCAGGGACGTTAAAAAAAGTATTTCCATATATTCTTGTCGGTGTAGGCATTGGAGCATTTATTCATAACTGGATTCCGGAAGATTTGATTATAAGATTTCTCGGTAATGGAAATCCATTTGGCGTCATGATTGCCACAATTGCAGGTGTGCCCATGTATGCAGATATTTTTGGCTGTATTCCGATTGCAGAAGCACTTTTGGCAAAGGGAGCAAAGCTTGGAGTCGTTCTTTCCTTCATGATGGGTGTAACAACACTTAGCCTGCCATCCATGATTATGCTGAAAAAAGCCATTAAGCCAAAGCTGTTAGGGATTTTTATCGCGATCTGCACGGTTGGAATCATTGTCGTCGGATATTTTTTTAACACGATTCAGTATTTACTTGTGTAAGAAAGATAAGCATTATTTTTAGAATTGCATCATATATGTTCTATTTAACAATTTTATAAAACAGAAAAGGAGAGTAAAGAACATGGGATTATTTGGATTTGGTAAAAGAATGGAAGAAGAAACAAAGGGAGGCTGCTGTTGTGGAAGTACATCGGTCAATGAGCCGGTAAATGAATGCTGCTGTGGTACAGTTCCTACAGAGGAATCAGAATGTGGATGTAATGGTCCGGTGAGTGAGGATAAAACTTTTGTTGCAGAAGAAGGTACTTGTGCCTGCGGAGGAAAAGGATGCCGGATCAAGGTTTTAGGTGCCGGATGTAAATCCTGCCATGAACTGCACGAAAATGTGAAGAAAGCAGTTGCAGACATGAATCTGGATGCAGAGGTAGAGTACATTACAGATATGGAAAAAGTAATGAGTTATGGTGTTATGAGTATGCCTGCTATGGTCGTGAATGAGCAGGTAGTATCCATGGGTAAAGTATTAAAACCGGCTCAGGTGGAGGAACTTTTAAAGAAACTTGGCTGTTAGGAGTAGGGTGTTTATATAATGACAAAGAAAAAAGTAGCATTTATCTGTGTCCATAATTCCTGTAGAAGTCAGATTGCGGAAGCACTTGGCAAACATTTGGCAGGTGATGTATTTGATAGTTACTCAGCAGGAACAGAAACAAAGCCTCGGATTAATCAGGATGCTGTCAGGTTGATGAAGGAAACCTATGGTATTGATATGGAAGCCGATGGACAGCATAGTAAACTTATCTCAGAGATTCCCAAGGTCGATATGGCAATATCCATGGGATGTAATGTAGGCTGTCCATTTATCGGAAAAGAATTTGATGATAACTGGGGGATCGAGGATCCGACAGGAAAATCGGATGAAGAATTTATGCTTGTTATCCGCCAAATTGAAGAGAAGATTAGGGAACTGCGAAGAGGTTTGTAATGAACATTGTTCATTATGGAGGTGAGTGCATTGAATGCGGGTATTACATCAAAAGAAACTATTTTGCAGGAATGCCGCAGGATTGTGGCTTCCCGAGGATTATCCGCGGTAAATATGCGATCTGTTGCGCAGGAGTGCCATATTGCACTTGGAACATTATATAATTATTACGCAAATAAGGATGAGTTATTGCTTGCTATAGTGGAGGATATATGGAAGGATATTTTTCACATGAACCATGGATGCACGACAGACTTCTCCTTTCCCGAATATGTAGAGTACATTTTTGAATGTGTTCAAAAGGGAGTGGAAGACTATCCTGATTTCTTTATGGCTCACTCTGTCAGTATTGCCAGTTCCGGAAAAGAAAAGGCGAGAAGCACCATGAATCATTGGTTTGCACATATAAAAGAGGGAATGTCAGAGGTTCTGCAGGCAGATAAAAAGGTTTCCGCTGATGTATTTACAACATCGTTTGCACAATCGGAGTTTATTGATTTTGTGTTAGATAACATATTATTATTGCTTGTTCAGGGAAAACAGAGCTGCGAGGTCCTCAAAGAAATCATACAACGATCCATTTATGCATAGAAGAAATCCGTTATCTGACGGTTTTTACAAAGCGATGAAAGGAAGTAATGAATTATGAAAAAGTATTTGAATTTCTCATTAATCTATGCGATTGCGGCAATGGTGACCGGTGTTTTCTACCGGGAGTTTACCAAATGGAACGGATATACCGGAGTGACTACTCTTGGCAAGGTTCATGTACATTTGTTTCTGCTAGGGATGATGGTTTATCTGATGATAGCGTTGTTTGCAACGCATCAGGAACCGCAGAAACATAAGACATTCCGTATTTTTCTGTGGGTATATAATATCGGGTTGCCTCTGACCGCAGTGATGATGGTGGTACGAGGTGTCACTCAGGTTCTGGATATATCCCTGTCTTCGGCAGCAAATGCATCTATTTCAGGAATTGCAGGAATCGGACATATCCTGACCGGCACAGGAATTATTCTGCTTTTGGTTTCTCTGAGAAAGATGGCGGAAAGTAATCGGTGATGGATGTTTTGGGCAGAAAATCTGGGTATGTTTTTTAAGTACAGTGAGAAAGAGAGCATCAGTTAATAAAAGGACTGGTGCTCTTTTTCTAAACTCTACTTTCCGTAGGTGGTACGAATGGACGGGCTATACTATAATCAGGACATGGAGGTATGAATGATGAATCAATATGTTACGGGAACAGTGATTAAAGAACTGCGGGAAAAGAATAAAATGACACAATTACAGTTAGCTGAAAAACTGGGAGTCAGTGATAAAACTGTCTCCAAATGGGAGACAGCAAAAGGATATCCGGATATTACCCTATTGGAGCCCATAGCAGATGCATTTTCGGTGTCAGTCACGGAATTAATTTCCGGAAATACTGTTTCTAATGCCAATGTTTCAGCCAATATGCTGCGATCCCAATTCTATGTATGCCCAGTGTGTGGAAATGTAATTCATTCCATGGGGGAGGCTGTGATTACCTGCCATGGAGTATGCTTAAGCCCTGCCATAGCAGAACAGACAGATGAAAATCACATGATTTTAATTGAGAGGGTTGAGGATGAATACTATGTACAAATGGATCATGAAATGACAAAACAGCACTATATTTCCTTTATTGCGGCAGCATCTTCTGACAGAATGCAAATCGTAAAACTTTATCCGGAGGGAAGTGCAGAGGCAAGATTTAAAATAAATGGAGTAAAGAAAATTTACTTTTACTGCAATAGGGATGGGCTGTTTTATGTCAATATAACCAAAGGAATTGATGACAAAGAAAATGCCTACGATGACGTTGAAGAAAGAAGAGCACTGGAAAGAACTGCGGATATTTTGTTTGGGCAGTGAAAAAGAGCAGGGGGAAAATGATATGGATAATATGACGGCAAAGGTAAGCTGTTTTGCAAGAGCTTATCATTATAAGAACAATACAACATGGATTTTTAAGGATCAATATGCACCTACCATATTGGGAGATTCAGAGTATGATGCTATTTCGGCAAATATGGCAGAGGGAATCCGTTTTTTTGCACCGGATTTTGCAGGAAATAAGGAAGAAGCACTTGCATATATTGTGGACCATCAATTGTCCCCTTCTGTGTTGGGTAGAAGCGCCTTCAATGAAAATCACTTATGGAGTGAGTATCATGGGGGAACGAAGCAATTTGTACTTTTTGCGGCCGGCTATGATACCTTTGCCTTTCGAAATACCTGTGAGGATATTCGAATCTTTGAATTGGATCTTCCCGGGATGCTGGAGGAAAGATTAGCCCATGAAGAAGCGGGTGGACTTTTAAGCCCCACAAATCGTTGTATGATTTCCTGCGATTTATCGGATAAGGGATGGGAGCAATTATTGGTTAATAACGGTTTTTCGTCAGAACAGAAGGCATTTGGAAGTTTATTGGGAATCAGCTACTACCTCAGTAAAGAATCCTTCGAAAAAATGATTGGGGATATTGCCCGGATATTTGCTACAGGCTCCGCAATATGTTTTGATTATCCTGCGTTGGAAGGTTCGGAAGAAACCGCAAGAAACGAGGAACTTGCCAAGGCCGCCAATGAGGAAATGAAAGCAAAATACCATTATGAGGAACTTGAGAAACTCCTTCAAAAATATGGGTTTGCGATAGAGGAACATCTGGATTCTGGGGAAATGACAAAGAGGTATTTTGCGGAATATAATAACAAGGCAAAAAAGCAAATGGCGGCACCCAAAGGGGTAGGATATATTTTTGCCGTAAAACGATAGGGAACTGATAATAGACAATAATACGTATTCTATGATATACTATACATAATTATTGGAAAAGGAAAGGAATGTATGATTTTTACTGCAAAATCATGCCCGGATGAATGGAAGAGAGAAGAATAGAAGGTCTGTGGGACTGCGTGTGTTGCGGTCAGAAGGGGATAAAGGCACGATTTGATACTTGTACTTCCTGTGGTAAGGCAAGGGGTATTGAAACTTATTTTTATCTGCCGGATGACTTAAATGCAGCAACCCTTACGAATGAGGAAAAAGCGAAGACAACCAATGCACCGGACTGGTTATGTGAATATTGCGGTGCCTATAACAGAGCAGATGTTACCTGTTGCGAAAAGTGCGGAGGAGAAAAATCCGTATCAAAGTATAATTATGGTATGCTTCATAAACTGACAGGTAAATTGTTTGGAAAGAAGAATTAGCTGGAGAAAACAAAATGGCAATACAACTGATTGCAGATTTATACGATTGCGCGGAAATTATTGACGATACGGAAGCAATAAAAAAAGCTGCGCATAAAGCAATAGAGTTTGTGGGAGCAGAGATTGTGGAGGAATGCATTCACAAATTTGAACCGGTGGGAGTAACTTACTTTGCAATTATTTCCACTTCCCACTTCTCCATACATACATGGCCGGAATACCGCTATGCGGCAATTGATATTTTTTCCTGCAAAGATGAAGTGGTGGATGGAATTGCGCAGGTACTGAAGGAATTGTTTGGAGCAAAGCAGATTGTATTTCGTTCTGTTGAACGAAATATAGGCAGCCACTGATGTATTTATATGACGCAATACGGAACGTATTCTATAAAACAGAGGGAGGGCAGAATATGTTTTACCGGGTAGGTACGCTACTAAATATTAACGGCTTACAGGGAAAGGTAATCGGATATATTCAATATGTGAACCCGCAGGATGGCAACAAAGACTGGACGGAGTACCGGCTTAAGACAAACCGGGGTGAGTGCTGGCTTTCCTGTGATGAAATCTATAATGAATATTCCATTTCCTGGCCGGCAAATGACGTAAGAGGACAGATTGGACCGGAGTGGCATAAGGTGGATGAAGGAACTCAGGTGGTATGCGCCTATGGTGGTGATGTGGACGTGGACCCCGGAGAAAGAGCTTCCTTTATCGAATATGAGGATGCTTCGGAGGATCACACGTTATCCGTTGAAATCTGGAGCGACGGTGCGGAGTATTCGAGAGGCGAATACATAGAGAGAAACCAGATTCTGGAAACCGGGTATGAGAAGGTACATAAGGGACTAAACAGTGGTGCAGCTATTGGAATTCTGATGGTTATTTTCTTTTTTCTTTCCTTTACGGGTTCCATCTGCAGTGCAGCGTGTTCCGGCGGGGGAGCCAATAAGAGCATCAGCAAATATGTGGATAAATCCACCAGATACGAGTATGTGACTTCCATTACCGGAAATCAGAAACAAAAGGCAAAGGTATATACCTATTATACCTCGTCAACCACGGATGAGGTAGCCAAGGATATCATTCAGGGAATCGAAGGCTATACCGAATCGGTTACCCAGAAGGATGATACGGAGAATGAAGAAATTGCAATTCTGACAAGTAAGGAATACTGTCTGGTATATCATCCGGAGTTTGAGGATGATGTGGTATATGTCCAGGTATCCGACAGAAAATATAACTATACCTCGGATAATGCCCCTTACAGAATCTCCAGCGCCGGTACGGCATGGTATCGGAGTCATTATTACAGTTCCGGTTATACTAAGGATTCTTCATCCTACAAAAGCACACCATCGGCCTATTCCATGTATCAGGGGTCGACCATACATAATATTGGAAACGGTTATTTTGATTCCTATTCCAATTCCATTAAGCAGTCAAGTATTAACAGCCGTAAATCATCCAGCGGCGGAATAAGCAGTGGCAAATAAGTTAAAAGAGAAGGAGAAAAGATTATGTTAACAGTTGCAATTGAAACAGTAGTTTATCTTTGTATCGGCCTTATCATGATGATGTTGGGGTATTGGATTATCGACCTGTTTATTCCGGTTGACTTTCCTCAGGAAATCCGGGAAGGGAATAAGGCGGTAGGCTGGGTATCTGCCGGCATTTATGCAGGGTTAGGTTTTGTAATCCGTTCTGCTATCATTTCCAACGTAATCACAGAAGCAGTGGAACTTTTACAGGGTGTCATTGATACTGCAATTTTTGCAACCATCGGAATTGTGGCATTTGTACTGGCATATTTTATCGTAGATTTAGTAAACAGAAAGTTTAACTTCAACGTTGCTTTGAAGGAAAAGAATGAAGCAGCAGGCATTATGGTATTTGGCATTTTCATAGGAATTGCTTTTATTGTAAGCGGAGTTATTCAATAAACAAAGTCTTGCCAAGAAGGACAAAACATGAGTAAGAAGTATAGATTACTGATGCTGACGACCCTGATTATTTCAGGATGTTCCATGTGTTATGAACTGATTATCAGTGCGGTTAGCTCCTATCTTTTGGGAAACAGTACCTTACAGTATTCCATAACCATCGGACTATACATGGCAGCACTGGGATTCGGGTCCTATATCTCGAAATTTTTTAAGAAAAATCTCTTTAATGTGTTTGTGACGATAGAATTAAGTATAGGCATAGTTGGGGGCGTAAGCTCCCTTCTGCTTTTCCTGTCCAATATTTATATTTCCAATTATGCTGTAGTGATGTATTTGGAAATTATTGTAATCGGCACTCTCGCAGGGGCGGAAATCCCCATTATGACCAGAATTATTGAAGCGGATGAGAATAATCTGTCCGTGACACTGTCCTCTATTTTTAGTTTTGATTATATCGGGGGCCTGTTGGGGTCTATCGCATTTCCACTTCTTTTACTGCCGAAGTTAGGATATTTTGCGACCTCATTTCTCTGTGGGCTGCTCAATATCATTGCGGCATTCCTGATTTTATGGCGCTTTGGAGAGAGAGTAGTCCATATCCGGATTTACCGGATCCTTGCTGTTTTCCTTGCGGCATTCATGGTTACCGGAATGATATTTGCGGATAATATCTCGGAAGAGATTGAAGGTGGTTTATACAGGGATCAGATTATTTACATGGAGCAGACGGAATATCAGAAGATTGTAGTCACAAAGCATAGGGATGATGTGCGGCTTTATATAGACGGGAACTGCCAGTTCTCCACGGCCGATGAATACCGTTACCATGAGGCACTGGTGCACATACCCATGAGTGAACTAAAAGACCGTTCCAAGGTTCTGATTCTGGGGGGAGGAGACGGACTTGCGGTGCGTGAAGTCCTGAAATACGAGGAAGTAAAGGAAATTGATCTGGTGGATTTGGATTCGGAAATGATTCGGATCTGTTCCACTAACGAGAATATTTCTTCGGTAAATCAGAATAGTCTGAAGTCGGATAAGCTTACCATCCATACAATGGATGCCTATGAGTATTTAGAGAGTTGTAAAGAGCAATATGATTTGATTATTGTGGATTTGCCGGACCCAAACTGCGAATCCTTAAATAAACTGTATTCCAATGTTTTCTACAGAATGTGTGGAAACAGTTTAAAGGACACTGGCGTGATGGTGGTACAGTCCACAAGCCCCTACTATGCACCCAGAGCATTCTGGTGTATCAACCGGACCATAGAAAGCGAAGGATTTTATGTTAAGCCCTATCATTTGCAGGTTCCTGCATTTGGGGACTGGGGCTTTAACATGGCAAGCAGGAGTGAACTTACGGAGAATTTGACCTTTGACGTGGAAACAAGGTATCTGACCGAAGACAATGTTCTGGCACTTTTTCGGTTTGGTAAAGATGAAGTGGATGAAAATGTGGAAATCAACCGGCTTACAAAGCCGGTTTTGATGGAGTATTACAATAAAGCCGTAGAAGAGTGGAATTAGATAATCGGGGCCTTCGAATGGAAACATTCGGAGGTTTTTTGATGCCTTTTGTGGTCAGGCGGACAATTGTTATATATCTTCGAAAGATAACCCTATTATTGGACGATGCAGAGAAATATATTTAAATCAGAGCGAACAGATTCTTAAAAAGAAAGGAAACGAAAGATGGAAAATTATATTCTGTGTATCTACCCCATGGCAATACTTGTAATTCTCTTTTGGGGCTGCAAAATAGCTAAGAAGGGCGAATTTCAAGAGGATTTCTGGTCCGTAAGTGACTCCAAAAATCTGCAGGTTGCAGCGGCATACGGAGTCATTCTGCATCATCTTACACAGCTTATTACGAAGTACGGGGAGGTAAATAAGGGGCCCATAACCATCATGAGTGATATGGGTATTCTGTTTACCTCTGTCTTTTTCTTCTATTCAGGCTATGGTCTGATGAGGAGCCTTAGTACAAAGGAAAACTATCTGGATGGTTTTTTGTACAAAAGAATCATGGTGATTTTGATTCCCTTTCTATTAACAAATATTCTTTATCTTCTGCCCGGTATGGCAGAGGGAAGGATTACCAATCTGTATGGGTTTATGACCAGTATTTTCGGGTTTACCCTTATGAATACCAACGCCTGGTTTGTGATAGAAATATTGTTATTCTATCTTGTTTTTTATCTGGCATTCCGATTCATTCGAAATAAACGGGCTGCACTTGTTACCTTAATTTCCTTTGTGTTTGCCATCATTCTTACGGGACTTCTTTTACGCCATGATACGACACGCATCAACGGGCATTGGTTTCGGGGAGAGTGGTGGTACAATTCCACGATTTTGTTTGCTGTTGGTCTTCTGTTTGGAAAATATCGTGAGAAGATTGTCAGGGTATTGAAGAAGGGATATAAGGTTCTGATGCCGCTTAGTATAGCAGCCTTTGTGGGGGCATTTCTGTTGGAACGGGATGTAAGGGATGCCTATGGTTATTATTTTGAAACCTATACGTCCATGGGATATCCGGAAAAAATGATTACGCTGCTTGCGCAGATGCTCTTATGTATCGTGTTTATGCTTATGCTTCTTTTAGTTACCATGAAGATCCGATTTGATAATTTCCTCTTAAAGAAAGCAAGCACCTTTTCTCTGGAATTATTTTTAATCCATGGCTTATGCATGACAAATTATTCCTATGAGGATGAAATGCCACGATTTATCATGTATGGGGTGACCTTAATCGGTGCAACGGTTGCAGCGGTATTCTTATCATTTGCCGATCGTAAGATAATAGAAGTTCTCTATGATTACAGAAGCGGCAAGCTGGATGAATACACAACACCGGAGAGGATGGCAAAGCAAAAGAGGACAAAAAAGTATGTAAAGAGAGGTATTTATGTATTTATCGCACTGACAGGACTTTTGGTTGTCTGTTTTGTACTGAACCTGTTTGATATTACAGTAGGAGAGTATGAGCATTTTGAGGAAGAACTGGTAATGATCAATCAGGCAAAAGTCGGTTCCACCGTCTGCTACGGACAATTTGACACGGATTATTTAAAGGACGGAACGGAAAATCTGGAATGGATTGTGGTGGAAGAAAAGGAAGACCGGGTACTTCTTTTGTCAAAATATGCTCTTTTCGGATATTATTATAATCAGAAACATAAAAAGACGGCCTATCAATATTCTGATATCCGGGAACTTTTAGTGAATGAAGGATATTATGAACTATTCAGCAAGGGTGAGAGGGAATATATGCTGCCGGACGAGGACTCCGGAGATTATGTCTTTCTTCTTTCTGCAAAGCAGTTGGAGGAGTTAAATCTGACCGAGGATATCCTTATCGCCAAAACCACCCCCATGGGGGAACGTATGGGAATTAATATGGATGGGCAGGATAAACATTCCTGGTGGTGGCTTCGCGGTGATGAGAGGGATTTGTATGGCCCTATCGTTACCAGTGAGGGCAAAATCAGTTTTGGGGAAAAGGAGGTAAACCGGCCGACAGGTGGTGTCCGTCCTGCAATCTGGGTAAAAAAGACTGCGAAAAAGTGAGAAAGGTGCAGCCCCCCATTTCTTGAAGAATGTAGGTATATGTGATATAATATTCCGGATATATTCAAATAGGAGGTAGGGGGTTGCTCAGACTGAAGGAAGACATAAAGACAGGGAACTTCAAACAGGTGTACCTGCTTTATGGAGAGGAAGATTATTTACGCAAACAGTACCTTGACAAGTTAAAAAAAGCGCTTATGGGCGACGGAGACCCAATGAACTACCATTACTTTGAGGGCAGGGAGATTAATGTGGGTGCACTGATTGATACTGCCGAGACCATGCCCTTTTTTGCGGACAGACGGGTCATGGTGATTGAAGAAAGCGGTCTGTTTAAAGCAGAGGGTGAAAAACTTGCCGAATACCTGAAGGAACTGCCGGGGCATGCTTTTTTTATCTTTTGTGAAAGCAATCCGGACAAGCGCAGCAGATTATTTAAACAGATTTCGCAGGTGGGATATGCAGCGGAATTTAAGAAGCAGGATGAAAGAACCTTAAAGAGCTGGATTGCAAAGATCTTAAAGGATGAAAAGAAAAAAATAACGGAAGACACCGCTGCCTACTTTATTGAAAAAGTAGGGGATGATATGAAGAATATTTCTACGGAGCTGGAAAAACTGATCTGCTACTGCATGGATAAAGAGGTTGTGGAAAAGGCGGATGTGGATGCAATCTGCGTCAACAATGTTGCCAATCATATTTTTGATATGGTGGCAGCCATTGCAGATAAGAAACCGAAGGTGGCACTGACTCTCTATTATGACCTTCTGGCCTTGAAGGAGCAGCCCATTGGTATTCTGGCACTCATTTCCAAAAATATGAACACCCTCCTCAAATTGAAGCAGCTACGGAGCAAGGGGTATGATAATAAGGGAATTGCCGAGAAACTGGGCATGCATCCTTATGCGGTGGGAAAGAATATGCCTCAGGCAGCCAAGTTTACGGAACAACAACTTATCAATGCCGTGCGAAAATGTGTGGAAGCGGATGAGGCTATTAAGACCGGTAAACTGAAAGACACCATTAGCGTGGAAATGTTGATTTTATCCGTTCTGTGATGCAAATCGGATACAGAATGAGGATAGGATGTCAAAAGAAAGGACATTTGCTATGATAAAGATTTTGGTCGTGGAAGATGAGGAACCGATTTCCAATCTGATTCGAATGAATTTAACAAAGGCAGGCTATTATTGTAAATGTGCGTTTGACGGAAAAGAGGCGGCAGATATTATGGCATCGGAGCCGTTTGACCTTTTTCTGTTAGATATCATGCTGCCCCAGATTAACGGCTATGAACTGATGGATTATGCCAAGTCGTTAAATACGCCGGTCATTTTCATTACCGCCATGGGTTCTGTGGAAAACAGGGTAAAGGGATTAAAGCAGGGGGCAGATGACTACATTACAAAGCCTTTTGAAGTATTGGAACTGTTAGCAAGAGTGGAGGCGGTGCTTCGCCGTTATAATAAATCCGAAAGGATATTAAAGGTTCTGGATATTGAAGTGGATGTGGACTCCAGAACCGTAATGCAGAACGGAGAGCCGGTTACCCTCACGCTAAAGGAATTTGAACTGCTTTTATTGTTCATCCGGAACAAAAATATTGCCCTTTACCGGGATGTGATTTATGAAAGTGTCTGGGAAAGTGAGTACATGGGAGAAAGCCGTACGGTGGATCTTCATGTGCAGAGACTGAAAAAGAAACTCCATTGGGAGGATAAAATTGTGGCAGTTTATAAAGTGGGCTACCGTTTGATGGCATAGAGGGGTGTAAATGAAATTTTTCTGGAAGATTTTCTTTGCCTTTACTGCACTGATTTCCCTGGTATTCAGCATCTTCGGAATCTGGATGATTGGTCAGTCCTTCCATAATTCCCTGAATAAGGAAATTGAAGAAGGAAACCGGGAAAACCGGTTATTGCAGTATGCGTTTGAAATGAATATGAGTTCCATTTCCGAGAACTACCGTACCGAGAAAATTGTAGGTGCACTGGCACAGTCGGTTATGGAAAATCTGGATAATCATGACTATGATTACAAATTGTACCGGGACAACAGACATCTGGTATATGAGAGCAGTGAAGAGAAAGTTGAGCATGATTTAATCGAGAAAATGACAGATGCCGATTGCATTTATAAGGTTTTGCAACAGGGTGACAACCGGTATCTTATTTTTGTGTGCAAAAGCAGGATTGGCGGCAGAAATTATTTTCTGGAGAGTACAAAGGATATTACATCCATTTACAAAGAGAGGGACCGTTTTTTCAACCAGTACCGGGTTATTATGATCGTTCTGATTTTAGTGACGGGCATTGTGGTTTATCTGGTGTCCAAATTCCTGACCCGTTCCATTGCGGGGCTCTCCTATACTACCAGAAGATTTGCAAGGGGAGATTATGAGATTCGTGCCAAAGTATCCGGTGATGATGAAGTAGGCACTCTTGCACAGGATTTTAACGCCATGGCGGATAATCTTACCCAGAAGATGGAAGAACTGAAGGACCAGGCCAGAAAGCAGGAGGATTTTACGGCCTCCTTTGCCCATGAATTAAAAACGCCGCTTACCTCCATTATCGGCTATGCGGACATGCTTCGTACCATGGACATGGATAAGGATGAAACCATGGAAGCGGCAAATTATATTTACGGTCAGGGAAAGCGTCTGGAAAGTCTGTCCTTTAAACTGCTGGAATTGATTGTAACCGACAAGCAGGATTATCAGTTCAGACTCCTTGACTGCCCGGTATTGATTCCTAAGATTGTACGAATGGCAGAGGAAAGCCTGAAACAGAAAGAAATTACCTGCGAAACAGAGGTAGAAGAGGGACAGATTTACGGAGAAAAAGATCTCTTAACCTCTCTTATTCTGAATCTGATTGACAACGCCAGAAAGGCACTGCCCGAGAAGGGAAAGATCCGGATTATCGGTAAAAAAGAGGGCGAGGGCTATGCCCTTACCATAGAAGATAACGGTTGTGGCATGCCGGAAAGTGCTATTAACAGGATTACGGAGGCTTTTTATATGGTGGATAAGTCCCGTTCCAGAAAAGAGGGCGGGGCCGGTCTCGGCATGACACTGTGTAATCGTATTATTAAGGTGCACAAAGCAACCTGGAAGATTGAAAGTAAAGAAGGAAAGGGTACCAAAATCAGAGTCCTTTTCCCCGGGGAGGAGGCAGCACATGAAAACAAACGCATGGATTGATTATGTTACCGGGGCCCTTCTCATCCTCATTCTGCTTTTGGGATCCTACCTGGCACCTAATATTTATTCCAATTTTACGGACAACCGTGACATGAACGAAGCGCATATAGTGGAGCGGGAAGCTTTTTCTTTCGGTGAGCCCATTAAACTGAATGTGGAAGAGCGTGTGCAGAATATGATGGCGGCGCTATCCAATACCACTTCCCTGCAAAAGCCTGTTGCCTTTAGCGATACGGGCTTTGACAGCGCAGAATTTCTGCTGGGAATCAAGGAGGCAATCGGTATTGCAATATCCTGTAGATTACTACCGGATATCAGCAATTATGAAATAGAAAGGTACATTGTCTACGTGGAATACTACAATGTGACGGATGGTGTTTCAGACAGCAGTGAAGCTTCTTTTTTCCGCATTCGTTTCAGCGACTATAAGACATTTGATTTTACCCTGTGCATTGATGCTTCGGAATTCATTATTTATCAGGCGGAGGTGTACTGTGCGGAGGTGTCCGAATATGTGGAACAGATTACTTCGGATGACAAGGAAGTTGTGGAGTTTTTAAATAACCAGTTTGTGGAAAATGCAGCTGTGTATTTTGAAGCAGAGGGTTATGACGTGTTAACCAACATCCTGAATGATGAGACCGTGGCGATGTTTGGCTACGAACGTGGCGAATACGCACTGTATCATAATGTTTGCAACTACGGAAGTCTGGAAAGCTACGGCATCCGGTGGGGGTTCGTTCCCATGGTACGCGCCATGGCGGGGCAGGAAGCCAGCAAGGAATGGGATAACAAAAAGATAGAAGAATATTTCAGGGACAAGTACAATATTACTGTAATAGACGAATATCCGACAGAATAAAAACATAATTACAAATTTTAATAAGGAAAGATAAAGGGAGTTTTATGGGACAACATATCCTGTATACTGCAATCAGAACAAGAGATTCGGATGATAAATCCGAACCATAAAAGATTGCAGAAGGGCAGGAGAGAATATGAAAAAGAATGTCGGATTTGGAATCATAACGGTTATTTTGGTATTAATCAGTTTCTTATGTATCGGTGGAGCAGTATCCGGCCAGAGCACGGAGAAGATGCGCACCAAAGAGCAGTTTTATGTGGATTTGGAAAATCAATATATCAGTGAAATAAGGGATATGCTAAACGAAGAGGGATATGTGAACTGTGGCGTCATGTTGACGAGAACTGTTTTAGAAGACGGCAGCCGTGAATACCACATGAATATCCATCACAAAAGGTTGGCAAAACTTACGGAAACGGAAAGCAGTACCCTGAAAGACATGATCAGGGAAAAGGCTTTTATGAAGGAGGAAATCTCATTTGTCATTACCTTTGGGTAATGTCCGTTTCGTAAGGAGGAACCCTTAGGAAGGAGTTCTATGATAACGGTTCCCAAAAAAGGAGAGATTTACAAACATTTCAAAGGCAATCTGTATGAGATCGTGACGATTGCCGAACATTCCGAAACAGGAGAGGAACTTGTAATCTACCAGGCACTTTATGGAGAGGGTAAGATTTATGCAAGACCGGTATCGGATTTTGTTGTGAAGCTTCCCAAGGAGAAATATCCGGAAGCATCACAGGAGTATCGTTTTGTTTTACAGGATGTAAAAGAAGAAAGTGTAGATCCATTGGTTATGGAATTTCTGGATGCGGGCACTTACGAGGAACGATTGGAATTGTTAGACAAAATGAAGGAAACGATTACGGATGATATGATTAACACCATGGCAGTTGTCTGTGATGTGGAGGTTCCGGAAGGGGAAATCTCCGTCCGGTATGAAAACTTCAAAAATTGTCTGATTACTCTTCGTAAGTATGAGTGCAGCCGGCTGAGATAGAAGGCGGCAGCTCCCCTGCCATGGAAAACCTGACCATGGAAGAAAGGAGTTGCATTATGGCATACAGTTTGGAAAACAGGCTGGTCATCGGCGTGACAACCAGAGCGTTATTTGATTTAAAGGTTGAGAATGATATTTTTGAAGAAAAGGGTGTGGAAGCCTATTCGGCGTACCAGAAGGAACACGAGGAAGAGATCTTAAAGCCGGGGCCGGGATTTTTGCTAATCAAGGCACTTCTTAAATTAAATGATATTTCCGGAATGGATAATCGGGTGGAAGTAATCCTCATGTCAAAAAACAGTCCCGATATATCCCTGCGGATTTTCCGCTCCATAGAATACTATGACCTTAAGGTC
Source organism: uncultured Lachnospiraceae bacterium (assembly GCA_945919075.1). Classification (GTDB taxonomy): domain Bacteria; phylum Bacillota; class Clostridia; order Lachnospirales; family Lachnospiraceae; genus Acetatifactor. Next base: position 19,040 of record CAMEIX010000007.1, read on the forward strand.
ACGAGAGCATTCTTTTCCTGTGGTGCACCCATGGCACCCTACCTGACGGCATTTCATACGGATTTGTTTTTATCCGCATGTGAGGAAGATGTGCAGGCAGCCGTGGATGCCGGAATTGCAGCCGGTATCATTTGCGGAGAAGGGAACTGCTATGAAAATGTGATAAAGGAAAAGGATGGCATACCCATCAGGATTGCATTCGATGCGGATGCGGTGCTGTTTTCGGATGAGGCGGAGCAGGTATATCAGACAGAGGGACTGGAGGCTTTTGAAAGCAGTGAAAAGGAAAAGGCAGGGCAGCCCCTTCATGCAGGGCCCTTTGCAAAGTTTCTTCGTACGATTTCCGAATTGCAGAAGGAATTTCCGCAGGGGGAGGCTCCCATTCGGACCGCCCTTGTGACGGCCAGAAGTGCACCGGCTCACGAGAGGGTAATCCGTACCTTAAGATCCTGGGACGTGCGGATTGATGAGGCCTTTTTCCTGGGCGGAATATCCAAGAAGGATGTACTTGCGGCATTTGGTGCCCAAATCTTTTTTGACGACCAACAGGTGCATACCAAAGCGGCATCGGAGGTCGTGCCTGCTGCAAGAGTACCGATTGCACATAAAAGGTGACAGATATGAAGTATGATAATATTGTGGACGGAATCTTTAGAGAGCGTCCAAACCGCTTTATCGCTTATGTGGATATTGCGGGGAAAAGAGAAAAGGTCCATGTGAAGAATACCGGCCGCTGTAAGGAACTCTTACAGGAGGGGGCACAGGTGTTTTTGGAAAAGAGTGACAATCCCGAGCGAAGTACGGCATACGATCTGGTTGCGGTAAACAAAAACGGGCGTCTTATTAATATGGACTCGCAGGCACCGAACAGGGCGGTGGAAGAGTGGCTGAAAAAGGGCATACTCTTCCCGGACCTGTCTTTTTTGCGTCCGGAAACTACCTTTGGTAACTCCAGGTTTGATTTTTATGCAAAAGCCGGAGAAAGGGAAATATTTCTGGAGGTAAAGGGGGTTACCCTGGAGGATGAAAATATCGTGTACTTCCCCGATGCACCCTCTGAACGGGCGGTAAAGCACGTGGAAGAACTGATACAGGCAAAGAAACAGGGATATGAGGCATACCTTCTCTTTGTAGTACAGATGAAGGATGTCAGATGTTTCATGCCAAATGCCGATACACAGCCGGAATTTGCCGAGGTATTAGCCCGAGCCCAAAAGGAAGGGGTGCATATCCTGGCCTATGACTGCACAATCGAAAAGGATTCCATGGAAATTGGAGAAAAAGTTAAAGTCTTTATTAAGAATTTTAAAAATCACTATTTTGATATTCCCAAACCGCTCTTAAAATGGTATGATGAATCGAGACGTTTTCTGCCATGGAGAGAGGACCCCACATCCTACCATGTATGGGTATCGGAAATTATGCTGCAGCAGACCCGGGTAGAGGCTGTAAAGCCGTATTATGAGCGTTTTATGAAGGAACTGCCGGATATTAAGAGTCTGGCAGAGGCCGAAGAAGAAAGGCTTCTAAAACTCTGGGAGGGGCTCGGTTATTATAACCGGGTGCGGAATCTGCAGAAGGCAGCTATCCGGATTTGTGACGAGTATGGTGGGGAAATGCCCTCGGATTACGACAGTCTGATCACCTTAAGCGGAATTGGTTCGTATACGGCAGGAGCCATAGCATCCATTGCCTTTGGGAAAAAGGTACCGGCAGTGGATGGAAATGTTCTTCGTGTCCTTTCCAGAATTTCCATGCTGGAGGAAGACATCCTGCTTCCCAAGGTAAAGAAGCAGATGGAAGAAGAACTTTTAGAAGTGATGCCTGACAGACCCGGCGATTTTAATCAGGCCATGATGGAAATCGGAGCCATGGTGTGTGTGCCTAACGGAAAGCCGCATTGTACGGAATGTCCTTTGCAGGATATATGCAAAGCCCATAAAGAGGGATGCGAAACAGAGTATCCGAAGAAAGACACCAAAAAGGCCCGCAGCATTGAAAAGAAGACGGTTTTTTTAGTGCAGGATGAAGGCAGGACGGCTCTTCATAAAAGACCGGACAAGGGGCTTTTGGCATCGTTGTACGAATTTCCCAACGTAGAAGGGCATTTGTCCGCATCCAAGGTTAAGACCTACTTTTCCGAAAGGGGACTTCACATTCTGAGAATCGTTCCTCTTCCGGATGTCAAGCATATCTTTTCCCACAAGGAATGGCATATGAAAGGATTCCTCATAAAGGTGGATGAACTGTCCGAGAGGAATGAAGTGTTTGAAAAGGAAAAGTGGATTCTTGCAGGCACGAATGAAGTAGAAGATAAATATCCCATACCCAGTGCATTTTCGGCGTATACGGATTATTTATATCGTTGTACGGAAAATTTTTCCGCAACAAAAAACGGGAGGAAAAAATGAAACTTTTATCAATAGCGATTCCATGCTATAACTCTGCAGATTACATGGAAAATTGTGTGCAGTCTCTTCTGGTTGGAGGAGAGGATGTGGAGATCATCATTGTAAATGACGGCTCAAACAAGGATAATACTGCAGAAATTGCAGATCGTCTTGCAGCAGAACATCCATCCATTATCAAGGCCGTTCACAAGGAGAATGGCGGGCACGGCTCTGCTGTAAACACCGGAATTGAAAATGCAACCGGCCTTTATTTTAAGGTTGTGGATTCCGATGACTGGGTACAGGAAGAGGCGTACATGAAGATTCTGGATACCCTCCGCAATATTGCAGGCGGTGGTCAGGCACTGGATATGTTAGTCAGCAACTTTGTATACGAAAAAGAGGGCGAGAAGAGGAAGAAGGTTATGCATTATCGGCATATTCTTCCGGAGGATAAGTTTTTTACCTGGTCGGAGTGCAAACATTTCCCGAAGGCACATTACATTCTCATGCATTCCGTGATTTTCAGAACACAGCTTTTAAAAGACTGCGGACTGCAATTGCCTGAGCATACCTTTTATGTAGACAATCTTTATGTATTTGAGCCCCTGCCCTACGTAAAGAATATGTATTATCTGGATGTGAATTTCTATCGCTATTACATAGGCCGTGCAGACCAGTCCGTAAATGAGAGCGTGATGATTTCCAGACTGGACCAGCAGATTAAGGTTAATAAACGGATGATAGATTATCTGGTTGCAAATAAGAGCCAGATTCTTAAGACCAAACGATGCTACCAGTACATGAGAAATTATTTGGAAATTATTATGACGGTATCCTCCGCACTCTGCATTAAGGCAGATACGGAAGAACATCTGGAAATGAAGAAAGAACTTTGGCAGTATTTAAAAGACGCAGATAAGAAACTGTATATCTGGATGCGTAACGGTATTATGGGAGGGGCCATGAATCTTCCCGGAAAATTAGGAAGAAAAGTAAGCGTAGAAGGATACAGCATCTGCCAGAAGATATTCCATTTTAATTAGGATATAACAAAAAGCCGTGGAAACACGGCTTTTATCTTATCAGGAATCGTATTATACAGAAGAAGATGGTTTATAGAATATACGGCTCTCGTCAAGGACCGTATATTTTTGGTTGGAGTAATCTAAAATTATGACATTGCAGTTACGTTGCAGACCGCCACTCCAGAATTCATCTACTCCGTGTTGTCTTACGTGGCACATGAGGGCCTTGTTAATGGCACCATGCGCTACTAACATCACTCGTGTTATGGAAGGATTCTCTGCAAGGGGTTCGATTTCCTCCGCTAAAAAACGGCTTGCCCGGTCTATTAAATGTTCTAATGTTTCCCCGTCGGAAGGGGCCTTGTAACGGGCAGGGTCCGAAAAGAAATACTGAAAGGTACAGGCAGGATCCTGTGCCAGAAGCTCCTCCAAAGTATGCCCTTCATAGGAACCGAAGGACAATTCCCGCAAACGGTCATCCGCAAGGATGGGGATGTCTCTGCCCCCTCGAAATCCTTCAGCAGTTACTCTTGCCCGGGAAAGAGGACTTGTATAAATCCTGTCAAAATGGGTGTCCATTAAATTCCTGCCGGATTCGACTGCCATCGCTACTCCCTTTTCGGTGAGGGCAATATCCGTACTTCCCTGAAGTCGTTTTTCTTTATTCCATTCGGTTTGTCCATGTCTTACAATATAAATTTCCATAGATTACTCAATCACCGGTGTCTTTTCGTTTTCTTTTCTCTTTCCAAAGGATTGCTTAATAAGGGTTACGGCATCCATGCGATAGACAATGATATACATAAACGCTGCCATTCCGATTCCGGTCAGAACATCAAATACAGAGTGCTGTTTGATGAACATCGTGGAAAGAATGATTAAAATACAGAGTATGAAGGATGCAAGTTTGATACCAAATTTGTTCTTAAACTGTTTGCAGTTTCTGACTGCAAGATGCGCACCGATGGAATTGTACACATGAATACTGGGCCAGAGGTTGGTTGCAGTATCCGTTTTGTACAGTCCCGCAATCAAATGGGTAAAGAAATTGTCGCGGGGCATTGCCGTAGGGCGTAAATGGTGCCCGTTGGGCCACAGGGTGGAAATGATTAAAAAGACTGTCATTCCGGTTGCGAGGAACAAGCCCGCACGGAAGAACTCATCCTTGTCCTTAAAAATCAAGAAAATCACCACCGCACCGATGTAGGCAAACCACATGAAATAGGGGATGACAAATACTTCAATGAAGGGAATCTTATCATCAATTGCCATATGGATTATCCGGTAATCTGTAGTATTGGTATGTTCAATAATAAAAAACCAGATAAGATAGAAAATGCCGTAAATAATTGCAAGAGCCCCATGACTGTAAGTCTGCAGGAAATTCTTTACCTTATTCATAATAACAGCTCCCTAAACTACGAAATGTTTCAAAATTGTTACATCATACATCAGTATAGCGGAGAAGAAATATTTTGCAAGAGTTTTTTTCTAAATATTTTCTTATCAGAGTCTGATTATAAAATAAAAGGAATCCGCTTATGGCAGCAGGTTACAGTTACTTCATCGGTTTTTATGTGTACTTCCCCGTCCGTATGTAGCCAGAGAGGAGCATCGGACTTTATGACAATTCTTCTGGCCGTATAATGATTGATGCCGGGAATTATATAATGTAAGCCGAAAAAGGCAGTGGGCAGACAAAAAGGAATGATGAGTCTGGGCAGGTTGCCGGCAACACACAAGTCCAGGATTCCGTCGTCATCTTTGGCCTGCGGACAGAATTTGAATCCGCCGCCTTCAAAAGAGTGATTCATGGCGGCTACAAACAATAATTTCTTTACCCGGATTGGTTTCGGATTATCATCCAGATAGATTTCGCAGGAAGTGTTTTTGGCGGTCATAATCTGCTTGAGCGCAACAGCAAGATAGGTAAGCTTGCCCAGCTTTAGTTTATTCATAACGGCTTTCAGTCTGGAGTGCATGATTTCTTCACATACAGAGGCATCAAAACCAACGCCCATACTGTTGCCGAATGCAACTTCCTTTTGAAAGACCGTAACAAGACCGAGGTCCATTGCATGGATACGGGAGGGGTCCTCTTCAGCGCTTAAGATGGCCTCCAATGCCTTACGAGGCTCTCTCGGAAGTTTCAGGTCCCTTGCAAAATCGCCGCCGGAGCCCACCTGAATGTAGCCAAGTGCCAGATTTTCGTAAGAAGATATGCCCTGCAGTGCCTCATTTAAGGTACCATCGCCGCCAAGCACCACAAGTCGCAGGATATCATTTCCGGTGCCGGGTCTTTTTTCGGTGATATACCTGGCAAGGCGAGTTACATCCCCGGCTTTCTCGGAATAGTAGACATAATAGGGGATATTTTTCTCATCGAGCACAGGCTGTAAATATTCTTTCCAGATTTGTTTGCCCCGCCCGGAACGGGACGCGGGATTTACAATAAAATGGTACATTTATGCCTCCGTTTTCATTCGTGTTATCCATGTATATCATTGTAATGGAAAAAGGCTTCAAAGTAAATGAAATCTTGCAGAAAACTGTCGCATATGGTATAATTTGAGTCGGACGTTTCGCACGTTACCATAGAAAAATTAAATGGAGGAGCAAGATGTATTCATTAGACGAAGTAAGAGCAGTGGATCCCGAAATTGCACAGGCAATTGTCGAGGAACAGGAAAGGCAGAACAGCCACATTGAGCTGATCGCATCCGAAAACTGGGTAAGCAAAGCCGTTATGGCAGCCATGGGAAGCCCCTTAACCAATAAATATGCAGAAGGATATCCGGGAAAGAGATACTACGGCGGTTGTGACTGCGTAGACGTAGTGGAGAATCTGGCAATTGAAAGAGCAAAAGAACTTTTCGGTTGTGATTATGCAAATGTACAGCCTCATTCCGGCGCACAGGCAAACATGGCAGTGCAGTTTGCAGTATGTAAGCCCGGCGATACCATTATGGGTATGAACTTAGACCATGGCGGACATCTGACACACGGAAGCCCGGTGAATATGTCCGGCAAATATTTCCACATTGTACCTTACGGTGTCAATGATGAAGGGTTCCTCGATTATGATAAGATGCGTGAACTGGCACTGGAGTGCAAGCCGAAGCTTATTATTGCAGGTGCAAGTGCCTACGCAAGAACCATTGATTTTAAGAAATTCCGTGAAGTGGCTGACGAGGTCGGTGCAGTTCTCATGGTAGATATGGCCCATATTGCAGGTCTGGTGGCAGCAGGTCTTCATCCCAGCCCCATTCCTTATGCAGATGTGGTAACCACCACCACCCACAAGACATTAAGAGGTCCCAGAGGCGGTCTGATTCTCTGCAACAAAGAAGCCGCAGAGAAATTCAATTTCAACAAGGCTATCTTCCCGGGCATTCAGGGTGGCCCTCTGATGCATGTAATTGCTGCTAAGGCAGTATGCTTTAAAGAAGCACTTAGTGATGATTTCAAGACCTATCAGAAAAACATTGCGGACAACGCACAGGCACTTTGCAAAGGTCTTATGAGCCGTGGTATTAAGATTGTATCCGGCGGTACCGACAACCATCTGATGTTAGTTGACCTTACCACCTATGGTCTTACCGGAAAGGCAGTGGAGAAGCTTCTCGATCAGGCACACATCACCTGCAATAAGAATACCATCCCAAATGATCCTCAGTCTCCTTTCGTAACCAGCGGTATCCGTCTGGGTACGCCCGCTGTTACATCCAGAGGCATGAATACCGAAGATATGGACAAGATTGCAGATGCAATCGCTATGGTCATCAAGGGTGGCGAAGAGAAAATACCGGAAGCAAGAGCCATTGTACAGACTCTTACGGACAAGTATCCTTTAATCTAAACACATTAGAGTTTTCAATTCCATAAGATTTTCGATTGATAAAGAGACAGCCAGGCAACGTTTTTTAGTTGCCCGGTTGTTTTTTCGTTTAAGAAACCAGGCTGACATTTGCAATGTAATTTTGTCGGTTGATGATACAAACTTTCTAAATATTACTCTTTTGAAATGGCTTATAGTGTGGTACAATTTATATAGAAATGAGAGGTTCTAATTATGTATATTATTGATGATGTTTGTTATGCGGGTGAAGCGACACCGGACATTAAGGTGAAAGAGGCAACAGTGTTGCGAGGCGGTATGCTTTTGCTTACATTTTCCACAGGAGAACAAAGATTGTTTGATACTACATTATTGACAGGTGCAGCATTTGAACCCTTAAAAGATGAAAAGACGTTGGCTGATTTCACTATTTTTCATGGCGTCATGACATGGATGAACGGTGAGATTGATATTGCACCGGAAACGATGTATGCAGAAAGTTATCCCTATACGTCCAGAAATGCAAGTGTCGCAGTGGGATAGGAAGATATTATATTAAACAGATTGCCAAGATTGGTGGACAGAGATGTGCCTTGAGGTACATCTCTTTTTGTGTGTAAGAAATTTTTTCGGTTGATGAAGTATTACATATTGACATGCCTGTTTATTCAGAGTAAACTATAACTGTTCATTGAGAATAAACAGGAGGTAAAACATGAGAGATACAAAATTAGGGGTAGTAGAAACACGGTTTGCAGAGATTATTTGGGAGCATGAACCGATTGCCTCAAGAGAGCTGTCCGAGATATGTAACAGAGAACTTAACTGGAAACGTCCAACTACATACAATGTACTTCGTAAGCTATGTGAGAAGGGCATCTTTCAGAATGTTGATGGGATAGTATCTTCTGTTCTTTCCAGAGAGGAATATTATGGAATGCAAGGGGAAGAGTTTGTTGAGGAGGCTTTTCAGGGCTCCTTGCCGGCATTTGTAGCTGCTTTTACTTCCAGAAAACAATTATCTGATTCTGAAATAAATGAATTGATTTCTATTATACAGGGAAAGAAGGAGAATAAATGATAGATAAAGTCAGTTCGTTATTTATAGATAGTGTAGCCCTTCCAATCTTGAATATGAGTATCACTGCCGGCATTATTATTTTAATAGTATTACTGGTACGTGTTTTGCTAAAAAGAGCGCCTAAGATATTTTCTTATGCATTATGGGGAATCGTGTTGTTTCGTCTATTATGCCCGATTTCCTTTTCTTCATCGGTATCTGTATTTAATCTGTTGAATTATCACAAAGAAAACTTTAGCGAGATGACTTTTGTGGTAAAAGATAAGATGAGCGATGTCGAAGAAGGTAATCAGGATCAAAATACAAATTTAAAACCATATATTCCGGACTATGTGGGTGCTAACGGAATAGAGTCTTTGGATGGAAAAACTTTCGAAGGAAACTTACTGGAAAATGATGCTGATAAAATTACTAACGAAATTATCGACGATGATTCGGCGGTAATGGGTGGTCTTGGTGGGAATGTAGATTATGGTAATCAATCATCTTCCCCTGCTGAATCCGTTGCGAATACTCAGCAGATTTTTTCATGGACCTATTTCTTTTGTGTCATCTGGATACTTGGAATAGTAGCACTTTCCTCAAGCAATGCTATCCGTTATATTCGTTTGCGTAAAAGGGTATCAGTTTCGCTGCAACTTCGTGAAAATATCTATTTGTGTGATGAGATTCAGGTACCATTTTGTCTGGGAGTGATACATCCGAAAATATATCTTCCTTCCGGCTTAGGAAAAGAGGAGATGGAATACATCATTTTACATGAGAAGCATCACATCAAAAGGTTTGATTATGTTGTAAAACTTCTGGCATTTATCGCATTGTGTATTCATTGGCTAAATCCTCTTGTGTGGGTAGCATTTGTATTAGCAGGAAGAGACATGGAAATGAGTTGCGATGAGGCGATTATGCGAAAGATGGATAAGGATATCCGTGTCCAGTATTCCGCATCTTTACTTCATCTGGCTACAGGAAGAAGAGTTTTCACGTCTTCGACCTTGTCTTTTGGAGAAGGAAATCCCAAACAGCGAATTAAGAATATCATGAATTATAAAAAGCCGGCCTTTTGGGTAATTGTATTGTCAGTTACAGGCTGTATTGCAGTATCGGTTACATTGCTGTCTAATCCGATCATAAAAGAAGATACCATTCCTTCAGAAAATGAAATGATGAAGGAAAGTATAAACCAAAGTAAAGAATCACAACAAAATCCTGTGAGTCCAAATGAAACGACGGAACCGGAAGAGGGTCTGGAGGATACGGAAACGAGTCTGTTTCATCCCGAATATGAAAGATTGATTCAATTGGCTGAGGAAGTATGCCAGGATCCTATAAGAGCCCAAGAGGAATATAAGCGATATGTTGATGAAAATGGAGAGTGGCTCCTTTCCACAGAGTTTTTCATAAAAAGCGATGACCATAGTCAGGAATTAGGATATCTGGTTCAGGACGTCAATGGGGACGGAATAAAAGAATTGATGTTTGGAGTAAATTGGCAGTTTGAGGGCAACGAAGAACATATTATATTCGACCTTTATACCTTGAAGGATGACAAAGCGGTTCATGTATTTGATGGGGGATGGAGAAGCCGTTACTATCCTACTGCTAACGGAGAATTCATCAATTCTTGGTCAGCTTCAGCGTATGAAAATGGTTATACCTTTTATGAGTTTGATGGGGAGAACTTAAGCCGGGGAGAGGAAATACCGGAGGAAAATCTGGAGAAATATGACATAGTATATCCTTATTTCATTCCCTTTGGAGCAGATTGGGAGGAACTGGAGGATATTGATGGAAATGGACAGCCGGAATATGTCGTATATTACGGAGAAGATAATGGTGAAAGTAATGAGCATAATGTATTTGTTTATGCTTTCAACATGGAAAAAATTTACAGACATGAAGATTTACTCTTTGTAGATGTGCTCGATACAAAGTACATGGATCTTGACCGGGATAAAGAAAAAGAAGTGGTAATTCGCATGTTCCCTCATGTAAATTCCATGCCGCTGATGGAGTATGCAGTCATCAAAGAAAAAGATGGAAATTGGGAAAAACTGGAAATGTATCAGGGCGAAGATATTCTGGACAATACTTTTCCAATCTTAGTTGTAAAGGGAGAGGGACAATTTGAGGCTAAGATTTCGGTGGCAGGACTGGATAAAGAGCTTATCATCAATTTCGAGAACGGGTATAACTATTGGAAGAAGGCATCTGATGATACAGCGGAATCTGCATCATTTGCTCAGCGCGTGAAGAATCACTATGATCAGGAAGTTCTGAACATGAAAAAGGGTTCTGTCTGCGCCCATACCTCAACCTGGGGTATTTGGAATATTCATTATGGAACTTATGAGGGACAGGAATGCCTGATTGCAGAGCAGGGAATCGAGGGATATAGCAAAGAAGATCTCTGGGGAAATGTATTTATCTATTTTGACTATGATACGAATGGAAAAATCAGGATCCTGGATTTAACCTTTGCTCCGTATGAAGAAAGATCCGCATTTGTCGATTCAACTGAATTCATAGAAGGTTTGACGAAAACTAAGGAAACAATTCATGCGTTTGCACAGGAAGATGTGAGGGTTATACCGGAAGTTGTAGAATATGCGTTTGAGGATGCTTATAAGAAGGGACAGGTTCAGGAAAAGGAAGGTACGGTGCCGGGTATGAGCGAGGGCACCTGGTATACCATCATAATTGATGGGATTGAATATTATTACGCAAAATATATTTCGCTGGGAGAGGAAATAATTGTGTATTATGGGTATTCCATCATCAGCGATCAGTATTCGTTAGCGAACGGAATTACCGTAGGGATGAAGCAGGAGGAGATCCTTGCGAAATATCCTAATATGGCGGTCATGGATTTTGAAGGCAATTATTTGAATGAGGAAGTGACAGGCTACCAGGGATGGAATAGTGCTGCCTATCCCGGAGGTTTTGAAACTCGGTTTGATTATATCATGATTGCGGATATTGATCTCGGTACCTATGATACTTTGCCCATTTATGTGGGACTTCTCATGAAGGATGATGTTGTTTCTGCAATTACCTTCTATTATCCCACGGCAGGGTAATTTCGGAACTATTACACCATAGATTAATCATCTATTTTGTGTCAGAAAATTTTTTTCAAAAAGCCCAATAAAATTATTATTTATTCCGTCTATATAATGAAGAACAATAAAATGATATCCATTCCAAAAATTAATACGTTATCATGATGGAGAGGAATCAGATTTCAGGAGGACAACATGAAGAAACAAACACTTAGAAGAACAGCATGTGTCGTTGTAGCTGCAATGACCCTCACAGGACTTGTAGGTTGCGGCAGGAACGAGAATAAGCAGACGGCACAAGAAACAACCAAAACTACTACCATAGAAACCGACGGTGATTCGGAGACATCTGAAATTTCTGATGTAACGGATGAGGTTGTTGCGGTTGACGTTGACATCACACAATATCCATGGGTGCTAAGTCATGAATTTTCAGAGGAGGAATTTCTCACACTCCCGGCAGGAGCAAAATTTTGCGGTATAGACCTTCCGATTACAAAAGAAACTATTTATGGTATGCCATATTGCACTACAATATTTGATTCGGTTGAGGCTGCCAAGGATGAACCTGCAAGGAATATTTCTTTTTATGTGGAAGATAGTGCCTATCCCAATTTATCATTGGATGTCAGTGAAATGACAGTGGGTGAAGTGATGGATACGAATCAATTTACAATGATGGTTACTTATCTTAACAGTACAGCCTTCGGTCTTAGCAAGGATGATTTTGTTGCATTTAAAAAGGCTCATAAAGATTTGAAAGAGCAGGAAATCTTTCTGGATATTATGAGTACAATGTATGGTGCTCCAAACTATTTCAGTTATTATTCAGATGAGAAGGATGTTAAGAAAATGATAAATAATATGACGCATCCGGAGAATACGAATAATAATATATCTACGCATTCATTTCTTGTAGGTTGGCAATTTGAGGATTTTGGTATTGCAGCTTATTTTGCTGAGTCGGGCCGTGTGAGCAGTAATGGTTATTCCTCAAGTTTTGGTCAGAATATGAGTATATACTATTATCCGATAGAATACGGAACGATAGAAGACTGCTGGAAAGAAACTTTTGGTAATAATATTGTGTCAGAACTGATAACAGAGAGAAAAAATGCTTTTGGTGATATCGAGTTCTTAAGCCCGAATCCCAATGTACAAGAACTGGTTGGCAACTAAGAAACAGTATCGGATGATTCCGCATCTGTGGATACAGGTGATGTGAACTAATGAGGTTAGAATTGGAATATGGATAATATGAACGAATTAGTGTCCCGTGTCATAAACGGTGACAAACAGGCATTTGAAGCAATCTATCAGGCTACTTATCGTCAGGTGTATTATACCTGTATGAGTTTTTTAAAGAATGAGCAGAATGCACAGGATATCATGCAGGATACCTATATCACAGCCCTTACCCATATGCAGCAGCTGGAGAATCCGGAGCGTATTATCGCATGGTTAAACCGCATAGCGGTCAATAAATGTAAGGCTTTCCTGGCAAAATATATGCCCGAGGAATTTCGGGAAGAAATGGTGGAACGCGATGTATTAGAAGAAAATGATAATTTCCTGCCCGAAAACTATGTAACGAACAGCGAAAAGAGAAAAATCGTTTTGGAGATTATGCAGGAGGAACTTTCGGCTGTACAGTATCAGACAATCGTTCTGTATTACTATGACGAGATGAGTGTTTCAGAGATTGCCGAATGCATGAATTGTCCGGAGGGAACTGTAACTTATCGTCTGTCCAGTGCGCGGGGAAAGATAAAACGTGCGGTGCAGAAATATGAGGATACCAGTGGCATTAAACTGTATTCTTTCGGTGCAGTTCCGCTCCTTGCGGCTATCTTTATGGCGGATGCGGAAAAAATTGTTATACCAAATGTATTAAGTGGTATTTTCTCATCATTGGGAAGTGGTGTCGGAGTACAGACTATGGAGGCCGTGACTAACGCAGCCACTACCGCAATTAATGCAACGGCAGGAACTACAACGGCGACAGGAACTTCAGCAACGGCAACAGGAACTACAGCAGCGGCAACAGCGGTAAGTACTGTGGCAAAAGCAACCGGGAAAATCGGACTTAGGGGCATATTTCAAACGGTGAAGGCAAAAATAATTGCGGGAGTGGTTGCAACCGCAGTCATCGCCGGTGGTGCAACCGGATTCGTGTTACATAAGAATGCAGAGAAAGAATCGGTCAAGGATAAACACTATGATGAAATCAATCAGGTTGTTTGTGAGAATGATTACCTTACCGTAACCATTGACCGCATCTATGAACCCGGATATATTCCGGATAAAGAGGAAATTCTGTTGCCGGTAGCGGAAGGAGATTGGAATCCGGAGGAGTGTCTGGTTCAATTTTCTCTGACAAATCACTCTGATGAGACAGTATATTTTCAAATGAAATTTCTTACTGTAAACAATGAGAGTATGGATTGGGATGATTTTGCGCAACAAACATTTATGCTCGCTCCACACGAAACACAACTTTCGTGTATCAATGACCATGATAACTTCTTCCTATCCGACACGATGGAATACTTGAGAACCGGTCGGGAGCCAATTAATTGGGTAAAGGTGGAGTATGTCGTTTATACAACGGATGAAAATTATCAGAATATGAATGTAATCGAGTACAACATCAAGGATATGTATTTTTATGGAGAAGAAAACAAAGCGGCAGATTACGAAAGAAAAATAAAGGATGACAGAGAACAGGTTCTTGTGGAAACAGAAATGTATAAGGTTACATACGTTGGATCTTTAATGATCTATGATGAAACACACAAGTCATTTTGGGGAAAACCTTTCTTCTATATTGAGAATAAGTCGGACCATGATTTGAGATTCCTTGTACAGGGAGATTATGTGGAGGATATAGATTTTGATTCTGTTGTATTTGCGAATACCAATGGATATATTTCGGATGTCTGGATTAACCCGGAGAATCATACTGACAGTTCAGAAGAAAGTGTACTTCTTCACGACATGGTCATAAATCAGGTTCCGTTTGATGTGAAGGTATGTGTATGGGATTATACGGAGGCTTGCGGTGGCTATGTAAATCCGATTCAATATGAGAATGGCATCCTGCCAAACGGCATGAATGGTATGGAACTTTATAATGCAATGCGAGAATCACAGACAGTTTATGATGCGCAGTTTGTGAATTATGATTGTACGGAAGAATAGTATAAATAAGAACTGTAAATAGCAGGTTGTAATGAGCGACGGACAGATTATAAACTGAGCCGTCGTTCCTTTATTTAGTAATAATCACCAAAAGCCTTTTTCCAAAACCGTCATAAATATACAAAATTATGCCTTGATTTATATAGGTACCTATGGTAAACTATCCCTCAGCGGCAAACACATGTCTTTCAAGGAAAGACAAAACAGAAAGGAAATTGCGGATGGACAAGTCAAGCGAGTACTTTCTGGTCAAGAAAAATGCAGTGCCGGAGGTACTGCTCAAAGTGGTGGAAGCAAAACGCCTTCTTGACTTAGAAAAAGTCAGTTCCATACAGGAAGCAACAGAAGCTGTGGGAATCAGCCGAAGTTCCTTCTACAAGTACAAAGACGATATCTTCCCGTTCCATGAGGATACCCAGGGCAGAACCATTACACTGACTTTTCAGATGGATGACGAGCCCGGTAAACTTTCGGAAGTGCTTGGCATTGTAGCCGGAGTTGGAGCCAATATCCTTACCATACATCAGAGTATTCCGATTAACGGTGTGGCAACACTAAGTCTGAGTATGCAGATTTTACAGAATACCAAGGATGTATCCCGGATGATTTCTGACATGGAAAATACGGACGGTGTCCACCATGTTAAAATAATAGCGAAAGAATAGAGAGGCAAAAAAATGATTAAAGTAGCAGTTTTAGGTTATGGAACAGTAGGAAGCGGTGTTGTGGAGGTTTTGGAAAAAAACAGTGAGGCATTAAGTAAGAAAGCACTGGATGAACTTTCCGTAAAATATATATTGGATTTAAGAGATTTCCCGGGAGATCCTCACGAGGATAAAATTGTCCACGATTATAAGCAGATTGTGGAAGATGAGGAAATAAAGATTATCTGCGAAACCATGGGCGGTGTAGGTGCAGCTTACGAGTTTACCAAGCAGGCACTTATGGCAGGTAAAAGTGTATGTACTTCCAATAAAGAACTGGTTGCACTTCATGGACCGGAACTGATTGCACTTGCAAAAGAAAATAAATGTAACTATTTATTTGAAGCAAGTGTAGGGGGAGGTATTCCCATTATCCGTCCTATTAACTGTGCTCTGACAGCGGAAAAGATAGAAGTAATCGCAGGTATCTTAAATGGTACTACAAACTATATTCTTTCCAAGATGGAAAAAGAAGGTGCAGAATTTGAAACTGTTTTGAAGGAAGCACAGGAGCTTGGTTATGCAGAAAGAAATCCGGAAGCAGATGTGGAAGGACATGACGCATGCAGAAAGATTGCCATTCTTTCTTCTTTGATGCTTGGCAAGCATGTGGATTACAGCAAGATTTATACCGAAGGTATTACAAAAATTACGCCTGTTGATTTTGCTTATGCAAAGGCTATGGGTATGAGCATTAAGCTTCTTGCAGTCAGCAAGGAGTGTGACGACAAGGCATTTGCTATGGTTTCCCCTCGTATGATCAGTGCAGAGCATCCGCTTCATATGGTAAATGATGTATTCAATGCCGTATTTGTAACAGGAAATATGTTAGGTGATTCCATGTATTATGGCAAAGGTGCAGGAAAGCTTCCTACTGCCAGTGCAGTAGTTGGTGACGTGGTGGATTGTGCCAGACATCTGGGTAAAACAGTTACCTGTATCTGGGATAGCGAAGAAGCACCTCTTATGGATGTAGCAGATGCCCAAAATAAATTCTTTTTCCGTGTAAAGACAGGAAATGAAGAAAGAGTAAAAGATGTCTTTGGTAATCCGGAAGCAGTAAAGCTTCCCGGAGTGGAGGATGAAGTTGCTTATGTAACAGGCAGTCTTACCGAGAAAGATTTTGCACAAAAGTATGAAAAGATTGCAGATATTTGCGTAGGTAATCGTATCCGTGTAGGTTTTTAGGAATCTTCATTAGAGAACGCGAAAGATTATGATTGTCCGGCACAGCCGGTATAAATAATAAGAAAATTCTGAAAGGTTTGGATTTTAGAAATGAAAAAAGTAGTCAAATTTGGTGGCAGCTCTCTTGCCAGCGCAGAACAGTTTATTAAAGTAGGTAACATCATTCGTGCGGATAAGGAGAGAGCCTATGTGGTTCCTTCCGCACCCGGAAAGAGATTTTCGGATGATATCAAAGTGACGGACATGCTTTATGCATGCTATAAACTGGCGGCAGAGGGAAAGGATTTTAAGAAGGAACTGGATGCTATCAAAGCCCGTTATCAGGAAATCATCGACGGATTGAAACTTGATCTGTCTTTGGAAGAAGAATTTAAGGTAATTGAAAAGAATTTCAAAGAAAAAGCAGGTGACAATTACGCAGCGAGCCGTGGTGAATATTTGAATGGTATTATCATGGCAGAGTATCTCGGTTATGAATTCATTGATTCAGCAGAGGTGATCTTCTTTACTGAAAGTGGTGAATTTGATGCAGACCTTACCAATGAAGTACTGTCTGAAAGACTTTCTCATTGTAAGAATGCGGTTATTCCCGGATTTTATGGTGCTTATGTAGACGGACGCGTTAAAACCTTTTCCAGAGGCGGTTCCGATATTACAGGTTCCATTGTAGCGAAAGCGGTTAAGGCTGATGTTTATGAGAACTGGACCGATGTTTCCGGCTTCCTGATTGCAGATCCCCGTATCATCAAAAATCCCCAGGCCATTGAAGTGATTACTTACAGGGAACTTCGCGAACTGGCATACATGGGCGCTACCGTCCTGCATGAAGATGCGATTTTCCCGGTTCGTCAGCAGGGTATTCCCATTAATATCCGCAACACCAATGCACCGGAAGATGAGGGAACCTGGATTGTAGGAAGTACCTGCCAGAAATCCAAGTATGTGATTACCGGTATTGCAGGTAAAAAGGGATTCTGTGCAGTCAACATTGAAAAAGACATGATGAACTCCGAAATCGGTTTTGGCAGAAAGGTTCTTCAGGCATTTGAAGAGAACGGAATTTCTTTCGAACATGTACCCTCCGGTATTGATACCATGACGGTTTTTGTACATCAGGATGAATTTATGCACAAGGAACAGAAGGTGGTTGCAGGAATTCACAGACTGGCAAGTCCGGATTCCATCGATATTGAATCGGATCTGGCACTGATTGCAGTAGTAGGCCGTGGCATGAAATCCACAAGGGGTACTGCAGGCAGGGTATTTGCGGCTCTTGCACATGCCAATGTGAATGTAAAAATGATTGACCAGGGTTCCTCCGAACTTAATATCATCATCGGTGTTGCAAACGAAGACTTCGATACCGCTATTAAGGCAATTTATACAATTTTCGTGGAAACACAGCTGTAATTTCTTAAAAATTGTAAAAGTAAAGTATTTCCTGTGGAAATTCAACGATAAATAGGGTATGATGAGTTGAGAGAACAAAGGAGATGACTCATGGCTGAAAGTACAGAAATGATTGAAAAAGAAATAGAAGAGAGAGAAGCACAGGAAAAGAGAGAAGCCCGCAGAAAGCGCAGACAGACCAATCAGGCACTGGCTTATATGACCCTTCTTATGCTTGTGATGCTCGTGGCGGTAGCCGTTGTATTTCTGATTCATTTTATGAAAAATAGTAAACCGGTTTCGGAGAAGCCCCAAAGCAGCGTGGATGAAAGTGCCATCGGAGACATGATAGGGGAGGAAGAGGAACTTACCATTCCGGAAGAAACCGAGACTGTTGTAGAACTTACCCCGGAGCAGAAATTGGATGCTATTATTGACGAGGCGGTTATCAGCGTTATGCCCCTTGAGGATAAGGTCGCAGGATTGTTTATCGTAACTCCGGAATCCATAACCGGTGTGGACATTGCCATCAAGGCAGGAGACGGCACTAAGGAAGCACTTAATAAGTGGGCTGTGGGCGGTGTGATTTATTTCGATCAGAACATTAAAAGTGAAGAGCAGTTTAAGGAAATGGTTTCCAATACCGCATTGTACAGCAGGTATCCGATTTTTACCTGTATGGATGAGGAGGGCGGAAAGGTATCCCGCCTTGCGAAAAAGGATCTGGTAGATAATGTGGGAAGCGCCGGAAGCATTGGAGAAACAGGAGATGCAGCCAATGCACTTGCTGCCGGAAAATATGTTTCCGCATACATGATGGAATATGGATTGAATGTGAACTTTGCACCTGTTGCGGATATTCGTAATGCGGAGGGCAGTTACATCGGAGAACGCGCTTACAGCAGTGATGTAACCGTTACTGCGGCGATGGTTTCTGCGTCCGTAACCGGACTTAAGGAAAATAAGGTAAGTGCCTGCTTAAAGCATTTTCCGGGCATCGGCAGCAGTACCGAAGATACCCATGTAGGACTTGCCATTTCCGAGAGAACATTAGAGGAATTCAGAGCAGAAGAATTTACCGTATTTAAGGCCGGAATTGATGCAGGCGCAGATTTTGTAATGGTCAGCCATATGTCCGCACCGGCACTTACAGGGGACAATACTCCCTGCAGCCTTTCTCCTACGGTAGTTACCGATTACCTTCGTGGAGAATTGGGCTTTGATGGAGTGATTATTACCGATGCCATGAATATGGGTGCCATCACGGAGTATAAGGAAGCAGATGAAGCTGCCATTCTTGCGCTGAAGGCAGGATGTGATATGATTCTGATGCCTGACGATTATGAAAAGGCATACAATGGGGTTTTGCAGGCAGTGAAGGACGGTACGATTTCCGAAGAACGCATCAATGACAGTCTGCGTCGAATCTACCGGATTAAGTATGCGGACAAGTTGCCGGAATAAATACGCGGACAAACTGGCGAATACGTATGCAGGCAAACTGCCGGAATAAAGTCGTAGTTAATATGGGAGTTAAATTTTATCATAAAAATTGTATGTGGCGCTTGACAAAGTTAAGGCGGCATGATATATTTCTACTTGTCCGTTGAACGGACAGGTATATGCGCGAGTGGCTCAGCGGTGGAGCACCTCCTTGCCAAGGAGGGGGTCGCGGGTTCGATCCCCGTCTCGCGCTCTTGAAAGTAAGAGATATCGGAAGATATCTCTTATTTTTTCGAGACACACCCGTGTCTCGAAAGTTCGATCGTCTACGCTCCGTTCCGGTCTATATAGTTTTTTTACCCATTTAGCATCCATTTTATGTGATTTGTGGCACATTTTGAAACTGAAATTTGTTAGCTGGTATCAATACAGAAAAACTATCTCCAAAGTATCCCTTTTTCTTCAAAGAAGGGATGCTGAAATCATATTTTTTTGGCATAGATACCGGAGCCTCTCTTTTGAACCCATAATAGCGTGTTTTTAAGAGTAAATAGATTCTAAATGATCAATTTTTCTGTATTGATACTTATCCGTCAGCGGAAAGTGGTTTAAAACCCATAAAAAACCCGTAAAATCAAGAATTTATTGTTGACATTTCCAATATTTGAGATTAGAATGACATATAGTTGGATAGTGATGATAAGACAGAGAGTGGACTTGCGCCACTCTTTCTTGTTTGTTTCCGGGAAACTGCAGCACCGACCATGAGGAACTTGGGTAAGCTGTAGCACCGACCAAGAGGAGCATGGGAAACCGGTACACCGGATTCCAAAGTACGGATAAACCGGCGGCTGTCCAGGTAATACAACTTCATATTGGAAAGGAAGAGAAGTATGTCAAAAAGAGATACTTACGAAAGCAGGACGGAAGAACTGCTTTTGCCCATCGTCGAATCCTTCGGCGTGGAAATCTATGACGTGGAATACGTCAAGGAAGGCGCAGATTTTTACCTGCGTGCTTACATTGACAAACCGGAAGGTGTGAACATTCAGGATTGTGAAAATGTGAGCAGAGCTTTATCCGATGCATTGGATAAAGAAGATTTTATGGAAGATGCTTATATTCTGGAGGTATCCAGCCCGGGGCTTGGGCGGACATTAAAAAAGGATAAGCATCTGGAAAAGAGTCTGGGAAAAGAGGTCGAAGTCAGGACCTATAAGCCCATCGAGAAACAGAAAGAATTTGCCGGTGTTCTGAAAGCGTTTGACGAAAATACCGTTACCATCACAAATGAGAGTGGCGAGCAGGTGTTTAACAGAACGGACATTGCACTTATCAGACTGGCGCTTGATTTTTAATATGTTTGACGTTTAATGTATTTGGCTTAATAAAGGAAAGAGAAAACAGGAGGACATGGGAAAATGAATAAGGAACTGATGGAAGCACTTGATATTTTGGAGAAAGAAAAGGAGATCAGCAAGGAAACACTGTTTGAGGCAATTGAGAACTCACTGGTGACTGCCTGCAAGAACCATTTCGGAAAAGCAGATAATATTAAGGTGGAAATCAACAGGGAAACTTGCGACTTTTTGTGCTATGCAGAAAAAGAGGTTGTGGAGACAAAGGATGACGTGGAAGATGAATGTCTTCAAATTGCTTTAGAGGACGCAAAGAACATTTCCAAAAAGGCAAAGGTAGGTGACATTCTTCATGTGGAGATTAAGTCCAAGGAATTTGGACGTATTGCTACCATGAATGCCAAAAATGTCATTCTGCAGAAGATTCGTGAAGAAGAAAGAAGTGTTATTTATAATCAGTACTATGAAAAAGAAAAAGATGTGGTTACCGGCGTGGTACAGCGTTACATCGGACGTAATATCAGTATTAATTTAGGAAAAGCAGATGCAATGTTAGCAGAGTCCGAACAGGTGAAGGGCGAGGTATTTAAGCCTACCGAAAGAATCAAGGTTTATATTCTGGAAGTTAAGAGCACACCTAAGGGACCCCGCATCAATGTAAGCCGTACCCATCCGGAACTGATTAAGAGATTATTTGAATCCGAAGTTATGGAAATTAAGGATGGTACCGTGGAAATCAAGAGCATTGCCCGTGAAGCGGGAAGCCGTACCAAGATTGCGGTATGGAGCAATAACCCTAACGTAGATGCCGTTGGTGCCTGTGTAGGTATGAACGGCGCCAGAGTAAATGCCATCGTAGAAGAACTTCGAGGAGAGAAAATCGATATTGTAAACTGGGATGAGAACCCCGGTAACCTGATTCAGAATGCTCTTTCTCCGGCAAAGATTGTTGCTGTATTCGCAGATCCTGATGAGAAGACTGCCAAGGTCGTAGTACCGGATTATCAGTTAAGTCTTGCAATCGGTAAAGAAGGCCAGAATGCAAGACTTGCCGCAAGACTTACCGGTTATAAGATTGATATCAAATCCGAAACCCAGGCAAAGGATGCACCCGGCTTCCGTTACGAAGATTATATGGATGAATATGATGAGTATGAGGATGAAGCATATGAAGGAGAAGCATATGAAGGTGATGAATATGCTTCTGAAGAATATGCAGATTCCTATGAGGAGGAAGCAGATACTGAAAATGAATAAGAAAATTCCGTTAAGACAATGTGTGGGCTGCGGAGAAATGAAGAATAAAAAAGAAATGATTCGTGTTTTAAAGACACCGGAAGGCCCCATTGTTCTGGATTTCACCGGGAAAAAGAACGGAAGAGGCGCATATCTTTGTAAGAATGAAGAATGTCTGAAGAAGGCCCGGAAAAACAAAGGGATTGAGCGCTCCTTCAAAATGGCGATACAAAACGAAGTGTATGATGAACTGGAAAAGGAGTTTGGTGAGGCTTATGCAGAGCAATAAAGTACTTGGATTACTTGGGATTGCTGCAAGGGGCAGGAACGTGGTAAGCGGAGAATTTGCAACGGAAGCAGCCGTAAAGGACGGCTCCGCAATGTTAGTTCTTGTGGCAGAGGATGCATCCGATAATACAAAGAAGCTTTTCCGAAACAAATGCACATTTTATGAAGTTCCATACAGGTATTTTGGAACCAAAGAAGAACTTGGTCATGCAATCGGCAAGGAACAGAGATCTTCTTTGGCACTCTTGGATGAAGGTCTTGCGAAGACCGTGGATAAAGCGCTTGGCGCATCGCAAAATTAGGAGGTAAATTAACAGAATGGCAAAAATAAAGGTACATGAACTTGCAAAAGAATTAGATAAGCAGAGCAAAGAGGTCCTTGCTTTTTTACAGGAAAAGGGCATTGAAGCAAAGGCTGCACAGAGTTCTGTCGAGGAAGATGCTGCTGACCTTGTACGGAAGCATTTTGGAAAGAAGGCAGAGACCGTCAAAGAAGAAGCAGCACCTGCGAAAGATGTGGCACCTGTAAAGGAAGCAGCACCTGTGAAAGATGCGGCACCTGCCAAAGAGGAAGCAGCACCTTTGAAAGATGCGACACCTGCTAAAGAGGAAGCAGCACCTGCAAAGGCGGCAGCACCGGTAAAGAAGAAAAAGATTATTATTGTAAGCAATTCCCAGAATTCGAGAACTCCCGGACAGCAGGGGAAACCGCAGGGAAACGGTGGAGTAAACCGTAATAACGGCCAGCCTCAGAGACCGATGAACGGGCAGAGACCGGCTCAGAATATCCGTCCCGGACAGACCGCACCGGTACGTCCCATTAAGCCGCTTACACCGCCTTCTCCCACACCCAGTGTGCAGATGGTACCTGCCCCTCAGCCCGTAAAGCAGCATAAGGAGGCAGAAAAGCCGGTTAACACTACAGCACCGGAAACCAAGGTGGCAGAAAACATAACGGAACAGCCCGCAAAACGCGTGGAAGCACCGGATAACCGTCCTGTTAAGAATGACCAGGAGCGTAATACGGGAAACCGTCAGGGAAATGACCAGAACCGCAATTTCGGGGATCGTCAGGGAAATGACCAGAACCGCAGTTTCGGAGACCGTCAGGAAAATGGCCAGAACCGTAACTTCGGAGACCGTCAGGGAAATGGCCAGAACCGTAACTTTGGAGACCGTCAGGGAAATGGTCAGAACCGTAACTTCGGAGACCGTCAGGGAAATGGCCAGAACCGTAACTTCGGAGACCGTCAGGGAAATGGCCAGAATCGTAATTTTGGAGACAGACCGGTAAGACCCGGATTTAATGGCAATCAGGGACAGAACCGTGGCGGCGCCGTATTTGATAAGGATAAGGCATTCGGAAACGGACAGGGCCGTGACAATCGTGGTGGTTCCAAAGATAATTTCAGAAAACCCGGACAGGGTAAGGGCTTTGCTGCCGATGCCCCTATGAAGGATGCCGAAAAGCATAGAGACGAAGAAAAGCGTCGTATCAGTCAGGAAAAAGACAAACGTAACCGCAAAGACCTGATGTACGAAGAGGAAGAACAGTTAAAGAACAAGCCCGGCAGATTTATTAAACCGGAGAAGAAGAAGGAAGAGGCGGCTGAAGAAGTAATCCGTGTCATTGTATTACCGGAAACCATTACCATTAAGGATCTTGCGGACAAAATGAAGATCCAGTCCTCCGCCATCATCAAGAAGCTTTTCTTAGAGGGAAAAATGGTTACCGTTAACCAGGAAATTTCCTATGAGGAAGCAGAAAATATTGCTATGGAATATGAAATCCTCTGCGAAAAAGAAGTCAAAGTGGATGTTATTGAAGAAATGCTTAAGGAAGAAGAGGAAGCACCGGAAAACTTAAAGGAACGTCCTCCCGTTATCTGTGTAATGGGCCATGTTGACCATGGTAAGACATCCCTTCTGGACGCTATCCGAAAGACCAATGTAACAGACAGGGAAGCGGGCGGTATTACCCAGCATATCGGTGCTTATACCGTATCCATTGACGGAAGATCCATTACCTTCTTAGATACGCCCGGACATGAGGCATTTACCGCAATGCGTATGCGTGGCGCAAATTCCACGGATATTGCGATTCTGGTAGTTGCCGCTGACGATGGTGTAATGCCCCAGACTGTGGAGGCTATTAACCATGCTAAGGCAGCCGGCATTGAAATTATTGTAGCAGTGAATAAGATTGATAAGCCCAGTGCCAATGTTGACCGTGTAAAGCAGGAACTTACGGAATATGAACTGATTCCGGTAGACTGGGGCGGAACAACGGAATTTGTACCGGTATCCGCAAAGTCCGGAGAGGGTATTGAAGACCTTTTAGAGACCATTCTTTTATCTGCTGATATTCTGGAATTAAAATCCAATCCGGACAGACGTGCAAGAGGTCTTGTAATTGAAGCCGAGCTGGATAAGGGACGCGGACCGGTTGCTACTGTTTTAGTACAGAAGGGTACTCTTCATGTGGGTGATTTTATCTCCGCCGGTGCCAGCCATGGTAAAGTACGTGCCATGATTGACGATAAGGGCAGAAGAGTGAAAGAGGCAACTCCTTCCACTCCGGTAGAAATTTTAGGTTTAAGTGATGTTCCCAGTGCGGGAGAAGTTTTCCTGGCACATGAAAATGATAAGACGGCAAAAACCTTTGCAGAAACTTATATGACCCAGAATAAAGAGAAGAAACTGGAAGAAACTAAGAGTAAGATGTCTCTGGATGATCTGTTCTCCCAGATTCAGGAGGGTAATCTTAAGGAACTGAACCTGATTGTCAAAGCAGACGTACAGGGTAGTGTGGAAGCGGTTAAGCAGAGTCTGTTAAAGCTCTCTAACGAAGAGGTTGTGGTAAAATGTATCCACGGCGGCGTAGGTGCCATTAATGAATCCGACGTTATGTTAGCAAGCGCAAGTTCCGCAATTATCATTGGATTTAACGTCCGCCCTGATGCTACGGCAAAGGCAATCAGTGAAAGAGAAGGCGTGGATGTCCGGCTTTACAAGGTTATTTACCAGGCAATCGAGGATATCGAAGCCGCAATGAAGGGTATGTTAGATCCGGTATTTGAGGAAAAGGTTATCGGTCATGCAGAAGTACGCCAGATTTTCAAAGCAAGTGCGGTTGGAAACATTGCAGGTTCCTATGTGCTTGACGGCGTATTCCAGAGGGGCTGCAAGGTCCGCATCACCAGAGAAGGTGAGCAGATCTTTGAAGGTAATCTGGCATCCCTCAAGAGATTCAAGGATGATGTAAAGGAAGTTAAGGCAGGATTTGAATGCGGTCTTGTATTCGAAGGCTTTGACAAGATGCAGGAACTGGACATCGTGGAAGCTTATATCATGGTTGAGGTTCCCAGATAGTATGTGAACTGTATGTTGTGATGGTTCACAATACATCGCAGATTACAAAGTGTATCATCAGTAAGAGGTAGTAATAAATGAGAAAAAACAGCGTGAAAAATACCCGTGTTAACGGGGAAGTGCAACGCGTTCTGGCAGAGATTATCCGGGGAGAAATTAAGGATCCCCGGATACATCCGTTTACCAGCGTAGTTGCAGTGGAAGTGGCTCCCGACCTAAAGACATGCAAGGCATGGATCAGTGTATTGGGAGACGAGCAGGCAAGAACGGATACCTACAAGGGCTTAAAGAGCGCGGAAGGATATATCAAAAACCAGCTTGCAAAAAAAATCAATTTGAGAAACACACCGGAAATTACGTTTATCATGGATCAGTCCATTGAGTACGGTGTGAACATGAGCAAAAAGATCGATGAAGTCATGGAAGGGATCAGCAGGGATTCTGAGGAGAACGGAAATGAGGAAATAAGTAACGAGGATTAAGATGAATGTAAGACAGGAATGTGCCGATGCAAAAAGTATCGGTATCAGTGCGCATATCCGCCCGGATGGTGATGCCATCGGTTCTACCATGGCGTTGTATCTGTATCTGAAAAAGATTTTTCCGGAGAAGGAAATCCTTCTTTATCTGGAAAATATTCCCGGTGGATTTGAACATTTAAAATATCTTGGGGATATCCGGACGGACTTTGATTATGAAGGCAGTTTTGATGTTTTTTTTGCCCTGGATACCGTAAGTGACAGAATGGGCAAGGCTGAACCGTATTTTGACGGTGCAGTCAAAAAGATTAATATTGACCATCATATCAGTAATGCCGGAGGATGTGGAGATGTAAATCTGGTGGTTCCGGACAGCAGTTCCACGGCGGAGGTGATTTACTCCCTGATTGAGGAGGAAATGATGGACGTGGATATTGCCACGGCTATTTATACCGGCATCATACATGATACCGGGGTATTCCAGTATTCCAATACCAGCCCTCACACCATGGAAGTAGTAGCAAAACTTCTGACATTTGGATTCCCATTCCACAAGATTATTGAAGAAAGCTTTTATCAGAAGAGTTATCTGCAGACCCAGATTATGGGAAGGGCACTTTTGGAGAGTGTCCGCTTTATGGACGGGAGATGCGTTTTTTCTTGCGTGGACCGACAGAAGATGGAATTTTACGGTGCCGTACCCTCCGATTTGGACGGCATTGTCAATCAGCTTCGGAATATCCGAGGCATTGAGTGTGCCATCTTTTTATATGAAACAGAGCCTCTTAGGTATAAGGTGAGCCTTCGCACCACGGAAAAGGTGGATGCTTCCAAAGTGGCAGCTTTCTTTGGCGGAGGCGGACACATGCGTGCGGCAGGCTGCGTATTAAACGGAACCGTGCATGATGTGATTAATAATCTTTCTGCCCGGATAGCTCTGCAGTTAAAGGATGAAGAGGATGTATAACGGAATCATTAACATAAGAAAAGAAAAGGGATTTACTTCTCATGATGTAGTGGCCAAAATGAGAGGAATCTTAAGGCAGAAGAAAATCGGTCATACCGGTACCCTGGACCCGGATGCCACAGGGGTTCTTCCGGTCTGTCTGGGAAATGCCACAAAGCTTTGTGACATGCTTACCGGGCACGAGAAAGAATACATTGCAACCTTAAAACTCGGTATTACCACCACAACCCAGGATATTTCGGGAGAGGTGCTTACCGAGAAGGAGGTTTCGATATCGGAGGAGGAAATCCACAGTGTAATTGCTTCTTTTATCGGAGAGCAGGAACAGATTCCTCCCATGTATTCCGCCATTAAAATTGACGGAAAGCGACTGTATGAGCTGGCCAGAAGCGGAAAGGAAGTAGAGCGGAAACCACGCCCCGTAACCTTTTACGAGATAGAGGTTCTTTCCGTGGACATGCCCTGTCTGACGATCCGGGTACTTTGTTCGAAAGGAACCTATATCCGTACCCTCTGTCATGATATCGGACAAAAGGCAGGCTGCGGAGCAGTGATGACAGCATTGGAACGCACCCGTTCAGGCAGTTTTGACATCAGTACGGCCATCACCTTGCAGGAACTGGAAAAACTGCGTGATGAGGATGGGATTGACCGGGTGTTAATTCCCACCAGAGAGATGTTTGCCGATTTGAAGGACGAATATGTATCGGAAAAATATCTTAAGCAGGTAAAGAACGGCAATGCATTTCCGCCCGGAAACGGAGGGAAAAAGGAAATTTATGCAGATGGAGAAAAGGTTCGGGTTTTAGATAAAACCGGAATTTTTTACGGTGTGTATGTATTTGATGGGGACAGGGGAATCCTAAAACCCTACAAAATGTTTTTTGACGGAGAAAACGAATGAAAGTCATTTCAGAAACGACGGATTTTTGTATACAGGAAGAAACAGCGGTTGCCATCGGGAAATTTGATGGCGTGCATATCGGTCACAGAAGACTGATTGAGGAAATTCTAAAGGAACAGGAAAAAGGAAGAAAAGCCTGCATTTTCACTTTTGACATTTCTCCTTCTGCCCTCTTTGGAAATCCGGATGAAAAACTTTTAACGCTCCGTGAGGAGAAGCGGAGAATTTTTGAAAGTCTGGGTATCGATATTCTGATTGAATATCCTCTGACAAGAACAACGGCGGCTATACCGCCGGAGTTATTCATAGAAGAGATTTTGGCTAAGAAGTTAAATACCAAACTGGTTGCGGCAGGAGAAGACCTGTCCTTCGGAGCAGGAGGAAAGGGCAATGCCGAACTGTTGAGGAAAATGGCCCCTCTATATGGTATGGAGGTTGCTATTATCGAAAAAATTAAACTGGATGACGAGGAGGTCAGTTCCACCTATGTCCGGGAAACCGTGGAGAAGGGGGATATGATTCTGGCAGAGACACTGTTGGAGGAACCTTATTTTGTTACCGGAACGGTGGTTCACGGAAGGGCACTGGCAAGAAGTCTCGGTATGCCCACCCTCAACATCATTCCGGACAAAAAGAAACTGCTTCCCCCCTGCGGCGTATATTATGCGGGGGTCAGGCTTCGTAACCGCTATTATCAGGCAATCTGCAATGTGGGATATAAACCTACGGTGGAGCAGGCCGAACCCGTTCTTATGGTAGAAAGTCATCTGTATGATTTTTCGGATAATGCCTACGGTGAGGAAATTGAGGTATTTCTGTATGCTTTTAAAAGGCGGGAAGAGAAATTTGAAAGTGTGGAAGCTTTAAAGGAGCAGATGGAGGAAGATATCGCAGCAGGAAGGCTTTACGAGCGGTGATTGTTATTTATTAAACTTTCTTTAAGGCGGTTGACAACGGGCTTTGTGAATTGCTATAATGATTTTGTAACAATTTCGTAATATTTTCAACGGCTTAGATATGAGGTTTTAATAGATGAAAAGCAAATTTGTAAATAGATTATTTTTGTCTGCCTGTGCTGTGGCAGCGGCATTTTGTGTGAATGGGCAGCAGGTGAATGCAAAGACAGGCGTATCCTTAGGGGATATTTTACCCTCCGACGGGGCAGTGTTTAATCTGGATCTGAATAAGGAAAACTGTATGATTATGGCGAAGACGGCAGAGGGCTCTAAGTGGGGCTACACCAATCTGGGGATTGCCAAGGTGGAAAGTGGTAATCTCAATGTCCGTGCCATTCCCGGAACGGACGGAAAACTGGTGGGAAAAATGCCTAAGGGCTCTGCCTGTGAGATTCTGGAGATGACGGAGGAAAAGGATTGGGCACATATTAAATCCGGAGAAGTGGACGGATATGTCAGTGCCGAATTCCTCTATATGGGCGCAGATGCCAGCATGAAGGCAACGGAACTGGTAAGACCGGTGGCAACCGTCACCGCAGATTACCTTAAGGTTCGGGATGAGGCTTCCATAGACAGTGCCGTGTTAACTTCCGTTCCCAAAGGGGAAGAGATGGAAGTGGTGGAAGTATTAGATGGCTGGGTAAAGGTTTCCATAGATGGAGATGATGCTTACGTTTCCGCAGAATATGTTACCGTAGAGGAAAAACTGGATACGGCGGTAACCATGAGTGAACTATTGTACGGACAGGGTGTTTCCGATCTCCGTGTGGATATTGTGGAATATGCAAAACAGTTTTTGGGCAACCGTTACGTTTATGGCGGTACCAGCCTGACAAAGGGCGTGGACTGCTCCGGATTTACCATGCAGGTTTATAAACATTTCGGCATTAAGCTTTCCCACTCTTCACGGGCACAGGCCAATGAAGGACGCAAGATTAAAGCCAGCGAACTGCAGCCGGGAGATTTGATTTTCTATGCTGACAGTAAGGGAACCATTAACCACGTTACCATGTATATCGGAGGAGGCAAGGTAATCCATGCATCCAGTCCCAAGACCGGTATTAAGATATCCAATTATACCTACCGGACTCCCGTAAAGTATGTAAGCATCCTGAGAGATTAAACGGTAGGATGTAGCAAGATGGCGTGTATCACTGTGGATACAGGGCGACATCATATCAACGTATGAGAACATAAAAGAGGAATTATGGAAGAGAATCAGAATGGATTTATCCGCTTAAGCAAAGAAGTGAAAGATGAAATTGATGAAACTATGCCTCCCGAGGAGGAAATGCAGGATCTGGCAGAGTTTTTCAAGGTATTTGGCGACGCTACCAGATTGAAAATTCTGTATGCTCTTAAATATTCGGAGATGTGTGTTCTTGACATTGCCAACCTTCTTAAAATGAATCAGTCTGCCATTTCCCATCAGCTTCGGGTATTGAAGCAGATGGATCTGGTGAAGAACCGCAGGGACGGCAAAACCATATTTTACGCACTTGCGGATGATCATATCCTGACCATATTCAGTCAGGGCCTTGATCACATTGAGGAAGAATAGGGGAATTGAAAGGGATGAATCATGGGATTTGTCCCTTTTTAACTTTTTTATAAATAAAGAGTAGGGAAAATATGGAGATTAGTAGAGACATTATTAAAAGAGAATTGGATAATTTTATTAACAATATTTTTTTGTTACCAGAAATTAATTGTGTCAAGATTCGTGACGTAGTTATTAAAAAAGGTGCGAAACGCAAAAAAGAATTAGAAGAAGCAATGGATAAGAGCTATCATGATTGCTATAGTGATGTGGATTTGTCTGTAGTAGTTAACATTTCTCCGAAAGATATCATAAGCCCTACAGAATATATGAAGAATATTGTAAGATTCGGTATCCATACAGATAAGTGTCTTGGGTTTTGTTTCGTTGAGGAAAACAGCATGTATCGCATTGTTTTAAAAAACGGAATGCGATATGATTTTGGATTTGAATTTGAATATAATGATACAGCAGAATTTATTACGCTACAGTCTAAAGAAGACGAATGGAATAACCCTGATTGGGCAATCGAAAATGTGAATCGTTTTTGGTTTATCCAGATTCAGGCATTAGGAAAGCTTTATAGAAAAGACTTTTTAATTAGCGATCATCTTGCAAACATGAATCTTAACGAGACTTTAGTACAACAAATGGTATTGAGAGATATGGAGTATGGAACGAATCATCATCGATACGGATACGAGGAACAAATTGCTTATATGAGTAACAAGCATAAATGTCCTATAAAATCAGATAATAAATATTTCAATATAATCGCAGATAAAATATATTGTGCAGCGTTGACATATGACGAACTAACTCTATTATTTTATCCTGAATACAAGACAAGATGTTCAGATTTCATGGAGATATGGAAATGTTACGAACTTGGAAAAAAGCACCCATCCGTTTACTAAAAACGGACGGGTGTATTGCTTTTATAAGGTATTTGTTAACAACGTAATAATTTCTACTTCCGGTACAGAATACGGATGGAGTTAAGGATACATAATATAGCAACGCCGGTGTCGGCAAATACGGCCAGCCACATGGATGCGATACCGCAGATGCCTAAAATCATAATCAGGAATTTTACGGCAATGGCAAATACCACATTCTGGTGGGAGATGCGACAGGCTACTCTTGCAAGTTTGTATGCCAGAGGAATGGAGGAAAGGTTGGAGTGGAGGAAAACCACATCCGCTGCTTCCATAGCGGCATCCGCACCGCTTCCCATGGCGGCACCCACATCTGCACCTGCTAAAACCACGGCATCATTAATGCCATCGCCCACAAACATTACGGCACCATCAGATTCCCGGATGGACTTGAGTTTCCTAAGTTTTTCCTCCGGGAGCAGTCTTGCATAAACCATGTCGATGCCTACTGTGTCGGCTACTTCCTTTGCATTTTCTTCGGTATCCCCGGTTAAAATTGCAGTTTTTAATTTATTCTTCTTCAACTCTGAAATGGCCTCTTTTGCATCCTCCTTCAAGGTATCGGAGATTAAGAGACATCCAATGTATTTATCGTCTTTTGCAAGAAAAATTTCGCTACCGTAGGGGATGGTTTCTGCTCCTGTCATATCAATTTTATTTTCTGTCATCAGTTTCCCATTACCACAAAGATAAGTGGAACCGTCTGCTTCGAGTACAATTCCGTGTCCCGATATTTCGCTGATATTTCCGGAAAGAAATTCAGTGATATTTTGTCTTGCAGCTTCTTCCATAATGCTTAATGCAATCGGATGGGTAGAAGATTTTTCGCAGGAAGCGGCAATTCTTAACAGATTTTGTTCTTCATCCTCGCCGGGATTTACGGGAAGGATTTTCTGAACCGTAAAGTTTCCCTTTGTGAGGGTTCCGGTTTTATCCATTACAACGGCTTTGACGGTATTAAGCATCTCGAGGGAAAGCCCGCTTTTAAACAGGATACCTTTCTTGGAGCCTGCTCCGATTCCGGCAAAGAAAGCAAGGGGTACACTTAGAACCAGTGCACAGGGACAACTGATTACCAGAAAAGTCAGAGCCGTATAAATCCAATGGCTGTAGTTTCCGGTAACCAGGGAAGGAATAATGGCAATCAAAATGGCGGATATCACGACAAACGGTGTGTATATTCTGGAAAAACGTGTGATAAAGCGGTCAATGGAAGGCTTTCCTGCGGCAGCATTTTCCACAGAATCCAGTATTTTGGTAACCATGGACTCGCTCAAGGGTTTCTCCACCTTCATTTTGAGGACGCTGCTTGTATTGACACAGCCGGAATAAAGGAAGGTTCCGCTCTTAGCAAGAATGGGAACCGGCTCACCGGTGATAGGAGCGGTGTCAATACGGCTTTCTCCTTCTACCACGATACCATCAAGGGGTATGCGGTCACCGGGACGTACCAAAATGATATCTCCTATTACAGCATCTTTAGCAGGGATGGTTCTGGTACTTTCTCCCTCCGAAAGAAGGACATTTTCCGGTCGCATATCCAGAGCTTCCATAATCTGGCTGCGGCTTTTCTTTACGGCTTTTTCTTCAAACCATTCTCCGATACGGTAAAAGAGCATGACACCCACTGCTTCAGGATAGTCCCCGATTGCAAAAGCACCGATGGTGGCAATACTCATCAGGAAGTTTTCATCCAAAACCTTCCCTTTTAACAGATTCTTTGCAGCATGAAATATGGTTTCCAGTCCTAACAGAAGATAGGCAGCTATAAAAAGCAGGGTAGGCACGAAGGAAAGAAGAGGAGTGAAAGGCAGATTTCCACCATCTGTTCCGGTCAACAGTTTTTTAGCAACTGCGCCGGTGAGTAGAAGCAGTGCCCCAATTATAATGCATACCAAATCCTTGTTTTCTGTTTCGGGTTCTTCCCGGGAAGAGTGGTCCTTTGTTAAATTCTCACGAAGAGTAATGGTAACTCCCGGTTCTGCTTCCGAAATGGTCTTTTCCAAAAGGGGAAGCAGGGCTTCGTGGTCATAGGAGGCAACGCGGAGCTGCTTAGTTGCAAAGGTAATGGAAGCAAATTCCACGCCATCCAGATTCTGTAGTTTCCGTTCCACCTTGGCAGCACAGTTGGCACAATCTAAGTTTTCAATCTGGTATACGCGCAAAGGCGCTTTGGAGGTATTGACCTTCTCCTTCTCGTCATGATTATGATGATCATGGTCGTGACCGGAGCAGCCGCCTTCATGTTCGTGGTGGTCATGGTCGCAACATCCGCTTTCATGCTCGTGGTGGTCGTGGTCATGGGGGTGCTCGGGATGTTCGAGATTGTGTTCGTGTTCGTGATGACTCATATTTTTCTCCTTAAGTGGGTTGAATTTTTTGTAATTAAAAGAACATATGAATAACTGTTCATATGTATTAAACCATAAAGAAGAAAGAATGTCAATAAAAACAATTAAAAATCAGAAGGGTTTTTATTAAATAGTATTGACAATCTGAAAAACAAATAGTAATATGAAATCAATCCATATAGAAGTATAGTAGACTATACCACTATATCAATTGGGGAGGATGGAGTACAGAGATAACATAGACTATTTAGAGAGGAGGAGATTTTTACGGAAATCACACAAAGTAACGACAAACTGATTTATATTCAACTGGCGGATTGGATTGTGGATGAAATATTATCCGAAACCTTTTTAGAGGAAAGCCAGATTCCCTCAGTAGCAGAAATTTCTGCCATGTTTAAAATTAATCATATTACTGCACTGAAGGGTATCAATTTACTGACGGATGCCGGTATTATTTTTAAGAAACGCGGCATCGGGATGTTTGTGGCACCGGGAGCAAAGAAAATGATTAAAGAAAAAAGAAAAGCGGAATTTGAACAAAACTATCTGGAGCCTATAGTCAGTGAAGCGAAAAAACTTGGAATTGAAAAAGAGGATATGGTGAATATGCTGAATGAAGCATATGAAAAAATGGGAGGTGCAAAATGAGCAGTTTAGAGATAAAAGATTTACAAATTAAACATGGAAGGAAACTTGCGTTAGAGAATATTGATTTAACTTTTGAAACCGGTCATTGTTATGCACTCCTTGGACAAAATGGCGCAGGAAAAAGCAGTTTAATCCGAGAGCTTTTTAAGAAACCCAAAAAGGGCAGTATTATGATTGACGGTGTCAGAGTCTATAATAACCAGGAGCAGATGAGTAAGATTTACTGCATGAGTCAGGTGTCTTTCTTCCCCAAGGAATTAAAATTAACGGACATTATGAAGCTGCTTGGCAGTGCATTTCCTGAATTTGACAGCGAATTCGCAAAGGATGTTATGCAAAAAGCAGATGTGGATCTGAAACAGAAATTCGGAAAGCTTTCCGTGGGTACCTCCACCTTATTCAGAGCCGTTATGGCCCTTGCCACGAACGCAAACTTTATCTTTTTGGATGAGCCGGAATTAGGCGTGGATATTAAAAACAGAGAATTATTTTTAAGCCTGTTTGCAAAAAGAATGACAGAGAGCGATTCCTGTTTTGTGATTGCGACTCATAATCTGCAGGAATTTGAAAATCTGCCGGATAAGATTATTATTTTACAGGATCATAAAGTGGCACTATTTGGGGATAGTGAGGAGATATCCAAAAACTATGTGACTCTTTCCGGAAAGAAGGAATTGTTTAAGCAAATCCGGGAAAAAACCATGAATAAAAAGGAATTAGGTTCCTTCATGAGCGTGGTGGTGAAGGTGGAGGACAGGGACGCATTCTTAAGCCGCATTCCGGATGGAGTGGAGGTCTCAAACTGTTCCTTGCAGGATATATTCCTCGCAATTACTTCTAAAGAAGGAGTGGAATAGATATGGAAAAAACAAAGAGGGGAGTCTTTACGGATTTATCAATTTTTCTATCCGTCAGTAAAATTTACTTTCTGTTTGGAATCTTAATCTTTCTTGCAAATGCGGGAATGGAGATTGCCAGAATAGATGGCATATTTGAACTCGCAGATAATGATACAGTATCTATTTTTAGTACTTCCAATCTGATTTTATTGGTCATGGGAGGACTTACTGCGATTCGTTATGTGCCACTTTCCTATACTTTTAGCCGCGCCTGCTTTTTAAGAAATATGGCGGTGTTAATCTGGGGAGGTATTACAGGAACGGTTTACACGTTACTTGGAGTGCTTACCATTTATATTGCATATGACGGAAATATAAATACAGAGTTTGGATGGTGGAGATTGCTGTTATTTGAAATATGTCTGTTTTTAGTAGGATATTACAGTATGGTGGTGATTGCAGAATGCAAATTCTGGAAAGGAAAAGTGGACGATGAAGAAAGAAAGTAGAGTATCAATGATTCTTGCAGTCCTAAAAAAGGATTTGATTGCTTTAGGCATCGTGGAAGCAATCCTGCTTATAGGGGAGTGGAAGGTAAGAACGGGGAAAATTATCTGTGATCCTCTGGGGACGGATTACATTTTTGGAAATGACATTATCTTAAGCATTGCTCTTTGGTTCTTTGGAATGAAGTTTTATAAAAGGATGCATGAACTGGAGATGGCAACGGGAATTATTAAGAGGAAGGCAAAACAGTTGCAGCTTTCTATAGCCACAGGGGTATGCTTCTTCCTGGCAGCAGTGGATACCATTCCCCTGCAACTGATTGCCGGAAAATATAACAAGATTACAGTCCTTCAGTTTTTCATTATGTTAGGGAAAAGAAGTGCCTTAAAGATGGCAGATCTACCCATCGTTTTCCTGCAGGAATTTTTATTCTTATGTGCGGCAGTATTATTTGGTTACGGCCTTGGAAGGCTAAAAGAGAAATTTGGTACCGGAAAGCTTTTGCTTGGTACCTTTGCCGCTACTGTTCTCGTGGAAATTTTATGTGTTACCGTGGTAAAACTTGTACCTCAGACCAACATTGCGAGAGGTGGTGTGAACGTAGCTTATACTTATGCGATGATGCATACTTCTGCTAAAGGAGATCCGAAGGAATATATTAATGTAGTGGATAAGGAAGTAATGGATGGATTCTTTGAAAGTGTTACCCTTCACGATACCACACTTGCCTTTCCTTTAAGAGTAAAGGATCTTCCGGACAAATTTAAAAGAAATGGCAGAGTGGATAGTGGAGTTCTGATAGATGGAGCCTTTGTGGGAGACAACTTTTCCATGTATAATGAGACGGAAATAAAGGCAAGGAGTGCATATTCGGACTGGGATTATATTAATGGGATGGATATTTACCCCTTTTTCGGAACCAATGTCACCTTTGGAAATGGTCTTAAGAGTAATTCCACAAGAGAAGAATTCTTACAGGTACTTGGGGAAGGGAAAGCCCTTTCCTACAGGATGGAATCAGAGCGTGATCGTATTCTTGAAATTTATGTATATACAGATGGCGAAGGAAGATATCTGGTGATTAGCTATTACTATCCGACAAGGGGCTATACCGATATTCCGATTACCATATCACTTTGTGATGAATTGCAGTTGGCACTGTATGCAATCAATTAATAGAAGGGAGGAAGAGAAATGAAATCATTTTTTACCAATGCTTTATTGCTTCTGATGATTTTTCCTGCCATTATTACACTGGTGGTTACCGGTTCTGCCCTTGTTTCAGGAGAGACCAAACAAAGAGAAGAGAGGGCAAAAGAAAATGCGTTAAGGATTCAGACCGTAATGGTAGAAGAACCAAGCGGTCATGTGGAGGAACCCCTGCTTCTTGACGGAAAACCTATTGAGAAAGGCTTTGCCTTAGATGGTAAGGTCTATGCCCTGCCGGTTAGCCTGGCAGAAATAAATAAGGATTTTGACTGCAATGTTCTTTCCAGAAATATAGGCAGCGAAGCCGGTAAAAAGGATACTTTTATGGCATATGTGTATATCAATGGAATCGGTTATTTACGATTAAAAGGGTATTGCGAAGAGGGAGATATTAAGGATTATGCAAATTACATTTGCGAAGAAGCAGAGGTTAAAATGCAATCCCTGGAATATGTAAAAGCCCCGGAGATTATTCTTGTAGGCATGGAAGAAAAGAAATAGAAGAATAGAAAAATAAGAAACGAAAAGGGACCGTCATCCTCTAAAAAGAGGAATGGCGGTCCTTGTCATTATGTAAGTGAGAAATAGATACAACCTATTTTGTTTTTAATGCAGCCTGCATGGCTTCATCGAAGGTGGATACTTCCGGGTAGCCGTTTACCGGAATGCGGTAAAGAGGAACCAGGGATTCAAAGGGCTGGAAGTATACGTATTCGCTCGTCACACTGATATGGGTGAAGTTCCCGCTCTTTAGAATTTCCGGTGCGGAGCCATCCAGACGCATACGCTTCATGGCAGGTTCGGTGGAAGAGTTTTTCTGGTAATAAATATAATCACCGGCCAGATTAAAGCAATCTACACGATCACGGGTGAGAACCTCTACCACATTTTCTGACAGGGAGTAACGGCAGAGCCGGTAATTATTTTCCACATCCATGTAATAGATGTAGCCGTTATCATAAAGGGGGTACCAGAGGTTTCCTGCCCATACCATGGAGGAAGATCCGGTTTTCGTATCGTACCGATAGAGGTAATGGTTGGTTTCGGTTCCGGGATGGTAAACTGTCCCGTCCTCCATGGCGCAGGCAAAGTTGTAACTTACTTTGCCCAGAAGTTCCTTACCGCTTCTGTCGATTTTTATTTTGTAGAATTCCGGCCCATTTTTGGTGGAGGTCAGATAGTACAGATAATTGTCAATCAGCTGCAGATTAAAAATCAGGTCACTGCTTAAGTTGGTGACCCCTGACCCATCCAATTTGGCACGGCACAGAGCGTGGGAGGAACGAAGATAGCCCAGACCGGGAGTGCCGGAGGCAACATTCTGATTATAAAACAGATACTTTCCGCCGGCGTTAATATTGGAAACATTGGCGGTAATCAGTTTCTTTAAATGGGTGCCGTCCGGGTTCATGGAGTACAGGGAACCATTGTCATAAGGGTTAGAGAAATATACGATGCCGTTGTATTCACAGAACATACCGTTATTATTGGCATTGCCGGCAGTATTCCCCACGGTTCCTGCGGGAATGGGACTGACACGTCGTGTATACAGATAAACAATCATAAGGAGAGCGAAAACGAAAACAATCCCGAGGGCAATCAAGATTTTCTTTAATTTTGTATTCATTGGAAATATCCTTTGCAACATGTTGTTTACCATATTATAGCGGTTATTTTACTTGCTATCAAGTGGGATTTGGTATAAGATAAAAAGGATAAATTATGCAAAAGAGGTGTCAGCGTGAATTTAGAAGATATCAGGAAACAACTGGATGTAATTGATGCGCAGATGGTGGAATTATATGAAAAAAGAATGGCACTTTGTGCGGACGTTGCAGCCTATAAAATAGAGAACGGGAAACAGGTCTTAGATCGTACCAGGGAAAGTGAAAAACTGGCCAAGGTTCGTGAACTTGCACATAATGAACTGAATAAACAATGCGTGGAAGAATTATTTGAGCATATTATGTCCATGAGCCGTAAACTACAGTACCGGATGCTTGCAGAAAGCGGAAATATGATTAAACTTCCTTTTATCGGACATGACATTCTTCCTATGGACAATGCAAAAGTGGTTTATCAGGGAAGTGAGGGAGCTTATTCCCAGTTAGCGTGCCTTACTTATTTCGGAGAGGATGTAAACTGTTTCCATGTGGAAACCTTCCGGGATGCCATGGATGCTTTAGAGGAGGGAAGAGCGGATTATGCAGTACTTCCCATTGAGAATTCCACTGCCGGAATCGTAAATGAAGTCTATGACCTTTTGATGGAATATGAAAATTACATTGTAGGGGAACAGATTATTAAGATTGAACATTGCCTGATGGCAAATGAAGGAACAAGGAAAGAAGATATTAAAACCGTCTATTCCCATCCCCAGTCCCTGATGCAGTGCCGGCGTTATTTACAGCAGTATGACTGGCAGCAGGTCAGCATGAAAAACAATGCTTTTGCAGCAAAAAAAGTGGCGGATGATAAAGATAGTACCCAGGCAGCCATTGCCGGTGCCCACGCCGCAAAAATCTACGGCTTACATATCATAGAGTCGGGGGTGAACCAGTCGGAAACCAATTCTACCCGTTTTGTGATTCTGACCAACCAGAAAATTTACAAAAAGGATGCGACCAAAATCAGTATTATGTTTGAACTGCCTCACAAAAGCGGTTCCTTATATCATGTCCTGTCCCATTTTATTTACAACAATTTGAACATGACCAAGATTGAAAGCCGTCCTTTGGAGGGAAGAAACTGGGAATACCGCTTCTTCATCGATTTTGAAGGAAATCTGGCAGACAGTGCTGTAAAAAATGCGCTCCGTGGGCTTCGGGATGAGACCAGAAGCATGAAGATTCTGGGAAATTATTAGGGAAAGCATAAGGCTGAGGGCGAAAGAAATAGAAAAAGAAGGTACGATTATGCGTGAACAGGAACTGATTGTTTACAGAGATTTTGAAGAGAGTGAGCTTTTGTATGACATGGCATTTCTGATGTCAAATTATCAGAATGAGTATTACAATAAGGAGGATTTGTCGGCACTTTTTTATGAGTGTATCCACAGACTCTTAGAGGTGGCTGGAAGCCATGGTTTCAGGGGAAATCTCTGGCATTGTTATCTGGCAAATCTTTTGGTCAACAATGAAAACAGCTACAGTAAAGCGTGCGAAATCCGGGGCGAAGTGGAAGGGACCATCAATCAGGCGGCGCTCCATGATATTGTGATTTTCAAGGAATTGTATGATTTCGATTTTGGACCGGTGATGGAAACACTTGCCGTACCGGAATTTGAGATGCTGCAAAACTATGTCCCTTCCTGTGAGGAAAGCAAGGTCTACAATAAGCGTATCTGCAACCGGATATGCGAACTGGCGGAGAAGTTCTGTCAGGATAAAAATGCCGAGGAAATGAAGAGTACCCTGACGGAGTTTTACAAGGACTATGGAGTGGGCAAATTCGGTCTCCACAAATCCTTTCGGGTGGTACATACGGAAAACGGCGTGGAGATTGAGCCCATTTTAAATATTGCCCATGTGAAACTCTCGGATTTAGTGGGATATGAAGCGGCAAAGCAGAAGCTTGTGGATAATACGGAAGCCTTTGTTTCGGGCCGAAAAGCCAATAACTGTCTGTTATTCGGGGATCCGGGTACAGGCAAATCTTCCAGCATTAAGGGGATTGCCAACGAGTATTATGACAGGGGACTTCGCATTATTGAGGTATACAAGCACCAGTTCCAGGATTTGAACGAGGTCATAAGCCAGATTAAGAACCGGAATTATAAATTTATCATCTATATGGATGATCTGAGTTTTGAAGAGTTTGAAATTGAGTATAAATATTTAAAAGCGGTGATTGAGGGCGGACTGGAAAAGAAACCCGAAAACGTGCTCATTTATGCAACCTCTAACAGAAGGCATCTTGTCCGGGAGAAATTTACCGACAAGGAAGAGCGGGAGGATGATTTGCACAAGGGCGATACGGTTGCAGAGAAGCTGTCCTTAGTATCCCGTTTTGGCGTGACTATTTACTTTGGGGCTCCCAACCAGAAGGAGTTTAAGAACATTGTAGTTACACTGGCGGAGAGATACGGTATCCGGATGGAAGAAGAACTTTTGCTTGCAGAGGCAAATAAATGGGAGTTAAATCACGGAGGTCTGTCGGGCAGAACGGCCCAGCAGTTTATTGATTATTTATTGGGAAAGGCGGAGTAAGGTATGAAGGTATTTGCGGCTATTGAGGTGGGTTCCTATGAACTTTCCATGATTATTTTTGAAATTTCCGTGAAAAACAAAATGCGTAAAATTGATCATATCCGTCACAAGATCAATCTGGGCTCGGAAACTTATGCCACAGGGAAGTTAAGCTATGAAAAAGTGGATGAGTTATGTAAGGTACTAAAAGAATTTAAGGGGATTATGGCAGGGTATAAGGTGGATGCCTACAGGGCATGCGGAACCAGTGCCGTAAGAGAAATGGAAAACCGGGATATCGTGCTGGAGCAGATTGCCCAGAAGACCGGCATTCATATTGAAATTCTAAGCAATTCCGAACAGCGTTTTGTAAACTATAAATCCATCGCCGCAAAGGGTGAGGAATTTAATAAGATGCTGGAAAAAGGCACGATTATCCTGGATATCGGAGGCGGCAGTATTCAGGTTTCCCTGTTTGATAAAGGAACCTTAAACACCACACAGAATTTGAAACTGGGTGTACTTCGTCTGAAGGAAAGACTGGATCATATTCATTCGTCCACTTCCGCAAGAGAGGTGCTTATCGAGGAACTGGATAATGCCCAGTTGTCCGTCTTATATAAGCTTTATCTGAAGGATAAGGAAATTGAAAACATCATTCTGGTGGATGATTATCTGACCTTTTTTGTAAATCGTATGATTGGAAGTGACGAGGGGCGTTATCTTCCGGTGGAACGGTTCAAAACCTATCTGGATCATTTTAAAGAGGTCAGTACGGCTGAAATTGCGCAGCAGATGGGGATGTCGGAGGACAATGTGACACTCATCTTTATCAGTGCCATTCTGGTAAACCGAATCATCAATCTGACCGGTGCAAAGCTCATCTGGGTACCGGGTTCCAATCTTTGTGAAGGAATTGCCTATGAATATGCGGAGAAAGAGAAAATGGTATCCGGCGGGCATGATTTTGAGAAGGATATTCTGGACTGTGCCCTTCAGATCAGCAAGCGTTATATGGGCAGCCGTAAGCGTGCAGAGACGTTGGAGAGTCTTACCATGGCCATCTTTGACGGAACCAAGAAAATGCACGGGCTCGGAAAGAGAGAAAGATTGTACCTACAGATTGCAGCCATTCTGCATGATTGCGGGAAGTACATCAGTATGGTGAATCTGGGAGAATGTTCTTATCAGATCATTATGGCAACGGAAATCATC
Organism: uncultured Lachnospiraceae bacterium; assembly: GCA_945919075.1. GTDB lineage: Bacteria > Bacillota > Clostridia > Lachnospirales > Lachnospiraceae > Acetatifactor. The sequence goes on from CAMEIX010000007.1 coordinate 61,361, forward strand.
GGACTTTCCCACAAAGAGCGAGAAATGATAGCCAATATTGTACGGTTCAATCATGATGATTTTAAGTATTTTGACGTTCTTTCCAAGGAATCTGCGATTGACCGCCAGGAATATCTGACCATTGCAAAACTGACCGCCATACTGCGGATTGCAAATGGTCTCGACCGCAGCCATAAACAGAAATTCAAAGACGTGAAAGTGAATTTAAAGGACAACGAACTGGTGCTTACCGTGGATACCAAGGAAGACATCAGTCTGGAGAAGGGTCTGTTTGCGGACAGAGCAGAATTTTTCAAAGAAGTTTTCAACGTACAGCCTGTTATTAAGCAGAAGCGCACACTTTACTGATAGGCAGGAAGGAGTTTGTAATGGGAGAAAAGAAAAAAGATTTCCGTAATCCGGAATATTATACTAACCGTGAAATGAGCTGGGTGTTATTTGACCACCGGGTGCTCTCAGAAGCCAGGGACAAGAACATCCCTTTGTTTGAACGCCTGAAATTCTTAAGTATTACCGCTTCCAATCTGGATGAATTTTTTATGGTAAGAATTGCATCCTTAAAAGATATGGTGCATGCCGGTTATCAGAAAAGGGACATTGCGGGACTGACGGCAGCGGAGCAGTTGGAAAAATTAAATGTGCAGGTGCATGAACTGGTGGATTTGCAGTACAGTACTTACAACCGTTCTCTGCTTCCGCTTCTGGAACAGAATGGTCTTCATGTGGTAAAGGGGCACGAGGCACTAAATGAGAAGGAAAAACAGTTTGTAGACTCTTATTTTGCAAAAGATGTTTATCCGGTTCTGACCCCCATGGCGGTGGATTCCTCCAGACCTTTTCCGTTAATCCGAAATAAATCTTTAAATCTTGGGGCTTTGGTGACCAAGAAAAACGAAGAGGGAGAACTGGATTTTGTTACCGTACAGGTTCCCAGTGTCTTACCCCGTATTGTAGAACTTCCCGGATCCGTTGAGGGACGCAGGGTTATTCTGCTGGAAGAGATTATTGAACGCAACATGGATAAACTCTTCTTAAATTATGACATTGTCTGTGTTCATCCTTTCCGGATTATGAGAAATGCAGACCTTACCATTGAGGAAGATGAAGCTGCGGATCTCTTAAAGGAGATTGAAAAGCAGTTAAAAAAGAGACAGTGGGGAGAGGCAATCCGTCTGGAAGTAGAAGCCGGTATTGACAAGCGCCTTTTGAAGAAACTGAAGAAGGAGTTAAATATTGATACGCCGGATGTATATGAAATAGATGGACCTTTAGACCTTACATTCCTGATGAAAATGTATGGTATGAGCGGCTTTGAGCATTTGAAGACTCCGCCCCATGTGCCCAAGGCTCATCCGGCACTTCCTGCCGGAACCGACATTTTTGAAGCAGTACGTAAGGAAGATATTCTGCTTCATCATCCGTACCAGTCCTTCACCCCGGTAGTGGATTTTATCAGACAGGCGGCAAAGGATGAGAACGTACTTGCCATCAAACAGACTCTTTACCGCGTCAGTGGTAATTCTCCTATTATTGCGGCTCTTGCGGAAGCAGCCGAAAACGGGAAGCAGGTTACCTGTCTGGTGGAATTAAAGGCAAGATTTGATGAGGAAAACAATATTGTCTGGGCGAGAATGTTAGAGAAGGCAGGATGCCACGTAATCTACGGTCTGGTGGGATTAAAGACCCACAGTAAGATTACCCTTGTGGTTCGAAAAGAAGAGGACGGTATCCGCAGATATGTGCATCTGGGAACCGGTAACTATAACGATTCCACTGCGAAGCTTTACACGGATATCGGGCTTTTAACCTGCAATGAGAGCATCGGAGAGGATGCGACTGCGGTATTTAATATGCTGTCCGGTTATTCGGAACCCTTGCACTGGAACAAGCTGACCCTGGCACCTTTGTGGCTGAAACAGAAATTCCTGTATCTGATTGGCAGGGAGACCGAACATGCAAAGGCAGGTAATGGCGGTAAGATCATAGCAAAAATGAATTCTCTCTGCGATCCCGATGTGATTGCGGCACTTTATGAAGCAAGTGCGGCGGGGGTTAAAATCGACCTGATTGTACGTGGTATCTGCTGTCTGCGTGTGGGGATTCCCGGTATCAGTGAGAACATTTCCGTTCGCTCCATTGTAGGCAATTTCCTGGAGCACAGCCGCATTTTCTATTTTGCCAATAATGACAGTGAAGAAATTTACTGTGCAAGCGCGGACTGGATGCCCAGAAATTTAGAGCGGCGTGTGGAGATTCTCTTCCCGGTTGAAAAGCCGGAATTAAAAGAGGAACTGAAGCACATTCTGGACTGCCAGTTAAGGGACAATGTGAAGGCACAGGTGTTAACACCCGAAGGCAATTATGAAAAAATTGACAGGAGAGGAAAAGAGAGCTTTAATTCCCAGGAGAATTTCTGTGAGGAAGCTGCAAAGAAGGCAGTGATCCCTGCGGAAGAGGAAAACAGCAGAGTCTTTATTCCGCAGACGCATCATGAATAAAATAATTTTGGCGAGTGCATCGCCCAGACGGAAAGAGCTTTTGGCACAGATTGGAATGGATTTTGCAGTCTGCGTCAGCGCTTGTGAGGAAGTAGTGACAAAGAGCACCCCGCAGGAGGTGGTATGTGAATTGTCTGCCTTAAAAGCGGGGTCAGTATATGAGAAGCTGATGACGGATGAGGCGGCGGCAGGAAAACTTAAATTGGGAAAAGAGGATGATTTTCTGGTAATCGGTTCGGATACCATTGTAGCCTTTGGCGAGAAAATTTTGGGGAAGCCAAAAAGCAGGGAAGATGCTTTTTCCATGTTGTCCATGTTGGAGGGGAATACGCATGAGGTTTATACCGGTGTGACTTTTGCTTTCAGACAGGGAGGCAAAAGAAAAGAGCATACCTTTTATGAGAAAACCGAAGTGGAATTTTACCCCATGAGTGAGAAGGAAATTGGGGATTATATAGCTACTTCGGATCCCATGGACAAAGCCGGAAGTTATGGAATTCAGGGTGTTTTTGCAAAACATGTGAAGGGGATAAAGGGGGATTACAATAATGTGGTAGGTCTGCCGGTGGGCAGACTGTATCAGGAGTTAAAGGAGTGTGGACTTTTATGAAAAAAGGTGTCATCTTTGATTTGGACGGAACGCTCACCAATTCTCTGGCATCCATTAAGATCAGTGCGGATACTGCAATCGGTAAATTTGGGTTTGGTCCCTACAGTGAAGAGGATTACAAGGTATTTGTGGGTGACGGCGCACAGGTGCTGATTGAACGCTGCTTAAAAGCAGGCGGGGATGAAAAACTGGAATACTTTGACAGGGCGTACCGGGAATACAAGGAAGTATTTGAAAAATACTGTATGTATCAGGTGGAGCCCTATGAGGGCATCCGGGAATTATTAGCTGCCTTAAAGGAAAAGAAAATTAAAATTGCGGTACTCAGCAATAAACCCCATCCCCGGACCGAGGATGTGATTCATACCCTGTTTGGAGAGGGATATTTTGATGCGGTTTTGGGGCAGTGTGAGGAAATTCAAAGGAAGCCATCCCCGGAAGGTGTATTTCATATCCTGAAAAAATGGAACTTAAAACCGGAGGATATTTTGTATCTGGGAGATACCGGTACGGACATGAAAACCGGCAAATCTGCGGGTGCTTTTACCATCGGAGCACTGTGGGGATTTCGGAAAGCGGAAGAACTTTTGGAGAACAAAGCGGATGCTTTAATAAAAAATCCGAAACAACTACTTGACTATTTGGATTAGAACGCATATTATGTAAAAATAATAGATGAATTACTTGTTTGGAGGGTATGATATGCATGAGTATGATGATGCGGTTTTAACATGCTTTCTGAATAACCAGTCCCAGCTCTTTCCGGAGGATGTGGCAGACAGCATGGAAGAGGCAGAAGCTTTTCTGGAAGAGTGTATGGCAGTGGTTGTAGATTCAGCAGAAGATGTTATCGCTTATTTTGAAGAGGCAGGCATCGATATGGATGGAGCAGACGAAGAATCCATCTTAGAAGCATCAGAAGTTTTTGATGTTGGCGACGGCAGATATCTGATTGTCGAAGGATAACAAAAATGGGTGACGAAGGCGTCAGGAAACGAAGAGTTTCTTGACGCCTATTTTTTAAACAATAAGGAGGAACTATCATGTGTTCAATTATGTGTTACATGGGGAAAGATGTGAAAAAAGAAGTAGTGGAGGAGCATCTGAACCGTACAAAAATGCGTGGTCCGGATGCAGGGCAGGTTGTAGAGACCTCCTTTGGTTATCTGGGATTTTTGAGATTGTCTATTATGGGGCTTACCGAGGAAGGTATGCAGCCCTTTTACCGAAACGGAAACTGGTCCATCTGTAATGGCGAGATTTATGGTTTCAGAACCCTGAAGGAAGAACTGATTGGGCAGGGATATACTTTCCAGAGCGGTTCCGACTGTGAGGTGCTTCTGCCCCTTTATGAGATGTACGGCCTGGAAATGTTTGCCCATCTGGATGCGGAATATGCCTGTGTCATTTATGACGGGGAGAAGCAGAAGGTAATTGCGGCAAGAGATCCTATCGGCATTCGTCCCCTGTTCTATGGATACACCGAAAGCGGAAGCATTGTATTTGCCAGTGAAGCAGTCAGCCTGATGGATCTGGTAAAGGAGGTAAAACCCTTCCCTCCCGGATGCTATTACTATGACGGCGAATTTGTAAAATATGATGAAATTGATAAAGTACAGGGCTTTATACATACGGATCTGGACACCATCACCGGAGAAATTCATGACAAGTTGGTGAAGGGCGTGGAAAAGAGACTGGATGCGGATGCTCCTTTGGGATTTCTTTTATCCGGCGGTCTGGATTCCAGCCTTGTGTGTGCCATTGCAGCGGATATTCTGAAGAAACCCATCCGTACCTTTGCCATTGGTATGGATGTGGATGCCATTGACTTAAAATATGCAAAGGAAGTGGCCGATTTTATCGGTGCCGATCATACCGAAGTCATTATGACGAAGGAAGAAGTGTTAGCAAACTTAAGAACCGTTATCAAGGCACTCGGTACTTATGATATTACCACGATCCGTGCCAGCATGGGTATGTACATGGTCTGCAAAGCCATTCATGAAACAACGGATATCAAGGTGCTTTTAACCGGAGAAATTTCGGATGAGCTTTTTGGTTACAAATATACCGATTTTGCTCCCAATGCGGAAGCTTTCCAGGTAGAAGCGGAGAAGAGGTTACGGGAACTGCATTATTATGATGTACTTCGTGCGGACCGTTGTCTGGCAGCAAACTCTCTGGAAGCCCGTGTACCTTTCGGGGATTTAGACTTTGTAAGATATGTCATGGCCATTGATCCGGTCAGGAAAATGAATACCTACGGAAAGGGCAAGTATCTTTTGCGAAAAGCATTTGAGAAGGACGCTATTTTGCCGGAATCCATTTTATGGCGTGAAAAAGCAGCTTTTTCCGATGCAGTAGGACATTCCATGGTGGATGACTTAAAGGAATATGCGGAAACGGTCTACACCGATGCAGAATTTGAAGAGGCATGCAAAAAATATGATTTTGCAACTCCTTTCACAAAAGAAAGCCTGCTTTACCGGGAAATCTTTGAAGAATTCTATCCGGGGCAGGCCAAGATGATTCCTGACTTCTGGATGCCCAATAAAGAGTGGGAGGGCTGTGATGTAAAGGATCCCAGTGCCAGAGTATTATCGAACTACGGAGACAGCGGCAAGTAAATCTTTTAACCTGCCCAGTATCTCTTCGTGAATATATAATTTTCCGTAACCGGTGCCGAACTGTAAGCCGGACTTGTTGGCACCATGGAAATCGGAACCGCCGCTGACGGCCAGATTGTATTTGCGTGCAAGTGCCTGCATTTCTCTGGTCTCGGTGGCAGAATAGGTGGAGTAGATGCCTTCCATGGCATCTAAACCGGCATCTTTCAGGCACTCGATAAGAGTGCTTAATTTTTCTGTTCCCATATGATACAGGGTGGGATGGGCAAGCACCGCCAGTCCCCCTGCTCCATGAATCAGTTCTATGGCCTGAACGGGTGTTACCTTGGTGCGCGGGATATAGCAGGGGGCATGGTCCCCCACATATCTTTCAAAGGCCTCCTGACGGCTCTTTACATATCCCTTGTCCAGCATATATTTGGCATAATGGGCTCTGGTAATCACCGAGTCCGGAAAATATTTCACGAGTTCTTCGTAAGTAATTTCAATTCCGTGTTCTCTAAGCAGACTGCACATTTTTATGTTGCGGTTTGTACGGGATGCAACAAAGTCTTCCAGATGTTTGGTGAATGCTTTGTTTTTGTAGTCAATAAAGAGACCTACCATGTGGATGTCACGGCCTTCATATTCTGTGGAAAGTTCAATGCCGGGAATGACTTCCACACCCGCGCCCTGAGGGTTTTCTTCAGATACCTTTCCGGAATATTCTTTGGAGTAAAAAAGAGCCTCATCAAGACCGGCAACGGCATCGTGGTCTGTGAGGGCAAATGCGGTAATCTTGTGGGTAAGTGCATATTCCACCAGCTCCTTTGGCGTAAGAGTGCCGTCGGAGCAGGTAGAATGTACATGTAAGTCAATCATAATTAATCTTCGTCGTCATCAGTCTTGCTGTAGACGGTACGTTTTCTTGCCATCTCGTCACTTGCAAGATATTCGTCGTAGGTGGTAATCTTGTCGATCATGGTGCCGTTAGGAAGTATTTCCATGATACGGTTAGCAGTTGTCTGGACAAACTGATGGTCGTGGCAGGCAAAAAGCTCCACACCGCTAAATTTAATCAGTCCGTTGTTGAGGGCTGTAATAGATTCCATGTCCAGGTGGTTGGTGGGCTCATCCAGAATCAGACAGTTGGCACCGCTGATCATCATCTTGGAAAGGAGGCAGCGAACCTTCTCCCCTCCGGACAGAACTCTTACTTTCTTAACACCGTCTTCTCCGGCAAAAAGCATACGTCCCAAGAATCCACGTACATAGGTTACATCCTTTACGGGGGAGTAGCCGGTCAGCCAGTCTGCGATGGTAAGGTCGTTATCAAATTCGGCCGTATTATCCTTGGGGAAATAAGTCTGGGAGGTGGTAACACCCCATTTGTAAGTTCCCTCATCGGGTTCGATTTCCCCCATCAGGATACGGAAGAGGGTGGTTTTGGCCAGTTCATTTCCGCCTACAAAAGCAATTTTGTCATCATGTCCCACAATAAAGGAAATGTCATCAAGAACCTTTACGCCATTGATGGTTTTGCTCAAATGTTCTACGGTGAGAACTTCATTACCGATTTCACGGTCAGGTCTAAAGTCAATATAAGGATATTTACGGCTGGAGGGACGGATTTCATCCAGTTCGATCTTTTCAAGAGCACGTTTCCTTGCGGTAGCCTGCTTGGACTTGGAAGCATTTGCGGAGAAGCGGGAAATGAATTCCTGCAGTTCTTTGATTTTTTCTTCCTTCTTCTTGTTTGCTTCCTTCATCTGCTTCTGAAGTAACTGGCTGGATTCGTACCAGAAGTCGTAGTTGCCTGCATATAACTGGATTTTGCCATAGTCGATATCCGCGGTATGGGTACATACCTTGTTTAAGAAGTAGCGGTCATGACTGACTACAATTACGGTATTTTCAAAATCAATCAGAAAGTCCTCCAACCATGCAATGGCATCTAAGTCCAGGTGGTTGGTAGGTTCATCCAGAAGTAAAATGTCGGGATTGCCGAAGAGTGCCTTGGCAAGCAGGATTTTAACCTTTTCATTACCGTTTAAGTCCTTCATGAGAGCGTAATGGAGGGAAGTGTCAATTCCCAGACCGTTTAAGAGGCTGGCAGCATTGGATTCCGCCTCCCATCCGTCCATTTCCGCAAATTCTGCTTCCAGTTCACTGGCACGGATACCGTCCTCATCGGTAAAATCCTCTTTGGCATAAATGGCATCCTTTTCCTTCATAATCTGATAAAGGCGTTCATTTCCCATGATGACCAGATCCAGAACGGTGTAATCATCATATTTGAAATGATCCTGTTCCAAAACGGAAAGTCTCTGGCCGGGAGTGATGAAGATCTCACCGTTTGTGGTATCCAGTTGTCCGGACAAAATCTTTAAGAAGGTGGATTTTCCGGCACCGTTTGCTCCGATGAGACCATAGCAGTTGCCTTCTGTAAATTTAATGTTCACATCTTCGAATAATGCTTTTTTACCTACGCGGTAGGTGACATTGTTTGCACTGATCATAATTCAATCCTCATAGAAATCTGTTCATTTTTTCGTACCTATTCTATTATACATAAAGAAGTAAAATTTTCAAGGTAAATGTAATATATGTAATATCTGACAGACAGTAACAGATTGTTCAATCAGGTTGACAGATGAAAGATTTCACTTTAAAATGAATACAATGTTTAGTATGAAAAGCTGTCAGCAAGGGGGAACGGGTTCACTTATGAAACGGAAACTGAACAATATACTGATCGTTCTGCTCACAGGAGTGTTTCTGTTTTCCTGCGGAAAGATCCTGGTGACACTGATTGGGCAGTATCGGGAAGATCATGCCTTTCAGATGCTCATCGAAGATCTTGAGGCAGCCTATGCGGCTGACGGCAATGGGGAAACACAGGCCGGCGGAGCGGATCAAAACAAAGGATCTGTCTCAAAGGAGGAAGATCAGTCCGGTGAGGACATCGATACGAAAGAGAATAGAAAAGCTAAATTGAAACTTCGGGATGCCATGCAAAGGGATGATGAAACGGGTATGCTTGTGCCTTATCAGTCTTTGTATGAGAAGAATCCGGATCTGTATGGGTGGATTACCATAGAAGGAACGAAGGTCAATTATCCGGTCATGTATACGCCACAGGACCCGGAGTATTACCTGCGCAGAGCTTTTGATGGGACGGAAACGGAGAGCGGTACACCTTTTCTGGATAGTGCCTGCAGTGAAGAAGGAAATCTGTATGTCATTTACGGCCACCGCATGAAGAACCGGACCATGTTTGGCTCACTGCCGTTTTATGAGAAGAAAAAATACTGGGAAGAACACCCTTATATTTATTTTGATACCCTCTACGAACAGGGAACCTATGAGGTTGTGGCCGCATTTTACAGTAAGATTTACGAGGACGGGGAGAAGGGGTTTCGTTACTACAACTATAAGGATTTAAGCGATGAAGAGGTGTTTGCCGCATTTCGGGAAGGCGTGGAAGAATCGGCCATGTATGAGACGGATGAGGTGTTAGAGTATGGGGATCAGGTATTGTTACTTTCCACCTGCAGTTATCACACAGAGGAAGGAAGATTTGTCGTGGTAGCGAAAAAATTGTATTAAAAGGGAGAAATCAATGAAAAGAGCAGTGATAATCGGAGCAGGTCCGGCGGGAATTACGGCAGGATTGGAATTGTTGAAAAAATCAGGTGAATACGAGGTTATCATTTTAGAGGAAAGCCGGCGTATCGGCGGCATATCTGCAACGGTGTCGTGCGAAGGGAACCGGATGGATCTGGGAGGGCACAGGTTCTTCTCCAAAAATAAGGCTGTCATGCGTTGGTGGGAGGAGATTCTGCCGCTGCAGGGGAAACCGGCTTTTGATGACAAAAAGCTGGGCAGAAAAGTGGAACTTTTAAAAGGCGGTCCTGATCCGGAAACGGAAGACCGGGTGTTTTTAAAGAGACAAAGGGTGTCCCGGATTTATTACAATCAACGTTTCTTTGACTATCCGGTGAAAATGAACTGGAATACGGTTAAGAACTTAGGCTTTTTTACCATGCTGCAGGCAGGGTGCAGTTATCTGAAAGCAGTTATTTTCCGTAGGGAAGAAAAATCTCTGGAAGACTTCTACATAAACCGCTTCGGGAAGAAAATTTACAGTATCTTTTTTGAAGGCTATACGGAAAAACTCTGGGGACGTCACCCCCGGGATATTTCACCGGATTGGGGTGCCCAAAGGGTAAAGGGCCTGTCTGTGACAGCCGTGATAAAAGATATGTTGGGAAAGATGCTGCCCGTGAAAAACAGAAAGGTGGAAACTTCCCTGATTGAGAACTTTTATTATCCCAAGTTTGGACCGGGACAGATGTGGGAAGAAGCAGCTAAGAGGTTTTTAGAACTGGGCGGCCGGATTACATTTGGCTGTAAGGTAACGGGAATCTGCCGGAAGGAAGGGCATATTGAAAAACTTATATTTGAGGAAAACGGAGAAACCAAAGAACTGACGGCGGATGTGGTATTTTCCAGCATGCCTGTGAAAGATCTGGTCGGTGGCATGAACAATGTGCCGGATAAGCTTAAAAATATTGCTAAGGGGCTTCCTTACCGGGATTTTGTTACGGTGGGAATCCTTACGGACAGGCTCAAGTTACGGAACGAAACAAATTTCAAAACATTAGGCGACATTGTACCGGACTGCTGGATTTATGTGCAGGATCGTCATGTTAAGATGGGACGTATTCAAATCTTTAATAACTGGTCTCCGTATATGGTGAAAAATCCGGAAGGAACCATCTGGATCGGACTGGAATATTTCTGTGCGTGGGGGGATGCCATGTGGCAGATGTCCCCTGAGCGATGGGCGGCATTTGGAAGAAAGGAACTGATTAAAATGGGCATTCTGAGCAAGGATGCACCGATTCTGTTGTCCCATTGTGAAAAGGTAAAAAAGGCCTACCCGGCTTATTTTGATACCTACGCCGGGATGCCTGACCTGAAAAAGTGGCTGAACGGCATTGACAATCTGTACTGCATCGGCAGAAATGGCCAGCACAGGTATAACAATATGGATCATTCCATGCTGACCGCCATGGAGGCAGTGGACTGTCTGCTTTTAGGAGGAATCGGAAAGGAACGGATCTGGAATGTGAATACGGAGCAGGAATATCATGAGGAAAGGCAGGACCATAAATGATTTCTTCTTACATTGAAATTTTGCTTAGCTGCCTGATTTTCTGGGTTACATACTTCTTCTGTGCAAAAAAGAGACAGCCGGTGTATACAGGCTTTGAACTTTTGTTGTTCTATTTCTTTGCAAGAGTATTTCCGGTTCTGATGCTGCAGGAAAGAACAAGGTATCATCTGCTCTGTCTTTCTGCAGAGTGGGTGCTTATGGCCCTGCTGTACTACTACTTAAGCCAGAGTAAATCCCGGAAAATGCAGCATGTAATACTGGGCTTTTATCTGTTTAATCCGGCACTGGCAGTGCTTGTACTGACAGCGAATATCAAAGGCATTTGTGTGAGCGTATTTGTGCTTTTCCTTTTGTGTGCGGCGGACCGGATTCTGGAAAAAAGACAAATCAGCCTTTTGGCATTTTGGCCGGAATACCTGCTTTTTGGAACCGGTATCTCCGTCCTGTTAATGGCAAAAAATAATATTTACGGGATGTGCATGACCGGACTGGCTGTGGCAGGCACCGTCAGCCGGTTAGTCTGTCTGTGGAAAAATCCAACCCAAAGGAGAGAAGCTGCGTCAGAAGAAGAGGAGACGGTGCAGGAACCTGTTCGTGGATCACAGAGGTTCACGGGATGGGATTTCATTTGCATGGCGGCGATTACACTTCTCTTTGCCGTGGCTGTATTGTGGAAGTTGGGAAGTCAACACACACCGGAGACCTTTGCTTCCTTTCGCGTAGGGAATCCGGGAGAAAATGAAATCGTCCTGCAATTCGGAAAAGAGACGGAAATTTCGGATATTTTTATTTTTCCGGGGCATAAGGGGAAAAGAATTATTTCCTTTTCGGCTCTGTCGGTAGGCAGCACGGCATGGGAGGTTTTTGACAGCAGACATTCCGTGGAAAGCGTCTTTTGCTGGAACCGGGTGGCGGTGAACAGGAGTCTGCACTCCCTGGGAATGGTACTGATGGAGGGAGATGCCGACATTTGCGAGGTGGTCTGTCTGGATCGGAACGGACAGGTGATTCTGCCGGATAACAGCGAAGATTATCCCCTTTTATTTGACGAACAGGATTTATTCCGGAATCCTGCCACCTATTATGACGGTACCATGTTTGATGAGGTATATCACGGACGCACCGCTTATGAATTCCTCCATGAACTGCCGATTTATGAAAATACGCACCCGCCGCTGGGAAAAAGTATCATTTCCATAGGTATAGCGCTTTTTGGCATGAATCCTTTCGGCTTTCGAATCATGTGCGCACTGTTTGGCATAGGTATGATACCGCTTATGTATCTGTTTGCCCATAAGATGTTTGGCCGTACCGGGGTATCCTGTTTTGCTTCTGTCTTACTGGCTACGGCATTCATGAATACCACACTTTCCCGGATTGCCACCATTGATATCCTTGTGGCCTTTTTTATACTGGGCATGTTCTATTTTATGTATGGTTACACACAGGCACTTCAAAAACGGGAGCCATTTTTTAAGCAGATGCTGTGGCTTTTTAACAGTGGACTGTTCATGGCATTTGCGATTTCCACCAAATGGACGGGATTTTATGGTGCGGCAGGCATCGCAATCCTGTTTTTTGTGGCACTGTTACAGCATATAGGAGGAATTTCCAAAATTCGTGAACATACGGGGTATCTCATGAAAACAGCAGGGTGCTGTGTGTTATTTTTTATCCTGATACCGGTTGTAATTTACACCCTTTCCTATCTGCCATTTCCAAAGGTTTATACGGATAAGGGACTAATCCGGCATATGATCGATAATGCCACTCTGATGCTAAACTATCACAAGGATTGTGTATTTGAGCATCCCTACTCTTCGGAATGGTATAAGTGGTTAATAGATGCGCGCCCCCTTGCGGATTCCCGTGTTTATTTGGAGAATGGGACAGTCAGCACGGTGATGACCTTCTTCAATCCGCTCCTTTGCTTTGGGGGACTGCTTGCTTTTCTGCATCAGTTTTATCTTAGAAGAGAGAAAAAGTGTAAAAGAGCAGTTTTTCTGATTGTCGGTTATTTATCCATGCTACTTCCATGGCTTATCATTCACCGGACAATCTTTATCTATCAGTATTTTGTCAGCGGACTGTTTCTGGTTCTGATGGTGGCCAATTCACTTTCCTACAGCCGGCATCCTAAGAGGAATATGGCGATTTTCTCTGTCCTATCCGTGATACTGTATGCCATGTATTATCCGGTATTAACAGGGCAGCCTGTGAAGGTGTCTTTCATTAATCAGGTTCTGGAGCTCTTTACAACCTGGAATATTGCATAATACGCAGATGGCAGAAAGGTAATGATTATGAATAAGAAATTTATTCCTACAAGGGCAGTGTGGTACGGAATTTCCGCGGCTGTTGTGATATTGTCCTATCTGTTGTTCGGCCGAACAGGAGATTCCCAAAACAGACTGAGAGTCTTCAGAATGATAACGGATCTGATCATGCTGACCTGTATGGTGTTTTTCACGAAAAAATATATTGGCATCGGAAAGAAAGAATATACAGAGGAACAGCTTGCGGGCATTCTTCTGTGTGTCGGGATTCTCATGCGGGTAGGCTATATGATCTATACGCCCTGCAATGTCAGGAGCCATGATCTGTGGGAACTTAATGAGAATTCTTACGGACACGCAAGTTATCTGTTACAGGTTATAAATGGGCATCTGCCCAAAACCAATACGGTTCAGTTCTACCAGCAACCGCTTTATTATATATTGGGAGCAGCCGTTTCCCGGTTTATCAATTTCATCCTGCAGACCAAGGATGCGTATTCTATGGTGGATGCCGCCAAGACGGTGTCCTGTATGGCTTCCTGCATAAGTCTTGTTGTGAGCAGGGAGATTTTCCGTGAGTGCGGATTAACAGGACGGGGGCTTATGAGAGCCATGATGCTTGTTACTTTCCTGCCGGTATACTTTTTGTCCGGCGGAAGAATAGGACCGGATGCACTGTCGGGCATGTTTATGATGTTAGTGTTCTGGTATACCTTGAAATGGTTCGGGGAAAAGAGCTGGAAGCATACGATTCTTCTGGCACTGTTTTACGGACTTGGCATGATGACGAAGGTTTCCTGTGCCACACTGGCAGTTTTTACAGCTCTTGTTTTTGCAGATTGTCTGTATCAGGGCTGCAAGAACGGAACCTGGAAATCCCTTCTGGGCAAATACCTGGTGTTCGGAGTAATCAGTCTTCCTCTTGGACTCTGGTATAGTGTACGCAATTATCTGTTATTTGGTCAGCCGCTTACCTATGTGCCGGTGATCGGCGAAGACAGCGATCTTTATACCGGAGGCTATTCTGTTTTTCAGAGGATTTTTGCCGTGAACGTAAAGAATCTGTTTGCGGATCCGTTTGCGGCTGTTTATGACGACTATAATCTGCCGGTGTATGCATTGAAATCCTCCCTGTTTGGAGAATTTCGTTTTGACAAGATGAAGGGGATTGCCTCCGTGCTGTTGTTTTTTGCAGCGCTGCTTGCGGTTTGCTGTATGATAGCCCTTATTTATCAGATCGGATTTGCAAAAGGCGACAGAATGGGAAGGCTCTGTCTGACGGCCGCTGTCATTTTTTATGTCGGTATTGTGGTATTCTACCTAAAATTGCCTTACGGCTGCAGCATGGATTTTAGGTATATGCTGTTCCTGCCGGTTCCGATGGCAGTTATGTTGGGAAAATGCACCTGGTTTCAGAAAGATGTGGGACGGTATGCGGACATAATCTGCATCGGCTTTTCATTCTTCTCATTTTTCATGTTCGGTTGAATGTTTATTCATGTTTGACTGAATGTTTTTTCGTGCTTATTTGAATTTTTTTATTGACAGTGAAACCAAAAAATGGATATAATAAATTGAGTTGTGAGCATGGGGGAACTGATAATAAGAAGTATTAGGGAAACATGCGAAACGAAAGGAGAATAAGATGAATAAGAAAACAAAGAAATTCATGACAGCAATAGCAGGAACCACAGCAGCTTTCACACTTCTTTGTGCTACGGTAACAGCAGCAGAGTCCATTCCCGTAGCCGGTGGAGCAAACAGTTATTATCTGTTAAACTCCGGCGAAGATTATGAAGTGCAGGTTAATGTACCGAAGAACCATTTCTTGTCAGCGAGTATCAATAATCAGAAACTGGCAGAAACAGACCTTTCAGTAGAGGGTACTTCTCAGACAGCGCCCACAGGCACGACGGAAACGTCCAAGGCACCGTCTAGGACACAGACACCCGGGACAACGGCAGCACCCGGAACCACTGAGGCACCACCTGTAACCAGCGAAGCACCGGTAACCAGCGAGGCACCTGTAACCAGCGAAGCACCTTATACCACTGAGGCACCTGTAACCAGCGAAGCACCTTATACCACTGAGGCACCTGTATATACCACTGAGGCACCTGTATATACCACTGAGGCACCGGTAGATACTACTGAGCCACCTGCGGCAACCGAATCAATTGATACCTATGGAACGGTTAACAGTAATGCAGCAGGCCTTGAGGCAGAGGGCGTTATTCTGGCAGCAGTGGATTATGCAGCACCTATAGAGGCAGATGCAGCAGAATATTACACCAAGATCAAAATTGCTGCTTCTTATATGAACACTTTACAGGAAGGCAAATACACATTAGCCCTTAACTTTGTGGAAGGCAGTGCTGTGGTAGACTTTACGGTAACCAAAGATGCTTCTTTGGTAAATGGCAGCAATCCTTCTACCGGAGATTCCACACATGTATTGCCCTATGTATTGCTTGCAGCATGCAGTGCGGGCGCATTGGTTTTTCTGGCAAAGAGAGGAAAAAAAGAAGCATAAGTATTTTTAGCAGTTGAAAGTTTTGCATTACGAGGGAGTATATCAGATCCGGTATACTCCTTTTTCTTTATCATGTATGGTCAATAAACAAATGCTTTTTCAAGGATTTATTTGACACAGGCACTTTAACATGATAATATGGCACAGTGAAAGAATGAAAATAAAGGTGCCCTTTGGCACAAAGAGGAGAAAAGTATGAAAAAATTAATGAGTTTGGTACTGATTGCCTGCATGTCCCTGTCATTAGCAGCATGCGGTGGCAAAAAAACAGAAACCTTTACCGTTGGATTTGATGCAGAATTTCCGCCCTACGGCTATATGGATGACAACGGTGAGTACGTAGGATTCGACCTTGACCTTGCAGAAGAAGTTTGTAAGAGAAATGGCTGGGAACTGGTAAAGCGTCCTATTGACTGGGATTCTAAGGATATGGAATTGTCTACCAAGTCCATCGATTGTATCTGGAACGGTTTCACCATGAACGGTCGTGAGGATGCTTACACATGGTCTGTACCCTATGTAGATAACAGCCAGGTATTCGTGGTAGCCAAGGCTGACGGCATTACAAGCACCGCCGATCTTGCCGGCAAGGCAGTGGGTGTACAGGCAGATTCTTCTGCACTTGCAGCACTGAACGACGAAGAAAGCCCTGAAAACATTGCTCTTCGCGACAGCTTTGCAAGCCTTACCGAATATGGCGATTACAACACCGCATTCTTAGATCTGGAAGCAGGTGCGATTCAGGCAGTGGCAATGGATATCGGAGTTGCAAATTACCAGATTGAATCCCGTGGGGATAAGTACGTTATCTTAGACGAGCTTCTTGCAACCGAACAGTACGGTATCGGCTTCTTAAAAGGCAATACAGAGCTTAAAGACAAAGTAGAAAAGACTTTATTGGAAATGGTAGATGACGGTACTTTTGCAAAAATTGCTGAAAAATGGGGTCTTTCCGACAGCGTTTGTCTCGGTAAATAAAGGATAGTATCATCCGTTAAGAATATAAAGAGCAGGTGTGAGAATGAGTATTCAAATGATGTTGTTACAGTTAGGAAAAGGTATGTTGGTGTCAGTTGAGATATTCGCACTCACCCTGCTTTTTTCTTTGCCTTTAGGACTCTTCGTATCCTTTGGACGAATGTCAAAGAACGGAATTGTCCGGGGACTTACCAAGGCATACATATCCCTGATGAGGGGAACCCCCCTTATGCTTCAGCTTCTTATCATTTATTTTGGACCTTCCCTTCTTTTCAAAATCCGAACCGGTACCGAGTATCGGTTTGTTGCGGTAATTATAGCGTTTTCCATTAATTACGCAGCTTATTTTGCAGAGATTTACCGCTCGGGGATTGAATCCATGCCCATCGGTCAGTATGAAGCGGCGAAGGTTTTGGGTTACAGTAAGGCACAGACTTTTGTCAAAATCATATTACCGCAGGTGATTAAGCGAATTCTGCCTTCCGTGACCAATGAAATCATTACATTGGTTAAGGACACTTCTCTGGCATTTGCCATTGCACAGGCGGAAATGTTTACCATCGCAAAGCAGATTGCCGCAGCGCAGACTACCATCATGCCGCTTATGATAGCAGGTGTGTTTTACTATGTATTTAACTTTATCGTGGCCCTTGTTATGGAGAGAGTGGAAAAAGCACTTTCTTACTACCGGTAGAAAGGAGTACCCCCTATGGAACTGTTAGAGATGCAACATGTAAAGAAAGAATTCAACGGTCTTAAGGTTCTTAAGGACATTTCCCTGAGTGTAAGCAAAGGAGAAGTGGTCTCCATTATCGGACCCTCCGGCTCCGGAAAATCCACCCTGCTTCGTTGTGCTACGATGTTAGAGAAAATGGATGGCGGCAGCCTTACCTACATGGGAGAAAGTGCATGTTGGGAAGAAGGCGACAAATGTGTTTATGCCTCCAAGGCAAAATTAAAAGAAATCCATAAATGTTTCGGTCTGGTGTTTCAGAACTTTAATCTTTTTCCGCATTACAGTGTCATGAAGAATATTACGGATGCTCTTATCAGTGTGGATAAGATTTCTAAGAAGGAAGCAGAAGAGCGGGCTTTAGTTCTGCTTGCCAAGTTAGGCCTTTCCGACAAAAAGGATGCCTATCCCTGTCAGTTGTCCGGCGGTCAGCAGCAAAGGGTTTCCATTGCCAGAGCTCTGGCAAAACAGCCCCAGATTCTTTTTTTTGACGAACCCACATCGGCCCTTGACCCGGAACTTACGGCGGAGGTCTTAAAGGTCATCAAGGAACTGGCAAAAGAGCATATGACCATGATTATCGTGACCCATGAAATGCAGTTTGCCAAAGAGGTTTCCGACCGTATCATTTTCATGGAACATGGTGTGATTCAGGCACAGGGAAGTCCGGAAGAACTCTTTGACATGAAAAATGAAAGACTCAAGGAATTTATGGGACATCTTTCAGGTAATTTATAACAAAAATTATTTATTTTGCATAAAAATTATTACTAATTCATGAAAGAAATTGTCGAAAACAGACAAAATGGATTTGCGCGAAAAAGAATTGAATTAAACATCTTGATATATTCGGGTCAAATTGTTAAAATATATAGGAATCATGCATAGAAAAGGGCTTTGATGCCTTTTTTTCTATGTTTGAAATATCTTAAAAACTAAGAAAAGGGAGAAAGAAAGATATGAACAAATGGGTTTATATGTTTAGTGAAGGCGACATGTCCATGAGAAACCTTCTCGGCGGTAAAGGTGCTAACCTCGCAGAAATGACCAGCATCGGCCTTCCTGTACCTCAGGGCTTCACAATCACAACAGAAGCTTGTACACAGTACTACGAAGATGGACGTAAGATTAACGACGAAATCATGGCTCAGGCTATGGAAGGCGTTAAGAAAATGGAAGAGATCAACGGTAAGAAATTCGGCGATCTTAAGAATCCTTTATTAGTATCAGTTCGTTCCGGTGCAAGAGCATCCATGCCCGGTATGATGGATACCATCTTAAACTTAGGTTTGAATGACGAAGTAGTTAGCGCAATGATCGCCGGCAACCCTGATCCGGCTTTCGAACGTTTCGTATATGACTCTTACAGACGTTTCATTCAGATGTTCTCTGACGTTGTAATGGAAGTTGGTAAGAAATATTTCGAGCAGTTAATCGACGCTATGAAGGAAAAGAAAGGCGTGCAGTATGACGTTGAATTAACCGCTGCTGACCTTAAGGAATTGGCAGAACAGTTCAAGGCTGAATACAAGAATCAGCTTGGTACTGATTTCCCTTCCGATCCTGTTGAACAGTTAAAACTTGCTATCGAAGCAGTATTCCGTTCCTGGGACAACCCTCGTGCAAACGTATATCGTCGTGACAATGATATCCCTTATTCCTGGGGTACCGCTGTTAACGTAATGCCCATGGTATTCGGTAACTTAAACAATGAATCCGGTACCGGTGTTGCATTTACCCGTGATCCTGCTACAGGTGAAAACAAACTGATGGGTGAATTCTTAATCAACGCTCAGGGTGAAGACGTAGTTGCAGGTGTTCGTACACCTATGCCTATCGCTCAGATGGAAAAAGAATTCCCTGAAGCATATGCTGAATTCATCAAAGTATGTGAAACTCTTGAAAACCATTATCATGATATGCAGGATATGGAATTCACAGTTGAAAATAGAAAGCTTTACATGTTACAGTGCCGTAACGGTAAGAGAACCGCTCCTGCAGCATTAAAGATTGCTTGTGACCTGGTTGATGAAGGACACAAGACAGAAGCAGAAGCAGTTGCTATGATTGATCCTCGTAACTTAGATACCTTATTACATCCTCAGTTCGACGCAAAAGAACTTAAGGCTGCTACTCCTATCGGAAAAGGTCTTGGTGCATCTCCCGGAGCTGCTTGCGGTAAAGTTGTATTTACTGCAGATGACGCTGTTGAATGGGCTGCAAGAGGTGAAAAGGTAGTTCTTGTTCGTCTTGAAACATCTCCTGAAGATATCACCGGTATGAAAGCTGCTCAGGGTATCTTAACCGTTCGTGGTGGTATGACCAGCCATGCAGCAGTAGTTGCACGTGGTATGGGTACCTGCTGTGTATCCGGTTGTGGCGACATCAAGATGGATGAAGAAAACAAGAAATTTGAATTAGCTGGTCAGATCTTCACTGAAGGTTCTGAAATCTCTATCGATGGTTCTACCGGTAACATCTATGCTGGTTTAATTCCTACTGTAGATGCTACTATCGCCGGTGAATTCGGTCGTGTTATGGCTTGGGCTGACAAGTTCAGAAAACTGAAAGTTCGTACAAACGCAGATACTCCTGCAGATGCTAAGAAAGCTCGTGAACTTGGTGCAGAAGGTATCGGTCTTTGCCGTACCGAGCATATGTTCTTCGAAGCAGACAGAATCGCAGCATTCCGTGAAATGATCTGTGCAGATACTGTTGAAGAAAGAGAAGCAGCTCTTGAAAAGATCCTTCCTTATCAGCAGGGAGACTTTAAGGCTCTTTATGAAGCTCTTGAAGGAAATCCTGTTACCATTCGTTTCCTTGATCCTCCTCTTCATGAGTTTGTTCCTACTGAAGAAGAAGACATCGAAAAGCTTGCTAAGGCTCAGGGTAAATCCGTTGAAGATATCAAGAACATCATCGCTTCCTTACATGAATTCAACCCTATGATGGGTCACAGAGGATGCCGTCTTGCTGTTACTTATCCTGAAATTGCTAAGATGCAGACTAAGGCTGTTATCCGCGCAGCAATCGAAGTTAAGAAAGCACATCCTGATTGGAATGTAAAACCTGAAATCATGATTCCTCTGGTATGTGAAGTTAAAGAATTAAAATACGTTAAGAAGGTAGTTGTAGAAACCGCTGATGCTGAAATCGCTGCAGCAGGTGTAGAACTTGAGTACGAAGTTGGTACCATGATCGAAATCCCCAGAGCTGCTCTTACCGCTGATGAAATCGCAGCTGAAGCTGACTTCTTCTGCTTCGGTACTAACGACTTAACTCAGATGACCTTCGGCTTCTCCCGTGATGACGCTGGTAAGTTCTTAGACGCTTACTATGATACCAAGATCTTTGAAAACGATCCGTTTGCTAAACTGGATCAGACCGGTGTTGGCAAGTTAATGGAAATGTCCATCAAACTTGGCAAACCTGTTAATCCTAACCTGCACATCGGTATCTGTGGTGAGCACGGCGGAGATCCTTCTTCCGTTGAATTCTGCCACAAGATCGGTCTGGATTACGTTTCCTGTTCTCCTTTCCGTGTGCCTATCGCACGTCTTGCAGCAGCACAGGCAGCGATTGCTGATATGAAATAAGCTAACTGTTAAGAAAACTCTATAGAAGTTCTAATACCCACTAGAACAGAGACGGTTCTAGTGGGTATTTTTTTATGCATTGGAAACTATCGCAAAGTAGACAGTATTATGATATAATGATATAATAAAAAGTATCGTAGACATAAGGCTATTGCAACGTATCAAGTAACACAAAAAAAATACAGAGAACATTCTTCTTTACAGACTGCGGACACAAAATGTTTTCTATAAACACTAATGATATGCAATATCACGGTTGTTTATATCCTGGTTGTTTGTGTAAAGCAATACAGACAACATTGTATATTAGAGGATCTGAAGAAGCGAATGTGTATTGTAATAAAAAGGTCAAAGAGAAGTAAAACAGAAACAAAAGATTGATTTTATTGTAGAAATGGGGGAGACATATGAAAAATGAACTTAATATGGCAATATCAATGATGCCAAAAGTAGGTGAAGTGGAACTTTTTAGAGAAATGGCAAGACAATTTAATTTTAATAAATTTGCCAAAGCTACCTACGTGAAAGAAGTACATAAACAGTATATTGAGTACCCGTCTTCTTTTCTAGGTAGTATGAAAAGAATTGAATTAGGAGATTTGCTATTTATAACATATGACAAATCGACAAAAGAACTCCGAATATGCATTTTACAAGCAAAATATAGAAGAGGTTCATATAGAAAATTCTTGAATTGTAAAGCAGATATTTTTCAATGGGAGCTACTATATTATAAGCCAGATGTATACGATAAGAGTACAATGAATATTCCGAAGCATATTCTTAATTTTAGACATGATTATAAAAGCATTACAGCTTATGGAGTTTTTTATCATGACAAAAAATTAAATATGATAGATTTTTTATATACGTTACCCGAATTATTTGCTCCAAAATATCTATTGCCATCACCATCAAATACTTTTGTTTATAATTGTCCAAATTTGAGTGTTTGTAAGTCTTCTTGTTGTGGATGTAGTACAACAATGTGTCCAACAAAACAAGGAGGAATGCCCAAAGAGACTTTATATACATGTTCTATTGATATTTTTGAGCATGAAATCTTATCATGTAGAATTGGAGCACCAATAAATGATGATGAAATTAAAAAATATATATTAGAATTATTAGTTATTATGAAAAGAACATCGGAAAATCCAGAAGTGATAGATGAGATATTGCGTGATTATGAATATATATATGATTCTGATGATTATTTTTCAGATGACGAGTATCCTTCTGCAATTATAGTTATTACAGAAAGTGAATATATGAAGCATTAAAAATAGGAATAGAATCTGGTTTTCATAAGAGGAAGTAGGAAAATATGAATTTATTTGATCTAATTGTAAAGAATGATGAATGGATATATTTAACGCTCATTATTTAATCCTTAATTGTTCCTATAGTTCATACTATATGAATAAAGAGTAAAATCAGAAAATTGTCTGATAATGCATTAGAAGTTACACCTAAAGTATTTTTTATATTAAGAAATTCAAGTAATGGTGGACGTGGGAGGGAACATATATCAGCCAAATATGATTTTCATGGAGTATATTTATTATATAATCATACTAAAAACATATATTATGTAGTGCAAGGCAAAATAGTATTTCAGCGAGTAATAATCATATTACTGGTCATGGTAATGGGATGTATACGCAGATTATAAATAAGGAGATGAGTTTACCATTAAAATGATTGTGTAAAAGAATAGCGGTTATATTGGAAAATAAATTTGACAAAATGGTTTGAATTAAAAGGGAAGGAAAATTATGTTTGTAAATTTTTTTGAGGGGGGATAAACATATGTTCAGGATAGCAATATGCGATGATGAGAAACCATTTAGAGATAGTGTTAGAAAATATGTTGAGAAATATTTTTGTGAAAAAGAGATCTCTTACGAAGTGGATACATTTGCTTCTGGCAAGGAATTTCTTGATTTAGGAATTGAACTAGTACAATACGACATAATTTTTCTTGATATAAATATGGACGAAATAGATGGAATTGTAACAGCACAAAAAATTAGAGAATATAGTTCAGAAGTGTATATTGTGTTTGTAACAGCTTATATAAATTATTCGTTGGAAGGGTATAAAGTCGATGCAGCAAGATATTTATTAAAGAATAATACGAATTTTGATGATTCTATATATGAATGTATGGATACTATTCTCCATAAGATGAACTATGTTGTTATGAAAAAGACTTTTCAATTCAATGAATGTGAAAAGGATGTTCCGGTAGAAAGAATACTATACATAGAGAGTAAATTGCATAAACTGGAATTTCATATCATGGAAGAAAAGTTAAAAATTTATACTTTGTATGGGACATTAAATGAATTGGAAACGGAAATGACGGACTTTTCTTTTCTAAGGATTCATCAAAGCTTTTTAGTAAATCTAAAGCATATAAAAAAAGTTATAGGGTATAAAGTAATATTGAGTAATAATCAGGAGCTAATTATTCCTAAAGCAAGATACAAAGATGTAAAGAACGCATTTATTGCATACAAAGGAGAACTGTGATATATGTTTTTATATTTTTTTAGTTTGGCAATAATTGCATTTGAGGTTATATGTTGCAAGATATTTTTTGAAAGCTTTTGCCATTCGTCTTTAGGACAAAGAAAGTTACAAAAAGTTCTGCTTTTATTAGTGTTGATTTTCGTATATTATGTGTGTGGTCTGACTTTGTCTGGTTGGATAGTTGTGAAACAAATAATTGCTATATTGGTCACAGCAGTTATTATGCACGTTTACTTTAGAATAAGCATAAAAAAGTCATCGGTGCTGGCAATGTTGTATCAAGGTTTATTGCTGTTAGTTGATTATTTGGCTTATGTCGGAAATTGTGCTATCATTTCAAAAGAAGGAGTAGTACAAAACGAATATGCATTAGAAGGTAATCTGGTTGTTGTTTTTAGTAAAGTTATACTGTTTCTTTGTATTTTACTTGTTAAGAAACAATTTGGGCATAAATCAACAGAGATGCTGGCAGATGCGGAATGGATCAAATTTTTGTTTTTTCCGGTATTTACAATTGTTACGATTGTTGCAATGCTTATGACATTTCAATATACAGAAAATAAGGCACAGGCTTATGTTCTTTATTCCATTGCACTTGGGATGGTTGTTATGAATGCATTTGTATATTATCTAATTAACGATATTGTTATTAGAGAAGCTGAAATACATGAGAAAGCAATATTAGAATTACAGGTTAAGAATCAAATTGAAATGTATCGTTCTATATCAGAGAATTATGAAATCCAGAAGGACAAGTCGCATGAGTTTAAGAACCAGATATTGTGTATTGAGTCATTACTGAAAGATCATGAATATGACGAAGCAAGTAGGTATGTAAATAATATTAGTAAGACATTTATGGGAGAGAGAAATATAATCAATACTAATCATGTGATAATCAATGCTATTCTTAATACAAAGTACCAGGAAGCAATTAGTAACCATATTGTCTTTGTGTTTAAAGTAAATGACTTATCGAAAATTGGAATAGAAGATGAGGATCTAGTTGTCGTTTTGGCTAATTTATTAAATAATGCCATTGAAGCGTGTGAAAAATGTAAAGAAAAGAAAGAAATTAAGTTTAAATTTATGATAGAAGATGAGTTGATAATTCTTTCTGTAAAGAATACATATAATCAACCGCTTGTATATGATAATGATGAAATCAAGACAAGTAAGACAGTAATGCCAGATGAACATGGCGTAGGGATCAAAAATGTAATACGGATTGTAAAAAAATATAGAGGAGAATATGTCGTTCAAAATAATGAAAAGGAATTTTACTTTTCAATTGTTATTCCATTAAAAAAATAAGTATAGTGTGTATTTTAAGGACAAAGGGTATTCAAGAAAATGCCCTTTGTTCATTTTCTGCTAAAAATGTCCGCTTTCTGCAAGGCTAATTGAATATATCTATATCTTTGATATGATTTTAGGAAAGGAGGCACAAAGATATGGTTGAAAGGATAGCTAATGCAATAGTAGACCAAATGGAAGAAAAAAGAATTTTACAGTCAGAGATGAAGGAACACTATTTATATGCTTTAATCACGACAATAGAAAAGTGGCTTACCATAATTTCAATATTGTGTATTGGAGTGGTTTTTAAGCAGATTATTCCGATGATGTTATTTCTGGCTTTTTTTCTTTCTTTGAGAAAAAGGACAGGTGGTTATCATGCAAACTCGTTTTTACAATGCTATTTGGGAACTTTGATTATTAGCATAGGTGTTGTTCATGTATGTCCGATATTAGTAAATTATATGTATGCTGTATATGTATTACTTGTTTGTTCCATAGTAGTAATAGCTTTAATTGGAACGATCAATCATCCTAATTTGGCAATGGATTGTATTGAGTTACAAGAATCAAAAAAAGCGGCAAGATATTTACTTGGACTAGAATGTATGATATTGGCAGCTGCTATATCGATAGAGATATGTGAACTTTTTATCTGCTATATGTCCGTTGCAATCGTATTGTGTGCATTTCTTTTGTGTTTAGCAAAAATTTTGAAACAGGAGGTATGTTTGAATGAAAAAGAGTAATTTAAAAACAAGTGTTTTGAGAGTGGTTCAGAAGGTAATTGGTTTGGAGGTTGAGAGAAACAATTCCGGAAATTCTTTTTGTATTGGTATTTTACACCAGCCTAAAAGACCTAAGAGAAAATAATCATTATGAAAGGTGGGATTTATATTAAAATTAAAAATTTATAGCAAGTTCTCTTGCGTAATCATGGTATTATCGATTTCGAATAATACAGGCAAAATTATTAATGTCTATGCTGAGGATACAGTAGTGATGAAAGAGTTTAATGAAAATGTTTCATTGCAGGAAGACGTGATAAATTTATCTTCTACACATTATATTACTTCAAATGTTAATTATAATGAAGGTAGAAAATCATTATGCTATTTAGAGTATCTAATATAGAATCATCAGATGAGTACATAATTTTAAACTGATAATTCAGAAAATAAAATATTTGATATTATAACTTGAACTTAACAGATAATAAGAAAAGGAGAATTTCAGTATGAAAAAGATTACCAAAGGAAATTTAAGAAAAATAATTTTAACATTCACACTTGCGTTTACTTTGACTTTCGGTATGAGCATATCGGCGTATGCTGCAACTTCTGCAACAGGAGGAATTAATGATTATATCACCAGAGGTTCATCTTCTATAAGTGCAACAGGTGCAAGTGCTTCAACATCATATCAAAGCACTGGATCTGTCACCGTATCATCAACCTATAGCTATGTGAATACTGATACTCTTGAGACAGGTACATCTACTAAGAATAATGGACATTATAGTTCATGTTCGGTAAGTTTTTCGGCTCCGAGCAATTGTCGTAGCGTAAAGGTAACTAGTTCCCACAGTGTTACTGCATATGATCAGACATGGACTACGAACACATCAGCCACATATTGATCCTTTTTATTAGGTGAAATGTCGATGAAGAAGAAATCTTTGTTCATAATCATTATTTTTATATTTTGCTTTTGTTCCGTGATTGTTTTGCTTATGTTAAAGCAAAACAATCACGGATTTAATGACGAAGAGTACGTTTATGACCCTACAGACCCCCAATGCAACTATTCTGAGCATACCGTAATTTATCTGGATGGTTCGGGGATACTGCACCTTATCGAAACAACTTCCGGTAAGGACATGGTCTATTGTGACAGACCTAACTGCACGCATGAAGGCTTTTCACATAATAATGAGAATCCATCATGTCCTGCAGCTTTTTTGGGACTGAGCAAGAGTGGACCGGTGCTTTATAACGGGCATCTTTATTTTATTGGTAATATGTCCAATGAAGATATATTCCGGACGCAGTATCTCTATGAAATGGATCCAAACGGTGAGAATCGTAAAAAGGTTGCCACTTTAGAAGGGGTTCAGAATCTCAGATATGTTCTATACAGGGATAAGTATGTTATAGGTGCTTATTATAACAGAATCGAGATAAATGATGAGGGGCAGATTATCAACGACAATAAGCCGGAAGCCGGTATCTTTGTCATCGACCTTGATAATTATAAAGTGTACATGGGAGATAAGATAACGGGAGAGCAGGCAAATATTACAGGAATTTATTATGAAGAAGGGGCTGTATATTATTCGAGTATTCATTTTGGTGATAATGTTACAGAACTTATGGTTGGTGATACAGCAGAGAACGACTTTGAGTCCTTTGTTTATGAAAATATGCTATATGAAATCTACCGATATGATATTGCAAATGAGAATACTGCGCTCGTAAAGACTTTCGACCATATAAGTGACCTTCAGCTGATAGATGGTGATGCTTACTATGTATCCAAAGAAGGGTATTTTGTATTTGATAAAATAAGCGGAGAGACCAAAGAATTAGCAATAGAAATAGATGCTGGAACATTAAGGGGCGGCGGATTTAAAAAGCATGAAGATGCTTTATATTATGCTCTCTTCGATAGTGCCGGTAATGAAGTCATATATTATCGTATGGAGAATGGTGAAACCGATGAACTGATGAGAGTACCGCCTGAAGACTCATTTGGAATAGTAAACATATGCGGTCAGTCGGTTTATATCAATTATACCGATGATAAAGGACGTTTTTGTTTGGGAGTATTGCGCATGGATGATTTCAATCAGGGGAGATTTATACCGAAAGAATTGAGGTGCTATGATGAAGAAGAATAGGATTATTTTGACAGCGATTGTACTGTTTGCCTTGATTGTGATTTCTGCAATGGCAATTTTGAATAAAAAAACGGATTCACCCGGCAAAACGGAAACGGATAATAAAAACATAACATCGGATTTGACCGGTGAAGAAAAATCGGACGCAAAAATCATAACATTTGCTGTTCCGGATATTTGTAAGATAGATGATGATAATCTTCAGCAATTTAATGATGAGCTCAATAGGGACGGTCATGATTATATACTCAAAATAAAATATCTGGAATATGATGAATATGCTGCGGTGCTTGAGGACGAGTTAAAAACCGGAGAAACAGATATTGCTTTCTTAGGGTTGGGCGATGCAGGCGGAAGCAATAATGTATATACCCTTATGAATTCCGGACTTGTTCATAATCTTGATGAGATATTGTCGCAGAAGTCGGGTGCTGCGCTTTATAATGCTTTCCCACAAAATCTTTGGGAGTCAGTTAAATGCAACGGGCATATTTATTCGATACCATCAGTACTTGCTAATGATCAGGGCATATATGCTGCATTTAACAGAGATTATATCGCAGATGAGGATATAGAAAAGTGGGACGGAAGTATAGAGGGGATTTATGAAATTATTAAAAACGCTGAGTGGAATAACAGTGATGCTCCCCGTTTTCAATATCTTATAAATGGTTATTCGTTTGAGGATATGATAGGGTGTGAAATAAGATATGGACTAATTTTGGACTATGACTCACTATCGATTGAAAATCCCTTGGAGTCGGAAAAGCTTATAGGTTATCTGAATGTACTTGATCGAATGAAGAAAGACGGATATATGAATAACTCTATATCATATCTTGACAATTCCGGCTTAAACAGTATGGGAGTGTTGAAAAATGTAGAATCAGGTAATTACCTGGTGGCATTATCATCCGGTTCCGTAGATAAGGTGTTTCTGAAAGATAATATAACTGTTAAGACAGTAAAGCCATATCTTTCATCAAGAATAAACGGTTCCATAGGTATATCAAAAAATACAGATGATATCGATAGCGTGGTGGATTTTCTGGGACTTTTGTATGGTGACGGAAAGTATGCCAATATTCTTCTATATGGGCAGGCAGATTCGGATTATAAGGTTATAGACGGTGTTGCCTGCAATATGGATGGCACTGATCTGGATGATGAATATATTACCAAGCTCTGTTTGAATTTGTTTGTGAATGCACATCCTGTCAGAGGTGAGAACTATATGAACAATCGTAAGAATGAGTTTTTTTCTTTTTATGACAGTATAAATTTATCACCGTTTATCGGCTTTGAACCTGATACAGCCGGTTCAAACAAAATTTTAAATGACCTGAATGAATTTATGAATAGTCTTAATGATAAGAGTGTGGATGAAGCTATAGACAGCACCAGGGATAAACTTATAGCCGATGGCATTGATGAATATCTTAGCAGTATAAAAAGTCAGTGGGAGGAGTATCGACAATGATACTTAAACTGGAAGGTCTTACCAAAAATTATAAAGATAAAGTTGCATTGGATGGTATAACGTTTTCATTTACTCCCGGAATATATGGCCTTTTGGGTCCGAACGGTGCCGGTAAGTCAACCATGATGAATCTTATTACTGATAATCTGACTCCTACCAAAGGACGTGTACTGCTTGATGAAAAAAGCATAGATGAACTGGGAAGTGAATACAGAAAACTTTTAGGATATATGCCGCAGCAACAAAATATATATCCGGAGCTTAGTCTCAGGCGATTTTTGTATTTTATGGCCTCTCTGAAAGGCTTAAAAAAGAGTGAGGCCCAAAAAGATATAAACCATTATGTAAGGATGGTAAAACTGGAAGATGTACTCGGAAAGAAGCTTGGAACTTTTTCGGGCGGGATGAAACAAAGGGCTTTAATAGCACAGGCGCTTATAGGCAATCCCGGTATACTGATCTTAGATGAACCTACTGCAGGACTTGACCCGAAGGAGAGAATCAGAATCCGTAATCTGATATCAGAGGTCGCGCGTGATAAGATTGTTATCATTGCGACTCATGTGGTTACGGATATAGAATTTATAGCAAAAGAAATAATCATGCTGAATAGCGGGAACATAATACGGAGTGGTTCTCCTTCCGAATTGCTTAGCGAGTTAGACGGAAAAGTTTGGAATATCTTTTTGTCTGATGAAGAGATAGATGAAATAAACGTTAAATACAAAGTAAGTAACATTTCAAGGGATGCTGAAGGTGTTATCGCCAGGATCATTGCTGATTCCTATGATGGCAGGTGGAAAAAAGAGGCAGTACGACCGAATCTTGAAGATTTGTATTTGTATCTTAATGGAGATTGAAAATGGATATATTAAAAAATGAAATCTGTAAATTGCTGACTAAAAGAACAGTGTCGATTCTTTTGCTTCTGATTGTCATTAATCCATTGCTTCAACTGTATATCATCAACACTCCCAATGAGGATGGATATTCGCTTAAGGATTATAGCGGGTTATATCATAAAATTAGTTCCTACAGTCAGGATGATCTTCTGGCTGAAATTGAAGAAGAAAAAATAAAGGCTGATACATTCGGTGATGTAAATCTATATGCCAGGGTTTACAAGGAAGTAAAGGCATGCATCACATATGATGAATATCTTAATTCTATTGATGAAAAAGCCGAAGAGATTGCGATTATGAACAGGTTTGTTGATGATGGCGGATATGCAGTAAGAAATGCTGAAAAAACAAGCAAAGTGTACCGGAAACTTAAAGGAACAGAACTTAAAGTGGAAGACCCTATGGGTATACTTAATATTACTGACAATGAACTTACGGATTACATAGCGATAATAATGATATTTGTTATTGCTATTAATCTCGTTCTTTACGAAAAAAACGAGAATCAATTTAGTTTTTTAAGAACAACATCAAATGGTAGAAAAAAGTTGATGGCGTCCAAAGTCCTTGCCATGTTTTTATTTGTTTTATTTATCACTATGTCTCTATACGGAATTAATGCAGTAATAAGCAGGTGCTTCTATAATTCCATAGATTTTGAAAGCCCGCTTCAAAGTGTGTATTTATACCGAAACAGTCCGTTTGGCTTAAATATAGGCGAATTTCTGGTCAGTTATTTTCTTGTCAAAATCTTAAGCTGTGTTCTCCTTGGAATTCTGTTTATGTTAATATGTGCTGTATTTGACCATATCATTTTTGTATTTGTTGCTTCTGCTTTAACAGTTCTTGTTGAAATAATTTGTTATACCAAAATTTCCGGAACGCATTTTCTTGCATTTCTAAAATACATAAATATCATGTCTGGTGTCAAAACCGGCGGCATGTTTTCTGATTATGTAAATTTGAATTTGATTGGATATCCGGTCAACACATGCCTTTTGTATGGGATATTGTGGTTGATATTAACAGTTGTTTTTGTTTTTACTGTCATAAATTATCTTGAATCATCCTACGAAAAAAGGAGTATTTCTTTACAGAGATTTGATTTTCTTAAAGGCTTTGAATGTCATACTTCTCTTTTTTGGCATGAATGTTACAAGATGCTTGTTCCCGGTCGAGTTTTTTTGGTACTGATTTTTTCATGTCTGTTTGTGATATGGTGGAATCCTGCAGAGAAAATTCAGTTTGATACAGTTGATGAAGTTTATTATAAAGAGTACATGGATAAATTTTATGGGCCTTTAAATTCTAAAAACTATGAGATGTTAAATGAAGAAAGGGCAAAATATGATCAGTTGTCTGCAAACATATCCGCTGATATCATGCAGGGAAAAAGTGAAAATTATATCAGCATAAAATACAAAGATGAGTTAAGCAGACAAGCTGCATTCGACATGGTTACAGAACATATTGAATATCTGGAATCCCAAAAGGGAGGATGGTTATTCTATGAAAAAGGATATGATATTCTTACAGATAATACTCATTTTAAGAATCGGGATATTTCACAAGCATTCGTATATCTTATTATACTTATAGCCATAACATGTGGTATTTACGGTGTTGATTTTGGTAATTCGGAAATGAGGATTTTAAGAATAACTTATCATGGCAGAAGAAATCTTAAAAATATCAAAGGGGTATTGGGAGTTTTATGTACTCTTATCTCGTTTGTATTGGTATATATTGTACGTCTGTTAAATGTGCTTAGGGCATATGGTACCTGCGGATTTAATGCCCCTGCTGCAAGCATGGAGCATTTGTCACGAGTCCCTCAGAATATATCTGTATTACAATATATTCTGATAATAATGATCATGAGATTTATCGGCGGCCTGATTGTTACTAAGGCTGTTTTTGTGTCATTCAAGTATCTAAAGAACAGTATTTCTGTGATTATTTCATGTATTGTGATATTCGTAATACCACTGGCTCTTGCAGCTTTAAATGTTCCAAATGCACAGTATATCTTATTTAATCCGTTACTGCTCGGAAATGTATTTTGATTGTTGATAGAAAGCGTGACTTCATGATACTTGAGGGCTCCTTCCTTGCCTGAAATATGTAATATTCATGTGTATACAAGAAAATAGTCAGGTAAGGGAGAAATTGAAAAATAGAATTGAGGCACAATTGATATGGCTTCTATTAAGTAGATAGTTCAGACTGTAGACAAAGTGGGACTGTAAATAAAAATCGCTACAGAGCACAATTGACTTTGAAAAATTGAGGAAGAGAGCAAGTTTAATATAAATGGTGGTCTTGATTTTAATAGTGTATGGAATTGGAGAGCTAATTTGAAAGGAATTTGTTCTATGTCAGAAGAATGGCAACCTCAAGATGATTTTTTATTTTTCTATCAAGTGAATAAAAATAAAACTTTTTTAGGATAAACAACCTTAGATAGTCAAGCGGGAATTTGTGTTGTAGAATTTGAAGGTAAAAAGTGGACTATGTAAGTTCCGTTTAATGGTACATGTGTATCAATAGCATATCCTCAGAATTGCAAACATGAGTGCGCTTGTCGAAAGCCTGACAGAGTTTATTAAGATGCAAGCCTTTGACGCAAGAGCCAAGATACCCGAGTCAATGATCGACGCATTTGTCGATAGAGTTGTTTTTGACAAAGGATTTTTTTTGGTATCTTAATCCTAAGTTTGGTAATGAGACATTTAGAGTCGATACTATCGATTGGAAAAAGAATATGTTGAAGACTCAAAAAAAGTTACTTGCTGACACCAGCACAGGCAGCTATTGCTGACATCAAATAAGCGAAAATAATTCGTTTATTATAAGATAAGAATTAAGCCCCCGTAGGAAACTATGGGGGCTTTTTGAAATATAAGTATTGTTCATAAAAACAATTCGGAATAAACCGACTCGAATAAAACCGAATTAATTGTTTACAAATAGAAGTGAAGATGTTACGATTAACTCGGAACAAACCGAGTCGGAAGGAACTGAATAAAATGAAATTTATTGGACGAAAAGATGAACTGAAAAAGTTGGATAAGGTTATTCATACAGATGAGATGAATTTTACCTTGATATATGGACGAAGACGAGTAGGAAAAAGTGAACTTGTCAGTCAGGCACTGTTAAAGAGCAAAGTGAAAAAATTATATTATGAATGTAAGCAGGTTGCCGAGGAAAGCAATGTGAATGGCTTAAGTGAGATTGTATCTGAGAGCATGGGTCTTCCCAAACTCGGATTTACAAATATTGAATCACTGCTCAACTATATTTTCGAACTTTCCACAAAAGAAAAGATGGTTCTGGTACTGGATGAATATCCATATTTGAGAGAATCAGTAAAAGGAATGGACAGCATTTTACAGGCGGTTGTAGATAAATACCGCAAGGATTCTAAACTTACTCTGATTATTTTAGGTTCTTATGTAGAGGTCATGCGCTCACTTTTGGAACACGAAAATCCACTATATGGAAGAGTAGATCTTACCATAGATCTAAAGCAGATGGATTACTATGAGTCTTCCTTCTTTTATCCAAATTTCTCAGCAGAGGATAAGGTAAGAATTTACTCGGTATTTGGAGGAATTCCGTATTATAACCGATTAATTGATGATTCAAAGAGTGTAAAGGAAAACATTATTGAACTGATTGCTTCTCCGGGATCAAGACTGGAGAATGAAGTATCCATGTATTTGAATGCTGAGCTTTCAAAAATCGTAAATGCCAATGAAGTATTTGAAGCATTAGCAAGAGGGTTTTCAAAGTATAGTGATATCCTTTCTCAGTCTCATGTTTCAAGTGGACCTACTCTTGTGGATGTGCTTGATAAGCTGATTCGTATGGAAGTAGTGGCTAAGGCTGCACCAATCAATGATAGCACAAATAAAAAGAAGGTTGCATACTATATTTGCGATAATCTTTCTCTTTTCTATTACAGATATATTTTTAAATATTCATCACAGATGAAGATTATGGATTCTGATGTGTTTTATAAGAAATATATTGAAAAGGATTTTGACGAATACTATGTACCTCATATATTCGAAAATATATGCAGGCAGTATCTGATTCGTAAAACAGGGCAGGAGAGTTTCTCGCATAGTGGATTCAGTTGCGGAAAAAGAGATGATGTAGTATTGATTGCACTTGAAGATATATTTGCATAAAGAAGTATATAGACTATTTGAAACATCTGGAGGGATAATGAAGAAATTACCGGGAATTTCAAGAGAAGCGGAAGAAAAAAGATTACAAGACACTATTGAGATAGCAGAGGAAAAGGTAAGGGAAAATGAGCGAAGCGTACGTGAACTTGCCAACGAGCTGCATACCATGCAGAAGGAATTTGATGAAAATGATAAGGATTCCCAGCAGCTTTGGCACACCACAGATGCCAGATTTAAGTTTGTAAATCAGGATTTACGACGGGCCATGCAGGCCAGGAAAAAGCCTTATTTTGGAAGAATTGATTTTGAAGATAAGAAAATTGGGGAGAAAGAGGTTTATTACATTGGGCGAAGTGTGATTGCCAAAGATCCTGCCAATCCGGAAGTGATAGACTGGCGTGCACCAATTGCGGGTGTGTATTATGATGCAACTTTGGGGGACGTATCCTATTATGTAAAAGGAGAAGGCAGATTTCACATTGACCTTACTCGAAAAAGAACCTATGAAATTGAAAATGATGAACTAAAGGATTTCTATGATTCGGATGTGGTGGCCAATGATGAACTTTTGACCAAGTATCTTGCAAAGAGCAAAAGAGCGGTTTTAGGAGAGATTATTGCCACAATCCAACAGGAACAAAATGAGGTGATCAGGAAGAATCCCCATCATAATGTGATTGTGCAGGGGGCAGCAGGAAGCGGAAAGACAACGGTGGCGATGCACCGGATTTCCTATATTTTATATAATTATGAAGCGGAATTTGCACCGGAAGATTTTTACATAATCGGAAGCAATAAAGTGCTTTTAAATTATATTACGGGAGTTCTTCCGGAACTCAATGTTTATGGGGTTTGTCAGATGACCATGGAAGAGCTGTTTACCAGGCTGCTGTATGAAGATTGGGACAAGCACCGGTATGAGGTAAAGCCTGTTGTCAAAGGGATTACGGAACCGGTCAAAGGAACCATGGAGTGGTTTGATGATTTGGAACAGTTTTGCGAAGAGTACGAAAGAAAAATTATTCCCACAAGTGAAATTATTATAGAGAAAACCGGAGCGCTGCTTCTGGATCAAGAGAGCATTGAAAAAATCTGGAAGAAGGCTAAAGGGTTATCCAGAGCAGATAAGATAGAGAAATTAACACAGCACTTACTTTCTAAACTGGAAAATGAAATTAGTGGTAAGTACTATTCTTATTCGGAAGCGGAAAAACAAACGCTGCTTCGCAGGTACGAAACGCACTTTGGAAAAAGAGAGTGGAAGGGATCAGTTTTTGATTTATACGAACAATTTTTAACGGGACAAGATGCCAAGGGAAAGCCGGTAAAGCATCCTGAGGAAGTATTTGATTTGTATGATTTGGCAGCCCTTGCTTATCTGTACAAAAGAATAAAGGAAGATACCGTAATCAGAGAAGCGGGGCATGTAGTGATTGATGAGGCACAGGATTTTGGCATGTCCGTATATGCCTCCTTAAAATATTGTCTTAGCAAATGTACCTATACCATTATGGGGGATGTTTCCCAAAATGTGTCCATGGAATATGGTTTGAATGACTGGTCCGACCTAAAGGATTTAATGCTTCCCGAAGAGTATGATTATTTTGGTCTCTTAAAAAAGAGTTATCGAAATACGGTGGAGATTTCAGAGTTTGCTACGAATATTTTATATCACGGCAGTTTTCAGAAATATCCGGTAGAGCCCATTATCCGACATGGAAAAGAAGTTTTAGTGGAAGCATGCAAAGATTTTCCCTCTTTGATGGAAGAAACTGCTAAAACAGTAAATGAATGGACAAAAAACGGCATGGAAACGGTGGCAATCGTTTGCCCCGATGATGCGAGTGTTAAAAAGGTAACCAGAGCATTAGCAGGAAAAGTTGACCTTTTATCCACCAATGAAGAAACCATTGAGTTTACGGAAGGCGTCATGGTTCTTTCTATCGAATATACCAAAGGACTTGAGTTTGATGCAGTAGTTCTATTGGATGCTTCAAAGGAAAATTATCCTGCAAAGGATGCTTATGTGAAACGGTTATATGTGGCTGCTACCCGTGCACTTCATGAATTGAAAGTATTGTATACAGGGGAACTGACCGACCTTATCGCTAAGGAGGTGCCGAAGGAAAAAAGGGGAAATGTTATTACCCATGTGGAAAATAAACGTCCCAATGCAAAACCGGAAGAATCGGAAGAAACAAACGAAGAGAAATATAGACGAATCGCAAGGGAAGGGGAACTTGAGAGGCAGAAAAGAGAACTTTATGGACCCAAAAAAATTGAAGTCATAAAGAAAGAAGAAGTAGAAAAAGAAGCTTCGGCATCAAAGAAATACAAAGAAAGAGGGATTAGTCTTCCGGAAAATAAGCGGGATTATAAGATTCCTACTTATATGGAAAGAATGAAGGAGGAGCAGGCTTTACGCAGAATGGAGGAACTGGATGAAGGCGATTTTGGAACCATTCCGGGTGAGAGCATGCTCTATCCTCCGGGACATTCAAAAATAGATACAGCGGTAAAATTTTGCATGAAAGGGGAAGGCTGTCTGGACATTTTGAGTAGTTATGGAACACTTCGCATATCCCCAATCTCTCCGGATATAGTACGAATCTCCTTTGCCAAGGGACAATTTACAAATTTTCCCAAGAGCTCCTCTAAAATAAAAAGAAAACCGGTAAAATATAAACTTAGAGAGAACCCTGCCTTTATACAGATTATTACCGAAAAATTGTGCGTTCAGGTGGAAAAAAAGACAGGTGCAGTAAGCTTTATGGATAGTAAGGGTAAAGTGCTTCTGGGAGAAAGAACAAAGGAACCCAGAATGGTAACAGAGGGTAAAACCTGGGAGTTTTTCGAGTTTGGTAAAGATTCTAATCTGGTTGCAAAAGGAGTTTTGGAGAATAGAAATATGAGAATGGGATTTAGTGCCAGATACATTTCTTTTGGTGAAAATTGTGAAGAAATGCCGGCATTATTTTCACCAAAGGGATATGAATTGATTTTCCCGGAAAAGAGGAAAATCTTATGTTGCAGTATTCCTATGTATGGACCATACATAGCCTTTGAAAATACAGACATGATCGATTATTACTTCAAGATTTCTTCCTAATAGCCGGAAATACACGGTGATGACAATGCTATTTCAAGGATAATAGAGATTATGTTGCAATAATTAAAGTTGTATATTATAATTAAAATAACTTAAATAACAGACTCGAATAAATTAATAAACAAGTTAAAAATACTTAAAGAAAACTAAACGAGGTAGAAAAATGATTATTGGAGAGAATCTTAAAAACATTCCCTGGCAGGACAGACCTGAAGGATGTACGGACGTGGTTTGGCGCTACAGCGCGAATCCTATTATTGACAGACATGCAATCCCCAGTGCGAACAGTGTATTCAACAGTGCAGTAGTGGCAAAGGATGGCGCATTTGTTGGAGTATTTCGAAGTGATGACAAGGCTATGAAGTCCCATCTTTTCCTGGGAAAGAGTACAGATGCCATTCATTGGGACATTGAACCCGATATTTTGGTTCTCTATGACGAGAAGACCGGTGACAGAGTCGGTACTGCTGACGGTTACGATCCTCGTGTTTGTTTCATTGAAGACAGATATTATGTAACCTGGTGTACCCAGTTTGAAAAAGGAAAAGGACCTACCATAGGCGTTGCTTATTCTTATGACTTTGAGAAGTTCTACAGACTGCCCGATGCATTTATCCCTTACAACAGAAATGGTGTGTTATTCCCCAGAAAGATTAATGGTAAATTTGTAATGTTTTCACGTCCCTCCGATAATGGACATACCCCCTTCGGTGATGTGTTTATCAGCCAGTCCCCTGATATGGTTCATTGGGGTGAGCATCATCATGTATTAGAACCCAGAGATTGGGCCTGGACTAAGGTGGGAGCAGGTCCTATTCCTATTGAAATCGAGGAAGGATGGCTTATGATTTTCCATGGCGTTGGTCAGACCTGTAACGGTATGATTTACAACATGGGAGCTGCAATTCTTGATAAGGATGAGCCCTGGAAGGTAAAATATCGTTGCTATCCTTACATATTGCACCCTGAAACACCTTATGAATGTGTAGGGGATGTTCCTAACGTATGCTTCCCCTGTGCGACCCTCCACGATGCCGAAACCGGTA
Organism: uncultured Lachnospiraceae bacterium; assembly: GCA_945919075.1. GTDB lineage: Bacteria > Bacillota > Clostridia > Lachnospirales > Lachnospiraceae > Acetatifactor. The sequence goes on from CAMEIX010000007.1 coordinate 99,845, forward strand.
GGATTGCAATTTATTATGGCGCTGCAGATACAGTTGTAGCACTTGCATTTACGCAGGTAGATGAACTGGTTGATTACATTAAGAAGAATAAATGCTAAAATCGAAACTCCCTGTCTTGGATTGAATCCGGGACAGGGAGTTTTTTTGATAAATTTCAAATAAATACATATACGGTTATTATTATATCAAACAAGTAAGATTGATGAGTCTCATATTGTAAGTATTTGTTGGATATGCTAACATAAAACAAATACATGCTTTTTAGATGGAGGGACCAGGATGAAAGCGGAACAGATAAAGAGAGAAGCAGAGGAAATAAAAGAAGCAGTTATTGCAGACAGAAGATATCTTCATGCCCACGCCGAGACCGGTTTTGATTTGAAAGAAACCGTTGCCTATGTAAAGAAGGAATTACAAAAAATGGGCTATGAACCCAAGGAATGCGGACGCGCCGGACTTGTGGCACTGGCGGGAGGAAAAAAGCCGGGAAAGGTATTTTTAATCCGTGGCGATATGGATGCCCTTCCGATCAAAGAGGAATCAGGAGTGGATTTTGCCTCTGAAAACGGTTGTATGCATGCCTGCGGACATGATATGCACACGGCCATGTTACTGGGAGCGGCACGTATATTGAAGCAGCATGAAGAAGAAATAGAGGGAACTGTTAAATTAATGTTTCAGCCTGCGGAGGAGATTTTTGAAGGCTCTAGTGACATGATCGGAGCAGGTCTTCTTACAAATCCCGAGGTTGACGCGGCATTAATGATTCATGTCATGGCGGGAATGCCTTTCCCCGCCGGTACGGTTGTGGTATCCGCTCCGGGTGTCAGCGCTCCGGCAGCCGACTATTTTGAAATTAAAGTGAAGGGCAAGGGCTGCCACGGCTCCATGCCCAATACCGGAATTGATCCGCTCACAGCGGCTGCCCATATCTTAATTGCCCTGCAGGAGATTCATGCCAGAGAACTGGCCATGAGTGATCAGGCGGTATTGACTATCGGCACCATGAATGCCGGAACCGCTGCCAATGCCATACCTGATGTTGTAGTGATGGGCGGAAGCATTCGTACCTTTGATGAGGATACAAGAGGATTTATCAAACAAAGAATGACAGAAATTGCAGAAGGAATTGCGAAGTCTTTCCGGGCCGAGGCGGAGGTAACCTTCGGAAGCGGATGTCCCACGTTAGTAAATGACAGTGCGCTTTCTGCATGTGCGGATCAATATGTAAAGGAGCTTTTGGGGGCAGGGTGCGCCTTTTCGGTAGCGGAACTGAATGCACTTGGCGGAAACAGCCAGTCTTCCAAATCCGCCGGTTCCGAGGATTTTGCTTATGTCAGTCAGGAAGTACCTTCCATTATGCTGGCATTGGCAGCAGGACAGCCGGATAAGGGCTATATGTATCCCCAACATCATCCTATGGTTAAATTTGATGAGGAGGCCTTAGCTAACGGCAGTGCGGTTTATGCTTATACTGCTTTGCGCTGGTTAGAGGAACATAAATAGTATGAGTCTTTTCATGATTGGTTTTGAGGTGCTGGGGACCATTGCCTTTTCCGTATCCGGAGCGATAGAAGCTATGAAAAAGGACATGGATCTGCTCGGCGTTTTGGTTCTGGGTTTAATTACGGCTGTTGGGGGCGGTATGCTCAGGGATGTGCTGATGGGAGAACTGCCGCCTGCTGCATTTCAGACGCCATGGACTGCGCTGGTTGCACTATGTGCCGCCTTTATTGCCTTTTTCATGGGGGCAGTGTTGTCAAAATATCATAAGGAAGTACACAGCAGAATATTTAATATCCTATTGTTAGTTTCGGATGCTATCGGACTTGGAACATTTACGGTGCTTGGAATCCGATATGTGCAGGCACAGGCAGGATATGAGAATCCGGTACTTTTACTCTTTGTGGGAGTGGTTACCGGTGTCGGAGGCGGTGTTATGAGGGATGTTCTTGCCGGCAATGTACCGTTTATCTTCCGCAAGCATGTTTATGCCACGGCATCCATTGCAGGAGCCGTTGTTTACCTTGTGCTGGCAGAGAGGGGAAGTGCCGATTTTGCTGCATCCGTAAGCCTTCTAACAGTACTGGTTCTTCGCCTTCTTGCGGCAAAATTTAAATGGAATCTTCCCATTGTGCACCTGAAATAAAAGTATAATTTTATTAGTACGAGGTCTTGATTTATTTAATTTCAAAGGGTATAGTAATAATAACGATATCTTGTGACTTGGTTCATGAGATTTGGGTGAATAAACTAAAGGGGGTCTATTATGGACAGATTAAAAGACAAAGTTGCGATTGTAACAGGTTCTACCAGCGGAATCGGCGTGGGAATAGCAAAACTCTTTGCGTCAGAAGGTGCCAAGGTTGTCATCTGTGGACGAAGAGCAGAAAAAGGAGAAGCAGTAGTTGAAAGTATTGTGAAAGAAGGCGGAGAGGCTTCCTATCATTTCATGGATATCACCGTGATAGAGAGCATTGATAAACTCTTTGCAGACACCGTAGAAAAATACGGAAAGATTGATATTCTGGTGAATAACGCAGCTAACGTGGGATTGAAGGACGGGCGCGTAGATGAAATTACATTGGAAATGTGGGACAACATTTTCCAGAGCGATGTGCGCGGAACCTTCTATGCAACCAAATGTGTACTGCCTTATATGCAGAAAAATGCAACCGGTGGTTCCATCATTAACATCGGTTCCATGGCTTCCTGCGGCGGCGACCTGGGGTCTACCGCTTATGCCTGTGCAAAAGCCGGCGTGGATATGTTAACCAAGTCGACTGCTCTTCAGTACGGCAAACAGAACATCCGTTGCAACTGTGTGCGTCCGGGTCTTATTGTTACTCCGGAAAATGAAGCACATGTACCGCAGGTACTGAAGGACATTTTCCTCAGTAATATCATGGTAGACCGTTACGGTTGTCCTGCAGATATCGGACATATGTGCGTTTACCTTGCTTCTGATGAAAGCACATATGTGACCGGACAGATTGTGAACGTGGATGGCGGATTAAATTCCCACGTGCCCACGGTTGCACAGTTTAAGGAATTAAACTCCCGTACATGGTAGTGATATAAAGTAAGCAGACAGAGTAAAATGCCGGAACTGACAGGTTCCGGTATTTTTATAATAAGCATTTATTCAAGAAAAAAAGAGGAATTAACGATGAAGAAAACAAAAATTGCAGCATGGTTACTTGTAGTGGTGATGACAGCAGTATCTTTTACAGGATGTGGTGCCGGCAGCAGTACAACGGTAGGAGAAAACGCGGATGGCACAGTGTCGGAAACCCGGTCGGAAACATCTGCCGAAATCAAGGAGGAAACTTTGGCTGAGACTTCAGATGAAACGGAGTCGGAAGCAAAAGATGCCGAACAGCAGATATTGCAGAAAGGACAGTTACTATTTTCGGGAAATACAAACGAAGGGTATTATCCCGGGGATGACATTGACTGGCTAAAAAGTGCCAAGGATACGGATGCCATTGCTATTATTTATGCCTGTGATGATCTGACTCACGGAGGCTGGGGTGTCCTGGGTCTGGGGTGCAATGTAGAGGGCATGGGAAGACAGCAGATGGAGATTGCAGCCTATGCGGATATGCCGGATAAGGAGCGTCTTTTGTATATGACAATGGAAGAACTGGCTGGAAAGTTAGGCGGTCAAACGGTTTCGGATCTGACCTCTTTTGACCTTGGCGCGTGGAACGGCGGCCGAATTGCGGGATTGTATTTTCTCTCCGGGGATGTTGCGGTCGAAATGAAGAACTATCTGGAAGAAGCGGAGGCAGCATCTGCCATAAAGCACACATACGACGGCAGTCTTTCCAATCCCAATGCCATCGAAAATGCTGTGGCGGTGTATGATTATTTGAAGGATACCTGGGGGAAAAACTGCCTTACCGGACAGATGGAATCTACCTGGATGGGGTCACCGGATTATGAGATGAATTATCTGGAAAAAAATACGGGCAGACTTCCGGCAATCCGGGGACTGGACTTTATGCATAACGATTTTGCGGGTGTTGTAACAAGAGCCAGGGAATGGTGGGATAAAGGAGGTATTGTGACAATCTGCTGGCATACCGGTGCAGATTTTGCATCCGGGTATAATGAAAGTAAGTCAGACAATATCAACTGGGAGGAAGCATTTACGGAAGGAACGGAAACCTACAATGCATTGATTGCAGGTATGGACAGAGCAGTACCTTATCTGCAGGAACTGGAAGATGCGGGAGTACCGGTCTTGTGGAGACCTTTTCATGAACTGGATGGCGGCTGGTTCTGGTGGAGTAAGGGTGGTAGTGAGAACTTTATAAAACTCTGGCAGATGATGTACAACCACTATACGGTTGACTGCGGCCTTGACAATCTGATATGGGTTTACGGATATTCCGGAAACGGTATCGAAATGAAATCCTGGTATCCGGGGGACGAGTATGTGGATCTGATAGGGGCGGACAGCTATACAAAGGGTGCAAACAAGAATCTTTATGAGGGTGTTGCGGAAATTGCAGCCGAAGGTATGCCCATTGTATTCCATGAATGTGGAACAATTCCAACAGAGGCAGAAATGAAGGAAGCAGGGACTGACTGGCTCTTTTTCATGACCTGGCACACGGATTATCTTACAAGCGAGAGCAATAACACGATAGATTCCTTAAAGGAGATCTATAACAGTGAATATTTCATCACCTTGGATGAACTCCCTTCCTTCAGGTAAAGATGGAAAATATTTTCCAATGAGGTTGACGGAAGGAGAAAATGGTGCTACTATACTTCCGTCAGCTTACTGGCTTAATTGAATACAAAGTAAGAGGTGCCCTTGATTGCAGATTTGCAAGGCCAAGGGGTAAAAGGGAAACAGGTGCAAGTCCTGTACGATCTCGTCACTGTGATAGCGGAGCATATCGTCAAAATGTCACTGGTAAAACCGGGAAGGCGATGGTATGTGTGGAGGCTTCAGCCAGGAAACCTGCCTCTTAGCTTGGTACAAAGATCACGAGGAATTGGTCGTACTGATAATAAAGGAAGAAAGCTCCTTTCTGTTTTGGTGTCCGTCATTGTGATTAAGTGCAGTGAGGGACAATTTTATTTCAGAGAGGAGAAAACAAAGTGGAAAACAAAAAACAAAACAAAAAAATACTTCTGGTTCTGATACCAATCATATTGGTAATTGCTTTGGCGGTTGCTTTCTTTGTATTCAGACCCAAGCCGGCAGAAGGAAGTAAGGCAATTGTAATTCAGGTCGTGGACAATGAAAAGAAGACTGAGGAGTATTCTTTCAAAACGGATGCTGAGTACTTAAGGCAGGCCATGGAGGAAGCGGAAGGCCTTACATTTTCAGGCAATGAAAGTGAATATGGACTGATGGTAATCGAAGTAAACGGTGTTACTGCGGATTACAGTGTAGATGGTTCGTATTGGGCATTCTACGTAAATGACACATATTGCGAATATGGCGTGGATACCCAGCCCGTATACGATGGTGACAAATTTAAAATTGAATATACCAAGTAGTATATTCTGCAGATTCAAAGCACTCTCAATTTCCTTATTGGATTTGAGAGTGTTTTTTGTTTCCAATACCTTTATATTATGATATAATAAAAGTTAAAAATAAAGGGGAGAAAGTCTAATATGAATGTAAAAAATCGTTCCGGTTATCATACAGCCCAGGTTGTTCTGACTTCCGCATTTATTGCAGGAATTGGATTATTTATTATTTACTTTCTGAAGGGAATCTATCCGTTTGGGAGTCGTAGTATTGCATATTATGATATGCCACAGTCCTTTGTACCATTATACTATCGCACCTATGATGTACTTCACGGCGAGAAATCTCTTTTCTGGGACTGGTATTCCGGGCTGGGAGTATCTGTTGTTGATGCATTGGGCAGTTTCATTTTAAGTCCATTCAATCTGTTCTTTTTCTTTGTTAAGAGAGAGAATATTTTGGAATCCATGTCTTTCTTCCTGGTGTTGAAGGTATGTTTTTGTGCCGGCACGATGAGCTTCTATACTAAGAAAAGTTATCGGAATCTTAGCGATTTATGGCATATACTTTTTGGTATTATGTATTGCGGTTGCGGATTTGTAATACAGTATTATACCTCCATATATTTTCTGGATATTGTTGCTCTCTTCCCAATTATTATGTATTTTGTCGACAAATTGATAGAAGAAGGGAAGTATGTAGGTGTCATTCTGTGTATGGCCTTATCTACGGTTGTCAATCTGTATTTTACGTTCATGATAGGCATCTACTTAGTCTTATATAGTGCAGTAAGAATATCCGATTATCCAAAAGAAGAACAAAAAAAGAAATTTATAACGCTGGGAGTCAGCGTAGTAATATCCCTGTGTCTGTCTGCGATGGTTACCCTTCCGTATGTGTGGATGCTTTTGCATTCATCAAGGGTTGAAGTGACGGACAAACTTTCGAATAAGCATATTGTCTGGCAGCTTGTCGACCGCTTTTTTGGAAACAAACTGTTAATGCTGTATGGATGCGAAGCAGCAATCTGCGTGATTATTTTATTGCTGATTTTCAGAATTAAGAAAGAGAGAACTTTTATTAAATGGATAGGGTTGGCGGGATTACTGATTGTCCCCATCTGGTTCGAACTCATTAATCTGGCATGGCACCCGGGGGGATATGTAGAGTTTCCAATGCGCTTTGGTTATATCCTGAGTTTTACGCTGATAGCGATAATGGGGAGGATACTCAATAATTCGGAACTGTTTGTGGAACCTAAGTCAGAAAAGATAAAAAGAGTTTTACATTATGGCAGATTGCTGTTTGTGGCGATATTACCTTTTTCCGTAATTGCATTGTGGTATTTCCTGAAGGGATTTGAAAAATATGGAGCCAGGGATACAAGTGCTTATGCTCCCTATTACTCCATCATGCTTTTATTAGGTGTTTTATTTGCAATCGCCATTATTTGTTTTCAGAAAAAAAGTATTCCTGTCGTCTGCGGAATTGTCATAATGACACAATTTTTGCTGGGCTGGTATGGCTTTCTTGCACCTGAGGACAGGTATTCCAATGAATGTCAGGATGATATTGTGAGGTTTAGTGAAAAAATTCATCCGTACATAGAACAATCGGCGAACAATAGTTTTGAAAGAATTAAGGATGCGAGTAACTCACTAAATGTGAATTATCCGTTTATTATTGAGAAAGCTGCTATTTCTAACTGGACCTGGGGAGGAAAGGAAAGTGTTCGAAAGACGTTGGGAAAATTAGGTTATAGTACTCACTATACCCGGTTTCTGGACAATGGGGGTACCATTTTCTCCGATGCTTTCATGAATGTCAGAGAAGTGATTTCCTATGATGAACTTAGTGATAAACTATACAATTCAATAACTCAGGCGGATGAATATTATTTGAGTGAGACAAAACATAGTTATCCGTTTGGGTTGATTGTTTCTGATGAGATAGTGAATTGGAATACAGACGAGAATATTACACCTTTTCAGTATCAAAATGATTTATTCCGGAAAATTAGTGGATATGAGGGTTCCTTAATTAAGCAGTATGAAGAGGAAGAAACATTTATCGATCGATATTCCACAGATGAATCGACCTATCTTTATTTTTATCAAATTCCTGTTGAAGATTTGGGAGTCTTATATCTTCAAATAGAAAATAAGGATCAGTCCATGATTTTTTACATGAATGGTCAGGTATTGAGACTTCCGGATATTGGAATTTCAGACAACATTGTTTATCCCGGACAATTCGTTAATGGGCTGGTGGAATTTGGAGTTTTTGAAAATGAAGTGGTAATATGCGGCATTGAAACAGTGGAGCCTCTTAAGGGGGCGGTTACGTTCGGGGTCTTGGACGTTAACACATTATATGAGAATATGGATTTGCAGAATGAGACTGATAGAACTATTACAGTCGGAAAACAGAGTATGGAAATCAGCATTGTAAACAAGGCGGGAAATAATCTGCTATTACCCATCGGGTATGATCCGGATTTTGTTGTCAAAGTCAATGGAAAAGAAGTAAAGGCCGAAGCAACGATGGATGGGGCTTTCATGGTGATTCCGATTGAGTCCGGAACCAATCAGATTTCATTGGTATTCAGACCTGCAGGAACAGATATCGGAATTATAATAACAGTGGTAGGAATAATCTTATTTGGTCTGTTTATCTGGAAAGGAAATCTTGTAATAAATAATAAATGGATAGGGAACGTTGCGTTTGTTTGCTTTTATGTTTGTCTTGCAGGTTTTATGGCTTATTTGTATATCATTCCATTCATTAAAACAGTGATAGGTTATGCTCAATACAGGCTGTAAAGAGGGTGAAATTTTTACGAGAGGAAGGCGTATTTTGTGAAAAATGAATATAAACATGCCTTTGTGATATGTGCGTATCAGGAATCAAAGTATCTGGAAAGATGTATCTGTTCGTTGGTGCATCAGACCGTAAAATCGCCGGTAGTTGTATGTACCTCTACCCCCTGCGATTTCATTTCACGCATAGTAGATAAATATGGTCTGCAATTGTATGTAAGGGACGGCAAAAGTGATATCCAGGATGATTGGAATTTTGCTGCCGGACAAATTGACGCGGAATGGATTACGGTTGCGCATCAGGATGATGTTTACAATAAACATTACGTAGAGTGTCTATTACAGGCAATTACATCCGGTGAGGATGCCATTCTTGCCTTTACCGATTACCGGCCAATCCTGCACGGGAAAATAGGAATGGATCGTAACTGCCGAATCAGGAGGCTTTTACGGATGCCATTAAAAAGCAGGAAACTGGCCGGCAAAAGATGGGTCAGAAAAATGTGCCTTTCTTTGGGAAACTGCATTTGTTGTCCTTCGGTTGCCTACCACAAAACACTGATTGACGGACCGGTTTTTACATCAAAACTGAAATATTCCCTGGATTGGGACACTTTTTTGAAATTTGCTTCGGGTGAGCATCGTTTTTTGTATATTGATAAGCCTCTTACCTATTACCGGATTCATAAGGAGGCTACAACAATGGAGTTTATCAATAACGAAGCCAGAAAAAAGGAGGACGTAATTATGTTCCGGAAATTCTGGCCGGAGTTAGTGGTAAAATGGATTATGAAGTTCTATGTATACGCATATCGAACTTATACGGATTAATGGGAGAAATATTATGAATAGTAGAATAGCCTCAAATGATTTTGAATTTATCTTATGTGAATGCAGGGCGCTTTTCCTTAAGAAAAAGATTATAAAAAAATATGCAGACAGCGTGGAACCGCAGATTCAGCAAATAATTCAATTCCTGAAAAAGAACAGAATATCGGTATTCCCCTATTCCTACACAAAGAAATACAGGATTTCCGATGTCCAAATTGAAAAGGATGAGAATAATGGTTTGCTATATGCTGTCCTGAATGGCAGGAGACTCTATTTAAGACGGGGGTATCAATCCAAATACAGAGCAGCAAGATATGTGAAAAATATTTTGCTTGAGCAGGATCCGGAAAGTCCGCATTGTTACCTGAACGCAGACTTTATGCCTGAGGAAAACAGTGTTGTAATCGATATAGGAGGGGCAGAAGGGGCTTTTTCTTTGCCTCATATTGATAAGATGAAACATGTTTTTATCTTTGACTGTGATGCTTCCTGGGTAGAAGCTTTGAATGCAACATATAAGGATTATAAAGATAAAGTCACGATTATAAAAAAGTTTGTATCCGCTCACACGGATGATAACCACATTTGTCTGGACGACCTTGTAAAACAATATCATCTGGAGAATGAAAAAATCTTTATTAAAATTGATGCGGAGGGTGATGAAATCAATATCCTGAAAGGTGCCAAAGAATTGTTACGTGAGGTTGGAAATGTGAAACTTGCCGTTTGTGTTTACCATCGACAGGAGCACGAAAGAAAAATACGGGAACATTTTAAGGGGTGGCGGATCACCAATTCCGAAGGCTATATGATTTATTATTATGATTTTGACTGTAAGGATCCATATCTGAGAAGAGGGGTCTTACGGATAGAAAAGACACCATAATTTTTGTATTACAGGGGAGAACTATGAAGAATCATCGTATCAAAATAAGTATTTTCATCCTTTTGATCCTGGCAGTGGTGCTTGCGGGGGGCATTGTTGTGGCCAAATGGCTCGGACCGGCCGATCCCTATGCGGTTCCACACGGAAAATGTAGGGAAAATACCTATGAACCGGATGAAAAACATGTAAAGTATTTAGGACGCAGCATCTATGAAAAGGATAGTCTGTGGATGGTTCTTTCCGGAACCGGTGCAGAATTTGAATTCTATGGTACCCGGGCATCCATTCTCTTTTATGGGGATAATACCGCCATGAAACTGGGAGGTGACCCGAATAGCAGAGCCCGTATTGCGGTTTACGTAAATGGTGAGCGGGTACAGGATTTTATGATGGATGAACTTCAAAAGAGTGTGGAAGTTTATGCTTCCAAGGAACCAAAATGGTGCACGGTAAAGGTTGTCAAATTGTCGGAAGCAGCAAATTCCACAGCGGGAATCCATTCCATAACGGTGGATTCCGTGGGTGGAATACGTCCCACAAAGGAGAAGGACTACCTGATTGAAATAATCGGGGATTCCATTACCTGTGGTTACGGTGTGGATGATGAAGATAAGAATCATCATTTTTCAACCACAACCGAGGATATCACCAAGACTTACGGTTATCTGGCGGCAGAGAAGCTGAATGCAGATTATAGTTTTGTATCCTATAGCGGATATGGGGTGCTCTCCGGATACTGCATTACACCGGGAGAGCCGAATACAGAGTGTACCATAGGACAGTATTATGACTATGTGGGTAATTCGGCAGCGTATTACCGGGGCAGCAAAGCGCAGGAAACGGTTTGGGCTTTTGCAAAACAGCCGGATGTTGTAGTAGTCAATCTGGGAACAAACGATGCCAGTTATACCGGGAATGATCCGCAGAAGAATAAGAAATTTGAGGCAGAATACGTGGCATTTCTAAAGCAGATCCGGGAACGAAATCCGGGTGCACATATTCTGTGTACGCTCGGTATTATGGGAAATGGTCTTTATGAAAATATAGTATCTGCCGTGGAGGACTATACAGGTGAAACAGGGGATGGCAATCTCTCATGTATGGAGTTTTTTATGCAGCAGGAAAGCGACGGTTATGGGGCTGACTGGCATCCGAGCTATGTGACCCATAGGAAGGCGGCAGACAGACTGGCGGACGAAATTGCACTTATCTTAAAGCAGAAATAAAACAGGCTGTTTAATGTGGAAACACGCAGACAGGTAAAGGCGGGGAAAATATGGTTCATATATTCATTATCAATCATTTTGCCGGTGGAAAGGAACTGGCTAAAAATTTGAGAAGTCATCTGGCAGAAAAAAAGGGGTTGCGCTATTTCGTATTCAATACGGTAAGGGCCGGTTTTGAGACGGAAATTGTGAGAAAGGCCCGTAAGTTTTTTGAGGATGAAAAATTACGCTTTTATTGCTGCGGCGGTTCCGGCACTTTGCGTAATATGCTAAACGGATTAGATAATTTTAAGAGGGTTGAATTTGCATTTTATCCCTGTGGAATGACCAATGATTTCTTAAAGTGTTTTGGGGATGATGAGGCATTCCGGGATATTGATAAACTGATTGAGGGAAAGACCGTAGAAATCGACTACATAAAAACGAATTTCGGAGTGGCACTCAATACCTTGTCCGTGGGATTTGATTCTAATGTAGAGGATGCCATGAGAAATTTTCGTATTTACAATATTTTTGGAAAACAAATTCCCTATATTTTGTCAGTTTTGTATGGAATTGTATTGGCGAAGCCCAAGCAGGTGGAACTGATAATTGACGGAGAAATCCGGCCTAATAAGTATTCTGAAATTGTATTTGCAAACGGTTGTGTACTGGGAGGAAACCTGTATGTAAGTGCACATACCAATATAATGGATGGGATGGCTTCCTACTTTACCGCTTCTGATGTAAAGGGGCTGGAAGCATTTCCTTTTCTAATCAAGATTATGCAGAAAAAACTCACAAAACTGAATCACAAAGTGAAATATGGAGAGTGCAAATCCATTGAAATCAGAAGCTTGGACGGGAAACCGCTTCTGTTAAACTATGATGGGGAACTGGTGGAATGTGGAACAAAATGTAAAGCGGAAATTGTGTATAAGGGGTTACCTTTTGTGATTCCGCAGACCGTGAATATAAAGAAGTTAACGTTGTACTAAGGGGGCAACGCAGGATGGATTTGAATTACAGATTGGGAAGAATTATATCTATTTTTATTTATTTTATGGAAGGGTCTGTTGCCTTTTGGATTGCAATCTTTTCGGGAATGGTAGGTCACGGAGTGCTTGCGCAGACCTCAATCTGCTGGGCTATTGGTTTTGTACTTCTTTTTTTGATTAAGAGTAAGAAAAGAAATGTGGAAAATCTGTTTATCGTAACAGAAACTTTTTTGACACTGCTTATGTCCATATGGTTTTCTTATATCTTCGGGAATGCACATATTCTTTTTCTGCTTCTTTTTTTGCAGTGGATGAGTAATTTACTTTTTTTCAGAGACAGTGTGTGTAATTCGTTGTGGTGTATGCATACTGTCACAATTCTGGTGCTTACCTTTGCCTTTTCTCAGTACAATGTACGGGAATGTCTGGTTGCTATGCTGGTACTTATTTTTGTCAGATGGTTTGTATCCATGATTAACAAAATTGTAAAGGATCAGGAGAACCAGAACCACGACCACCAGCAGAGTATGGATGATATGTTAAATCTGGTGGAGGAGAAATATGAGGAAGCACGTCAGGCAAACCGTGCCAAAAGCAGTTTCCTTGCCAATATGTCCCATGAAATCCGTACACCTATTAATACCGTTTTAGGTCTCGATACCATGATTTTAAGGGAAAGTGCAGAAGACAGTATCAGGCATTATGCTATGGATATCCAAAATGCAGGGCAGAGTCTGCTATCCATCATTAACGATATTCTGGACCTTTCAAAAATTGAGTCCGGAAAGATGGAAGTAATCCCCGTGGAATATGATTTTTCCAGTATGATTCATGATGTTGCGAGTATGATATCCAACAGGGCAAACGATAAGGGGCTGTTTTTTGATGTGAACATAGACCGGAATCTTCCGTGTAAACTGTTGGGGGATGATGTCAGGATTCGTCAGATATTAATCAATCTGTTAACCAATGCGGTAAAATATACGCATAAGGGAGGAGTCACACTGTCGGTTGACGGAGAAGTGGAAGTAGGAACGGTCAAACTATACGTTTCGGTAAAAGATACGGGCATCGGAATCAAGGAAGAAAACATCGCAAAGCTGTTTCAGGAATTTGTCAGGGTGGATGAAAAGAAGAACCGGAACATTGAAGGAACCGGACTGGGTATTAATATTGTATCCCATCTTTTGTACCTGATGGGAAGTAAGCTGGAGGTAGACAGTACCTATGGAAAGGGCTCGGATTTTCACTTTGTTCTGGAGCAGAAAATCATAGACTATAAACCGATTGGTGACCTGACAAAGAGAATCCGGGAAATGGAGACAGAATACCGGTATGAAGCGTCACTCATTATTCCAGATGTAAGGATTCTGATTGTGGATGACAATGCCATCAACAGAAAAGTCTTTAGGGCACTTCTAAAGGAACTTCAGTGTCAGATTGATGAGGCGGACAGTGGAAAACAGTGTTTGGAACTGGTTGTAAGAGAAAAATACGATATTATTTTCATGGACCACATGATGCCGGAAATGGATGGGATTGAGACATTCCATCATATTCGGGAAAATAATCTTCTCCTAAATTCGGATACGCCTGTGGTAATTCTTACAGCAAATGCAGTTTCCGGGGTGCGTGAAAAATACCTGGAAGAAGGCTTTGATGATTATCTGTCCAAACCGATCGTTCCGGAAAAACTGGAGCAGATCATTGAGAAACTTTTGCCGGACAGTAAAAAACAGGCGGATGCTTCTACATTTGTGAAGGAGGAGATCACGCCCATACAGAAAGAAGTGGCTCCAAGCAGTCTGCCGGATGTGGAGGGAATCGACTGGGACTATGCACTTTTGAAAATGCATGACGTTTCCCTGTTAATGAGTGTTATCAAGGATTTCTCGCTCACCGCAGGAAAGGATATAAAGGATTTGCAAAACATGTATGAAAGGCTTTCCTGTACAGAAGGTGAAGAGTATACAGAGATATTAAATTCCTACCGTATTAAAGTGCATGCCATGAAAACGAATGCCGCCATGATTGGAGCTATGAATGTTTCCGCACTGGCGCGTGTGCTGGAGTATGCAGCCCGGGACAATAGGGAAGATGTTATCCGACGTGTGATGGAGGTATTTGCCGGTGAATGGATGCGGTTAAAAGAGTTAATTGACAGAGCATTCGGGTTTAATCTAAAGATAAACCGGGACAGAGTCAGGGGGATTAACAAGGAACAGTTTCTTCAGTATATGGATACTCTGGCAGAAGCGATCAAGGTTTTGGACACGGATGTCACCGATAATATTATTGAAGAACTGATCCGTTTTGATTATAATGAAAAAGGAGAACGCATCCTGGCCGAACTAAGCATTGCAGTTCAGAATCTGGATATCGAAGATACATTACGACTGATAGAAGAATGGAAGGGAGAATGGTAAGTTACAAATGAATGATGGAATGTTTTTTGGAATTAGAAAAGTACTGGTGATTGATGACAGCGCAATCATCCTTCGAAGTGTGAAAAATCAGCTTCAGGATCAATATGATGTTTCCATTGCTATCAGTGGGGAGATGGGAATTGAAAAGGCTATAGCAGAAAAACCGGATATTATTCTGCTTGATTATGAGATGCCCGGTATGAATGGGAATGCCACCTTTGAGAGATTGCGGCAGGAAGAGGCGACGAAGGATATTCCGGTTATCTTCTTAACCGGCGTATCGGATGGTGAACGCGTTGGAAAAGTACTGGAAAAACATCCTGCGGGCTATATCTTAAAGCCTCTGGATGTTAAAAAAGTACGGGAACGTATTGAAGAAGTATTGCGGGCGAAGCAGTAAAGGAATCCTGAGGGTAAAATGGACAAAAGGAGCAATCATAAAATAACAATCGGATATATACTGGCATTTGCAATTCCCTGTCTCTTTATGACAATGATTCTGTATCTCCAGAAGGCAATTCCTTTTGGTAAGGCTACTTTTCTGTATGGAGACGCATACAATCAGTATTATGCAGTGTTTCGGGAAATGCTTCGTTGGTTAAAGGACCCGCAACGAAGCCTGATCTTGTGGGACAGGGGGCTGGGCGTGGATTTTTGCGCCAATATGCTCTATTACGGTTTAAGCCCGTTCAACGTGATTTTAGCAGTCATGGGAGAGGAGGGGCTGGAACTGTCCATGACGGTGGTTACGGTCCTTAAGATGGCCTGTATCGGCGTGACAACCTATCATTTCTTTTTGCATACCGGGTGCCTTGCGGGGCAGGACGGAACAAACCGAAAGCATTTTCTGGTGTCACTGGCAGCCTCACTGGCATTTAGCCTGTCAGGCTTTGTTCTCGCCTACAATCATAACCTGATGTGGCTGGACGGACTGATTCTGTTACCGCTATTGGCGTTGGCTATAGAAAGACTGGTTACGGAGGGAAAATGGCGGGCATTTGTAATCCTGTTAGTCCTTACCATGGTTACAAATTTCTATTTTGCAGTCTATATTTGTTTTTTCTGCTTTCTGTATTTCCTGTTGCAGGATTTTAACGGGAAGTTTCTGAAATGTTTCCTGAAATTTGCGGGAGCGGCAGTTCTTGCGGCACTGATCGCCTCGGTAGTGTTGATTCCGGCTTTTTATGCAGTGCTTAGCAGAGGAAATTATGATGATTCCTTTTCCATTTCTCTTATTCCCGCAATAGGTGATCTGTGGAACTTTTTTGGGACATTCAATCCCCTGTCTGATTTGGACGGACTTGGCAAATCCATCTATACCTACAATAATTTTTGTGGCTGCATTGTTCTCTTTTTATTGTGTCTGTTCTTCTCTGAGAAGAAGATTCCCGTGAAAAGAAGGGTAAAATATGGTATCGTTATTTTATTTCTGACAATTGCAACCAATTTAAAAATATGCAGTTATGTACTTCATGGTTTTTCCTATCCTCACGGGATGGGGAACCGGTTTGCATTTATCCTCGTATTTTTGTTAATCATAATGAGTGTGGAAACCATCCGCACTATGGAACAGTTGTCCCCAAGGAGGACAGTCTTTCTATGTCTTTTTTTGGGAATCTATACGGCTGTGGGAATGGTATTAAACAGTGGGGTATCCTATGTCGGCCTGTTAGTTTGCATGGTATTATACTGTAGTTTTGCCGTTCTCTTTTCTAAAAACAGTATTCGGCTTTCCGCATTTAGAACCTGTATTACAGCAGTCTGGATTGTGGAGATCACAGCAAATTGCTTTTATGCGGCATTACCAAAGTATTCTCCTTCTACGTTCAGGGAAGAGACGGGTTATGAACAGTATAGGGATTATTATGATGGTATTACCACTAAGGCAGGAGAGCGAAAGACGGTATTATCCGGGGAAAGTTTTATGAGTGCTTCTGAAACGGACTGGTATTCCTCGGTACTAAACGGAAATGCACTGGATGCTTTTCAAAGTCTTGGCCTGTCCAATTATGAGGTGGCAGAAATCACTTACCGGGGAACCACGCCGCTTACGGCGCTCCTTTTCAATGTTCGTTATGTCCTGACCAATGAATGGGGTATGCATGGCGGATACCGGGAAGCAGGGGGCGAAGCAGGAAACTTCAAAGTAGTGCAGGATGTTACGGAAAAAATTTTGAAGTTGTATGAGGCGGAAAATCCGATGGGCTTCGGGTATATGGTTTCCAAAGATGTCTTAGATTGGAAGGGGAACCGGGATCCGTTTGAAAATCAGAATGAGCTGATGCATAAATTTCTTTCGGATTCTGCGTATGGAGATATTTTTACAAAAGCAGATGTGGAATATCAGGGCGATGCGACCTTGTTTATGGATGTAAACGGGAAGAAGGAACAGACCTATGATTATACTTCTACGATGTTGCTTCCGCCTATGTTTACGGTGCAATATGTGGCAAATTCCGATATGGATTTATATATGTGGTCAAAGGATAACAGATACCGTACCATAAATGCTTATGTGGACGAAGAATTGCGGGTACTTAGTTGCTATACGGATAATGCATCTGTTGCCCATATCGGAGAGGTAAAAAAGGGGCAGACCATTCTGTTACGTTTTTTTAGCGGTGCGGATATGGGAGAAGAGGGCCTGATGGAGTACAGCCTGTATTCTTTTCATGAGGATGCCTTCCTGAAGGCATTGCCTGAGTTAAAAGATGAGGTACTTCAGATAGACGGAATGGAAGGTGGCTCTGTTTCCGGACACATTGATGTGAAGCAGGATGGGGTTCTTTATCTGGCCCTGCCCTACTCTGAGGGGTATAAGGTAACTGCTGATGGGATAGCGATACCTGTACATAAAATTGGAACAGGCTTAATGGGTGTGGAACTGGAAGCAGGAACTCATGAAATAGAAATTACCTATTGTACCCCCGGTTTGCATACAGGTATAGTCTGTAGTATAGTAGGACTGATATGTTTCCTGCTTTTGAGTTTTATTCCGAAAAAAAGCAAAAACGATATTCAGGAGAATGCTTTATGTTTCGAAAACGAATAAAAGAGAACTGGGCTTGTTTGGTAATCGGATTATTCTTTCTGGTAACGCTTATCTATCTGCTCCTGTTTGGCGAAGATATTATTTTGCAGATTCATGATTTTCTGGACAGTTGGGTTGCGGTATATAAGGTGATGGGAGCCGATGGCTTGTTTTTCTTAGGAGAACCGGTTCCTATATTGGGAGGCGTTTCCCGAAATTATCTGCCGTCAGAATTTAAGTTATACAGTATACTCTATATGGTACTGCCTGCTTTTACAGCCGTCATTGTGAACTGGTATCTGAAAATTCTGTTGTCCGTCTGGGGATTTAAAAGTCTGGCACAAAAGTGCCTTACCGAATACCGGAATCATAAAAATATAATCCTGCTTTGCGGTTTTCTCTATGGAATTCTGCCGGTGTACCCGCCGGCAGCCTTAGGGTTTGCTTCTTTGCCGTTGTTTACGGCAAATTTGGCAGGACTGTATCAGAACCCGAAGCCGCGACATTATGTGTTTCTGTTTTTCTATCCGTTGTTTGCGGACTTTTCCGTATTTGGTATCTTTATTTGTGGGTACTTATTCCTTTTTATAATCATAGACTGGATTCGGAAGAAGAAGCTTCCGGTCGGAATGCTTCTTGCAATCGGAACCTTGTTTGCAGGGTATCTGATCATGGAATGGCGGCTTTTTTATGTGATGTTTTTTGAAAGGGAAGAAAATATCCGCAGCACATTTGTGTCCACCTATCTGTCATTGGGGGAAGCCATAAAGGAGGGACTGTCGGCATTTGCAAAAGGTCAGTATCACAGTGGTTCCCTGCATACTTATATAGTGTTGCCGGTATGCATGCTGTATCTGGTAGGACATAATGGGAAACTGTTAAAAGAAAAGCGTGGGAAAGAACTGTTACAGGATCGCTACAACCAGATTATTTTATTAATAATATTTAACGCCGCAGTCTGCATTTTGTATTCCTTAAAAGGTTTTAATGATTTCCTGAAAGCGGTTATGCCGAGTCTGGCCGGATTTAATTTTTCCAGAACGCTGTGGTTTAATCCCTTTCTGTGGTATCTGGCCTTTTTGATGGTGCTTTGCCGGATTCCTAAAAAATGGATACAGTACGGGCTTATTCTGATGGCATTCATGGTTCTTTGCATGAAGGATGAAGTGTACAATCATTTGCATAAAAATCTTTCTTATGCGGCTCATAAAGTATTGGATAGGGAATACGAAACCACCGGGCTGACTTACGAGGAATTTTATTCTGAAAAACTGTTTGCAAAGGTTAAGGAAGAAATCGGTTACGAAGGGGAGTGGGCCGTAGCATACGGTATGCACCCGGCAATTTTAGAGTACAATGAAATCCATACTTTGGATGGTTATCTGAACATTTATTCCGCAGATTACAAGGATAAATTTCGAAAAGTAATTGCTCCTGCATTAGAGGAAAGCGATTCCTATGCATCCTATTACGATAACTGGGGAGCGAGGGCTTACCTGTTTTCAGAGGAGGTAAGTTATGCACCGGCACGGTTTATGGAGACGGAGAGCGCCATGCTTCGGATGGATGTTCAGGCATTTAAGGAACTGGGAGGAGAATACATCTTTTCCAGAGTGGGAATTTCCAATAAAGAGGAGTTGCAGTTGGAGGAAGTGGGCACTTTCCGTGAAGAAAGTTCCCCTTACAAAATATATGTGTATCGCGTAGAGTAATTTCTTTTATGACATAGGAGAAGAAGGGAGAGTAAACGGCAAATGAGGAATCTTGAAGAGTTGAGGAAGAATTATGTTTTGTAATCAGTGCGGTCAGAAAAATCCGGATAACTTAATATTCTGTTCCAACTGTGGAGCACGCCTGCCGCTTCCTGTGATGAGACCGGTACAGCAATCGCCGGTGTATCAACAACCGGTACCACCGGTAAATGAGCAACCAATGCAACAGACTTTACAGGAGCCCAAGAAGAAAGGCGGATTAAAGTGGCTTTTCTTCCTTTTGATACTGGTGGTTGTGGCTGCAATCTGTATCGGAGTCGGAATCTTCATCGGAAAGGGAAATGACGACGAGGAAGAGTATCGTAATCAGTACGTGGAGAGCGCGGAGAAATCCCAAGAGACCATCGTAGAAGTGCCGGAAAATCATGAAGCAGAGCGGACTGTGATGGTGTATATGATTGGCAGTAATCTGGAATCAGAGAGTGGTCTGGGTAGTCAGGATATTGACGAAATGCTACTTGCAAAAAGCAGTGATGATTTCAAGATTGTAGTGCAGACAGGCGGAAGCCGCATATGGCATAACAGTAAGATTAAGGGCGGCAGAGTACAGCGTTTTGAAATCCGGGATAACCGTCTGGTAGAACTGGAAGATCTGGGAAAGGTCAGTATGGTGGAAACCTCCACTCTGACAGATTTCATATCCTTTGCAAAAGAAAAGTATCCCGCCAGGGAATATGTGCTGGTTATGTGGAATCATGGCGGGAGTGTGCCCATTGGGTTCGGCTCGGACGAACTCTTTGAAGGGGAACTGACGGATGTGGAAATCGGACAGGCGATTAAGGATGCGGATATTCATTTTGATGCATTGATTTTTAATGCCTGTGAAATGTGTTCCCTGGAACTTTTCATGGCAATTAAGGATAACGTGGATTATGTGGTGGCTGCGGAAAGCGTGGTATACGGATACGG
Organism: uncultured Lachnospiraceae bacterium; assembly: GCA_945919075.1. Lineage (GTDB taxonomy): Bacteria > Bacillota > Clostridia > Lachnospirales > Lachnospiraceae > Acetatifactor. Next base: position 120,222 of record CAMEIX010000007.1, read on the forward strand.
CATTTACGGTTCGGGAATCGATTATACCAGTTGGATTAATCTGGCTATTGACAGTGAGGTAAGCACGCAGGACTACTGCGAAAAAATCCTGGATGATTATGTGGAGTTTTTAGACGAAATCGGGTCCCAGGGATCTATGTCGGTTATCCGTATGGACCGGGTAGATGAAGTATATCAGGCATATATTGATTATATCAAAGCCGTATATGAGGATTTAAAAGACGGTGACGGTTATGCAGCCTTTGTGCAGGCCAGGGAAAACTGCGGCATCTACGAAGGAACTGATGCGGTAGATATCAGTACGCTGGCAGGAAAGTATGAAAATCCATATTCCACACCCCTGCAAAATGCCGTTACCAATGCGGTTGTGCGTACGAAAAGTGATATTTCCTACGGGCATGGTATTACGGTGTATTCCCCCTATCATTATGCGGATTATTACAGTTTAGGACGGGAGTCTTTTGAAAAACTGGATTATGATCAGGCTATCATAGATTTTTACGATCTTTTTGCAAGTAAACTCCTGTTTTATAACGATATGCTGGCCTGTGCCGGTGACTGGTATGTGGAGCAGGAGGACTCCGATGGAGGAACCCACGGAGAAGAATACGAACTTGCGTATACCGGTATGGGAGATTATCAGGCAATTGCACTCGATGAGGAGGACTGGGAACTGGTTAAAGCGGTAAGGATGTACGTGGCCCAGGATCTGGATGAAGTGAATTTACGTTATCTGTATGGGTCGGCTAATCAGTATGAACTGGATGACAACGGTTATATAAAAGTGGCGCCGCCACAGTACTGGCTTTTTATTAACGATTACATTCCCACCAGTTATTGTCAGTCTTATACGCGCGAGGATGAGGAATGGTATCAGATTAACTTTGTATTTGCCTATGTGAATGGCGAGGAAGCCTATATTCGTGTGGACAGCAATCAGGACAATCCGGACGGGGCAGTCGTAGGTTATTATTTCTGCGACTTTGAGACCGACGAATACGATGAGGGGCATGTATTTGCGGATGATGATATTGTGCAGCTCGCAGCCGTCACCTATCAGGATGGGGACGATGAAATTCTTCCCATCGGGCTGGAACTTAACGGCGGAGAACTGTATGCGGAATTTGTACCACTGAAATACGGCGTGGGAGAAGAAGTTCTTTTATTTTATGAGATTGAGGATGTTTATGGGAATCTCTATTCCACAGAAGTCACCACCGCATCCAAATAAGTAACCGGGAGAAAAAGATGGATTTAACAAAGGATTGGTACCGCAGTGAATTTCTTGATCATGAATTATTGGAAAAGCATCGTGAGATTGAAAGTGAAGTCAGTTTTTATAATGCCATTGTAAACGGCGATATTGAATTCGTGGAAAATAACTGTAATGCCAATACTTTTCTGAATCCCGAAGGGATGGGGAAGTTGTCCGAAAATCCCCTGCAGAATATCCGTTATCATTTTGTGGTGACTGCGGCGATGATTACCCGATACTGTGTATATGCGGGTATGGAGCAGGAAAAGGCCTATGGACTGAGTGACTTTTATATTTTGAAAATGGATAAGTGCAAGACCATAGAAGAGGTTTCCAAACTGCACGATACCATGTGCTTGGATATGTGCAGGCAGATGAATATCGTGAAAAACAGCCAGGTATTATCCAAACCTATCGTACTTTGTCTGGATTACATATATAAGCATATACACTATAGGATTACCCTGAAGGAACTTGCGGACTATCTGGAGCTGTCCGAGAGTTATCTGTCCAAACTTTTTTCGAAGGAAATGGGAAGACCGTTAAGCGATTACATTCTGGATTTAAAAATCGAAAAGGCCAAGAATCTTCTGCAATACTCCGAATACAGTATCGGGGACATTGCAAATTACCTGTCCTTTTCGTCACAAAGTCATTTTATTCAGGTTTTTCAAAAGAAAAACGGACTCACTCCCTATCGTTACCGGGCCAAATATTTCAGGCGTGAATGGGAAAAAATGGGCAGCAGCACAGAACAGACAACGCATCAGCCCTGATATTTGGTGGTGCCATAGTAGATAAGGGATATCATATCGGGACCTGTATGGGCACCGATGATGGGGCTTAGCATGGTGATTCGGATTGTAAGACCGGGATGCGATTCCAAAACCATCTCTTTTAATGTGGCAGCATCTTCCATGCAGTCCGCACAACTGATATAGACCACGTTGCTGACAGCAGGGTCAAAATTCTCTTCAAATCTTTCAATCAGATTGCGGAATGCCTGACGGTTTCCGCGTTTTTTGTCTACGGTCTGTAAATGACCGGTAGAATCCACGGTAAGGATGGGGTTTAAGTTGAGTGCCGTACCGAGAATTGCGGTAGCAGTGGAAATGCGGCCGCCGCGACTTAAATACATCAGGTCCTCTACCTTGAACCAGAGATTGACATAATATGCTTTTTCCCGAAGCCAGGCAGCATTTTCTGTAAGACTCATGCCGGCATCACGATTGGCACACGCGGATTCTGTCAAAAGACCCATACCACCCGTTGCACCCAAACTGTCCACTACTTCGATATTGACATTGTCATAATCTTCCTGCAACATCTGAACTGCCATGAGAGCAGATTCATAGGTGTTGCTTAAACCACTGGAAAGGGAGAGATATAGGATGGACTTTCCTTCTTGGATATAGGGTTCGAAGATCTCTACATAGTGATTCGGCACAATCTGGCTGGTATGGGTAGGGATTTTGTTTCTGAGTTTCTCATAATAGTTGTGCATCATTTCATCCGATTCGGGTTCTGTGCAGGGGAAGGAATCTTCTCCTAACATATATTCCATGGGAACATAACGAACCTGATTTTCTTCTGCAAACTTCTTATCAATGTCGATGGAAACATCGGCAAATATTTCGTAATTCATGGGAATACTCCTTTAGTAAAATAATGGAAAAAAGCACCATTGGAAATTGACTTCTTCCACACATGGGTATTATACTATATGTGGTAATTAATACAATTGCCAAAAAGGGTTGGATGTAGAATATTCAACAGATTCTATATAAATGGGGAAAATATCGTGGATAAAAGAATTGAAAAGACAAAGGAAGCCATTACGAGGGCCTATTTGACTTTGCAGACGGAAAAGACAGGAAATCGTATTACCATATCGGAGATTGCAAGGAAAGCAAATATTGACAGAAAAACCTTCTACCTGCATTTTGACACAGTGGAAGATATTGTAAAAGAATATGCGAGAGAAAAAGTAAAGAGAGTAATGGAGGAAGTGGTCTTTGAAGACTCTTCCAGACATCCTTTCCACATTGACCAGCTCTTTGATGTTTTGAATCGTACGGTTAAGGAAAATCAGGATTTCTTCCGGTTCGTGATGAAGCACTGTGAATATAATTATTTCTTTGCCTGGACCAAGGATTTATTATGTTCCATGCTTATGGAGCATTACAGGTTAAGTTGTGATTTTTCAGAGAAGGAACTGCGGGTATATACGGAGTTTTATATTTCGGCTATATTGTCAGCCTATGCCCAATGGCTTGCACTACAGGAACCGTATCCCATAGAAGAACTGACCGCCTATGTAAGAAAGGCTACCTTTGAAGGCCTGAATCATGTGTTAGAGGGGCGGGAAAAAAAGATAAACAGCGAGGAAAGAAGATAAATGAAACAGGAAACCAGAGAAGCCTATGAGGAAGAAAAGCGACGTATCCGAAGACGGGCTATGATAGAACGTGCCAGACAGGAAAAATTACGCAGGCAGAAAATAAGAAAAATCATCCTGTTAGCCCTACCGGTGATGGTGGTGGGAATCATTGTTCTGATTGTGGTGCTTTCCGCCCCTAAAAAGGCAAAGGATATTCCGAATCCGACAAAACAGGAAGAAATGAGAAACAAGCCGGAGGCGAGCGAGAGCAAGTCGGGGGAAACAGAGGAAGAACTTTTAGACCCCGTAACAGAGACGAAAACACCGGGGGAAGGAATGGGGAGTAAAGCGGATACCTCCGGACTGGAAAATGCTTTTTTGCAGGTTAACAGTGTACTAGCCGCAGATTATGTGAAACTGCCCCCTTTGCAGGCATCTGCAACGGATAATACGGGTGGATTTCCCGAAACGGTGATTAGCGAGAACGGTATTTTGATTGATCTGGAGAAGGAAGAAATCATAGCCATGAAGGATCCTTATGCAAAAATCAGTCCCGCATCCATGACTAAAATACTGACCATTTTAGTGGCGGCAGAACACATTGAGAATCTGGAGGATACCTTCACCATTACGATTGGAATTACGGATTACAGTTTTTCGAATGATTGCAGTAATGTGGGTTTTGAGGTAGGAGAAGTAGTAACGATACAGGATTTGTTTTATGGAACCATCTTACCCTCCGGAGCGGATGCAGCACTGGGACTTGCCATTTATACCGCGGGTTCCCATGAGGCATTTGTGGACATGATGAATGAGAAACTGGAGGAATTGGGACTTTCCGACACGGCGCATTTTACCAATTGCGTAGGGCTGTACGACAAGGAACATTATTGCTCCGTATATGATATGGCAGTGATATTAAAAGCCGCCTATGATAATCCGCTTTGCAGAAGTGTTTTATCCGCACACACGTATACCACCTCTGCTACGGAGGAACATCCGGAAGGAATTCTGCTTTCCAATTGGTTTTTAAGGAGAATTGAAGATAAGGATACGCACGGAGAAGTGCTTTGTGCGAAGACCGGTTATGTAGTACAATCCAAAAACTGTGCAGCCAGTCTGGCGGAAGATATAGAAGGAAGGAAATATCTGTGCGTAACTGCCGGTTCTACCAGCAGCTGGAGATGCATCTATGATCATGTGGATATTTATGCAAAATATTTGAGAGGGGAATGATCCCCTCTCTTTCCTTTCAAGCTTTCTCTCAATCCGTTAACAAGGCAGTCACTTCATCCCAGTTATCCATTACAATTTTACCAATGGCTGGGTCATACATAATACCTAAATTCTTTTTGATTTCTTCGAAACAGATATCTATAGGAAGGGCATCCCTGTAACAGCGCTTGGATGTCATGGCATCGATGGAATCCGCGATGGCGATGATACGGGAACCAATCGGAATCTCTTCCCCGGAAAGACGATCCGGATATCCCTTTCCGTCATAACGTTCATGGTGGTGGCGGATGATTTGGGCAATTTCCGTCATGGATTCTGCATGTGCTACAATGGAGGCTCCGATTACCGGGTGCTGCTTCATATTATTGTATTCTAAGTCCGTAAGACGACCGGGCTTTAACAGGATGGATTCGCTGATGGCAATTTTACCGATATCGTGCATTTCTGCCGCAGAATGGATATCCTCCACAGTTCGGTCGGATAACCCTAACTTCCCGGCAATCAGACAGGAAAGTCTGGCAACACGGCCGGAGTGGTGTGCGGTATAGGGGTCTCTGGCCTCTACGATTTCTACGACACCGTTAATGATTTCACGGAGTTCTTCCGCTTCGGTAGGATAGTCGGAGCGGCAGGAGCGCTTGTTGGCGTACATATTGAGATCCGCCGCCTGTTTCCAGTCATTGGCGGATAAGGGTTTTCCGTCTTCTGTAATAAGCCGGCTTGCCCCGCGGGCTATGGATAAGGGATAAACAGCGGATTCATTGTAAAGATCAAGTTCTTTTTGCAGCAGTGCATCCAAAGAGGTAAAATCCATCGTGAGATCGGTTATGATAACGGCAAATTCATCACCGCCGATACGGAAGATTTCTCCATAGTTTTGAAAAGTTTTTTCTAAGATGTCGGCACTGGCAATAATCAGGTTGTCACCGGCGCGGTGTCCATAGGTGTCATTGGTATATTTTAATCCATTCAAATCTAGCATAATCAAAATGGAATCACGAGACTTGGTATCCGAAACAATGTCCTTTAAGGTCTTCTCAAAGAGACGACGGTTTCCAAGCCCTGTCAGACTGTCATACATGGCAAGCTGTTTGTAAAGAGATATATGCTGCAGCTGTTTCTCATTTTCCAAAAGAATCTTACTTACTGAACTCAGGATAATAAAGAATACGCCGCAGGTAAATAGAATCATTCCGATCAGAAATAAAACGCGGTAAACAGCACCGGAAATAAATCGGTTGGCAAGGATTGCAGCAGATACCATTACTATCAGAACCAACATCGAATAGTACAGATAACGATAGGGTAGGGAATAGGTAGTTGACCATTTTTTCCAGGAAATGATGAGGGAAATCACAAGGGTTGCCAGAAGCACCCCATGTGTTACCTTTATAAAATAATGTACAGGGTTAACACCAAATAACAGGTTCAACACCTGAACAATCAGTTCTACATAGATGATGTACTCCATAATGGCAAGTGCTTTATTACGATCAAGACTTGCTCTGGCCAGTCGCATGATTAACAGAGGGATAATCATAAAAGCAAGATAGGACACGGCAAACATTTTTTCCAGATTTATACCGGAAAGTGCCATGATGGGAGAAAACGTAACAGCCCAGGTATTGACACACAGAAGAAGGACAACCAGGATGTTAATCCGATGGTCAAAAATCTTGCGAATGGCAAAATAAATGGCAACCAAAACAGACAGGATGAGGAGAACACAAACAATCGCAAAACCAATGAGGACTCCCAGTTCATTGATTAAAATGGTACGAAAAATGCCGGAGTAGGTACCTACACCTACTTCGGGAAGTTTACAAATCTGTGTATTTAAATGGGTAAAGGTGATTTCCAGATTGTAGGGTTCCTCCGTGGAAGGGAGATTGATAATACAGGGGGCATGAACACGAACCGTTCGTGCTAAAGCCCACTCTGAATTTAAGGAATAGAGCAGTTCGCCGTTTACACTGACAAGGACACACTGTCCCAGACTTTTAAAGGACAGGGTATCATAATTTCTTTCCGCCGCGGCAGGAATGGTATGATATATCGTGAGAGAATCTTCGTCGGTTCCGATTGTGGAAGGGAGAATCACCGGTTCCGTACCTGTCGGTGTCATACGAAGCCATCCGTCATTAAAGGCATAAACGGTCTGGCTGTTTCTGGTATTGGAAAGCGGTATGGAGCAGGTGGCGATGTAAAGAAAGGCAATAATAAGAAAAAGAATAGTAGCAGCATAGGATAATTGTTTCAAAAAACCAAAGACTATCTCTTTATTTTTGCTTTTATCAGCCATAAAGCACCTCCCCAAACTCCTTAAAGAAAATTTAGCATACATGATAGCTAAAGTCAAGAAAACGGACCTTGAGTTTCCGTAGTTTTATCCACAACTGCCTGTTTTTTCTATACTGCTATAAA